>JAIOQZ010000035.1 GCA_021108395.1 Candidatus Cloacimonadota bacterium
TTGAGATTGCCGGGGATGCCCCCACCGGTGATGTGCGCCATCGCATGCAGGCGCACAGGTGTCGTCCATGATTTGAGAAGTGGATAGTATGACCGATGCACGGCCAGCAGCGCCTCGCCGATGGTCGCGCCCAGGTCGTCGATGTAAGTATCGACAGAAAGGCCTGCGTGGTCAAAAACGATGCGGCGCGCCAGGGTGTAGCCGTTGGTGTGCAACCCTGTGGAAGGAAACCCAACCACGACGTCACCAGGCACGACAGTAGCGCCTGTGACCAGCCGCTCTTTCTCGCACACGCCCACGATGGTGCCCACGAGGTCGAAGTCGTCGGGGCGATATACATCGGGCATCTCGGCCATCTCGCCGCCAATGAGCGCCATGTCGTTCTGGCGGCAGGCAATCGCCAGTCCCTCGATGATCTGATCGATCACGTCAGGGTCGAGGCGGCCAACGCCAATGTAATCGAGAAAGAAGAGCGGATGAGCGCCCTGAGCGAAGATGTCGTTGACGCAGTGGTTCACCAGATCCTGGCCAACCGTATCGAAACGGCCGGCCATGCGGGCGACCAACAGCTTGGTACCAACGCCGTCGGCGCTGCTCACCAGAACCGGTTCGCTCCAGCGTGAGGTGTCGAAGCGGAACAAACCGCCGAAGCTGCCGATGTCGGTCAGCACGTCCGGCGTAAAAGTGCTGCGCACCTTCGCCTTAATCCGTTGCACAGCGTTTTCGCCGGCACGGATATCGACCCCGGAATCGGCATAGGTCATCTTGCTCATCGTCTGCTCCTTCTCACTTGTCTCAACTGCAACCCCTGGAAGATAGCTGCACACCCTGTGGGTTACTGTGCACCCTGTGGGTGTCCCCAAAGATAATGTAGCCATCCCGCAATTGCTTGGCAAGGAAATTGTTAACTTTTTGTAAGTTTTTTGTTATTTTCGTAACCCCTGTGGGCACATAGCAATAATATTATCAGGGCAATCCGCGATGAATACCGGCTATCGCCTTTGGCAGCAGGCGATTACAAACCTGCCCATTCTGCGTTGTACACCGAGTGTACACTTCGCATTTCGTGGACGCTCACGCGGAGCAGTTGTCAACGAAGTGTGTCACAGACTCCCACTGTCGAGGCGAAGGATCGAGAGAAGCTCTGCATAGCGTGCGTCGATGGCCGTGCGATCCACTGTCGCCAGGCGGTCGAGGCTGAAGTTCTCGATGTTGAAGGACGCCATAACAGTGCCGTAGAGCATACCGCGGCGCAAGCCTGACGGACTCAGACCACCCGCCTCGGCGATGGCGCCCAGACAGCCTCCGGCAAAGCTGTCCCCCGCGCCTGTGGGGTCAACGACCTTGCCAAGCGGGTAGGGCGGCGCAAAAAAGAGGAAGTCCGGGCCGACGGCCATAGCGCCATATTCGCCCTGCTTCACCACGATCCAGCGAGCGCCCATTTCACGGACGCGGGCAGCGGCGGCGAAGAGGTTGCGTTCACCGGTGAGCTGGCGCAGTTCATCCTCGTTGATAAACAGGATATGCACCTTGCGAATAACTTCGAGCAACTTTTCGCGGGCGCCGGAAATCCAGAAGTTCATCGTGTCCAGCGCGATTGTCTGAGCGCCGGTGGCCTGGCCGAGAACCCGCATCTGCAAGGATGGGTCGATGTTTCCCAGAAAGACGATGGGCACTTTGCGATAGCTGTCCGGCAGTTCCGGCTTGAAGCTGGCGAAAACGTTTAGCTGGGTGTCGAGCGTTTCGGCGACGTTGAGGTCGCTGTAGGCTCCCGTCCAGCGGAATGTGCGCCCGGGCACGCGTGCGAGGCCCTGGGCATCGATGCCGTGACTGGCCAGCAGGTCGAGATGCTGCTGGGGGAAATCCTCGCCCACAACGCCGACAATGCGAGTGCGGCAAAAGTTCTTCGCCGCCATCGAGGCGTACATGGCAGAGCCGCCGAGAGCTTCGTCAACCTCTCCAAACGGTGTTTTCACGCTGTCCAGCGCAACCGAGCCTACAATGACCAGACTCATGGAGATACCTCCTGGGAATATTCGGCGGGGGTGTCTGCCGTGTCCTGCGCCGGCGCTGCCTGTGTGCCGAAATGACGCATGACAATGATCACAATGGCCAGCAGCAGCAGATTGCGCAGCCACAGCGACCAGGATCGCAGGCGACCGCCTCGCTTATCCTCCAGCCGTCTTCTGGCTTCATCCCGCAAATGGCGCATAGGTTTACAGCAGGCTGTACAGCCCTTCTTCAAACCGCTTTAGACCCTCTTTAATCTGATCCATGCCGCTGGCGTATGAGAAACGCACATAGCGGTTCACGCCAAAGGCAAGGCCTGGCACGACAGCCACCCGGTAGTTCTCGATAAGATACTCGCACAGCTCGACCGAGTTGGTGATGCCACGGCGGTTGTTGAAGAGGTAGTAAGATATATTGGGCATGCAATAGAACGCGCCCTTGGGCAGGTAACTGCTCACATTCTTGATCTTGTTCAGTCGGTCGATGAGGTAGTTGCGGCGCTGCTCGAACTCCTGGCGCATCACCTCGATAGTGCCGTCGTCTTCGGTGAGAGCGGTGACAGCCGCTTTCTGGGCAATCGAATTCACACAGCTCGTGAGGTGGCCCTGGATGCGGCCTGCCCGCTGGATGATCTCGCGGGGACCGGCAGCGTAGCCAACACGCCAGCCGGTCATGGCATACGCCTTGCTCACGCCGTTGATGACGATGCTGATGTCCTTCACCTCGGGTGAGATGGAGGCGATGGAAACATGCTCTTCGCCATCGTAGATCAGCTTTTCGTATATCTCGTCCGAGATGATAATGATGTCGTGCTCCAGACACACCTGGGCAATCGCCTCGAGCTCGGCGCGGGTATAGACAACGCCAGTCGGGTTGTTGGGCGAGTTGAGGATGAGTACTTTGGGTGTGCTGTTGGTGAGGATGGCTTCCTCGAGCTGCTCCGGCGTAATTTTGAAGCCTGTCTTGATCGAGGTGGGCAGCATGAGAGGAAGCGAGTCCACCAGCTCCACCTGCGAGATGTAGCTAACCCAGTAGGGCGTAGGGATCATCACCTGGTCACGCATGTCGCACACGGTCATCAGCATCTGCATGATGGCGGTCTTGGCACCGGGACAGATGAGGATGTCATCCGGCGAATAGTCGAGGTCGTTATCGCGCTTCAGTTTGTCGGCAACGGCGCGACGTAGATCGGGGATGCCATTGGCGGCTGTGTAATGGGTGAAATTATCGTCAATGGCTTTCTTGCCTGCTTCCTTGATGTAGTCGGGCGTGTCGAAGTCGGGCTCGCCCACGCCAAAGTTGACGACATCGAGCCCCTGCGCCTGTAGCGCTTTGGCTTTCTGCATTACGCTCAGTGTGGGCGACGGCTTGATGGCGCGCGCGCGGTTGGCTAACTTGATGGCCATAACAGCACCTCTTGTAGTTTGTTTTATTTTCTTTGGTCAACGTTGTGACATGAGTACAACGAGCACGGCGGTGTTGGCGATGTCCTCCACCGAGCACCCACGCGACAGATCGCACACCGGCGCGGCAAGGCCCTGAATGACCGGGCCAACGGCCTCGGCCCCGGCCAGGCGCTGCACCAGTTTATAGCCTATATTACCCGACTGGAGGTCGGGAAAGATGAGAACGTTGGCCTTGCCGGCCACTGGGCTGTCGGGCGCTTTGCGCTCGCCAATGGATGGCACGATGGCCGCGTCGGCTTGCAGTTCGCCATCGACGGCGAAGTCGATGCCACGCTCTTCGAGAATGGCCTTTGCCTGGCGAACTTTGTCCACCAGTTCGTGCTCGGAGCTGCCGCGAGTGGCAAAACTCAGCAGGGCCACGCGGGGTTCCTCTCCCAGCAGTTGGCGACATGTGAGAGCCGTGCTCTGGGCAATGTCGGCGAGCTGCTCGGCGGTGGGCACGGGCACCACTGCGCAGTCGGCGAACAAGAACACGCGGTCGTCGCCCTCTTCCGTATCAGGCACCACCATAATGAAGCTGGACGAGACGGTCTTTAGCCCCGGCGTAACGCCCACTATGTGCAGCGCTACGCGCAACACATCGGCGGTGGTGCTGGCGGCACCGGCCACCATGCCGCCCACGATACCGAAATGCACCAGGCTCACTCCAAAATACAGCGGACGCCGCACCAGCTCGGCGGCCTCATCGCGGCTCATGCCCTTGGCTTTGCGGCGCTCGAACAGATAGTCGGCAAACTTCTCGATGTCGGGGTGACAGTCAGGCGCCCACACCTCGAAGCCCTCGGTGGTGATGTCATTGGCGGCGGCATCCTGCATCACGGTGATGGGGTCTCCCACCAGGATAACCTTGCATGTGCCTTCATCCAGCAGAATGCGGGCTGCCGCAAGGGTGCGCACGTCCCAGGCTTCGGGCAGCACAACCGTACCCTGAATCGCTTTGGCTTTTTCTTTCATGCTCGCAATGATATTCATGCTCTCTCCCAGATATTATTCACCATCGACGACCAGTCGGGCGAGGTCGGCCACGCGCAGAAAGAGGGCGCGGATGCGGCGTAGCAGACTATAGCGGTTGCGGCGTAGCGCCTCGTCCTCGCAGTTGACCAGCACGTCGTCGAAGAAGCGGTCAATTGTGGCGCGGAATCGGGTCAAGTCTTCGAGCACGGCGTCATAGTCATGCTTTTCGAGGTGGTCGTCGATGTCGCGCTCGAGGTCGGCGGCGCCTGCGAACAGCGCTCGCTCGGCCGGCTCGGCCAGCAGCGACTCGTCAACGGCGGTTTCGTCGGCGGACTCGGCGATGATGTTGCTCACACGCTTGAAGCCCAGCGCCAGGCCGATGAAATCCTCGCGACGGCGAAAGCTTTGTAGGGCGCGGGCGCGGCGCAGCAAGTCGGGGATGTCTGCCAGGTCGATGTGCATGACGCTGGCAATCACGTCGTAGTCGATGCCGTTTTCCTTCAGCAGCCACTCGATGCGCTGGATGAGGAAGTCGCGGACAAGGCTTCGGCTTTTGGCGGTGTCGTCCAGCTTGTCAGCCAATAACGTGAAGTCTTCTTCGACCAGCGCAAACAGGTCAAACGACAGCTCCAGCCGCGCAATGATGCGCAGGATGCCGTTGGCGGCGCGGCGCAGTGCAAAGGGGTCTTTCGAGCCGGTGGGAATCATCCCCGCGCCGAAGATGCCGCAGACTGTGTCGAGCTTGTCGGCAATGGCCACCAGCGCTCCGGGCAGTCCGGGGGCGTCGGCTTCGTCACCGTTCCAGTAGTGCTCGCTGATAGCGAGAGCCACAGGCGCTGGCTCGCCGCTGGCGCGGGCGTACATCTCGCCCATGTAGCCCTGTAATTTTGTAAATTCTTTCTCGCCTAACATGTGGGTGACGAGGTCTGCCTTGCAAAGATATGCGGCGCGCAGAGCATGGCCGCGGGTTTCGTCAGACAAATCGAGACTGGCGGCCAGCGAGCCGGTAAGCTTCTCTATGCGCTCGGTTTTAGCCAGCACACTGCCCAGCTTCGACTGAAAAGTCACCTCTGCCAGGCGGGGCACGAAGTCGACCAGCGGCTGCTTGCGGTCTTCGTCCCAGAAGAATTTGGCGTCGGCCAGGCGAGCGTGAACCACCTTCTCGTTGCCCTGGCGAATGATGTCACTGCAAGCGGGGTCGCCATTGCTGATGAAAGCGAAGTGGTGGGTGAGCGTACCGTCGCGGCGGACGGCGAAATATTTCTGGTGCTCCGACAGCGTGCTCACGATGACGCGGTCGGGCAGGTCGAGATATGCGGGGTCGAACGCGGCGGCCACGGCGGTGGGCCACTCGACCAGGTCGGTGACGGTGTCCAGCAGTCGCTCGTCTGGCTGCACACGCAGATCGCTATCGGAAAACAACTCGTCGAGCTGCGTGGCAATGCGGCGGCGGCGCTCGTCGCGGTCGGCCAGCGCTTTCGCCTCGCGCAATGCCTCGACGTAAGCGGACGGCGCGGCAATCTCTACCGGGTGGTCGAGCGACACCCAGCGGTTGCCCTGCGAGACGCGAGTGGCAGGCAGATCGGCGATGGTTGTTTCGAGCACGTCTGCGCCCCACAGCGCCACTATCCAGCGGATGGGGCGGGCGAAAAGCAGCTCGCGCCGGTTCCAGCGCATCGACTTGGGAAAGCTCATCGCGCCGATGACACCCGGCAGCCCTTCGCGCAGGATGTCGGGCGTAGCGCGGCCTGGCTTGTGCACTTTCACGGCAATGTATCGCCCTTTGGGGGTCTCTTTGATGAACACGTCGGCGGCGGTAGCGCCTGCGCCGCGCAAGAAGCCCTGGCCGGCCTTTGTCAGGTTGCCGGCGGCATCGTAGGCGATGTTGTGTGCCGGCCCCTGGCGCTGGATGGTCTGGTCGGCCTGACGCTCCTGTAAATCGCGAACGAGAATGGCGAAGCGGCGCGGAGTGGTGTATAGGGATATTTCGCCGTGTTCGAGGTGGTGGTCGCTGATGAGGTTGGTGACGTAGCTGTTCAGTTGCCTGGCGGCTCCGGCGATGTATCCGGCCGGAATTTCTTCGACCCCGATTTCAAGCAGCATATCACGAGCCAAGAAAGAACCTCCCGTTCAGCTCGATTCTGTGTGCGACAACATGAAGCTCAGTAAATAGTTGTCCACTGCTTTTTTCATTTGTTCTCCAGCAAACCGCTACATAAGAAGAAGGCCTCGTGGTGAATGCAGGTATCAAGAGGGATTCCATGCCGCTTTGCGAGGGCATCCCATATAATACACGTCAGACAGGTGGCAGGATTGCACAACGAGCATCAAAAGCAGTCCAACACAAAGCAACACAATACCACATCGGCATCACATTTTATCATAGGATGATTCGCCGATAAATACACTAATTCATATGAATTATGTTTTATTGTTGACATTTTTTCATAGATATTACAGCTTCTCCCAGAGACAGGAGGAATTGTGAAACGAGATATCTACAGAAATCTATTGCGCTGGAAGACCAATCCCAAGCGAAAACCATTGCTGCTGCAAGGAGCGCGTCAGGTTGGCAAGACATTTATCGTTAAGGCCTTCGGAGAAGCTGAATACAAGGACTGCATCTACTTGAATTTAGAACGGAACCCAGACTATGCGACCCTGTTCCAACCCGACAAAAATCCTCGGCGCATTCTGGAAGATATAGGCTTGCTGCAAGGCCGGCCTGTGCAGCCGGAGACCACCCTTCTGTTTCTGGATGAAGTACAAACCGTGCCCGAAGCCGTTACCAGTTTGAAATATTTCTACGAACAGACGCCTCAGTATCACATCATCGCCGCCGGCTCGCTGGTGGGCGTCAATATCGGGCTACAGAGCAGTTTCCCCGTGGGCAAGCTGGATTTTCTGGCGCTTTACCCCATGACCTTCCTGGAATATCTTGCGGCAGCTGGAGAAGATCATGTGGTCAACCATCTTCGCAGCAAAGAAAACATGGAACCACTGCCCGACGCGCTCCACAACAGCCTCCTTCGCCAACTCAAGTACTATCTGTATCTGGGGGGGATGCCCGAGGTTGTACAAACTTACTTCGACTTTCAAGATACAGGGCAAGCCAGGGATATTCAGGCCAATCTTCTCGAAGCCTATACCCACGATTTCTCTAAATACGCCACCTCCTCCCAGGCAGTCAGGACATCGGAAGTGTGGCGCTCCATCCCGGGACAATTGGCAAGAGAGAACAAGAAGTTCCAATACAGCAAAGCCCGCAAGGGTGGCCGTGCTACTGATTACGAACAGACAATCGAATGGCTGCGAAACGCCGGGCTGGCTCACGTCATCTACAATACTTCCACCCCAAAGTTACCGCTCGCCGGCTATGCCGACCGCAGCAAGTTCAAGCTCTATCTGTTGGACTGCGGTCTGTTGGGAGCCATGTTACAGCTATCTTTAACCCTAATCACCGATCCGGGCGAGTTGTTCGCTCGCTACAACGGCGCCTTCACCGAGAATTTCGTGGCCACCCAGCTCATGGCGCAGGGCATCCCCGAGCTTTATTACTGGACTTCCGGCAACACAGCCGAGATTGACTTCCTGTTAACGGTCACGGACAGCATTGTCCCTGTAGAGGTGAAAAGTGGTCTGGACAGAAGGAAAAAGAGCTTGCGGGTCTATGTGGAGAAATACCAGCCCCGCTGGCATTGCAGGCTATCACCACGAAATTTTCATCGTGACGGAAATTTCGTGAATCTGCCGCTCTACGTCGCCGGTTTACTGCCCGCCCTGCTTGCCAGGCAAGCCTGAGACCTCAAGATTCGCCGTCAACCCGAACGCGTTACCGTAGCGAGTAGCGAATAGAGAACTGGTGAACCAGTCCCAGGTCACCATAGGACGACGCGGCGTAGTCGATGACGTAGTTACGCCAGTGAACGCCAAAACCCATTGAAATACCGGCCAGGAAATCGGCGCCGCCACCGGTGCGCCAATCGTTCGAGTCGGTGTTATAGCCGCCGCGCAGGTCAAGCAACTGGTGAATGCGATACTCGACGCCCAGCCGCCCGCTGAAGTCTGAAGCCATGGGCTTGTAGATGTCCAGATTGGCCAGCAGCTTTTCTGTGGGCTGATAGCTGAACCCCACCTCGACAAGCAGCGGCATACCCTCGTCATATTCGGCGTCGGAGAAATAGGAAAGCTGTGTGCCGAGGTTGCGCATGACCAGGCCCAGCTTGAGGTTCTCGTTGGTGGTCTGGTGAAGAATGCCCACATCCAGCAGCGCGGCGCTGGCCGAACTGCCGTCGATGCTCTCGCGGATGAACTTGGCGTTCAGGCCGAGGTTGATGACGTCGTTGAGCACAAAGGCGACGCTCAACCCGGCCTCGATGTTCGAGGCGGCGTAGGTGCCGTCCTCACCGGCATAGTTGCCGGCATCGTCCACGACTGTGCGGGTGATGTCGCCACGGGTGAGAAACTTGGTGAACACGGCTGTACGAAACCTGGGGTTGCGCGCCAGCAAAAACGAGAGCGAACCGCCCTGGAAGCCGTCGAAATAGTGCAGATAGCTGGTGGCCAGTTCGCTGCTCTGCGCCTCGACGAGCCCTGCGGGATTGAAGAACACGGCGTCGGCATCGTTGGACAGGCCGGTATAGGCGTTGCCCATGGCGGCCGCACGGGCCGAGTATGTCACTTTGAGAAAGTTGAAGCCGGTTGTTCCCGCATCGTCATGGATGGCGGCCAGCGGCATGACCAGCATGGCCAGCAACAGCGCCGCAATGATTGTTCGCGTCATATTCACCTCTTGTCAGTTTCCATTCGTGTCAGAATGTCGAGCGTGGTATCGTCTGTTTCTGCCAGCAATAACGCTTTGCGGTTCTCTTCGTGACGACAGAATTCCGAGACCTGCTGCATGAACCGCATATATCTGTCGCCGGCATCATTGGGCACAGCCGCCAGAATGACGATGCGCACCGGCTTGCCGTCCAGCGATTGCCAGTCCAGCGGCTGCTCCAGCACACATACAGCAACGCAGAACCTCTGCGCTGCCGCGCTACGTGCGTGCGGCATCGCCACTCCCCGTCCAACGCCGGTGGGCATAATCCGTTCACGCGCCATCAGGTCTTGCAAGAAGGCGCGGCGGCTGTCGAGCGCCTTTTTCTCGTGCAACCAGCCGACCATGCGCTTCAGGCATTCGGCTTTATCGCCAAACAAAGGTATGCGACGTACAAGCCCCGGTTCAAACACACTCATGCCATTATCCTCTCTGGTGAACAATTCCGGCCCGGCGGGCAAGTTGGCAAGTTAATTTTCGAGAAATCGGCTTCCGGCAACTCCATGAAGCTTGACATCCGACCGCTCATCCGGCAACTTTTGGCAAATCCCCTGTGGAGGTGCGATGCGAATCCGCCTGTTGCTGCCCATTGTCTTTCTTGCCGCGTCTTTGTCCGCTCAATCTGCCAGACAACTGATTGCTCCCGCCGCCGAGCTGGCCGCGGGCCGCTTTGTCGGGCATCTGCCCACAGACGCGGTTGTGCGCCTCGATTCGCTTGGCGCCGGCGTCGATTTCGCCTGGCATTTGGGCGCCGCGTTCACCGCCGCAGGCATCCGTCTTTCCGACCAGGCGCAACTGGCTCGCAGCCACCAAGAACTGCTGCGCCTCCAGGACGACCCCGCCTTCGAGGGCGGGTCGCGGCCTGGCGGGTTCTCGGGGCCCACGCATCGCGTCTGGGGAGAGGTGGCGCTGCTTCGCCATCATCGCCTGGGCAAACCGCTGACCACGCTCAGCGTTCGGCTGGGACTGGAAGACATCGCCACCGGCGTTACGCTCAGTCGCTTCGACAGCGAGCAGACGCAGCGGCACAACCCGCCCGTGTGGACGCTGATCGCCCTGTTTGTTGCCTCGCTGCTGGCCGTGGGGCTGGTGAACGTTCTAAGTCATGGCTACAAGGGAACAGCGGCGCTCGCAGTCGCCCTGGGGCTCGACCTGGCATATCTCGCCTGGTATGTGTTTGCATAGTTCGGCTTATATCATATAGAAAGAAAGACTTGCCACCAGAACGCCGGTATCTATACTATTGTTGCGAAGCTTGTTGAAGAACACAGTCAATCGCTCCGCGCATTTCACACATGAGGTTATGACATGATAAAACAGTTTATTCGGCTGTCGGCGTTGCGCAGGCAGGCGCAGAAGGATGTGGCCGAGCACGTTGCACGGTGGGACGACAAAAAGCGCGTGTTGCACGCCATTCTGGGAGGGGCGGCCACCAACCGCCAGTGGCTGGAGGAAGCGCAACACAAATACGCCCAGGCGCTCTCACGCAGCGGGTTTTCGCGGGCAGCTATGCTCACGGCGGCGCTACTGGACATCTACCGCTGCCACTACCGCATGCAGCACAGCCGCTTCGAAGATGAGTCCGTGCACACGCTGCGCCAGAAATACGAGACCACCTATCTCAACGCCGCGCTCAACTTCATCGAAGACCACATCCACGATGACGTTGCCGTGGGCAAACACTATGACCTGCTGAACCAGGCCATAGGGTTGCTGGCCGAAGAGAACTCCCGCCTGGCGCGAGCCTATCAGGAGCGAATCCGTCAGCACCAGGCCGTTGGCGACACGCGACAACGATTGCAAACATTGCTGAAAACCCCGCCGGAGGCGGCGACAGCGGCGCTGTCATTGCAAATACGCGCCCTGCTGCACGTTCACGAGGCCACGCTCAAGTCTGACCCGGCGACATGGGACAGCCTGATGGCGCACCTGCAAAGCTTCATCGAGCAGATTTATGCCCGGCAGCGCGAGCGGCTCGATACAGAGCAGGGCAAGCCCTCGCCGTCACTGCGCGTGATGGCCGGTATTCTCAACGACTTCGCCGCCCTGTACAAACCCCTGCGACAATACACCTACTCCCGCCGCTATCAGGCGTTCCTCGATGAGCGCGAACGCTGGGACGAGGCTCTCGCTTTTCTCGATAAGGACTTCGCAGAGCTGAAGAAGATGTACGACTGGCTCTCGCTGCCCCGTGACAGGGTGGACGAACGCAAGATTATGGCTCTCTATGAGCGACTGGCCGGGTTCCGTCACCTTGCAGCCTCGCCCTGGAAGGAACTGAGCAGTCTCTCCCCGGACATCGAAACCATCGGCGCTCGCTTCGAGAAGGTGCTCGAAGACCGGCATCGCCGCGACTTCATCGACATAATGCGCCAATATAACGCGCTGCTGAACGCTCCCGACGGCCAGGCGCGACTGCGTGAACTGGGACGCTTTCACAGCTTTCTCGGTGCCCGCCTCGATGACAATCGCGGCGGCGCGTTCACTCGTGAGCAGCTCACGACGTTGCGCCAGGAGGTACTCCAGGAGATCGAGGCCGGCTGGCGCAAACTGCTCGAACAGAGGCTGGCAGACGCCGTGGACGAGCAAACCCTCATCGCCGCGTTCGACTGCGTCATCGAGCTTGCCCTCGAGCTTGAAAGCGTGGAACGAGTCACCTCGCTGCAACGCCGCAAGCGCATATTGCTCGAACAGGTGCGAGCCGGTGAACCAGTGGAGCGGGCCGTGCGTTGCCAAATGGACGATGAGCCTTCGTCCCCCGAACCCGAAGGCGGCCACGAGCGCCTCGTTATCCTCGACAATTACAGCCTGCGCAACTACGTTCTCTTCACGGGGCCACGCATCACCCTGGGCCGCGACGATGACAACGACATCATCCTGCAAAGCAGCTTTGTGTCGGGCAAGCACGCCGCCATCGACTTCATCCGCAACCGCCTCACAGACCTCAACACCACCAACGGCACCTTTGCCGACGACAAAACGCGCATCGAAGAACTGCCGCTGGGCGATGTCGCCTGGTTCGACCTCGCCGGCAGCATGGTGTTTTCTCTGCGTCATTTCGAGGGGGGCATCCACTTCGGGCTACAGAAGATTCTCGATCCCGAACTGCTCGACAACCCGGACAAACGCTCCTACAACCAGTCGCTGCTCAACACGGTGTTTATCTGGCTGACCGAGGGCGGACGCTGCCGAATTCACAAGGTATCTGGGCAGGTGAACGCCTCGGCAGGCAGCGACGGCGAGCAAATTGTCATCACCAGGCGCGGCGACTACTTCCTGTTCACGGATGTCTCGCGCAATATGCACGAGCAGCCTCTTGACGAGGCGCAGGCCAACCTCTCCGACCGCTTCAGCTTCAATCTTCTATGATCATTTGCCTGTTGCTGCTGCTGACCACCCTGAGCGCCGCCGACATTGTCGTCACCGCCGAGGCGGGCGGCCCCGAGCGCGCCACCGTGCAAGCCAGAGACATGCTGGCGCGCGAACTCGAGCAACGGCTCACTGGGCAACGGCAGGCGCTGTGGTTCTCCGCCCTGCCCTCTCTGCCCTGGGACGACACTGCCCCGCCTGCCGCACTGGGGCGCTCGCTGGCGGACGCCGCCGAAGTCACCGTTCTTCGCAAGGTCGAAGCCCGTCGCTTCATGGCCAGAGCGATTCTATCAGAAGCTGCCTGCGAGGCCGAGGTCGCGGCATGGTCGGCAAAGGCGGCTGCGCACTGTAGAAGGTTGCTGGCAGGCCACCACAGCCTGCTGGCCACCGATGCCACAGCCGCGCTACGCAGACTATCCGAGGCCATCAACGCGGCGCTGGGGGTCTTTGTGCTGCCGCCGGATGCAGCCGCTCTCCCCGACAGCCTGTCCCTCGCTGTGCAGCATGGGCCGGCTCGGCTCATTGTCGCCCAGCCCGGCGATGTCACCTTGCGCGAGGGCGAAAACCTGATTGTGAGCATCCGGGTGTACATCGACGCCGACGAACCCCTACCGCTGGCCGGCATCCCTGTGCAACTGACAGGCGGCGGAAAGAACTATGACGCCAGCACCGACGCCAAAGGCTGGGCGCGATTCGAGATTCGGCAACCGGCGCAGGGTGACTGGGCCAGCCGCGTTTTCCTGCTCGACAGCCTCGTCCCCGGCGGACTGGAGCATCACCGAGCGCTGCGCACCTTCGTTCTCAAGCTGGCCGCTGGCGAAACCGCCTCGTTTCGCGTGAGCGTGGCTGGTCGCCGACGTACATGGATGGAGAGCAACCTGGGCGACGTAGCCGCTGTGCAGGCAGTGTTCGAGAGGCGCGGGCATGTTTTCGTCAGCGACCCGCAGGCGGACTGGCGGCTGAACCTCACGGTGCACACCGTCCATGAGGGCGTGCACTCATTGGGCGGCTATGTGTGTGTGCTCGAAGGGAGCTTGCTGCTGCAAGCGCCCGCCGGCGTAACCGCCGGCATGTGGCGCACGGGACAGGTGGAGGCGTTTTCGTCGGTGTCTGTGGCCGACGCCCGCCGCCGCGCCGAAGCGGAGCTGTGCCAGCGCCTGCTGCGGGAGCTGAACAAATAAGACAGGGGCGCCGCCCCTGAACCCCGCTCACCTTTTTGCAAAAAGGTGAGACCAAAAACTCTTGGCGGATGCTAATGCATCCTTGTGTTAGCAGAATATGCTATCTGTACATATGGATACGCAGTATCCGCAAAAAAAAAAGACCTGCGTGAGCAGGTCTTAAAAACAATTCTATCGCCGGTATTACATCGAGAGGGCTTCGACGGGGCAGGAATCGACGCAGGCGCCGCAGTCAACGCAGGCGTCTTCGTCAACCTTGACTTTGTCGCCGTCCATTTCGAGTGCTTCGACGGGGCAGGTGTCCACGCAAGCGGCGCAACCGATGCATTTTTCTTTGTCGAGATTCACGGCCATGATGGCCTCCTTTGTGCAAAGTTGCGCCAATTGCGCAGTGGCAAGTTGCTCTGTCAAGGAAAAAGGACAGAGCCGCAGGCGTCATTTGCCCTTATTTCAGCAACAGCAGCTTCGTTGCGCTCACCCCGGCGGGTGTGGTCAACCGGGCGAGGTATACGCCGGATGCGAGGCCACAGGCCTCCCAGGTGACGGAGTGAGAACCGGCGGGGAAAGGTTCATCCAGCAGCGTGGCCACGCGCCTGCCACGGACATTGAAGATATCCAGACGCGCCTGCCCCGGCTGGGTTAACGAAAACCGCAGCGTCGTCTCGGGGTTGAATGGGTTGGGCGAGGCGGACAACACAGGCAGCGGCGGCGGGTCGTCTGATACCGACTGCGTCGGGCCGAGAGTGCCGTCGGCGTTGAGGTTCTGGGCATAGATGTCGGCGTTGGCGTCGCCGTTGCGGTTGTCACCCCATGCGACAACCCATTGCTGGTTGTTGGTACCGCTCATGAATGCCAGATTTTTTACGCTGGCCGCCAGGCTGATGTCGCTTATCGGCGTGGGCCAGACAAAGTTGCCGGCGGCGTCAACACGCATCGCCTTGATGTGGTAGCTGGAGGTGTCATCGCGGAAAACCATCACTGCCTCTCCGTCAATAGTCTGCGCCCCGACGGGATAGACCTCCTGATCCCCGATGGGCAACAGCGCCACGCCAGTGTCGCTCCACTGCAGCGAGCCGTCATCCGCGACGAGCTGACCGGTGATTCCCGAGTTGATTTGATCGTAATCAGTCTCCATCCAGAAAGCGTAAACGCCATCTGGTGCGAGGGTTATCGAGGGCATATACAGTTGGTTGCCTGCGTTTGTGGACAGCAGGACACCTCCATCGGCAAAGCTGAGCGTTCCATCTGCCGCGAGGTGTTGCACAAACGCCTGTTCAATCATATTCGCGTCATGGTCGTCGTACCAGGCTGTCCACAAACCGTCCTGGCCGTCGTTTACCAGCGGTAGCCCCAGCGACCACCCGCTGATGCCACCCTGCGTCGTCAATGCAACCTCGCCTGTCCACACCGGCGCTACGTCGGTATCGTATTTCTGGGCGAAAAGAGTGAACTGAAGGAGCTCCTGCACACCGGTGTCCTTGAAATACTTGAGGATGAAAGTGTCACCTGCCGTGGCTATCACCTGCGGACGAGTGTGCATGTCGGAAGCGTCCCCGAGCGTCAGTGGCGTTGCGAGTTGCGGAATGCCGTCCGCCGAAATTTTTTGTACTCGCACGACTGTTTCAGTCAGCCAGCAAACGATGACATTGTCGGCGTCGGTGACAGCCAGTTGCGCAACCGAGTTCGACTCGTCATCATCAGTGAGCGCCACGCCATCGGCGCCCCAGAGGAAACTGCCGTCAGGGGCGATCTTATAAACGAACATGTCGGGATTGTCGTTCAAACGAATATCCTGAAAAGCGAGGATAGCGTTGCCTTGCGAGTCGGTGCGCATGTCCCAGTCGGTGAGCCATGACATCTGCGGATGGTCGCTTACGAGAATGCCGTTGTCGGCCCACTGCGGGTTGCCCTGGTAATCGAGTAATTGCAGGCGCACGTTGAAATTGCCGGTTGAATGGTCGAACCAGGCGATGTAGTTGCTGCCGTCGGGGCAGGCAGCAACCTTGGGAATGGCCTGGTCACCGGTTAGTGTGCAGATGGCGTTGTTGACGAGAGGGTCATCACTCCACTGTGCGTGACAGAGCGTGGCGGTCAGAAGAACGGCAAGAACGAGGAGTTGCTTCATGGTAGCCCCTATGTGTGGTTAATTCGGTTAATACTTGATATTTAATATGCATAATGGCAACGGCGGGTTTGTCAAGATGTTTCGCTCTACAGATACCGCAGCATGTCCTTGCCCGTCACGCCGGCGTATAGCTCTATGTAGGGCTTCACGGGACTCGAGGCGATCTTGGGGTACAGCACCTCCTCCACCTGGAAGAACCCGGCGCTCTCGGCCATCTCGACCTCGATGCGTATCGGCTTCTCCTCGCCCTTGATGATGCGCATCTTCTCGATGCTGCCGGCAGAGTAGCGGTGGATGTCGCCCACTCGTGGTTTCTTCATGAGGATGGACGGTATGCGCGCGCGGCCTTTTTCGATGTCGCAACCGTCACCGATGAGCACCAGGCCCGCTTCGAGCGTGTGGATGCGCTGGGTGGCCATGTGGCCGATGATGCCCTCTATCACCAGCGAGCGCAGCACGATGTGCTTGATAAGATCGTCGGGATAGAGCAGCTTGAGCAGTTCTTCGATGAAGGGCATGCCAAGCTGGACGCTCATGTGCTCGTGGTTTTCGCGGGCGACAGTCATGCCGATGTCGTGCAGCAGGCTGGCGGTGAGCACAGCGACAAGGCAGTCATCGCGCCTGGCCAGTCCCTCGCGTTCCAGGTTGAACTTGATGTTGGCGTCGGCCAGCAGGCCGAACATGATGAGCGCGTTCAGCATGGCCTTGCGCATGTGAACCGGCCCGTGGTCGTTGAATCCGAGCCGCTTGATGGAAACGATGTTGGCATATTCCTGTAAAACTTGCAGTTCGTCGTTGGCGAAAAGCCATTCTGTGGCCTGCTTCGCTTTGCCGTCGATCCGTTTCAGTATGGCGTTTTCGAGCATCATTTGCTTGGATGATCGGCGCATAGTGTTTCTCCTTTCGTGTCATGCAACACGAAGCGCCGGTGACAGGCAACCCTTTTGTGTGCTCAACCCGCCAAAAAACAGATTGACACCGTTTTGGCGCCTTCCTATTTTGACGCTCACATAGCGTGAAGTCCGCCATCCGGCACTGATCGAAAACTCTCGGTCATGATTGGTTATGGCGACGGACATTTCCGGCGGGGCCTGTAACTCAGTGGTAGAGTATCTGCCTTTTAAGCAGAGAGCCGATGGTTCGAATCCATCCAGGCTCGCCATTTTTATGGTGACCTCTTGTAGGGGCTCGCCATTTCTCATGTGGTGTGCTTCATATATGGAAGCTCGCCATTTTCGGGCTGAGTGTCAACATTTTGTTGACAGCTTTTCCCACCCCGAAAATATGTCGAACATACTAAGACGACCCCTTCGTCTAGTGGACCAGGACTCCAGATTTTCATTCTGGCAACAGGGGTTCGATTCCCCTAGGGGTCGCCAATTTTGGCCGGCTGCAATGCAGCTTGTTTCGATTTCTGTCCCCTTCGTCTAGTGGCCTAGGACTCCGGATTCTCAGTCCGGCAACAGGGGTTCGATTCCCCTAGGGGATACCACATAAAGCCCTCCATATCGGAGGGCTTTTTTCTATTCGAAGCTGTCGGGATGTGGCGCAGCGCCGGGTTTGAGCTCGGGCTGGTTCCAGCCGCCCCATAGCTCGTGCAGAGTGCGCCCGATGGATGTGTTGTCGATGTACGGCCCATGCTCAGGGTCATTGCCAATGACATGCGCGCCAAAGCGTTCGCTGCCGGCTCCCCTTGCATAGAACGGTACCAGAAAGTTGGTGTGGTGGTCTGTCAGCCAGTCCATGCCCGGCATGTTGCCCGCGCCGCGGTTCTCGACCGGAAACAAACGCACGTCGTTGTCCTCACACACCGAACCAGGACCGACCAGTCCGCCGCATTCGTGGTCGGCGGTGACTATCACCAGCGTCTCGTTCCAGCCGCCGTGCGTCTCGACCCACTCCAATACCGCCTGCACTGCCTGGTGAAAGTCGCGTGTTTCCTCGATGGTGCGTCCCGCCCAGTTCTTATGAGACGCCTTGTCAATCGCCCCGCCCTCGACCATCAGAAAGAAGCCGTCGGGGTCGTCGTCGAGGACATTGAGCGCGGCGTTTGTCATCTCGGCCAGTGAAGGCACTCCTTGCGTGAACGGCACGGCAAAGGCGTCGGCCTCGGGGTCGCCTTCGCGCTGCTGTTGCGTGGTTTTGCCAGCCATTGGAACGCCAAGTACACGGACGGGCGTGTCGCCGTCGGCGAGGGCGAGAAAAGCCTCGCGGCTGAAGACGACCTCCCAGGAATCGCCAATGCCGTCGTTGTCGCAGTCGGCCATGGGCGTACTCGCCAGAACGGACTCCCAGGTCTCGCGTCCGCCGGCATAGCGGAAGTCACGGGGCTTGTAGTCTGTGCTGTCGGCGGCAAGGACGGCAGGATTGCCACAGCCCATGAGCACGCGCACATTGGACTCGGTAAGCAATTGTCTGGCGATGCCGAGATAGTCCCTGCGGTTCGCGTTGTGAACGGCGAATGTCGCCGGCGTCGCATGGCCGAACACCATCGTGGTGACCAGCCCCACAGCCTTGCTCTGTTCATAGCCACGCTCGCTGAGGTGTTGCAACGGACGGCGCCAGGCATCCAGCCCGATGTAGTGGTTCCAGGTTTTCACGCCGGTAGAGAGCGTCGTGCCCGAGGCAGCGGAATCGGTGGGGTCATCCAGAACCGCGTCTGCTTCCCGCCTGATGGCAACCGGATCGTAAGCGGCGGCGGTGTCCATCGAGTAGGTGCTCACAGCCAGTTGCACGGGGAACGACTGGAACACGAGCAAGCTGTCGCGGCCAAATTCGTAATAGTTGAGTGCGCGGACATGCTCGAAGCCGCAACCGTCGGCAATCATCACAATGATATTGCGCGGTGTCTGCGCACAGAGCGCGGAAACGACGAACATGGCTGTCAGCAGCCAGACAATTCGTGATTTCATTCATATCTCCCTAAGAGGCAGGGGCGTCGCCCTGAACCCCGCTCGCCTTTTGTAAAAGGCGAGACCGAAAACTTTTAACGGATACTACGTATCCTGTGTACAAAATTACAACTGAATATTTCTTTGTACATAGGAAACGAAGTTTCCGCAAGAGTTTTTGATCAAACTTTTTGCAAAAAGTTTGTTTAGTCGTGTGCGAAGTGAGCTTTTCAAGGGTTCAGGAGCGGCGCCCCTGTCACTCAGAAAACACCGCCGTGACTCGGTAATAGCACTTGTTTCCCGAAAGCGGCTCGCTCCAATAAACACGCCCGTCAACGGTGGGTAACGCCCCGGCAAAAACCTCGTTCCAGGGGCCTTGCGCGTCAGGAGCGGCAAAGACACGGAAATAGTCAACGCCATGCACGGCATCCCAGCTCAATTGCACATCCGGCATCATCACCTCGATGGCGATATTCTGGGGTCGAATGCCGCTGGTGGTAACGGTGAGCGTAACGGGCAACACCGACACTGGATTGACCGGGTCGTTGCTGGCAAAACGCAGTTCCGACTGATATACGCCGGGGTCGAGATCTTGCGCGTTGAATCGAAGCATGAGGTCATTGGGCGGCTGGTTCATGGGTACCGAGTCGGTGTAAGCGGTACCGTCGTTGATGGTTACCCAGTTGAGCGCCGGACTGCAATATCCCCAGAGCTTGACATTGTCAACGGCCCAATACCAGTCCCACTGCGCGTTATAATAATGAAAACGAAAGCGCAGCTCGCCATTGACGTGATCGAGTATGTTCAGCACCACATGCTGTGGATTATTCCAGGTACCTGCGCTGCCGTTGCTGCGATACACGTTCTGCCAGTACACCCCGTTCCAGACGTCCACATCGCCTGTCTCGTCGCCTCCCTGGTCATATTCGTAGAAGAAGTGGTCGAATTCGAGGTACAGTCCCTGCGCTGACGCCACATTGAACATCGGCGAGATCATCATCTCATCGAGCAGGCTGTTGCCGGCTGCGTCACTGTTGACAAACGCGAAAGGCGTACCGTCGAGGTTCTGGCCATTGTAGTCTGCCACGCACTCCCATGTGTCTGCGGAGTTGCCACCGTCAACAATCGTCCAAGTATCTGGTATGCACTCATCGAAGTCCACTTCCATAAGCGTAACGCTGTCGCGTGATAGAGGATAGGATATAGTGAGCGAGTATTCGAGAGTGCCTGTGCCTGTGTTGCCCACCTGTAGCCAGATGAGCGAATCGGTGTTGGAAGCCAGTGAAAGCTCGATGGCAGCCGGCTGCAGGTCTATGCACGGCAGCCAGTAACCCTCGCCGACCAGAGGCACGTCATGTGATTCGCCGCCCTCGATTATCGCCACCAGATTGCCGACGTAGGGGATGGCTTCCACCGAAGTGAAGCTCACCGGCGCAATCAGGGAGTCTCCGGCTGAAAGAGCGAATGAAAGACTGTCGCAGGGGCCGCTTTCGGTTTGCATCGCGAACGGCTCGGGGCAATACAGCATCCCCGTAAGAACTCCACCCCCGGTATTGTGCACGGAGAAATCGAGTGTCTGCTCGACATACACCGGAACCTGTCCGAAATCCAGCAGGTCGGGCACAGGGCCGAACACAGGCGTGGCAACATTGAGCACCACCGGCACTTCAATCAAAGAGTTGTTCGGGTCATCGCAAACGATGTTCACCTGGCGTGCATTCGGGCCGTCCGGCATGTCCGTCGCATCGATGTCGAGAACAAGCGCCACCGACTCGCCCGGCGCCACAACCGCTTCCTGGGGAGTAACGTCCAGCCAGTCTGGAAGCACCGGCACATACAGCCGGATTGCAAGGCCATTATGAAGATAGGTGTCGTTGAAAACAACCTCGAGCCCCACTGAGCCATCGTTGTTTTCCAGCCCCACAGTACACTGGCTGGACAGCGACAGTGACTCGTACTGCATCACAATCTCGCCGTTCTGATAAAGTATAATCTGAAAGGTTTCGGGGTTGACTGGAGTGTTCAGGTGGAAGTGCGAAACGTTTTCATACTGGATGATGAAGCGATCGTTGGCGGGGTCGGCCTGGTAATACACCGAGCCCCAGTCGTAGCCGTTGTCCCAGCCCAGCGGTTTTAAGTCGTCCCAAAAAGCGCAGATGAGGTAGTTGGGGAAACCTGCGCCAGGGATGGGAGCGTTATTCCACTCACTTCCAGACCAGCCGAACGACAGGTACCCATTGGAATTAATCCGAACCGTCTGCTTGAGTTCACCGTAAAACGGGAACTGGAATGGGAGCATAATCTGAATATCGTCGTCATCGTACAGGCTGAGTTGTGTTCCGGCGCCGCTGATGTCAAACCAGTCATACACGGGGCCGTCCGGGTCATCCGAGTCGCTCCAGATGTAGCCGAAAGCGTCTGGGCCGCCAGTGGCGCGGCTCTGTGGCAATACGTCCGTTACAACGGCGTGCAGCGTGTCAGTTCCCGTATTCGTCAGCCAGATTGTTTCGGTGACTATGGAGTCGGCAGGCAACTGGGCGTAAATGGAGTCCGGCGTAACGCCGGCTGCCGGAGTGCGCAAAGCGCAAAGCCCTCCGGCAAAAACTAAAAGCAGAGTAACAGCTAACCGAAAACGCATGCCGACCCCTTCCATATTTGTACCAGAGCCAATGACTGACTCGATAGTTACGATAATATAGAAGGTGAATTGAACAAAACAAAATGAAAAGGTCGATTTTCGGAGATGAGACTGAAAAGTTTTGCGGGCGCCAGCGCATCCTTGTGTTACAAGAATATCTTTTGTGCATAGGATACATAGTATCCATCAGAAGTTTTTGATCTCACTTTTTACAAAAAGTGGGTGGGGATGGGGGCGAAGCCCCTGCCTTTCCTGAGCAGTGCCCCGGCTCTCAGCGTGGCACGGCTGTGAGGCGGATGTCGTCAATCTCCCAGGTCGTGGCCGACTGCGGGCCGGTGCAGCGATAGCGAAACGCCACACGAATCTGCCTGCCTTCCCAGGCTTCGAGGTCGAGCCAGCCTGAGGCGACCCACTCATAGCGCCCCGGCGAGAGACGCGGTTGCAATCGCTCCCAAACTGTCGTTGCCGGATTGCCGCTGTAATCGGTGCACACCATCGCCTCGAGGCCTTCGATATCATCGCTGTGGTTCTTTGCCGTCTCAAAGCGCAGGGCGGCGGCGCGATAACCGCTCAGATCAATCTGCGGGGAGACGAGCCAGTCGTCGCTGGCCTCGTCACCGCGGTAGCCACTGATCTTGGCGAACCGGCGGCTGTCATAGCTCGATAGCCGCCAGTCGCGGTCACTGGCCAGGCTGTGGACTGTCCAGCCCTCCCAGCCATCATCAAACGTGGATGCCAGCAAGGTGCGCGTACCCGCCTCCACGCCGCGGCCATACAGCGCGACACGGCAGGAGCTGCCGCCGGCGCCACGCAGACTCAGCTCACCACCTACCTCGCCGATTCCCACCGGCTGAAACCGCAACGCCAGCGGTTGGTTGAAAGCTCCTTCCGCTGGTGCAATCGTCACACTGGCAAGCCAGTCGTCAGGCTCTGAGGTTTGCGCAAAGAAGCCTTCTGGCGAGAAATCGGCTGTGCAAGCCCCCCACTGATTGCGCCCCGTCAACCATATCTCGACCGGCTCAGAGGCCTCCCCGGCGACAACGTCGCCAAAATCGATCCAGGGCAGGGCGGCGCTGAGACGTGGCGTTGTGTCTGGCTCGCCCCAGATGCGCACCGCGTATTCGGGGTGGTCGATGAACGGGTTGCGGTTGTGCTGATAGCGGGTGTAGATGCGTTCGTTGCGGGCGCGCTCACGGTCATCGGGCGGATCGGCGGCATGCCATTCGAGTAAAGTGGAGAGCCGTCCCAGCCTGGGGCCGCCGGTGCCAGTGGATTCAACCAGCTCGAGGTCGTATGGCGTGTCGGTGCCCTCGTAGCGCACTGCCATGTAGAAAAGGCTGCGTGCCAGGTCGCCCTTGACTTCGTCGCGTGGCTCCCACGAGTCGAAATCGGTGAAGCTGCCCACGGCCTCGGCATCCGGCGCACCACCCCAGTCAAAGTCTTTGGCGCCCTTGCTGCCGTTGACCGAGCGATCCGCCGGACGCAGGTGGTGAATATCTGTGTAGGCAAGCATCTCCATATCTGGAAAGCCGTGCGACTTCGCCCACAGGTGTTCGCGGTTCCAGGTATCGCCGTGCCCCACGCCATAGGCGGCATAGTCGAAGTCGTCGCCGTGGTCGGCCCAGGCGATGGGCTGGCTGCGGCCTGTGTAGAACAAGATCATCCGCGTCGGGTCTGCCGGGTCGGCGTCGATGTCCATCATCATCTCGCCCACGCCCGTGCTGTCAGAGAAGTAGGGGTAGGCCGTGTGACCCTTTATCCGCTCGTGCAGAGCGGCTTTCAGTTCGTCGCCCTCGAGGGTATCCAGTCCGGCGTAGTAAGCATCATCGTCGGCGTAGACGGTGCAAACCAGCAGGCAGGCAAGCAGACAGAGCAGCGCTTTCATCTTTCCTCCTGCCACACCTGAGGGTTAATTAACTGTGGCGGTCGTTCGCCCTGGGCGATGGCTATGGCGTTGTCGGCGGCCATGATGCCCATGCGGGTGCGAGTGGCTTCGGAAGCGCTGGCGATGTGTGGCGCCAGCACAACGTTGTCAAGCTGGGCAAGGCCGTGAGCAAGAGCAGGTTCGTCTTCGTAAACATCCAGGGCGGCGGCGCGAATGACACCGCTTTGCAGCGCGGCAACCAGCGCTGCTTCGTCAACGACCGGCCCGCGTGATGTGTTGATGAGCACAGCGTCTGGCTTCATCATCTCAAGTTCACTGGCGCCGATGAGATACCTGGTCGCTGACGACATCGGCACATGCAGGCTGACGAAATCGCTCTGTTTCAGCAAGTGGTCGAGAGGAACATGCCGGGCGTCAATATCTCGTTCGAGGGCGGGGTTGGATTTATGGTCGCTGTAGAGCACACGCATACCAAAGCCGACGCTACGCCGCGCCACGGCCTCGCCAATGCGTCCCGCACCCACGATGCCGAGCGTGGCGCCGTGAACATCTACGCCGAGAAGGAGCAGCGGCCCCCAGCCCTCGAAGTGGTTCGCGCGCGTGAAGCGGTCGCCTTCGATCACGCGCCTGGCGGCGGCGAACATCAATGCCCAGGCCATGTCGGCGGTGGTGTCGGTGAGCACGCCGGGAGTGTTGGTGACGGGCAGCCCCTTGCTCGTGGCGTAGTCAACATCGATGTTGTTGTAGCCCACGGCGTAGTTGACGATACCGCGCAGGTTCGCTCCGGCGTCTATGATGGCTCGGTCGATGGTGTCGGTGAGCAGACACAGCAGGATGTCGGCGTCGCGCACCCCCTCGATGATTTCCTCACTGGCCAGCACCCTGTCATCGGGGTTGACACGAAGATGAAAATTTGTCTCCAGTCGTTGCATGGCCTTTGCGGGTAACTTGCGGGTTAAAAACAGGTCGAGCATGAAGCCTCCATCTGTGTAGTTGCCTTACAGTAGAATATTGATGATGCGACCGAGTCTTGTCAAACCAATTCAACCGCTTTGCAATGCAAATCGTTCACAGCGCCATCTGAACAGAGCGTCAGGCTGTTTGCCAACACCTATCAAATGGGCAGAGCGCCTCGTTCTGGATAAGCCTACAGGAGTTCTCGCGTCAAGCCGTTGAGCCTGGCAGATGAATTGCCATTCAATTTGGATGTGCCTGCTGATCTTCTCGCGCAAACGCTTTGGAATGCTATGTGCATGCAGTCTTACAGGCTTTCAGAAGCGTGACGCACAATGTAAACAAAAATGATTGATTATGGTTTTTTTGGAAAAATCATTGACAATTTACCCTGTGTTGCGTTTATATCGTGGTTGTAGTAATTTGTATGAAACAGACTTGAATCGAAAAGGAAAATAGGAGGACTTCAATGACCCGCAAGATGCTACTGATTTTGAGCGTTGCAACGCTTCTTGGTTTTGCCACCAGCGCCTTCGCTCAGTTCGCCCCACCCACAGACCTTACCGCCGAGCTTCAAAACGACATCAACGTCTATCTCGAATGGCAAGAGCCAGCCGGCGCATCCAACACCCTTCGCTGGGACTCCGGCGAAAACACCGGCAACGCCATTGGCTTGAACGGCAACGGTGGTGTCTTCATCGTCGCAGCCCGTTTCAGCCCCACCGAGCTCGCTCCGTTTGACGGCATGGCCCTCTCGCAAGTCGAGATCTATGCCAACGACGAAGCGCCCCTCGTGCTCAAGGTTTACACCGGCGGCAGTTGGAATGGCGCCACCGGCGACAGCGGAACCGAGGTTCTGAGCCAGCCGCTCACCGACCTCACCTGGGAATCGTTCAACCTGATCGATCTCGACACCCCCGTCACCATCGACGCCACCGAAGAACTGTGGTTCGGCTACGAAGTTGACGATCCGGGCGACGGCGTGTACCCCGCCGGTTGCGACCCAGGTCCCTGCACCAACTACTGGGGCAACCTGATCCTGAACGCAGGCTCATGGGCCAGTCTCGTTGACCTCGCTGCCACACTCGACTTCAACTGGAACCTCGGTGGATTCGTCACCAACACTCGCGGCCAGACCTTCCCGCTCACTCATTCGTTCGAGCAGGCCCAGGCCCCGACGCACACCAGCGCCTTTGAAGCATGTGGCCCCAGCGGCGACGTGCAGGTCTCGACCCTTCGCAACCGCGCGGTCACCAGCTACAAAATCTACCGTGACGACGTTGAGATTGCCGAGAACGCCGACCCAGGCGTGCAGAACTATCTCGACGAAGGCCTCGACCCGGCCACATACGAATACCATGTGACCGCCATCTGGGAAGACGTTAACGAGTCCGATCCCTCGAACATCGTCGAGATCGAAGTTCTGCCCATTGTGTACAATCCGCCCCAGAACCTCACCGCGCAGGTCAACGGCTCCAACGTCGTTCTGCAGTGGGAAGAGCCGGGCACCGGCGGCGGCGGCGAAGAAGAACTCATCTACGACAATGATGTAAGCACCGGAGCATACAGCTACAGCGGCTACACCATGGCCTCCCAGATGAGCCCCGCAGGCCCCTGCCAGGTACTCACTCTCAAGTTCCACACCACCATCCAGGCTGGTGACAACACCTTCAACGCCGAGATGTATAACTGGGAAGCAGGCGCCCCCGGCACCACTCTGCTTCACACCGAAGCCGTAACGGCTCTCGATGAAGTCTGGGTCGAAGTTGACGTAACTGGCGCCAACCTCACCGTCGATGGCGACTTCATGGTCGGCTTCGGCTCCATCAACGCCAGCACCTTCCTCAGCTACGACGGCGCACTTGACAACGGCCGCAGCTGGGACTTTGACGGTGCCGCATGGGTGTCATGGAATCAGGCCTACCTCATCCGCGCCATCGTGGCCTATCCCACCGGCGTCATTGCCGAGCTCGAGCCCGAAGTTAACCGCGACCGCCCCGAAGTGGAGACCTACAACGTCTATCGCGACGACGGCGCCGGCTTCAACTACATCGGCTCGCAGACCAACCTGTTCTACAGCGACATCGGCGTCGCCGGCGGCAGCCACGATTATTACGTGACCGCAGTGTATGTTGGCGGCACGGAATCCGGCGCCTCGAACACCGTCAATATCCTCGACGTGAACGACAACACGGTTCCCGGCTTCACCAACAGCCTCGCAGGCAACGTGCCCAATCCCTTCAACCCGACCACCAGCATCGCCTACTCGGTACAGCAGGCCGGCCCGGTTGTCATTGAAGTGTATAACGTTCGCGGCCAGCTTGTGAAGACCCTGGTCAACGAAACAGTCGAAGCCGGTCAGCACGAAGTCGTGTGGAACGGCGACGACAACAACAGCCAGAATGTGGCCAGCGGCATGTACTTCTACAAGATGAAGACCGGCCGTTACACCGCAACCAAGAAAATGATCCTGCTGAAGTAAGCAGAACACTTACATAGAGAGACCCGCTGCATAGCGGGTCTCTTTTTTTGCGCTTCTATCGAATCGCGCTTTTTTTTGTTGACGTTTGTCTGCCATAATTCTATACTTTACAAACTATGAATCGAGGAGAGGATTATGAAGAGGATATGCGCGCTCGTCTTTCTATTCGCCCTCACCGGACTGCTGTTCGCAGAGCCGGTAACTTCCGTTCAGGCCATGGGCACAGCCATCGACTGGTTTACCCATGCGTCGGGTCAAATATCGAGTGAGGCAACTGTCAACGCCTGGCCCGGCAACACCGGGTCTCACCTGTGGCTCGTGTCATTCGACGGAGGCGGGTTCGTTATCCTGCCGTCCGATGACGCCGCCTGGCCCATCCTGGCATGGGACGCTCAGGCAGCAGCCCCGGCCACCATCGACCACCCCGGCCTGTTGAGTATGCTGAGAGGCTACACCCGCCAGCTCGAGTCCATCGCAGAGGCCGGACTGGGCAACGAGCAGACACGTCCTGCGTGGGACGCCATCCAGCGTCACGATTTCTCGGCCTGGCCCCTCACCCGCGATGTCGCCCCCTTGCTCAGCACCACCTGGAACCAGGACTGGCCATACAACGCCGACTGTCCCGCCGACAATCAAGGTCCCGGTGGCCATGCCTACGCCGGCTGCGGCGCCACCACTATGGCTCAGATTATGAAGTTCTGGGCGCATCCCGAGACCGGCACCGGCCAGCACAGCTACAACCATCCCGACTATGGCGCCATCTCTGCCGACTTCGCCGCCGCGACCTACAACTGGAGCTTGATGCCCAACAACGTCACCGCCTACAACGCCGAAGTGGCGGAAATCCTCTTCCACACTGGCGTAAGCATGGACATGGACTATGGCCCCGACGGCTCCGGCGCATATTCCTCGGATGTGGTTTTCGCCCTCCCGACCTACTTCAGTTACCAGAACTCCGTGCAACTCGTAGAGAAGGACAACTACACCACCACCATCTGGAATCAGATGATGCGCGGTGAACTCGACAACGGACGCCCCATCTTTTACGCAGGCTATGGCGACTATGGCCACGCCTTTGTGATGGACGGCTATCAGGGTACTGACCACTTCCACTTCAACTTTGGCTGGAGCGGCTCATATAACGGCTACTACTACCTCACCAACATCAATCCGTCCAACTATCAGTTCAATGACGATCAGGAAGCTATCATCGGCATCCAACCGGCTACGGGCGGCAATGACGGCGATCCCCCCTACAACCTTACCGCCCAGGTGCAGAATGAAGAAGACGTGCATCTGCATTGGTCAATGCCTACCGGCGGCGGCGACGTACTGCGCTGGGACAGCGGCGAGAACGGCAGCGCCGTTGGCTTGGGCGGTACCGGTGGCGTATTCATCGTCGCGGCTCGGTTCACCGCAGCCGAGCTAACCCCGTTTGACGGCATGAGCCTCTCGCAGATCGAGATATACGCCAACGACGAAGCGCCTCTCGTGCTCAAGGTTTACACTGGCGGCAGCTGGACAGGCGCCGCCGGAGACAGTGGCGCTGAAGTACTGAGCCAGCCGCTCACCGGCCTCACCTGGGAAGCGTTCAACACCATCGATCTCGATACGCCCATCACCATCGACGCCAGCCAGGAACTATGGTTCGGCTATGAGGTTGACGACCCGGGCGATGGCGTGTTCCCCGCCGGTTGCGACGGTGGTCCCTCAATCAACTACTTCGGCAATCTCATCTATAACGCGGGTGCCTGGGCCAGCCTGTATGATCTGGCGTCAACGCTCAACTATAACTGGAACCTGGGCGGCTTCGTCAGCGACGACCGTGGCCGGCTCATTCCTCTCACCCACACGCCGGAACCCCTGCCAGTGTGCTGGAACAGCGACTTTGCCGCGACCAGCCCCGGCAATGACACCCAGCCAAACGCCCAGCGTCTCACCCGCGACCTCACCGGCTTCCGAATCTATCGCGATGGCGTCTTGATCGACATATTGAACACACCCGGCGCCCGCGACTACGACGACGAAGGCCTCGACCCGGGCGTGTACGAGTATTATGTCACCGCGATGTACAATGACACTCAGGAGTCGGTGCCATCGAACATAGCCGAGGCAATCATCATCTCTGACAACTACCCGCCACCAGAGAACCTGCAATACAGTCTCACCGACGACGACGTCATCCTGGACTGGGATGAACCCGGCGGCGGGGGCGGCACTACCGAAGAACTCATTTACGATAATGACACCGTGACTGGCGGTTACAGCTATGTGGGCTACTCGATGGGCACTCAGATGAGCCCGCAGGGGCCATGCCAGGTGATAACTCTCAAGTACTACACCACCTTCCAGGGCGGAGGCAACACCTTCAACGCCGAGGTGTTCAACTGGCAGGGCGCTGCACCCGGCGCCACGCTGCTCCACACCGAGACAGCCACCGCAGCCGATGACGACTGGATGGAAATCGATGTGAGCGCCGCCAATATCCAGGTCGATGGCGATTTCATGGTCGCCTTCGGCTCCGTCATCCAGACAGTTTATCTCGGCTACGACGCCAACCTCAACAACGGACGCAGTTGGGATTACGACCCAGGCGGCCCAAGTTGGGTACCCTGGAACCAGGCTTACCATATCCGTGCAGTTGTGCAGTATCCCGATGGCGCTGTGCGCGAGCTTCGCCCCGTCGTCCCCAGCGAGGCTCACCCCGGCATATCGAGCCAGTCTTGTGTCTCGAAGCATGGCTATGAGCGCCGCCGCTTCATCGACGCGGCGGCCAATCGCGTTCCACCACGCAACCGCCCGGCCATCGATCACTACAACATCTACCAGGACGGCGCTCTCATCGGCGCTACGCCGCCCACCACCACCTTCTACATTACGCCGTTGCCCATGCAAAACACGGAATTTTACGTCACCGCATACTACGATGACGGCGGCGAGTCTGTCCCCTCGAACAGCGTCAACATCCTCGATGTGGACAACAATACAGTTCCCGGCTATGCCACTGGGCTTACGGGCAACTTCCCCAACCCCTTCAACCCGAGCACGACGGTGCAGTTCAGCCTGTCCAGCCCTGGCCTGGTGGAGCTGACGATATTCAACACCCGCGGCCAGCTTGTGTGCACCTTGCTGCGCCAGAACATGTCCGCCGGCGAACATGAAGCTGTGTGGGACGGCGACGACGACGCAGGAGCGCCCGTGGCCAGCGGTATCTACTTCTGCCGCATGACAAGCGCGGACTACGCCTCCACCCGTAAGATGATCCTGCTGAAATAGGGTTACCACAGATTGACAGACCGGCGACCTTCGGGTTGCCGGTCTTTTTCGTGCATGGCTATCGACACCTTGTCGTTTGCTCTTCTACATGGTTTTCATTGACAAACCGGCACATTGCTGATGTTTTGTAATAATCTGATTTTTGAGGGTATAACATGACTTTTGAAGAGAAGCTGAAACTGCTTGAAAGCGGCGTCGAGGAGATCATCCCCCGCGCCGACCTCGTCGCCAAGCTCAAGAGCGCCGACAAAACCGGCAAGCCGTTGCGGGTGAAGTATGGCATCGACCCCACAGGCCACGAGGTGCACATCGGCCACCTGGTGCCCATCCGCAAGATGCGCCAGTTTCAGGATATGGGGCACACCGGCGTCATCATCATCGGCGACTTCACCGCCCAGATTGGCGACCCCACAGGCCGCGACGAATCCCGCCCACCGCTCACCGCCGAGTTGGTGAAGCAGAACGCCGCCAACTATATGGAGCAGCTCTACCGTGTGCTCGATCCTGAGCGTACCGAAGTGCACTGGCAGATCGAGTGGTTCGGCGGCATGACCATGAGCGACGTGCTCAAGCTGCTGGGCAAGTTCACCCTGGCGCAGTTTCTGGCTCACGACACCTTCCGTAAACGCTACGAGAACGGCCTGCCGCTGGGCATGCACGAGCTGATGTACCCGATACTGATGGCCTACGACTCGGTTGCCGTCGAGGCCGACATCGAGCTGGGGGCGACAGAGCAGAAGTTCAACATCCTCTGCGGCCGCGATATGCAGCGCTACTTCGATATGCCGGAGCAGGTCGCCATTCTTTCGCCCATCCTCATCGGCACCGACGGCAAGCAGAAGATGAGCAAGAGCCTGAACAACTATATCGCCGTGCTCGACACGCCCGCCGACAAATACGGCAAAGCGATGTCGATTCCCGATGCCAGCATTGTCAACTTCTTCCAGTACGCCACCACGTTGCCGCCAAGTGAAATCGACATGGTGAAGCGCGAGTTGAAAGGCGGCGAGGTGAACCCCAAGCACATCAAGATGCGCCTGGCCCGCGAGATTGTAGCCCTGTACGACGGCGCCGAGGCCGCGAAAGAGGCGGAGGCCGCTTTCGAGAAAGTGTTCGCCCGCGGCGACGTGCCCGACGACATGCCGGTGCTCGAAGTCGAGGGCCCGGTGTGGGTGGTCAAAGCCCTCACCGAGGGCGGACTGTGCAAGAGCAACGGTGAAGCGCGCCGGATGATGAAGCAGGACGCGGTGAAGCTGGACGACGTGAAGCTCACTGACGCCGACGCCGAGCTCGACATCACCGGCGAAGCTGTGCTCAAAGTGGGTAAGCGACGCTTCCTGCGTTTGGTAAGGAAATAAGATGCCTAACATTCCGCAACTGCTCATCCTCGCGCCCATCCTGCTCATGAGCCTGACGGTGCACGAGCTGAGCCACGGCCTGGCGGCCTACTGGCTGGGCGACGACACAGCCAGGCGCGCCGGACGGCTAACGCTCAACCCCCTGCGTCACCTCGACATCATGGGTCTGCTGGCGTTCATTATCTTCAAGTTCGGCTGGGCCAAGCCCGTGCCGGTGAACCCTTACAACTTCAAGAACTTCAAGCGCGACATGGCCATCACAGCCGCGGCGGGGCCGCTGTCGAACTTTCTGCTGGCAACGCTCGCTTCGCTGGTAGGGCGCGCATTCGGCGTTACCTACATGAACCTGGCGATGGGCAATACAAGCCTCTTCGGCGTTATCATCTATCTCGTCGTTCTCTACAACCTGGCGCTGGGCATCTTCAACCTCATCCCCATCCCGCCGCTGGACGGCTCGAAAATCTTAGGCGCGTTCCTGCCCGATGCCGAATACTTCCGCTTCATGAGATGGCAGCGGCACGGGATGTTCATCCTGATTGGCATCCTGTTACTGGGAAGGCTGTTCAACATGCCCATCATCGCGGCCATCATCATGCCTCCGCTCAACTTCATGCTGCGACTGCTGCTGGCATAGGACACACACGAATGGACCCCACCGTTCTGATGCTCTATGATAATGTGATGGTGCTGTCGCTCGCCTTCTTCTTCGTGCTGGCGCTCACTCCATTCATCATCAAGCTGGCGTGCGTCATCAACTTTGTCGATAACCCCGAAGCTCGCAAGGTGCACAAAACAGCAACCCCGCTCATGGGCGGGTTGGCAGTGTTTCTCGGCTTTTTGCTGTTTTCGCTCTATGGCGTGTGGGTCACGGCTGTGCGCCCCATCGACCTCGCTCTGCTGGGCTATCTGGCCGGAGCGGCTGTGGTGGTGGCGGTAGGCCTGATAGACGACCGCTTTGGCATGAAGCCGCTGCCCAAGCTTCTGGGACAGCTAACGGCCTGCGCCCTGTTTCTCGGCTCGCACTGGCTTCACTACCCCGACTTCCTCGAACTGTTCGGTCCCGTGTGGCTAAGCCTTCCCGTCATTGCCCTGTGGATGATTGGTTTGATGAACGCGCTCAACTTTCTGGACAACATGGACGGCATCATCTCCGGCATGGCCGGCATCCTGGCGCTGGGGTTCTACGCAGTCAGCTTCATGTCGAAAACACCGGCGCTGGCATCGCAGAGCAACTTCATCAGCCTGCTGTCGCTCACTTTCGCTGGAGCCATCTTTGGCTTCCTGCCGCACAATTTCCGTCCCGCCAAGATATTCCTGGGTGACGCAGGCAGCATGTTCGTGGGCTATTTCCTCTCGACTATGGGCATCCTGCTGGGACGACTGGCAGTGACAAGCCGCGCCAGCAAGGCCTACTTCCTTCTGCCGGTGCTGCTGCTCAGTTTCGCCATCTTCGACATCTCGCTGGTGAGCTACACCCGCAGGCGCGATGGCCGCCGTGTCTCACAGGGAGGCAAAGACCACTCGACCCACCGCATCGGCACGGCCATGCAGTCGGTTACAATCACAGCCCTGCTGGTCTATCTCATTAACGCGGTCATCGTCATCACAACGATACTCGTTTTTCGTACGCACTCGCAACCGTTGCTCATCATGCTCACTGTCATTTTCGCCGTGCTATTCCTGTTGTTCGCCCGCAAGCTCGACCAGATTCCCATAGTCGTGCCCCAAAACCAACTGAAGGAACCCAAGGCATGAACATTCACATTCTCGGCGCCGCCACCGGCATGCCCACGCTGGGCCTGCATCACGCGGCCGTGGCCGTGTATGCCGCCGACCGCACATTTCTGCTGGATGTCGGCGAGGGCGTGAGCAAACAGCTCATGCGCACCGGCCTCGACGGCGAAGCGCTCGACTTCGTGGCCGTGAGCCATTACCATCCCGACCACCTCAGCGGGTTGTTCATGCTGCTGCAAATGCTCAAGCTGCAACGCCGCCGCAAGCCACTGGACGTCTATCTGCCAGAGCGCGAGGATGACATGGCGGCCATTTTGCGCATGTTCTATACATTCCCGGAAACAATGGGCTTCGAGTTGCGCTTGCTGCCAATGGAAACACTGCACGATAACGAGCCGTTTCTCACCCCGCTGCCCTCCGACCATCTGCACTGCTTCTATGACGCCTACGTCGAGAAGCAGGGGCTGTCCAATCCCTGTCTGTCATGGTCGTTCATGGTCGAGAAAGACGGGCGCCGCGCCATCTACACCGCCGATGTCCAGAAAATCGAGGCGCTCGAGCCATATCTCGACGGCTCCGACATGCTCATCATCGACGCTCTGCATCCGTCCGCAGACGTCATCATGGCGCTGGCCGAACGAAAAATCGCAAGAATTGTTTTGACACACGGGCTTTCCAGCGCCATAAAACCTTTAATGAATAATAACCCAGCATTCGAGATCGCCAATGAATCTACGGACTACACTGTTTAAGCTGCTGTTGCCGGGGCTGGCGGGCCTTCTCGTCGCTTCCTGCATGAGCCAGGGCTATTCAACGGCCCACAGCCTCTTTGTGCGGGGACGTTATGCCGCCGCCATCGAGCGCTTCGACCACTTCATCGCCACCACCGAAAACGGGGCAAAAGCGACTCAGGCGCAGCTCGAACGCAGCGAAGCCTACTACCACCTCGGGCTTCGCGCCAACGAGCGTGAACGCTGGAAGCTGGCCGTGAGGTTCTTCTACCTTTCAAATCTGCCCAAGGCCGATGCCGAGCTTGATGACTGCTACTTCACTCTGGCTCAGATTGCCCTCGAAGAAACAGATTACGAGCAGGCGTTTTATTATTTCAGGCTTGTAACCGACAATCTGCCCGAATCCGAACTGGTGCCTCGCATCCTGTTCGAACGCATCCGCCTTCATATGGACGAGTTCAACAACGACGCCATGGCCTGGGGCGACTATGTGGAGCTGTATGACAATCATCCAGACAGCCCTTACATGCTACAGGCTCAACCATATGCCGACCGCTTTCTCACCGACTTCATCGACCAGGTGGTCAACATGCAGTATGCTGTGGGATACATGGCCGTTATCGAGCAGCTTAAGCTCCTGGCCGAGTACCCGTCCTCCTACCGCGGTGACATCTTTGTCCACATCGGCGACCTCTACCTGAAACTGGCCGAGCAGCAGGTTACGAGAGAGGAATACATCGAGGCGGAGCGCAGTTTTCGTGCGGCGGAGAGCTACGACCCCACCCGCGCCGAGCATGTAAGCCTTCGCCTGAACGAGATTGTATCGCTGTTCATCGATCGAGGCGATGTCTTGCTGGCCGAGCGTGACATCGACAGCGCCATCGAGCTGTACGAGGAAACGTTCGACATCATCCCCGGCTACGAACCGGCCATTTCGGCCATTGTGCAGGCCAGGCTCATGCGTGAAAATATCAACAAGGCAGACAGTCTGTTCCAGCTCGCAGATCGCGCCGTCGAGAACAAAGAATTTGAGGACGCCCTGCGGCTGTATCGGCAGGCCAACGTATATGATCAGCTCCCCCGTTACCGCGACAAGATATTCCTGGTAACCAACCTCATCAACATCGAGCAGGACCCTGTCGGTTTTGCCAAGTCTGTTGTCAGCCAGTATCGCAACGGGCGCATCATTCAGCGCATCAACGCCCTCGAGAACCGCCTCGTGGCCGAGTATGGCCGCGAGAACATCATCTCCTCGCCCGAGCTGCAGTTCATGCTGTCCGTTGGCGAGGCCAAGTACGAGGTTCGCTACGACATCAGCACCCCCGACGAGAGCTATTACCTTACATGGCTGGTAAACCTGCGCGACCGATCAATCACGCCACTCAATATAAAAAGCGAAGAGTTGATTCAATGAGATACACAACCTGCATAATACTATTGTCCCTGGCTGCGCTGATGCCATCTCTGGCGGCGCAGACTTTTGACATCGAGGTTTTCAGCGATCCTCAGAAGTATGGCTGGAACACCTTCGAGCAGCGAAGCGAAGCCCAGGCCAGGCTGCTCGAGCGACAGCAACTGTTGCAGGTGTTCCGCATGCAGCGTCTGGATGCCGCCACCAACGTCGCCAAGAGCGCCATTGCGCCCGGCTGGGGGCATTTTTCCGCCCAGAGCTACACCAAGGGCCAGGTTCTGCTCGGTATCCAGGTAATTCTGCTGGGCAGCAGCTTCTACTTCTACGACCAGGCAATGGAGAACTACAACCGCTACAAGCAGGCCTCCCAGATCGATCAGATGAACCAGGCCTATAACGATGCTCTCGAACCATATCGATTTGCCCAGGCGTTCTTTGGCCTGTTCGCCATTGTCTGGGGCTACACCCTTTTCGACACCTACATGGTCACCGAAGAATATAACGCGGGGCTGTGGAACGTCATCGTCGAGGAATACAACCGCGGTACGGTGCAATTGACGCCGACCGGCATCTCTGTGAGGTTCTGATATGCCGCGCAAACTGTCTCTTCTTCTGCTGGCGCTAACGCTGCTGGCCGCCTGCACCCTCGAACGCAACAACCCGCTCGATCCCAGGAACAACAGCGAAATCGAGGTTCCCCAGATCGTCACCGGCATCGAGTTGAAATCTTCGGGCGTCGGCTCGGCTTCCAAATGGGTCGATGTAGTCTGGGACGTCAATGCGAACGCCGAGGGCTACTATCTCTATCGCGCCCTCAGCTATAACGGCAGCTACCAAAACATCGCCCCCGCCGGTATCCCCAACGCCGAGGCGCCCCTCTATCACGACGTCGATGTTTACAGCGACCACTTTTATTACTACAAGTTATCGGCATACAACGAGTTCGGCCTCGAAGGGCCAATCTCGTCACCGGTGGGCATCCGCGTCCCATGATTCGCTGGGAGGAGCTCAATCCCCAGCAGCGTGAGGTCGTGCGGCACACCGAGGGCCCCGTGCTGGCGCTGGCCGGCGCCGGCAGCGGCAAAACCCGCTCGATTATCTATCGCGCCGCCTACCTGTTGAACGAAAAGCGGGTCGAGCCGCAGCGCCTGCTCATCGTCACCTTCACCAACAAAGCCGCCCGCGAACTGCGTTCGCGCCTGCGACATAGCTTCGGGCTGGATACTCACAGCATGTGGGTGGGCACCTTTCACGGCGTCTGTAGCCGCATCCTGCGTGCGGAGTCCCGTCATACCGGCTTCGAGAGCAACTTTGTCATCTATGACCAAGACGACCAGCGCGCCCTGCTGAAGAAAGTGTTCAAAGAGCTGGATATAGACACGGAACGCTTCCAGTTGGGGGCGGCGCACCAGATTATCAGCCAGCAGAAGAGCACGCTCATCCGCCCCGCAGACTTTTTCGAGTTCCAGAAGCACACCGCCGCCACCGATACAATGGCGCAGGTATATGATCTGTACCAGAAGAAGCTGCGCCAGAACAACGCGATGGATTTTGACGACCTGCTGATGCACACCGCCTTTCTGCTGCACGACAACGAAGACGTACGCCAGTGGTATGCCGGGCAGTTCCGCTATGTGATGATCGACGAGTATCAGGACACCAACTACGCGCAGTTCAAGATAGTGCACCTGCTGGCCGCCGAACATCGGAACCTCTGCGTTGTGGGCGACGACGACCAGGCCATCTACAGTTGGCGCGGCGCGACCATAAAGAATATCCTCAACTTTCACAAGGACTACAAGGGCGTCGCCGTTTACCGGCTCGAGGAAAACTACCGCTCGACCGGGCATATTCTCAATCTGGCGCACAGCCTCATCACCCACAACAGTGGCCGCCACGACAAGAAGCTGTGGACCAACCTCGGCGATGGCGAAATGCCTCGGCTCGATGTATTCGAGCGTGAGCGCGACGAAGCGCGGGCCGTGGCCGACGCCATTGGCGAACTACAGTTCACCGCCAGCCTCGACGAGATCGTGGTGCTCTATCGCACCAACGCGCAGTCACGCACGCTGGAAGCCGAGATGGTGAAGCGCGGGGTTCCCTATGCAGTTGTGGGTGGCGTCAACTTCTTCCGTCGGCGTGAGGTGAAGGACGCCATCGCCTACCTGCGAGTGCTGGTGAACCCTGACGACAGCGAGAGCCTGCTGCGCATCATCAACGTGCCCAGCCGCAAGATTGGCGCCACAACCATAGGCCGCCTGCTCGACTTCGCGCTACGGCAGAGCGTGAACCTTTACCGCGCCGTCATGCGCAGCGAGGAGAACGAGGCGCTGGGCAAGGCCGCCGCCAAGTCGGTGGGCGCCTTTGCCGACGACATGAACCGCTGGAACGATATGGCGGCCAACACGCCCGTGCCGCAGCTTCTGATGACACTGCTGGACGAGAGCGGCCTGCTGGGACGTTTTGAAAAGTCTGTTGACCCGCAGGACGAAGCCCGCGCCGAGAACCTGCGCGAACTCATCAACGCCGCCGCCGAGTTCGACGAGCAGCATCACGAATCCACCGGCAACCACGCCCTGGTGCGCGACTGGCTGCAAGACATCGCCCTGCTCACCGACCTCGACACGGTTGACGAAAACAAACCCACCGTCAAGCTGATGACGATGCACAACGCCAAGGGCCTCGAGTTCGACCATGTGTTCGTTGTCGGCCTCAGCGACGGCCTGGTGCCTCACCGGCTCAACAGCGAGGAAACGGACAAGCTGGAAGAGGAACGCCGCCTGCTCTATGTGGCCATGACACGAGCATGTCGCCAACTGCGCCTGAGCTACAGCCACTGGCGACGGGACCGAGACACCATCGTTCACACCGACCCCAGCCGCTTCATCGCCGAGTTCGATTCGCGCTACATCGAGATGGACCAAGCTGCACGCTACACGGCGGGCGAAGTCGGGCGCGGCGCTTCCGGCGCTTTTGCCGCAGGCTACAGGAAGCATAGAGGGCGCAAGCAGGCGCTGCGCGGGGATGTGACGCTCGAATCGCATAAGCGCTGGCGCATCGGGGCGAGGGTGCGGCACAAGTCCTTTGGCGAGGGCGTGGTCTTGAATGTGGACGGCGACGGCCTCGATGCCAGGCTCACTGTTTCTTTCAGCGGCGGGCAGATGAAACGCATTGTCGGGTCGTTCGTTAAACTTGTGACTTGACAGCCAGATACCGGAGAGTGACCATGAACAACATGAAACTGACCATACTATGCACGCTGATGCTACTGCTTGCGCTTACGCCCCTGACGGCAACCAAATACGCCGGTGAGATTTTCCGCATGGGCGCCGGCGTGCGCAACTATGCCCTGGGCGGCTGCGGCGTCGCCGACGCTCAAACCGTCGCCCCGGCATACTGGAACCCGGCGTTGCTGCTGCACAATCCTACTATGCGCTTCGAGCTGATGCACGCCGAGGAATACGCCGGCGAGCTTGCCTATGACGTGGCCGCGGCCACCTTTGGCGAGGCATACCCTATGAGCGTGGCGCTGGCGCGCATCGGTATGGAAGATAATCCGCTGACGCAGGTTGCAGACCCAAGCCTGCCATCGTCAAACGAAAACCGTCCCTACGCCTACAAATGGGTAACCAACGCCGACTATGTGCTGTGGCTCGGTTTTGCCCGACAACTCGGTGGCTGGACGCTGGGCGTAAGCCCCAAGCTCGCCTGGCGCAAGCTGGCCGAGGAAACCGCCTTCGGGTTCGGCGCCGACATCGGGGCGCTGTTCGAGCCAAAGCCGGACTGGTTGGTTGGCCTTCGCGTGCGTGATGTCTTCACCACGCAAATCTTCTGGAGCGGCGACGGCAGCCGCGAATCAGTTAACCCCGGTCTCGACATCGAGTCGAACCTGCCATTTACGGTTCCGCTGCTGAAGCGTCCGGCGCGGCTGTTCACAGCCATCGAGACCTACAGCGAAGGCCGCGAGGAAGCGGCAACCAACCACCTCGGGCCAATTAGCTTCGACTATCACGTCGGACTGGCTGTCGAGGCGCATCGAAATGTGGACGTGCTGGCCGGCTGGGATGTGAACCACCCCACCGCAGGCCTCAGCCTTAAAATTGACGGCTGGCGATTGCACTACGCCTTCGAGCATCATGCCGCGCTCGACAACTCCCACCGGATCGCAGCCGGATACACCTTCTGATGGTCGCCCCCAGGCGCATCGCCATTCTCGGCGTCACCGGCAGCATCGGCCAGTCAGCCATCGAGGTCATGCGGGCGCACCCAGACCGCTTTCAGGTCGTGCTGGCCTCCGCCCACACCGGCAGCGACGCCCTCGAAGCGCTTCGTAGCGAGATGCACATCCCACACACCGTCATCACCTCCGCCGACGACGGCAAAAAACGCCTGCTGGGCCTGGTGCGCTCGCTCGACTACGACATTCTGCTGAACGCTGTGGCCGGTTCCGCCGGCCTCGAATACACCTTCGCCGCTATCGAATGCGGCCGTGACGTTGCCCTGGCCAACAAGGAATCGCTGGTGCTGGCGGGTCATCTCGTCGCCCCGCTGCAACGGCAGACAGGCGCCAGCCTGCTGCCGGTTGACAGCGAACACAGCGCCATAATGCAGGCGCTGGGCAACACCCCCGCTGACCAGGTGCGCAGGCTCATTCTCACCGCCTCTGGCGGCCCGTTCCGTGAATTGCCGTTCAATGACTTTGAGGGTATAACCGTGGCGCAGACATTGGCTCACCCCACCTGGGACATGGGCGCGAAAATCACGGTTGACTCGGCCACGATGATGAACAAAGCACTCGAGGTAATCGAGGCGCACTGGCTGTTCGGCGTGGGGTTTGACCGCATCGACGCGGTGATTCATCCGCAGTCGGTGGTGCATTCGGTGGTGGAAACGGTCGATGGCTCGATGCTGGCGCAGATGGGCGTTCCTTCGATGCGGCTCCCCATTCTCTATGCGCTGGGCTGGCCGCACAGAGTGCCCTCGACGGCGGTGCAGACCTCGCTGCTCGACCTCCCCCCGCTCACCTTCGCCCCGCTCGAACGTGACCGCTATCCGCTCTTCTTCACCGCCATCGAGGCCGGACGCCAGGGCGGGCTGCTGCCCACAGTGGCCAATGCCGCCAACGAAGCGGCCATCCGCCTCTTCCTCGACGGACGCATCCGCTTCATCGACATCGCCCGCCTGGTGGAAGTGGTCTTGCGCCGCAGCGACAACGAGCCGCAGCCTTCGCTCGAAATGATTGTGGATACGAATAAGGAAGTGTTTGCGCGGGTGATGGCCGACTACGCGCTATTGCTCGCTTAAAGATACAACTGCCTCTCGCCTTCACCACCCCCGCTTAGAACAGAATCTGCACCCACACGCTGAGGCCGAACGTCTTGATCTTCATGTCCCTCTTCAGGTCGTGCGTCCAGTCGTAGGTGACGGTTGAGCCACCCTCGATATTGCGATGGAAGTTGTAGGCCCCGCCCAGCCGGAACTTGTAGGACTTGTTGTTGAGATCGGTCTGTTGAGTAGCGCCGGTGTCGCTGGTGGTTTGTTTTCGTTCGTAGGTAACGTCGAACGTGGTGGTGAATTCGTTCTTGAATATCCACCGCTTGAAGAACGGCAGCTTGATGCCCTGGGCCGCGCTGAGCCGGTGCACCAGGTGAACGTTGATTCGCTGTTCATTGGAGACACGGATGCGGTCGGTTTCGAGGTGTGTGATATTGCGGGTAGTGTTCAAGCTGTATGAAGCGCTCGTGACGAGGTCGATTACCCAATTGCCCGTCCAGCTCAAGAGAGGGTTGAACGCGTTGGTGATGTTCGTTGTCTGCGGTTTATCCCAATTCATCACACCCGATTCCTTGCGCGTGAGCACATAGGCGCTGGAAAACGAAGAATTGGAAAGATAGTCGCTCAACCCTATCATGTTCTCGAATTGCCCCAGAGTGGCCGTTACGTTGGGAAACACCTGCGTGATTTCCTGCTTTGTCGAGTTGGAGTAATGCCGTGTGATGGTGTATGAATAATTCCAGCGGGTGGACAAATTGTCGAATATCGGCAAGCTGGTGGAAGCGGAAAAGGTGTCGTCGTTATTCTTCTGAACGATGTCTTCACCATCCAGCACATGTGGAATGCTGATCTGGTAGAGAAGCTCCGGTGAATCCTCGCGCTCGTCAAAGTTTGTGCCATATGTGTTCGTCCATGAGAACTGGATGTTGTCGAGCCGCGCAACGTATTGCAGCATCTTCACCAGCGGGTTGAAGCCGCTCTCTTCGGCAACCTCCGGTTCCTGTTCGCCTTCGCCATCCACCGGCTTCTCATCGCCTTCTTCAAGAGGCTTCGGCTTCTCCTGAGGGTCTCGCTCATCGCCGATGTTCTCGTCCTCGGGCAGCGCCGGCAAGAATGGCGGTGGCTGTTCGTCTCCTGGAAGCGGTTCGTCCGGGGAGTCTTCCGGTGGCTCGCCACGCCCGCCCTTCATCCCATCATCAACAGGATCAAACGGGTGGTCGTCGCCTTCTTCTATCCCTCTTTCCGGGGGGATGTATCGAGATGGAGACTCTGTACTGCGCATGTTGACGGCCTCGCCCCCGAAAAGAGCGATCAGGCTGTTGAGCATGTCGCGGTTCTTCAGGGTGATGTCAACGTCGAACATGCGGGAAACATCGCCGGTGTATTTGAATTCCGATTCCTTCAGGCCGGTATCGGGATTGTTCAACACCGTTTCCGTCTGCCTTTCGTTATACTTCACGTTCAGGGCGACACCCCAGGCGAGCACGGATTCGAAATGAGCGGGGTCGTAGCGAATATCGAAGTCCTGTCGCCGGTTCTTTTCGCGTCCGATATTCACGTTCTTCCAATAGTTTTTCCACAGCAGGTTGCGGTTTGTGGTCAGGGTGAATGTCGAGCGCAGGTCGCTGAGCATATCGAAAGTGATTGTGTTGGAGGTGTCGAGAGTGCGCGTGTTGACGGTTTGGCTCACCGGCACCCATTCATATTCACCGGAGGTCTGTTTCTCCGTGCGCCATCGCCGGGGAAAGCTGGCTTTGAAGGTGTAGGAATTGCGGAAAGATTGTGGTATGAAATATATCTTATAGTCGCCCCACAGGCTCAGGCCAACCTTCTCTCTGGGAATATCGAGGTTGTAGGTGAATTTCTCGGTGTATGCCAGTGTTGTGTCACGCTGGGTGGGACCTGTGGTATAAGTCTGGGAGATGTCGCCGTTGAGCGTGGTGTTCTTCACTGTGTAGGCCAGCAGCCAGTTTGACGGCATACGGTTCTGGCTGATGCCGATGGAAGCGGAGCGACGCTCTGTACGGGCTGTCTGTTCTTCCTGCTCTTCCGGGCTGAGATCGGCGACCAGCATGTCCGAGCTGGCTTTGTATCTCGGTTTCCTCTCGACCTGCGAATAGGTCAGCGACAGCGGGATACTCAGTCCCCATTCGGCGGGGAAGAATTTGTGCATGCTGTAGCGGTTGCTCATCGACAGATCGATCTTCTCTTCCTGGGATGTATTGGTGTTTCCACGCCCTCGACTGGTGATAGTGTAGAAGTTGGGTGTCTGCCAGGAGAGGGTGGCGGTGAATGAGATGAAATCGGCAAAATTGGCGGTGAACGATGTGCGCGCCGCATAACCGAGGTCATCGAACGGCTCGGCCACACGAATATCGTTGAAGTAGATACGGCCGGAAAACGGCTCGCTTTCATCTGGAATTCGCACACCCAGCGACATCTCGCGGATGTTCGAGAGAGTGGGATTGCGAACGCGGCGATAGGTGATGTTATCAACAGTGTCGGCAACGACTGCGTACACGTCGTCGTTGATAACCTTGAGCCGTGTCAGCTCGGTGAAGTCTATCTCGAAGTCGTACCACAGACTGCGGGGCATCTTGCTGCTGCCAGGGCTGGCGTTCATGTCGTATGAATATGGCTCGAGTTTGATGCTAACCTCATAGAAGTTCAGCGAGTCGGCGCCCAGGCGCAGCAGCAGCTCCAGCGAGTCTGGGTAGATTACGTCCTGTAGCAGTTCGGGATATACGAAAAACCGCACCTTGCCGTAGGTCAACAGATTATATGAATCCCGGAACTTCTGGCGCACCATGCCGTAGTGGCCCGGATACAGGTTGGTGTAATCGACCACGAGCGACTGCTCCAACGTCTCGATGCCCTCTTCCTTGTCGGTCGTTTCCGGCGGCGCGGTGTAGTGGGGATTTTCGATGTTGTCGGTAATCCCCTCCTGAATGCTCTCGTTGTTCGAGTCCAGCACAATCTCGGACACATCGAGGTCAGTGATAAAATCGCCCACTTCGCGGATCGGCTGGCTTTCCCATTTATTGCCCACTACATCCACATTCACAATATCGATGTAGGTGGTGTCGCTCACCTCGAACCAGAAACGCACATAGCTGATTTCGTCGTGCGAAGGAACAGCGTTGCTGCTGGATATTTTGCGATAGGCGTCGTTGTCGAGCAGCGGTATGCGGAATATTCGGAATCCCTTGCTGTTGGCGCTTTCCAGATAGTCAGCGCCAGACAGATCGAACGAGTACTCGAAGTAGCGGTTGGCCAGGTCGAGCGAGCCGTTGGCGTCCAGGTCTTCCGTGTCGAGCTGTTTGTTGCCCTCGGTACCGTTGATGTGAGGGAACTCACCGCCAACCTTGTCGTTGTCGAAGTCATCTTCGGGGTCATCGCCAGGCTGGCCGTTGCGGATGCCGTCAAGGCCGACATCTTCGACATAGTCGTAGATGCCGTCGCCGTCACCGCCGTTCTTGCCGTCCTCGATGTTGAGAACGCCCAGTCCACCGAACTCGACGTAGAAATCCTCGCTGATGTCGCCCATATCGATGTGCATTATCACGGGGTTTTGCGACTGTGTGGCGTCAACACGCACCATCACCTCGATGTACTTTTTCTCACTGAAGTCGAGGCGGTTGCCCACATATTTCATCAGTCCGCCCCAATAGCGCAACTGGGAGCCGGGCATCTGTAACCCCGATGGAATAACCTTGCATCGAAGCAGTGACACCCGTTCGTCCTGCTCATTTTCTGTGAGCAAGCTGTCTTCGTACACCTCACGGGCATATACGTCAGGCGGATTCCACCATTTGGTTTCGGCTCGCGGCAGGCTTGTATCGTGCGGGGCGGAGCCAAGCACCCAACCGGAGCGGGAAGAACCAAACGGAAAAACCGAGAGGATGGACTCCATGTCTTCGAGATAAGCCTCCGGGTCGTCTTTCTTGTCGGGATCGCCGTAAATTGTCGGCAGATTGAGAGCCACCTCGCCCGACAGGCTCACCTCCGATTCCTCGTCGGTTCGTATCAGAGGAATGAGGTCAACCAGGCGAGTCATGAATGGCGGGTTGAAGCTGATCTCGCCATCCAGGTCGGCTAATATCTGCGTACGGTTCTCGTTGCCGATTCTGGGACGCTTGTCCTCGACTCTTTCCGAGTGATAGATAAATGTAGTGCCCAGACGGGCGTTCTCGTTGAACTTCAACTCGGCGCGAAATCCGGCCATTGTCTTCGATTCGACAGCGAACATCGGTTTGTATTCGAAGTCGATGACGATGTCGGCGTCGGGGTCTTTGCCCTCTGGAGTGAGAAAGGTGATGTTGCCGAAGTCATAATCGACGATATAATCGACGTTCTCCTTGAGCGTACGGCCGTTCACGGTCACCTTGACGCTGCCCTTGAGCACGTTCATCTGGTTGAGCGAAATCTGATCGCGGCCGATGTCGCCGGTGGCGTACATATAGATGTCGAATTCGTCGTAACTAACGTATTCACGTTCTTCGAGATAGATTATCTCATCACCGAGCGAGTAGAACGGCTCGATAAAGGGGTAGATGACGTACCCGCCGGTGAGGCTAATTGTGTCGTCATCGCCGTTGATGAGAGTGTCGCCGTTCGAGTCGAGCCGCAGATAGTCGATATAACGGTCGCCAACCGTGCCCGTGATCACAGCGCTGGGCACGTTGAAGTTGAATGTGTTGTCTTCATTGACGGTGTAAACGTTGAAGCTGAACCCGTCGTTCTTCACGTTCTGCATGGGCAGCTTGTAGATGTTGCGCATCTGCAGGTTCCAGGTCGAGTCGCCGACTTCCTGATTGCCCACCCTCAACATGCGCACGGTCAGGTCGCTCTCGCTCGGATTGCCAATCTGCTGCCCACCCACTGTGGTGAACACAGCGCCGATCGAGTAGTTGTCGTTGATCTGCCGATTCAGCGCCACATAGCCCACGTCGTAGTTCACGACGTAGTCGGTACCTTCGATAAGCTCCTCGAAATTGTAAACGTTGGGATCGTCGGGATCGAGGCTGTGACCCGTGATGGTGATGATCTCGTCGTTGTCATAGATGTAGTCGTCGAGGTATAGGCGAACACTGCCGTTGGCGGGAAGCAGGTCGCCCCCCATGATAACCCAGTCGCCACCTACGGTCTGGATGGCGTTGCCGCTCCAGGTGGGCGGCGCTCCCTGTTCGCTTCCATCGTGAATCGAGTACAGCAGATATGGATCGTCGAGGTAGTAGTGAGTGCGGAGAACGAAGTCAACCGAGCCGATGGTGATCGAGTCGGCTTCGCTCGAACCGGTGAGGCGTTTGCTGGTTTTCTCGCCCTCTTCCTTGCCCACGATGGTTATCAGCTCGAGATAGCCGATCTTGAGGCGGCTTTTCACTCCGAACAGGCTTTCGGAGGAAGCCGAGTAGCCTATGTAGGTGGTCGAAGGCAGGGACAGCGAGATGTTGCCCGCCTCGATTTCCTGAAAGATTTCGTCCTCGGTGCCAACGTATTTTATCTCTATCTCGTTGGGATTGGAGAGCGTCTCCTCGCTGATCGAGGTGTGGTTCACATTGACGTGTATCTTGTCGCCGATGGTGCCGCGCAAACGCAGCCGCAGTTCCTGCTTCATCTCGAGGTCGAAATCCTGCCGCTGATCGGCTTCGTCGAGCCCGGCGTTTTCGTGTACGGTGCTGCTGCCGGCGAAGGTGAGCTTCTGGCTGCCGTCGATGGAGAGACGCGCCGTGGTGCCCAGCACACGACGGAACGGCTTTGGAATAGCCTGGCGCGGCAGCTCGATCTCTATCTCGCTGAAGATACCCGTGCCAGAATCGCGATCCTCGTCCTGTAGCACCTCATAGACGTTCTTGCGCAGCAGTTGGTGAAACCGCGCCCGCGTACTCGATTGAAGGTAGCTGTCGAAGCTCATGCTGCGCGGCCTGGCCAATTGCCTGCCGGCAAGCGTTGGCGCCAGCAATATGCGGCTGAACCGACGTTGCGGAATCACAGCCGTTTCCACCACGAATTTATCGGCAAAGTAGCTGCGCAGCGAGGTGAATCGCAGGCCGCGGTGATATTTATACACGTCAACCTCGTTCTCCACAATCGGCTGATAACCTTCGAGATAGAACTTTGGAAGGAACACCTCGGCGGAAAGCCCCGCAGCCAAAGTCAGGCAACAAAGCAACAGCAAAAGACGCGAGCGCGAAAGGTGAGGTTTGATAATCATGCAGTGGAGGAGTGGTTGCAAATCAGGTGCAGTCCGTCAAGGGTGAGTGTCTTGTCCACACGGTCGATGGTGCGGCTGAGATCGCACACGACCGAGGCGATACCGCCGGTGCCGATGGCGTATATCTCGCCGAGATGGGCATATTCCTGCCGGATGCGGTCGATGAATCCATCAATCATGAAAGCGCTGCCGGAGAGAATGCCGGAAAGCAGCGCGTCGCGTGTGGTGGTGCCCAGCAATTGCCGAGGTGGTTCGAGCTCGACGTGAGCCAGCAGGGCTGCTTTCTCGAACAGGTGCCCCGATGCAGTAAGAACGCCGGGCGCGATTATCACTCCGTGAAAATACCCGTCGGCGCCGACTAACTGTATGGTCGTGGCGGTACCAAAGTCGCAGACTGCACAAGGACGCTGATATTTCCTCCAGGCGGCGTATGCGTTGACAATGAGATCTGCCCCGATGCAGCCGGGATCTGTGATTGGAAAGCTCAGGCCAAGCTCTGAGTGGCCACTCACCACCACCAGCCTGCAACCGAAATATTTATTGATCATTTGGGAAAATGCGCGGGTAATGTCGGGCACAACCGAGGCCAGGGCGCAGATGTCGAAATCACGCGGGTTGATGGCGGCGGTGTGCAGCAGATCGCTCATCAGGCAATAGTGTTCATCCCCGGTGCGGCGCTTGTCGGTGGCCAGTCGCCATTGATGTGCGAGTGAGCCACCTGTATAAACGCCGACAACGGTGTGCGTGTTGCCGACATCAAAGACGAGACTGCGTTGATTCATAGATTGCAGAGTTGGCAACGACGCACTTTACGTCAAGAAAAGATTGGGCCTTTTCGCATGACTATTGCACGTAAACGTCACCGTATCCCCAGAATTGGATATCGGGTTGCGAGTCGCCGCCTGCAAAATAGTATAGAACCCGCAGCAATTGGTGGGTGTAGGCGCTGCTGTTCCACAGCAGTGAATGCCGGCCATAAGTCAGTGGCTCCCCCAGCAGCAGCACATCGAGGATGTCGCCCTGCTGGTTCACCGTCATCACGGTTACATCGAGGTCGGAGGTTGTCAGTTCAAAACCGAGATGAACGAGGTCAACCGCCGGGTTAGGCCACGCCGGAAACAGTTGATCTTCGAGATCTTCGCTCCAGGGCGACACGCTGTGCTCGACAGGGCCGAACATCTCGCCGGCACCCTCGTTGTCGATAGCCTCGACCCAGTAGAAGTAGGTGCAGTATTCCACGCGGAAGTCGTCGAACCAGGTGTAGTTCTGCTGTTCCTGGCTGTCGCCGGCGCCGGGAATGATGTGGTTGGCGGTAAGGCGGATGGCCTGGCCGGTATCTATGGCGTCCACCGATTCCCCCCGCCAGACATGAAACCCCTGGTTATCGGCCTCGTACATAGTACTCCAGTGTACTGTCACTTCGCGATCGTAGCTGCTTACCCAAAGATTGAATACCCAGGCGTCCCGTTCTCCAGGCGCATCGAAGCTGTGTAACAGCCAGTCACGCGGGTCAACTTCTCCTGTCAGGTTGCCATTTTCGTCCCTGGCGGTGATGCCATCCCAATTTTGCAGGTAGAAATCGAAAAAAGGCACCGGCGTGTGTTTCGGCAACCATGTATCGGCGTTGACGACACTGCCCTCTTCGGTATAGATGTGGGCGTCGATGGCGTGCTGCCCCAGTTCGCATTCCTGCACCTGCCACATCCACTCGAACGGCGCTTCCCAGTCTGTGGCGACGAGAGCTTCGTCGAGGTAAAAGGTAGCGTGAGTGGCGTTCAAATCGGCGCCAACGCCAAGCTGCACCAGCAGCGAGTCATCGTAGATGTACTGCGTATCTTCGAGCAGGAAGCGAACAGCCTCGTCCTTTGACTCGGTGGCAGACCTACAGCCGGTCGTCAGCAGCAGCGCCACGACAATTACGCATAGCCACGCCAGGCGCATATTAATCCTCGTTCTCGAAGAGTGAGGGTTGTTCGCTGTGCGGTTGCAATCCGAAATGCCGGTATGCTTTGGCTGTCACCTTGCGGCCGGAGGTGGTGCGCATGAGAAACCCCTGCTGCACAAGATATGGCTCATAGATTTCTTCGACTGTCCCCGCATCTTCGCCAATCGCCACCGCCAGGGTCTTCAGCCCCACCGGCCCGCCGCTGTAGTTCTCGATGATTGTGTGCAGCAGGCGTTTGTCCATATCGTCCAGCCCGACGTGGTCAACATTGAGCATGGCCAGCGCCTTGCGGGCAATGTCGCCGTTGACGTCGCCATCGGCGCGAATCTGGGCGTAGTCGCGTACACGGCGAAGCAGGCGATTGGCCACTCGTGGGGTGCCCCGCGAGCGGCGGGCGATCTCGCAAATGCCGTCTTCGTCGATGGGCACGTTCATCAGCCCGGCAGAGCGCTCGACGATGTGGCGGATGCTGGCTTCGTCATAGTAGTCGAGCCGCAATACAATGCCAAACCTCGCCCGCATGGGAGCGGTGAGCAGCCCGGCGCGAGTGGTGGCGCCCACCAACGTGAATGGTTCGAGGTCGATGTTCAGCGCTCTGGCGCTGGGACCGGAATCGATGACGATTTCCATGCGAAAATCCTCAATGGCCGGATACATGTATTCTTCGATGACGTGATTGAGCCGATGTATCTCGTCGATAAAGAGAACGTCGCTGCGCTGAAGGTTGGTGAGAATGCCGGCGAGATCGGAAGGCTTTTCGAGCACAGGCCCCGAGGTGAGGCGCATCTCCGAGCCAAGCTCACGGGCAATGATGTGCGCCAGGGTGGTTTTGCCCAGCCCGGGCGGGCCATAAAAAAGAACGTGGTCAAGTGGTTCGCCGCGCAACTTGGCAGCCTGCACCGAGATGTGCAGAATTTCCTTCAGTTTGTCTTGGCCAACAAACTCGTCGAGCGAGCGTGGCCGCAGAGTTCGATCGAAATCCCTTTCGCCGTGCAGAGGTTCGGGGGCGCTGATGCGTTCGAGCATGAAATCCTCAATATGTCATTTTGAAAAATAGTGTGCAGCTGCCTGTTGGCGTCAAGCAATTTCGGGTGTTCAATCGGAAATATGGCATATTACTTGACAATGGTGCGCTCATCTGTAATGTATAGGTTCAATAGTTTACCGACAGGCGATACGAGAAACGAGATGGAGGAAACTTGGCCCAAAGCCTTATGCAGCAAGCCATCGGCGACAATGCCGAAGTTATAAATGACAGCTTTCGCCTTGACATTCTGACCCAGTGTGCAACATTGTTTTCACGGCATGGCGTAAAACGCCATCGTCACCAGAAGTAAAACGGGAATATTATGCATTCTTCCAAGATTGTGTTGAACCATGACGAGTTCGTTTGTTTACGAGAGTATATTCATAAGGAATGCGGCATTCCAATCGGGGATGACAGCGCCAGCCTTATCGAGAGTCGGCTTGCGCGGTTGGTCATGGAAACCGATTGTGCAGACTTCCGCGAGTTCTACAAGAAAGCGAAGCATGACGAGTCGAAAAAGCTTCGCAACAAAATAATCGATGCGATGACCACCCATGAAACCTTGTGGTTCCGCGACTCAAAACCCTGGGACATCATCCGCGACGTCATTATTCCCCAATTCATCGCCGACCTTAAATCGGGGCGCAAGCAGCGCATCCATGTGTGGTCGGCGGCGGCCAGCACCGGCCAGGAGCCATATTCATTCGCCATGCTGCTACATGAAGCGCTGCAAAAAGACCTGAACGCCTCCGCCTCCCAGTTTCACATCCTGGGTACGGACATCTCTCCCAGCGCGCTGTATATGGCCTACTCGGGGCGCTACAACAACACCGATATGCTGCAAGGCATGAAGCCAGGCTACAAAGAACGCTGTTTTGAGCAAAGCGGCCAAGTGTATCAGCTCATCGACACTATTCGCCAAATGGTCGAATTCAAGAAGTTCGACCTCATGCGCGACTTCGCACCCATCAACACCTGCGATCTCATTTTCTGCCGCAACGTCTCAATGTATTTCTCGTCGAAGCACAAAAGCAAGCTCTATCGCAAACTCTACGAAAAACTCGGCAAGGACGGCTACCTGATCATCGGTTCATCCGAAAGCTTGATGGGTTATTCCGAAGATTTCGAGCAACTGAGCTACAAACAAACCCCGTATTTCAGGCCCAAAAAAATTGAGCGTCAGCATGAAAATTAACCTGCGGACTACCGCTAACTATAACAAACATAGGAATTGACTATGTATCGAAACTCGATCCTGCAACGCCTGAACAAGGTGGGCGAAGCGCCCACTATGCTGACGATCTCGCTCGAGATTGACCGCCTTATCCGAGACCCGAACACCTCCGCCGCGCAGATTGGCCGCGTCATCCGCCTCGATCCGGCGCTCACGGGTAAGGTTCTCAAGATCGCCAACTCCGCCATTTACGCTACGCGCCACCGCATCGTGAGCCTGCAACAGGCCATCGCTCGTCTCGGCTTCTCCGAGATTCGGCGCATCACGATGTCCATCGCGGTCATAAACAGCTTCAAGAGCTACTTCGTTGACTACGAGAAGTTCTGGCTGCACTCGATCACCTGTGCCTATCTATGCACGGCGCTCAACAAGCAAACCAACCGCAAGGCCAACGACGACGAGCTCTACATCAACGGCCTGCTGCACGACATCGGCGTTCTCGTTCTCGACCAGTACTTCACCACCATCTACAAAAAGGTGTTCGAGATCGCGGTGAAGCGCCGTTTCGATCTGCCACTGGTGGAGAACAAAATCCTGGGCATCAATCATGCCGAGGTTGGCGCCTTCCTGCTCAATCGCTGGAAGCTGCCCGACCGCGTGGTGAACGTTGTGATGAACCACCATCAGCCCCAGAAGCTCGACCCCGAGCACGAAACCCTGGGCAAGATGGTTTATCTGGCCAACTTCATCTGCAACAACCGCGGAATCGACAATGGCTCGGGTTTCTTCCCCGAGGGCTTCTACGACGACATCTGGGACGAGCTTGGCCTCAGCGTCGAGGATGTGCCGCAGCTCATCGATTCGGTGTTGCTCGAGACCGAAAAGGCCAAAGAAATCCTCCGTCTGGGCGGCCTTTGATGCCGAAAGCTGGTTTCATTTGCCTGGCAAACCAGCATACTTCGCACACCTTGCAAGAATTTCTCAGGAGCGCCTGCACATGCGTTGCATCGCCATTTTTGCGCTGTTATCTGTCTGCATCTCCGTGAATGCCCTACAGGAGAGCTTCGCTGAAGCGCTGAACGACCTTCGCGGCGAACTCGCGGCCAATAACGTCCCCGCCGAGTGGTTCGACATGACGGTGCACGATGATCGTTTTCTGCTTCATGCCACGATCGAGGATCGGTTCTCCACCGCGGCGGAGCATAAGGTCGATCGCACCGAAGAGAAGTCGCTCGACTGGTATTTCGAGGTGTTTGGCGTGAAGACGAAGGTGAAACTGGGGCGGGCGTTCATGCAAGACAACATGCCGCTGCTCGACCAGATCGAGACCGACTATGGCATCCACCCAGAGATGGTTTGCGCTGTGCTGGGAATGGAAACAAACTTCGCCCAGGAACGCTTCAAGGGCAACTACTATGTATTCAACTCACTTGTCTCGCAATATCTGTTCATGGAACGGCGGCGGCGCTTCGCCCTGCGCGAACTGACCGCATTCTATCAGTTCTGCGATAAAACAGGGCACGAGCCATATCACTTCGTCGGCTCGTTTGCGGGAGCGAGCGGTTGGGGACAGTTTATCCCATCCTCGCTGCTCAGTTTCTTCGTGGATGCCTCCGGCAACGATCACGACATCGACATCTATTCGCTCGAAGACAACGTGCACAGCATCGCCAACTACCTGTCGGGGCACGGACTGAACGCTCAGACTATGGGCAGCCCCGACAAGCGCTATCAAGCCGTGTACGCCTATAATCACAGCGATGCCTATGTGCAGGCGGTGCTCCATATTTATCAGGCTCTGCGCGCAGAAAAAGAATAGTTAGATTGAGTCGGGATGTTCTCGCATGTGGGGAGGGGCGTCTGCACGAGAAGTACAGACGCCTGAAAATGAGACGCACCTCGACATGGCACAGCCAATGGCGCCGGCTTCACTCACACCCGATTATTGGCGTGGCGCTACAGTGCCCACAGGCTTCAGCACAGCGGTTCTGGACAGTTTCAGACAGCCTTGGCTGAGGCTGCGTCGCTTAACAGGCGGTGCTTTATCTCGTAGTCTGGATTGTCGAGAACGAGCTGACGCGCTATGTTGTTGGCGGTGTTGATGAGCAGCGGGCCTTTGAGGTTCGCTGTCATCCTGGCCGGGTCGCGTGGGACTGTCACGATGACGAGCTGCACCACAGTGGACGGGTCTTCGACCTTCAGTTCGAGCAGATCGCTCTCGAAGACGCGGATTTCGTAGTCAGGCTTGAAGATAAGCGGATCGGTGACCACAAAGGCAAGTTCCGGTTCATCCACGCTCTGTAGCCATTTGAGCGGCGACTTCTTGCTCGGATCGAGCAGCACGAAGTCCTTGCTTTTGGCAAAGCCAAGCAGGCCACTTGGAAAGTGAATGGTCGATTTCGGATCGATGTCAATCTCTCCAAAACGTTTTGTCTTGATGTTCATTGTTCTCCCCTTCGATCAGATGTAGTTTAACAGTGATTGCATGAAAATCTTGCTGAGGGCGGAAGTTGATGACTGCAACGCCGCCTCCTGCGCGGCCAGCGCGGTGATTGTTTCAATCAGATCGGGCTTCTCGATGCCCTGAATGCTGGCCAGAAGGTTCTCGTTCATTGTCACGAGGCTGTTTTTGGCAACCTCGACCTTGTTCAGGCGAATACCCGCTTTCACGGTGCCCACCTGCATGTCGTTCTGTAGCTGCTTCAGTTCCTCGAGCGCCTCCGAAATCTCGAAGGTGTTGCTGTCCTCGAGTCCCAGACGCAGCTTTTGCAGTTTTGCAAAGAAACCGGTGTCGTCCAACACTTCCTGTCCTGTGACGTTGGTGGCCAGGCGCGAGCTGCGCATGGCGTTGAACTCGATAACCCCGTTGTCGCCGTTGTAACGGCCTTCGACCACATCGATGCGGAATTGATCGCCCTCGGCGAACGTGCCGTCGGTGAGTCCCAGCCGCACCCCCAGGTCCTGTCCGTTGACATCGTCGAAGACATCGATATTGCCGGTAAGTGTGTGTGTATTGCCCCAGGTTTCGCCGCCATCCTCCGATACCTGATACTGAGCAACCCCCAAATCGCCGGCGGAAACCACGCGAACCAGGTAGCTCATTTTCTCGTCGCCGGTGAAGTCGCCGGACGAGGTGGCGTCGCCGTCGTAGGTGTTCAGGATTTGGTTGTAGGCCGGCATAATCAAGCCGACGTCGCCAAAGGCCTGTGTCGAGGTTCTGTGCCCGGAGAAGATATAGCGGTCTCTCACCTGGGTGTTGGCCACTTCCAGCGCCTGGTCGATAAGCTCCTGCACCTGTTGCGCCGCGATTGCGCGGGCGGTTTCGTCCGAGGTCTCGGTGGCGCCCATCTCTGCAATCTCGCGTGCCCTGGCCAGGATGTCGTTGAAGTCCTGCATGGCGGCGTCTGTCGCGTTCAGGAACTCCTCGGCCTCGGTGAGGTTGGCCAGATACTGCATGTTTGCAGCGAGCGTCTGCTTGAGCGAGGTGGAAGTGGCGATGCCACTCGGGTCGTCCGAAGGGCGCAGCAGCTTCTGCTCGTTAGAAAGCTCTTCCTGTATTCGACGATACCTCTCCAGGTTGGTCGTCACATTTCTCAACAGCGTGCGATACGCTGCCTGGGTCGTCACTCTCACGTCAACCTCCCAGTTTGATGGAAAGCATCTCGTTCAACTGGTCGAGCGACTGGCTGTCGTCGGCCTTGCGCACAGCTTTCCGGTTCTCCCGCAAGATCTTTTCGTAGATCTCCTTGCGGTAAATGGGCATCTGTCTTGGGGCGTTGATGCCAATCCGCGCCGAGTTCTTGTTTATCTCGGCCACTACGATCTCGATGTCGTCGCCGATGATGATCGACTCGCCCACTTTTCTTGTCAGAATAAGCATGGAGTTACCTTCCTTGGTTGCTTATTTCATACCTTCCCTGGTTAAATTCTTGCGACATGAAACCCCATTAGACGAGGCTGATAACGATACTCAGCGCTTTGTCGGCCGACGAGATAATCTTGGCGGCGGCGGCAAAGGACTGTTGAAACTGGATAAGCTTGGCGGCTTCCTCGTCCAGGGAGACACCTTTGACGCTTTCCCGGAAATTATCGATCTGAAAAGCGGTGGATTCGTGCAGGGTGGCCTTGTTCAGAGCGTTGCCGCTGTCGCGGCCAATGTTGCCAACCCAGGCGCCATAATAGTCGCCAAAACTGTGCCCGTTTTCCATGGTTGCGGCTTTGCGCAAATCGGCGATGGACAACGCGATACGGTTGTCGCCCTCCTCGCCTTCCAGCGATGCGGCGATGCGAGATGGCTGATCGAGAATATCGGCGCTGACGCGAAAATCGGAAGCGCCGGTGATGTCGTCGGCAAAGAAGTTGCGTCCATCGCTTGGCGGATCGCCCAGGTCGTAGCCCTGTCGATGTATCGCGTTGAGCGAAGCCGCGATTTGCACGGCCAGAGCGTCCAGGTCGGCGCGGTAGCCGTCGATCATGTCGTCGCGCAGGCGGGTGAGGCCGACGATCTTGCCCTGATGCAGGCCGCCGATGTCGTCGCGGGTGTCTTTCCACACCAGGCGCGAAGTGGCGTCACCGTCTTCTGCCTCACGGACGACGCGCAGGTTGCGGCACCAGTCGTTTTTCACCAGCTCGTCGGAGCCGAAATAGACGACGCGGGTACCGTCGGCGCGAACAGCGAGCCTGACGTTTCCATACTCGCTCAAATCGTCGAGCAGCAGGTCAAATTGATCTTCGAGGTCGTTGACCGGCTTGCCTACGGAATTCTGGATGCGCTGATTGAGCATGGCCAGGTCGGAGGCGATGCTGTTCACGCTGCCGGCGATTTGTTCAATCTCGTCGTTCACTTCCTTGCGCTTTTGCACCAAGCTGGCGTTGATGTCGTGAAAAGCCTCGCTGAGATTGTCGGCAGCGCCCAGCACATCCAGGCGATAGACGTTGTCGGCGGGGTTGTCGGCCAGGCTTTCCCATGCGTCCCAGAACTTGTTGAGGGTGGTGGAAAGGCCGAATTCGGAAGGTTCGTTCAGCTCGACTTCGAGCTCGGCGAGTTTCTGGCTCATGCGGCTCCAGGAACCAAGCTGAGAGTTTTCATCGCGATAATTGATGTCGAGCTGCAGGTCGCGCATGCGTTCGATGCGAACCATTTCCACGCCCCCGCCAAACGAGCCGAAGCTGTCGCTAATCGGATCGGCGTTGGTTTGCACCACACGCTGCCGACTGTAGCCGAGCGTGTTGACGTTGGCGATGTTCTGGCCGACTGTCTGTAGTTGGCGCTCGTTTGCGTGCAACGCGCTTTTGCCGATGTACAGTAGCTCAAACATAATGTCTTCCCGTAGCGCTCAGATCCGCTTATTGAGCAGAATCGAGCTGCGTTTCTGGTGAATCATCCCGACGCGGCTGTAAACCCGGTCGTGGTCGATGATGTCGGCGATCATTTCGAGATTGTCGCCCACAAGTTCGAGCCCGGTACGGATGAGTTCTTTGTTCTCCGACGACAGTTTGTCGATGGTTTTGAGCGTGTTGGCGAACACCTTGAAGAACACCTGCGCCCGTTCCTGTTCCTCTTCTTCCTCGAACAGCTCGCTGATGTTTTTCAGCGAGTGGGACTGTGTTGTGGCGTCGCACATCACCAACAACGTCTCCATAAGGTCGTTGCGGGTGTTGGTGGCCTTGTGTGCCTGGCTGATAAGAATCACCGCCTGCTGGCTTGTCTCCTGGAAATAGGTGATGTCCCATTTCATCAGCGCATGCTTTTGTTGGGAGAGAACGAGCGACACTTCCTGATAGGCCGCTATCTCCTCTTCCCAGGCATCGAAGAAATCTTTTCTGAGCGCATCCATGCTTGGTCTCCTGCTGTTTATTGAAAGCCTTCGTAATAATCTTGTACTCGCCGCACATAGTGCTGCGTTTCCTCGAACGGCGGTATGCCGCCATAGCGGTCAACGTTGCCGGGGCCGGCGTTATAGGCGGCCAGGGCAAGCTCGATGTCGCCGTCATAGCGATCGAGCATCAGTCGCAGGTAGCGGGCGCCACCCTGAATGTTCTGGCGCGGGTCAAAGCTGTCCGTCACGCCCAGTCCTGCGGCTGTGCCGTCCATGAGCTGCATCAGCCCTTTGGCTCCGGCGTGAGATTCCACCTGCGGATTGCCATAGCTCTCCTGGGCAATAACCGCCTTGATGAGCCGTGGGTCGAGGCCATGCTGATGGGCGGCTTCGAGAATGAGCGGCTCAAACTGCTGCAACCGAGCGGCAAGCGTTTTGCCCACAGGCTGCGGCTCGCTGGGTGCAGGCACAGGCCGTCTCACGACCTGGATAATCTGCGAAATGTCTGCACGGCTGAGGCCGCGCACAGGTAATTCATCGTTGTCTTCGGTATGCTGCTCGAGTTGTTCCATTATCTGCTTGGAAAGCCCCAGGTCGCCGCGACGAGCCATCGTCATCGAAATCTCGCCGAGAAACATCTCGTTATAGAAGTCGCCGCCGGGCATATCGCCCAGAAATCCGTCGCCTTCCAGAGTGTCGGTCATGGCGCTCAACATCTGCCGTATGAGCATAGCCTCGAACTGATGGCTCACATCCTGGGCACGCTCGGCGTCGTATGCCCTGGACTGGTCGAGCCCGCGCACCTGGTCGGTCAGCTTGCGCATCTCGTCCTGGCGGCGTTCGAGCGCGATGTCACCTGTTGTCGGCAGTTGAATCATGGCTTATCCCCTACAGAATGACCAGCTCGGCCTGCAATGCACCGGCGGCCTTGAGCGACTGAAAAATGGCTATGAGGTCTCGCGGGGTGGTCTCGATGCGGTTGAGCGCACGAGCCAAATCCTGCACGGTGGCGGTTTCAATTACAGATACGCGGGCATCCTCGGGAATGACTTCGATGGAGGAGCCGGTCGTGGTTTGCACGATGCCGGCTGCGCCACCTGCGCCAACGACCCCCACGCCTGTGGTCTGTGTTTCCTGCGCCACTTTGATGGTGAGGTTGCCGTGCGCCACGGCCACCTGCGTAATTCTTACGTCGCCGCCGGCCACGATGGTGCCGGTACGCTCGTTGATAACCACTCGTGCCGCTTGCTCCGGCATCACCTGTAGGTTCTCGATTTGAGAGATGAAACCGATGAGGTTGCGATTGTTCAGCACCGAGTCGGGCACCACCACCTGCACCGACATACCGTCTTCAGGGGCGGCGAGGCGCAAGTCGAAATACTCGTTGATGGCTGTGGCCACCCGCTGGACAGTGGTGAAATCGGGATTGCGCAGGTTCAGCATCAGCTCGCCGTTAAACAGCAACTGGCTGTACACCTCTTCGTGCACGGTTGCGCCGCCGGGAACACGCCCCACGAGGGCGTAATTGCGTCGTACACGGCTGCCACCGCTTTCGGTGTTGAACCCGCCGATCGAGACGGCGCCCTGCGCCATCGCCAGCAGGTTCTGCTCGACGTCCATCAGGGGCGACAGCAGCAACATGCCGCCTTCGAGGCTCTTGGCGTCGCCCAGCGAACTGACGGTTACATCGAACTGGCCGCCCACCTTGGCGAACGGCGGCAGTGTCGCGGTAATCATGACAGCCGCCACGTTGTTGGGGCGTATTTTGTTCATGGGCACCATGATGCCAAAGCGCTCCATCATGTTCTTGATCGACTGCACAGTCATCTGGGAAGACGAGCCGTCGCCCGTTCCATCCAAACCGACCACGAGTCCATAACCGATGAGCGGACGCGCCTCGAGTCCGCTGAAGGTGGCAATGTCCTTCAAACGTACTTGCGCGTGCAGTCCGCAAAAAGCGACCAACAGTAACAGCAAAACCAGTCTCTTCATCTCTTGCCTCTCTTGCCCGAACCAGATGGGCGATATGAGTCTCTCGCAAAGAACAGCGTGGCGCATAGCCAAAGCGGGCATACGCCGCCGCAGATGAAGTGAAACGCAATGGGTGTGCCAGTCGCGCCTTTTGGATTATCTCGCTGCAATACTGCCAGTTACGTTATCCCAACGAAACAGGTTCTTGCTGAAATACCGGCCCAGATAACTCACCCGCAGGAAATATTTTCCGCAAAGATGGGGCGCTGCCCCCTTTGAAGGCTCACTTCGCTTCGCTACGCGACTAACCCCGCTCACTTTTTGTAAAAAGTGAGATCAAAAACTTTTGCGGAAACTTCGTTTCCTATGTACAGTAGTGAATTCTGTGACACAAGGATGCGCTGGCATCCGCCAGAAGTTTGGCTTGTCGCGTAGCAAAGCGGAGTGAGCCTTTTATGGGGTAGGGGCGGATCCCCATCTCAAAAAAGGTTTAACGTTGACACCAATTCTGCCGACTGGTATTAGAGATGCAGTCCAGCGAACAGGGAGGTTCCATGCATCGGTTGCGAATCGAGACCGCCAGGGATGGCTCGCCGGTTCCCATCATAGACGATACCAGCATCCACAGTTCCTATCATCCACGCGATGAGGGCGAGAAGCTGGCTCGTCGTTTTCTCGCCGAGCACACCGGCTGCGGGCATGTCGTCGTGTTCGGGCTGGCTTTTGGCTATCATGTGTTGCCGTTGCTCGACCAGGTCGAGCACGTCACGGTGTATGAGCCTCTTCCGCAGATGATCGAGGCCGCCCGCGCCCAATCTCACCTCACTCCCGTGTTCGAGCGCACCACCGTCACTGGCGAGCTGGAAGCGCTACCCGCCGGCGAAGAACACGCCGTGCTGGCGCTACCCAGCTACCGCCGCCTGCTTCCGCAGGAATGGTCGGCCTTTCAACAGGCGCTCTCCGCGAGGGCGACCACCCCCGACATCGATCTGAGCGGCCTGCGCGTGTTGATAGACTATCCCATCTACGGCGGCTCGCACACAACGGCGCGCTATGCACAGAACGCTCTGCGTCGGCTGGGCTGCCAAGTGCGCGGACTGGACAACGCCTACGCCGATGGCATGCTGCAACGCATCCTCGCCGTACCCGACGGGGAGCGCTCTTCGCAAATGTCGGGGCAGCTCACCGCGCTGCTTTCGCAGTTGCTGTGGGAGGAGTGCGTCTCCTTCCGTCCTCACCTCATCCTGTTTTTGGCGCAGGCGCCCGTTTCGCCCGAATTGCTAAAGACACTGCGCGAGAAAACCGATGCGCTCACGGCGTTCTGGTTCGTCGAGGACTACCGCCGCTTCGCCTATTGGCGCAGCTACGCCGGGCTGTTCGACGGATTCTTCAGCATCCAGACAGGGGTCTTCGAGCGCGAACTGCTGACGCATGGCGAGAAGCATTACGCATATCTGCCAATGGCCGCCGATGAATCGGTGATGCGTCGGCTCGATCTCACCTCCGCCGATTCCACGCGCTTCGGCGCCGACATCGCTTTCATGGGAGCGGGATACCCCAACCGCCGCGCCCTCTTTGCTCGACTGGCAAGCTATGACCTGAAACTCTGGGGCACTGGCTGGGAAGGCGAGCCTGCCCTGACGCCGCTGGTGCAGAATGGCGGCGCTCGCGTCTCCCCCGAGGACACGGCGAAAATCTATAACGCCACCAAGATCAACATCAATCTGCACTCGAGCATGAACGCCGAGTTGTTCGAGCCGGACGGCGACTTCATCAACCCGCGCACCTTCGAGATAATGGCCTGCGGCGGGTTCCAGCTCGTTGACCGACGCCACTTGTTCGAGGGGGTGTTTGTCGAGGGCGAGGACTTCGTCTGCTTCGACTCGCTGCCCGACCTGCGCGACAAGATAGACTACTATCTCGCCCACCCCGAAGAACGCGAGCGCATCGCCCGCAACGGCCAGCGCAAGGCGCTCAACCACCACACCTACACCCATCGGATGCAGTCCATGCTACAGCAGATGTTGCGCTGGCATCCCGACTGGGCGCACCGGCTGGGCGACGACGCCCGCAGGCGAGAGGCAGCCCTCGACGAGATTGGCGACCCAGACCTGTGCCGGTTCATAATGAGCAGGCCTGCCGCCGAGCGTGACGACATCGAGGCGCTGTCTGCCGCCGTGCGCGAACGACAGGGTTCGCTGAAGAACTTCGAGGCCACGCTCATGGCGCTCGAAACCTTTTACCGGAACGAGTGAGCGGAGACCACATGGAACGCATTCTCATTCTCAATCTTACCCGCATGGGCGACCTGGTGCAGATGCTGGGTCTGGTGGGCGGCCTGCGTCGCCGCTGGCCACAGGCTCGCATCGACGTTCTGGCCATGAAAGCCTTTGCCGGCATACTCGAGCGCTTCCCGCACATCGACAACGTGCTCACCCTCGACGACACCCGCCTTGTGGGAACGCTGGGCGAGGATATGTGGTCGGGCTACCGCGAACTGAAGCAGTCGGTGGACGCCCTGAACGCCACGGACTACGACTATGTTGTCAGCCCCGTCGTCTCGATACAGGCGGCCTGGATTGGATTCATGCTGGACGTTAAACGCCGTAGCGGCATGTTCTTCAACGCCGACCGCCAACAGACAATCACCTCCGAGTGGACAGCCTTTCACCTCGCCAACGAGCATCACCTCGGCGACCGCACCTTCAACCTCGTCGATATTTTCGCTCGTGTGGGCGGTGTCGGGGCAAAGCCCGAGGACTTCCGGCTCGAACCAGGCGAAGAAGCCGAAGCGAAAGCGGCGGAGACCTGGCGTGAACACGGTCTCGACGGTCGCCAGGTAGTGGGAGTGCACTGCGGCGCCAGCCAGTCAAACAAGGCTTGGGAGCCGGAGCGGTTTCGCGCTGTCATCGAAAAGCTGCTGCTGCATCCACAGCGCAGCGTGGTGTTGTTTGGCGGCTACAACGAGCTTGCCCTGACGCCGTACTTCGAAAGCCTGCGTCACCCGAATTTTGTGAATCTCATCGGCAGGAGCGGCCTGGCCGACCTGGTGGCAATGCTGGCTCGGCTCGACCTGCTCATCGCCAACGATACCGGCCCCATGCACCTCGCCGCCTCGATGGACACGCCCATTCTCAACATCTCGCTGGGGCCTGTGAGCATGTGGGAGACTGGGCCATACCTCCCTGGCGCGGTTGTCATTCAGGCCGACATCCCCTGCCACCCCTGCGCCTTTGACCGTGTTTGCAGTCACCTGGACTGCCATAAGCTCATCACGGTCGAGGCAGTGAGCGCCACAGCCGAGTCGATGCTGGCCGGCCACACACCGGAGGCGGCCCCCGGCGCCCTCACCTGGCGCGCTCGCATAGATCCGTTCGGCCTGCTGCACTGCGTACCTGTTCGCAAACGTCCCATCGAAGCGCGCGACCTGTTCTTTGAGTGTAAACGCGCCGTCTGGGCAATGACGCTGCTGCCCGGCCTCGACGAAAAAATCGACTGGGTGAAGGTGTTCACCGAGGACCTGGCGCAGCATTATGACACCGGCGGACTGGATATGAGCGCCTGGCTGAGTATGCTGGCGCGGCTCGAAGAAAGCGCCGGCGCGCTGACCGGGGCATTGCAAGACCTGGCACGGCAACGTCCCGGCGCAAAGAAATCGATTGACAGAATCCACGATAAATGGTCTCGCATTAAGCAGATGAAAGAAGAGCTGTTCGCACTGGGGCGCGACACGAACGACTGCTACGATTTATTTTTGTACGCACGGTTCCGCGAGAGCAGTCTCGAAAGCGACGACTTTACCCGCCTCACGCGTGACACAATAGAAATCTACGCGGGGCTATGTCTGCAACTGCAAGCGCTGGCCCGTCTGACAAGGAGCTACAATGCAAGTGAAACTGAATGACAAGACACTGGATATCAAGGCCTCGTCCGTCACCTCTCTCAAGCAGATACTCGATGAAATCGAGCGTCACGTGCCCGACAGCGCCATCATCACAGAAGTGACGCTCAACGGAAAGCAGCTTGAAGACAACTGGATGCAGAAAATGGACGGCATCTATGTGATGGAAGATGACTCGCTCGAATTGAAGACACGCTCCGCCATCGAGCTGGGCAGGGAAGCCTTTTTGCGTTCACAGGAGCAATTCCGCGCCATCCGCGAAGACTTCGAGAAGATCGCCGAAATGTTCCGCCTCGATGATGAGGTCAAGGCCAACTCGTATCTCGCCCAGGCAGTGGATAACCTCCAGGCATATTTCCGCATCATCCAGGAGTCGCTTATCCTCATGAACCGCTCTTTCGCCGACTTCACAATCGACGGCAACACAGCGCCGCAGTTCATGGACAGCTTCAGCGACAAGCTCAGCGAACTCATCGACATCCAGAAGAACAAGGACTGGGTGTTGCTGGCCGATATGATCGAATATGAGCTGCTGCCCCTGCTCCAGAAGGTTGATTCGATCTATCCGCAAAGCTAAGACAGGGGCGCTGCCCCTGCTCTTACAGAAAGAGGCGCCCCTGCGGACGCCTCTTTGTCATCTCACGATTATCGCCTATTTCATCAGAATAGCTTTGCGCACCTCGGTGTGGTCGCCGGCCTGCATGCGGATGAAGTAGATGCCCGAGCCGACGGCGCGGCCGTTGTCATCTGTGCCGTGCCAGGTAATAGAGTGATTGCCTGGCTCGATTAGCCCGCTGTGCAGTGTATGCACGCGCCGGCCACGGATGTTGTAAACGGCCAGTTCAGCGTTCACCGGCATGCCCTCTGTGCCGCGGAGACTGAAGTCGATGGTAGTATCAGGGTTGAACGGGTTGGGATAGTTGGCGTTCAACCGGCTCACCTCGAAAAAGTCGGGCGCGTCTTCCGGGAGAATGGTAGCGCTCACCGGACCAAACAGGTCGGTGGTGCCGTCGCTGTCAATGCCTTCGAGCCAATAGTAGTATGTGTGCTCAACCTCCACTTCGCTATCCTCGAAGTTATAGCTGGTTTCCTCGGCGCTGTTGGTGGCGGGAATCACGCCGGTGGTGACGTAGCAGGCGAGGAGGGTGCTGTCACTGTCACCGCGAAGCACATGATAGCCGATCATGTTGCACTCGGTCTGGGTGACCCACTCGAGCATGACGGTCTGGCCGGCGGTGACCAGCGCCGAGAAGCTGGAAAGCTCGACGGGGAGGGTGATATCGTCTCCATTCTGCCAAGCGAGGAATGGGTAACCATTATTGATAATATTTGAATTATCCATATCCCAATGATTGTCATTAGCATTATCATCGTAAGGGTTAGTTTCAAAGTCCCAGGGAGTGTCCAAACCTGCTGTTGTAAGGTCAGTGTATGTTGCGACATCCAGCATCTCGGCAGTTGTTTTGCCGGTTGCCCCAGAGATGGAGCCACCCCCAATACCGGTTGTAGTGCCAGACGTTTCTGTATCCCAAAAGGAATTACTGATGGTAGCTACCGTTTCATTCGTGCCCACCAGGCCGCCGACAAGTGATGTTCCGCTCACACTGCCTGTGCTGTAGCAGTTGCTAAAAGCAGCCCAATTCCTCCCCACAAAGCCGCCGACGTAATGAGCGCCATTCACATTGCTTGTGCTGTAGCAGTCGCTGATGGTGGAAATCGAGCTATTACCCCCCACAAGGCCGCCGATGTAATAACCTCCATTCACATTGCTTGTGCTGTAGCAGTTGATGATGGTGGAACAATAATTAATTCCCACCAGACCGCCAACGGCATCTCCAATACCGCTACCGCTTACGCTGCCAGTGCTGAAGCAGTTGCTGATGGTGGAATCATAATTATACCCTACCAGGCCGCCGATTTCGTCAATTCCGCTCACGTTAATATTGGTAAGCCCTATGTTCTCAAGGGTTGCTCCGTGAGTCTCGCCAAAAAATCCTTGCGTATTGTCAAACAAGCCATTAATGAATAAATCATCAATAGTGTAATCCTGTCCGTTGTAATTGCCGGTAAAGTGCACTGAAGTATCTCCAATCGGGCTGAAGCCCTCGCCAGCATTCCAGCCAGTTGTCGCCGAAGCGTCGATGTCGGCTGTCTGCTCGAAGTAAGCGCCCCAGGAGCTGGAATTTGTGCTTACCCACAGTAGGTTGTCTAACGTCGCTACTTGGTATGGTGACGCCGAGGTGCCACTGCCGGCGGGTTGTACTCCGTCTGCAAACAGTCCGGTACAGCTCAAGACAAGAACAAAAAGCAACAGCATTCTCTGGCGCATGGCGTCCTCCAAGGCTTTACATGAGAATATCAAGTATTGAACCGCCCGTCTATCCAAGTGGATGAACGGGCGGAAGGCTCAATATCTTGTACACAGGATGCGTTAGCATCCGTTATGAGTTTTTGATCCCACTTTTTGCAAAAAGTGGGCGGGGTTCAGGGGTGGAACCCCTGCTCTTATTTCATCAGTATGGCTTTGCGCACCTCGGTGTAGTCGCCAGCCCGCAGGCGGATGAAATAGATACCGCTGGACACGTCGCAGCCCGAGGCGTCTGTGCCGTCCCAGGTCACGCTGTGGTGGCCGCCGGGGCGCATGCCCAGGTCGAACGTGCGCACGGCCTGCCCCAGGATGTTATAGACCGTGATGCTCACAGTGCGGTCTGCGGCCAGGCTGTAGGGGATGGTCGTGACAGGGTTGAACGGATTGGGGAAGTTATCGCCCAGGCCAGTCACCACTGGTTCTGGGATGTCACTGCCGCTGCTGAGGATAACCACTTCGATTGTGTTGCTGTCGTCGGATTCATAGTCGCCCCACATGGCAGTGACGCAGTAGGTGTATGTGTCGGCGTCGAGGTCGGCGTGGGTCCACGTCGTCGTCTCGAAGTCGGCTATCTCGTGCACCATGTCTTCGTTGCAATAGACGCGGTACATGGCGAACTCGAGACGCCCCGTCAGCGAGGGCGACTCCCATTCGAGCACGGCGTCATAGCCGTCGGCGTAGCCCTCGAGGTTCTCTGGAACCGATAGCAACAGCGCCTCGACCGTGTTGCTGGACTGAGACTCGCCGCCGTCGTACATCGCGGTGACGTAGTACTGGTTGAGCGTGTTCCAGGCCGGCTCGGTGGTGTAGGTGAGGTCTGTGGTGAAGTCGAGCAACTCGAAGTCATCGCCATCCGTGCTGAGATAGATGTTGTAACCCACGAAATCGCGGGTGGTCTCGTATTGGTCAACCTTGCCCAACTGAACAGCCTCGTCCCACGTCAATGTAGCTTCGCCGTCATCGATGGCGACCTCGAGGTTGGACGGCGCTGTCATCTGGATAAGCTCCCAGTCGATAACGAGCAGGTCGTAGGCATCGAGGGTTACGGTCTCGCTGAGCGTTTCATAGTCGTCCATGCTGACCGTGAGGGTGTATTGACCCGGCGCGAGGTCAACCGAGTAGGCGCCGTCGGCCTCCGGGTGTATGGTGAAGCTGCCGATTGTGATGTCAACGAGCTCGACATCGCCTGCCGGCACGAGAGTGACGGTGCCGCTGATGTTGCCTATGGGTGACCCGCTGATGTCAAAGAATTCCATCATGGCCGCCATGAGTTGGTCTTTGCTCACAGCGCCATTGATGAGACTGCCGAAGCACATCGAGGCGCCGATGGTCTGAAAGTTGCCTTCGTCATAGGCAATCATGCAGGCGAAGCTGGGGTTGTAATTGCGGAACACCGTCTGCGCAGGAACAACGGGCAGCATGTGGTCTATCGAGACGTTGTTGCCGGTGTAGCTGAAGTTCATGCCTTGGGCGAAGGTGCCTGTCTGTCCCAGCACAGGACCGAGATTGCCGCCCCCGTTTGAATTGGCAGTGATGTGAAAGCTGGCGTGCAGCGGGGTCTGCGGGTCGGCATACCAGGTATCGCCGCCCTCCATGTAGAGCTTGCCGCCTTGCTGTAGGAAGTTTTCCAGTTCCAGCGCTTCGGAATCGGAGAGGACATGGTTGTTGCCGCTGACGCCCAGGCAAACAAAGACAGAGGTGAACATGTTGAGTTCATCCGGCAGCTCGGTTACGATACTGGCTGAGATGTCGTTGGCGGCGAGGGAGTTCATGATGCCCTGCGCCGAAACCGGGTTGGCATCCCAGGCGACGATGAGCACGGGAATCTGGCCCACAGGGAAATGGAAATCGGCGGTGGCGGTGAGGCCAAAGTCGGCGGAGATGGCCATATCCATGTTGACCATATGGCCGATGGGCGTGTTGGCGTTGCTGCTGACAGTGAAGGCCATGGTGGCCTGCCCGCTGACGTTGATATCGCCATAGCCCTGCTGGGACACGTCGATGGTGAGATAGGGGTCGTTGGTTGAAATCTCGCCGATAACACTGAATGCCTGTGAAGCGCCCATGTTGCGGATATCGACCAGCACATCGACGGTCTCGCCCGGGTCCATGCGGCCATTGTCGTTACCCTGTGCGGAATCGTCGAGCGTGAAGCCGCCCAGTTCGAGGATGGGAGCGTGGGCTTCAAGCGTGAAATCGCCATCCCAGGCATCTGTGCCGTCGGTGGCGTCCCAGGTGAACTCGATGATGTGGCCATCGTCCACGTTGCCATCGATATCGAAGGCGAAGGCGTCCAGCAGCTCGGTGATGGACTGGCCCGGCATTGAGCAGCCGGTTTCCACGCCGTCGGTGATGGTGACGGACGCATCGGAGCAATTGAGCGTGACAGTGACGTTCTCGCCGTCCACCTCGCCCACGTTTTCGAGGCTGAGGTTGATGCCGACATTGCCGTCACAGTAATCGAGCAACGAGTTGCTGTTGCCGCCGGAGTCGTCAAGGCTCACACTGTCGTAGATAAGGAACGGAACATCGAGCGGCACGACCATGACCGATGTCTCGTAGCGGTAGTAGTTCTGCATGGTAACGGTGATGTCGAGCCAGGCGGGCGGGAACTGCGGATCGACCGTGACCGACAAGGGGGCGCCGGTACCTATTGCCGTTCCGATGACTTCGCCGTTCACCGACAAGCCGATGAGCGCGCCTTCGTCGGCGGTTACCTCGAAGAAGTCGAGACCGCAGGGCATCACGTCGAGATGATCGACGGTGAGGTTTTGGGGAACCTCTTCGTAAAGCCTGGTGAAGGTGTCTCCGTGACAGTGGAAGAGGTAGTGGGTCATCTCTTTGCTGCCTGGATTTGACGGCCAACTGCTGGCTTGCAGGAATAACTTGCCGTAAGCGTTGGCGAAGCCCGGCATCAGGCTGTGCGGGCCTTCCAGACCGTAATCGGGATTGAACTCGGGCCACATATAGTCCATCATGCCCCAGCAGAAGGTATCGTTGACAAACGAATGGGAAGTCTCGCTGGCGGCGATGACGCCTATGGCGCGGTCTTCATAGCGATGGAACGCTTCGGCGAAGCAGTCGCCGCCGATGTTAAACTTGCCCGTCAGGCAGTTGAGCGAAAAGACGAAGAACAGGTCGTTATCTACCAGGCCGTCGAGATCGTCGATGTCGTAGTCCGGCTCGCCCCAGCCTGTTTCGGAGCCGTGGTCGCGGTGCAGCATCATGAAGGCGCCGCTGTTGATGTCGGCGTTGATGCGGGTGGCGTTGCCGCCCCAGTCGTTAAGCTCGCCCGATGTGGCGGGTATGTAGCCCAGTCCGTCGGGACCGAAGAAGTTGACCACCATCGAGGTGTTCTCGTTGGTTGACCAAGCACCGCCGGGGGTGCCCGAATAGATGGCATATTCGCGGACAGGCGTCTTGCCCAGTTCGTTCACGAGAAAACCGCGAACGACCTCGGTGCAGAGTATGAACCAGCGTGATGATTGCCAGCCGCCGGCCATGACGGGATTGCTGTAGAACTCGGGGTTGGTGGGCGGGTTCTGCTCATAGCTCAGCGCCTTTTCCATCATTATGGCCAGTTGGTCGGCGTTGTTGGCCGTCATGCGGGTGACCGAGATGTCGGGCAAGTGATTGCCGCTGACATCGGCATAGTAGTTGTCGCTGATGCAGTAGCTGCTCCACACCGGCGAGGTAATCTGCCCTGCGCCGGTGCCGTAGTCGCCCATAACGAGCATGGCGACGGGCGGCACATCCCAGTCGTCGTAGGCGTCGTCAACGAAAGTTTCGATGTTGGCCGCGGTGTTGCCACCAATCTGAGTGGTGGTGACAACGCCGGTGGCGATGCCCTGACGGTTGCGGAACAGACTCATCGAGTCGGCCCAGGCGATGTAGTCGGGCTGGTCGGGAGTGAGGATGATGTATTCGTAATCGGGGGTGCGGTTGCGAGTAGTGGGATAGTCAACTTCGGGCAGGCTGGCGGCGTTGATGAAGGCGGCCTGTAGGATGGGATCCCACCAACGGCTGCGCAGGCGGTCTTCGCCAAAGTGTCCATTACCGCCGGCGAAGTCCACGCGCACCTGGAGGTCGCGGTAAACGCGAAGCTCACGGGTCACGGGGTTGTACTGAAAGGGCGTGACGCCGAGGATGACGGCATCGACGCCGCGAAGCTGAGTAGGCTCGGAAAGCATCACCGGGCTGGCGGGATAGAATGCGTCCAACTCGTAGATGGCCGGATCGAGCCTGTATTCGAGCGGGCCGTCTTCGGTCTCGAAGGGGATGCGCGGCGCCGGGGCGATATCGACATCCTGATAGGTGTCGAGGCGGCTGGCGATGATGCTGAAGGAGGCCTTGGTTCCCTGCGGCATGGCGATCCACCGGCCATCACCTGGCAGGTTGGGAGCGCCTTCGTCGTTGGGCAGGATAATGCCGGGCATAGTGACGTTGGTCATGCTACGGCCATTGATGGTAATGTCTTCAAACGATATCTGTTCGATGGAGAAATCGATGTCAACGCCGGTGACGCTTTGGCCGGCCAGCGTGAATCCTTGAGAACTCCAGGCATCGGTGTAGTCCACAGACGCCAGCGACACGCTCAGCATCGCCATGAGAATAATCAAACCTGTTAATTTGCGCATAATTTCCCTCAGTTTTGTTTTTTTATGTTAGCGATTTCATTATTATTCTTAAGTACACGATGCAATATCAATTCCAATGTACAAAAAGAATTGTCTTGTACACAGGATGCTTCAGTATCCGTTAAATGTTTTTGATCCAACTTTTTACAAAAAGTTGGCGAGGGTTCAAGGGCGGAGCCTCTGCCTTTCAGTAGTGAAACCCC
>JAIOQZ010000022.1 GCA_021108395.1 Candidatus Cloacimonadota bacterium
TCTTCGCATAGTTGCTCCTCGTTTCAATGTTTGCCCCGAAACAAACACCTGTCCATGACAAAATGAAAAGGGTAATTCCAGGCACAAACTAAGAACAACGAGTCCACCTTATATGCTGGTCTGAAATATGGGGGTCACTACAATTTCAGAATAATTGTCTGACGCCTGTGAACACCAAAAGTGCCAGCATGATTTCAATTTTGCCCAAATGGAAAAATTGCCGTCACTTGCAGTTTCCCAATACGACTGCATCTAAGCAACAAGACATGAAAGAGATAAGGCTATTCTTTGTCCATTCAACAAGTGGAAGTAGTGAAATCATGCTGTCACAAAATGAAAACATAGGTGTCACTTTACACTTAGGGCTATCTCTCGCTGTGAAAGAAACTTAAAGTGCCGTCAGAGTGGAACCCTTGTGCCATCTTAGTGATACCAAAAGCACTGATAGTAACCGTTCTTGCCAAAAAGCTACTGTCGCTACTCTCGCTCCATCTCTTTGAATATCCGACTCTTGCCACAGAATAAGAGCGATAGTAATTCTTGCCAAGGGGGCTGTCAGTTAATAGCGATTGTCGAGTTTCGTGAGACTTCACACCGCACCAGCGTGAAAACCGTATTGCACATCCGATAATATTTCTTGACACATCGTTGAGTCTCCAGCATTATTAAAAGAAACAGAGTTTGATAATTACCAAATCAGAAGGAGACCCATGAAAAGCGTCTGGCTCACCCTCCTCCTGCGACCCGTGCTGGCAGCTTGTCTCCTGGTTTGCGCCAGTTTACTTTGCGCCGCTCCCACACCCGAAATCATCAAACTACACCAGCAAGCCACCCAGATCGCCGACACGCTCCACGTCCTGCAACAGCAAGCCGCAGCAGCCACCACAGGCAGCGAGATGGTCGGCGTCATCCACCTGCTGGAGACGCCGATGTCCGCTATGGTGCGCATGGACAAGCGCGTGGACGCTATCTCGTTCCAGGAGGGGAATCCTGATGACAAGGATAACTGGAAAGCTCTGCTGACGCAAATGCGCGAAATCGGCCTCGCACTCGAGGCCATCACGACAGAAATAGGCCGCTTTGAAGATGACGAAGCCGTCGAGCGGGCATTCTACAGCCTCGAACACAAGCTGAGCATAACCTACATAGAAGAGGAGTGATTTGATGAAGAACCTGATCGCAATTGTATGCGTCCTTGCCATTTCCGTAGCCGCGTTCGCCGTCGGTAACGAAGTTGAAGCCTTTCTCAAGGTGTTTGAGGACATGGATACTCTCGCCAACAATGACGTGAAAGACGCCGACACCCCCGCAAAGCAAGCCGCTGTCATCACCGCGTTTGACAGCTTACTGGCGGAGCTGGAAGAAACAGCCGGAGCGCTCGAAGAAGCTTACCCCGACTGGGACGAAGACGACCTGCCCCCCGGAATCGAGGACTTTGAATCCATCACAGAGCGCTTCATGCTCTCATTCTTCGCCATCTACGCCGTCGGCGCCGACAACATGGAAGAACCCGTTGTGGCAGCCGCCTACGAAAAGCTCGACGAACGCCTCGAAAGCATCATGATGAGCGGAGACGAAGATAGCTGGTAAAACTGTAACATCGCACGAGCATACAGCAACGGCGCCACAAAACGTGGCGCCGTTATTCATGTTGTCTTATCTGTAGTACTATCCGCTGAACGAGAGGCCGCCAACGAGCGTGGAGGCTGCGCCGAACGTATTCATCTGGAACTGGAAGTCATCGGCTACGGCCTGCACATCGTGCAGCATATCGAGGATATTGCCGGAGACGGTGAACATCTGCAAGCTGTGTTTGCGTTCGCCGTTTTCCCACAGGAAACCCTCACCCGACAGCGAGAAATCGCCCGACACTGCATTGGCGCCGGAATGCAGGCCAGAAAGCGCCACAATTTCAATGAGGCGCGGTTGGGCGCTGAACAGCTCGCCGCGAGTGGCGACGCCGGGCTTGAGATAGAAGTTGCTGGGCGTAATGCGGAGGTCACCCTTGTAGCCGCGAGTGCCGTTGCCTGTGCTGTGCACACCGTCCTTGGCGGCTGTTACGGTGTTATGCAGATAGGTCTTCAGTTTACCGGCATCGACCACCAGCGTTGACTGCGAGGGATAGCCTTCGCTGTCGAAGTAGCGGGAGCTGAAGCCGGTTGGATGCAGGGCGTCGTCCAGCAGAGTGACATGGTCACTGGCGATGCTTTGGCCCAATTTGCCGGCCAGCAGAGAACGGCCCTCATGTACCTGGCGGGCGCTGAACAGTCCGCTGAACGTGGACAGCATTGACGCCATCGTCTCGCCGTTGAACACCACCGGATACATTCCGGCGTCAAACTTCTGGCCACCCAGCAATTCGACGGTGTTCTTCACTGCTTCACGCGCCAATTCCTCGGCGTTCAGTTTGCTGAAATCGCGGGTGAGTGCGAAAGCGTGGGCAGCGCGCTTCTCCTCGCCTGACTGAGCCAGCGGCGAGAGAAACGAGTAGGTCGAGTTCGTGCGTTCCTGCTTGTTCAGTCCCTTCGAGTTGGCGATATGCACAATTGACTTACCGTCGCCGTACATGCAGTAGGGAACGTTGATGATACGCTTGTCGAGCTTGCGGGCGATACGGTCAATATCCTTGATGAGGGCAACCTTGTCCTCGACCGGAACCTTTTCGAGTGATTCGTTGAAAAGTTCGAGTTTTGCATCGACTTCGGGATAGTTGGCCAGCACGACCTTTTCGGCCTGTTCGTTGATGCGGGCATTGGCGACAGCCTCGCGCACCACCATCTGAAGGGCGGACTCGTTGAAGTCTTCAGTATAGGAAACTCCAACCTGGCCATCGATCAGGACACGAATGCCCAGGCCTTTCGAGTCGCTGTAGTTAAAGGCCTCGATCTGTTGGTCGTGCACCCTGACGCTGAACGAGTTCTCGCCAACGATGAGCACTTCGATGTCGTCGGCCTGCTGGGCGCCCAGCTTGAGCAGTTTATCGATGATATTGTTGAACATGCTTACTCCTTTCGTCCGCCGACGACTATCTCGTCAACTTTGATGGCCGGCTGGCCAACGCAGGTGGGAACGCTGCCCGATACCGAGCCGCACATGCCTTCGGCGAAGGCGAGATTGTCGGCAACCATGCTGATCTTGGTCAGCGATTCCGGCCCGTTGCCGATGAGGGTGGCGCCGCGCACAGGCTCGGCGATCTTGCCGCCGCGAATCATATAGCCTTCGAGCACGCTGAAGTTGAAGTTTCCGGTACCCGGCATCACCGAGCCGCCGCCCATCTGCTTTGCATACAGGCCATAATCTACGCTGGCGATGAGCTGATCGAGCGAATGCTCGCCGCGATCGATGTATGTATTGCGCATGCGCGAAGTGGGTGCGTATTTGTAACCCTGGCGTCTGCCGCTGCCGGTGGGACTGTAGCCGGTCTTGCGGCCACCCAGCTTATCGACCATGAAGCTCTTGAGGATACCGTTTTCGATGAGCACGGTGCGCTGGGCCGGCATCCCTTCGTCATCGATGTTCTCCGAACCCCACATGCCGTTCATGGTGCCGTCGTCGATGGCGGTGACCACCGAAGGCGCAATCTGCTGCCCGAGCTTGTCGGCGAAGACGCTGGCGCCTTTGGCCACCGAGGTGGTTTCGAGCGCGTGGCCGCAGGCTTCGTGAAAGACCACGCCGCCGAAGGCGTTGTCGATGATGACGGGGAATTTGCCGCTGGGGGCGTAGCCGGCGTCAATCATGGTGAGAGCCGTGCGGGCGCTCTCGTTGGCTAAGTATTCCAGGTCGAGCCCTTCGATGAACTCGAAACCGGCATGTGCGCCTGGCGATACGCGACCTGTCTGCTTCTCGCCATCTTTCTCGGCGATGGATGCGCAACTGATGCGGGTGTAGGTGCGGTCGTCCTCCACCCACAGCCCCTCGCTGTTGGCAATCATCACATGCTGCATGCGCTCCACCATGGCGACGTCAACCTGCACGATGCGCTGGCCGGCGGCACGGGCGAGGCGGTCGAGCTTGCGCATCACCTCCACCTTCTGCTCCTTGGCCACCTTGTCGGCAGGGGTCATCATCGGGTGAAGGCTTTCCACCTGTCGCCGTTCGAGCGCGATGATGCTTGTGCCCTCGCCGGACGCGGCTTTGCTCACGGCGTTGGCCGCCGCCAGCAAGGCTGCTTCGGTGAGTTCGTTTGTATAGGCGTAGATGGCGCTGTGTCCATAGAACACGCGCACGCCGCCGCCATAGTCGCGTCCCACGACCGCCTGCTTTATGCGGCTGTCGTTGAGCTGGATGTTGGAATAGTACTGGTTTTCGGCGAATATTTCGGCGAAGTCGGCGCCACCGGACAACGCTCGTTCGAGAACACGCTCAATGACTGCTTGTGACAGCATATCACCTCCTGAGAATGACATTTACCCGCCACATTCCCTTTTACCTGTGAATCGTCAAGTATTATGTCCGGCAAGGGCTGCATCGTGCCGCGTAGCGAAGCGAAGTGAGCCTGCAAAGGGGTGGCGGAAATGAAAATGGAGCGGGCAACGGGACTCGAACCCGCGACCGTCAGCTTGGGAAGCTGATACTCTACCAGCTGAGTTACGCCCGCTCAATGTGGCTATGAAGCTTTGTCGTCGGGTGACTGTCAAGTAAAAGCTGCGGTCATTCGCCGACGCGCACCAGCAGCGCCACGGCCGTGGCCGCGATACCCGCGCCCTGGCCGGTCACGCCCAGTCCTTCTTCGGTGGTCGCCTTCACCGAAACGGCGTCGAGGCTGACGCCGAAATCGTCGGCGAGATGACGGCGCATCTGGCCGATGTAGGGACTGAGCCGGGGCGCTTCGGCGCAAACCGTTACGTCCACGTTACCCACGCTCCAGCCCTTGCCGTGCACCAGCGCAACGGCCTGGCGCAGCAGCTTGCGGCTGTCGATGCCGGCATAGCGACCGTCGGTGTCGGGAAAGTGAGCGCCGATGTCGCCCAGAGCCAGCGCGCCCAGCAGCGCATCAATGAGCGCGTGGATGAGGACGTCGGCGTCGGAATGGCCCAGCAGTCCGCGCTCGAAGGGGATACTTACGCCGCCGAGAACGAGCCGTCTGCCTTCCTCCAATCGATGAACGTCGTATCCGTGCCCGATGCGAATGTCTTGCATATCAGTCCACCGTAATCGATTTGGAAACGTTCTTGGGAACGTCGGGGTGAACGCCGTGGTCGATGATGTTGAGGCGGTCGAGATAGGCCATCTTGCGTACGCTCATGCGCAGAGCCAGCAACTGCAACACCACCGTTGCGCTGAACACGGTCATCAGGCTGTCGCCGGTCTTGGGCAGCGTGATGTATGCCCAGCCATAGTATTTGTCGTTGCTGGGGGCGGCGGCGGCGTTTTCGAGCAGCTTGTCGTTCTCCTCGGCGATGACGAAGGTGTCGGCGCCGCGGATTTTGTGCGTGTTTATCTGCGAGATGGTGAGGTTGACATCACGCTCATCGGGACCCGTCACATAGATGAGCGGGTAGTTGCGATAGAGCGGATTGAAGAAGTCGTAGCGGCGCACCACCTGCTTGAACAGCACAGCGCCCTCGCGGGGCAGGTTGAACGGAAATGTGCGCGTGAACACATAGCTCGACAGCGCCTTGATGATCTCCTGGGTCACCTCGTGATCCAGTTCCATCTCGGCGGCGCCCTTCTGGATGTCCTCGATTGTCTTGTGAAAATACTTGATCAGAGCCTTGATCGACTTCATGCCGAACACGGTGTTCTTGCCCAGGATGGTGTTGGGGCCGTGTTTGAATTCGCTGGCCTCGCTGCCCTCGGTGTGGTTCAGCACCGTTTCCCGAATCTTGAGAGCGCCTTCTTTGGCCACGCCGGTAATCTTGGTGGCCAAAACCTGCATCGACGGCTCCATGTAAGCCTTTGCCGCCACGAGTTCTACGCCCTCGGTGGTCGATTCTATCGTCTCGCGAATGAGCTGCGGAATATCCAGCAGGGTCTTATAGCGCCGTGACACCTCTTTATCGAGGCGGGCGAGATGGGTGGCGTTCTTCTTCGTGTCGGTTTTCAGCTCCTCATACTGCGCCTCGGCAGCCTTGATGGCCAGATAGTAGAACAGCGTAAGCTGGTTGATGAAACTCTTGGTGGCCGGCACGGCGATCTCGGGTCCGCAAAAGATGGGAATCGAGACGTCGCTCTTTTCCTGTCCCAGCGTCGAGTTCATGTTGTTTACCAGCACAATCTTCTTGATGTCGAGTTGCAGGGCGTCGATGTCGTTGAACACGTCGATGAGGTCTTTGGTCTCGCCGCTCTGTGACACGCCGATGATGACGTCGTTGGCCTTGAGCGAGCGCGAATACTGGCCGCGGAAATCACCCGGCAGTATGGGGATGATTTCGACACCAGCAATCTGATTGAAGAAAACCGCTGCCACTTTTGTGGCGTGAAACGAAGTGCCGCAAGCAACGGTGTAGATATTGCGGTTGTTGCGCAGCGTGTTTCGCACCAGGTTGCTGAAATCCTTCACCGAAGCATCGAATTCGAGGATGTCATCCTTCTCGCGGATTGAGTCCAGCGCTTTGGCCACCAGCAGCCGTTTCTTGTCGAACTTGCCGCCGATGAGGTCGATGTAGGTGTTCTTGTCGTTGCTGAAGAAATAGAGCTTCTCGAAATTCTCCTGCACGAGCACGTCGTAGATGCTCTTGTATTCTGTTTTCACCTTGCGGTGGAATTCGGTGGCGCGAGCAGTTTTGACCCATTTGTCAAACAATGCCTGCTGCGACGGGAAGTTGTCGGCGGCGTCGATGGCGTCAACGAGGCTACGCAGATCGGCCAGCATCTTCTCGCGGTTGAGCAGATTGAGCATGCGGCGGCCTGTGTTCGAGCCGCCGAGGAATATCTTCACCAGCTTACCGGCTGATTCCGCCTGCGCGTTTATCTCCTGATCGAGAAAGTATTCGAATTGCGGCAGCAACTCGGTGTCCTCGGCGCGAAGCTTGCTGCGTATGGGCGTCCGCTCAATCTCCTGCCCTGATTTATAGACGACGTCTGGCTGGTTCAGCTTGCGGATGACGGCGTCTTTGTAGGCGTAGATGCGATAGCCATCTGCGGTGTACTCGATAAACTCGCCCTCGCGCAGTTTGACCAGCATTTTGGTGAAGCGCAGCACCGCGGTGAGGTCGGATGAGGCGACAGCGAAGGGGATGCCGTCGGTCTCCCCCACACCGAAGTACAAGCTGCTGCCGGCCTTGATGGCATACTGGTATTGGGTCACCGGATCGGTGATGACAGCGGCGAAGCTGCCCACGGCCTTCTTGCAGGCGCGAACAATGGCCTTGCGCATGGCAGTGCGACGCATGTCGTGGTCAGCGGGGTCGTCAACCATGTCCAGCTCGTTGTCAAAGTAGTGCTCGATGAGGTGCACAAGCATCTCGCCGTCGTTGTCAGAGAGCACGTTGTGGCTCTCGAAGATGAGAAAGTTCTTCAGCTCGCGAGTATTGGTGATGTTACCGTTATGCGCGCCATACAGATGCCGCTTGCACTTCACCTCGTGCGGCTGCGCGTTGACGCGGTCCACCGCGCCGAAGGTGGCCCAGCGCACCTGCCCGCAAAACAGCTTGCCGCCCTGCTTCTCGATGCCCAGCGTCTCGACGAGCGTGCTGGGAGCGCCTATGTCCTTGAGCAGCGTAATCCTGCTGCCGTCCTGAAACACGGCACCGGTGCTGTCATAGCCGCGATATTCGAGGGAGCGCAACAGCTTGCCGGCCCAGCGGCCCAGTTTGGCGCTTGGACGGGCCAGCGTCATGCCCAAAACGCCGCAACCAAGTCCGAAAACGGGCACGGTGAAGCGTATCTCGAAATCGCAAAAGCGACGCAGCAGCGGCAACATTGCGCGGCTCACTGTATCATTCAGAGCTCGCATCGTATCAACTCCTTTGACTGAACGTCTCGCCGCTGGTTTGCAGCAGATGCTCCGCCACAATCAGGTCGAACCGCTCGGTGATCTTGAGATTGGGAAATGTGACGGGCACTGCCGCCACCGTGTGGCCGCCCTGTTCGAGCAACCCGGCGTCGTCGGTGCAAACCAGTCCCGTGCGGCGAGCCTCCTCGTGGCAGGCCAGCAGCAGATCGCGGCGGAACACCTGCGGCGTGCTTACCTCGACGAGATCGCGGCGGTCGAGCGTACGCACAACGCGCCCATCGGCGGTCTGTTTCACCGTGTGCTTCACGGGATGCACCGGGATGGCCGCACCCACTTCGCCGGCGGCTTCGAGCAGCCGGTCGATGTCCTCATCGTGCACAAACGGGCGAACGCCGTCATGCACCAGCACCAACTCTGCGGTGTCGGGACAGGTTTGCAGGCCATTGAACACGGACTCCTGCCGGGTATCCCCTCCCATGGTGAACCACAGACGGTCGGCAAAGGCGGGGTCGTGGTGCAGCAGCTCCTCTTCGAGGATGTCGCGGCCCAGGCCATAGTCGTCTTTGGGAAGCACCAGCACCACATGTCCCACACTGGGATGACGCAGGAATCTCATTACCGGCCACAGGAAAACGGGTACGCCGCCCAGGCGCAGAAACTGCTTTTTGCGGAAGCCGGGCAGGCGTTTGCCGCTGCCGCCGGCAGTGATGATGGCGTAGTTGCTCATAGTAGTGTCTCCTGCGGCGAGAAACGCCCGTGAGCCTGATTTGTCAAGCTTTGCGTGGTCAGAATTGATAGCCGATGCGCACGCTGGTGAGCGAGCCTTCTCTTCTGTTGCAGAAACCCTGGCTCAGGTGCATCGGGCCGATGGGAGTCATAAGGCCGACGCCGAAACCAGCGCCTGTGATGAAGTGGCGCATCTCAGTCAGAGTTTTTAAATCCTGGGCAACTTTGCCCGCGTCCAGCCTGCCTATCAAGAACACGTTCTTAATTACCTCTACCTGTCCTTCGACAATCACGACAGCGGCATTGCGTGAAACGAGTTCCATCCAGTGCAAACCGTCGAAAGGAAACTGTAGTTCCAGGTTCGTCTCATTTCCGCCGACATAAAACGCCTGGTCAGAGGGAAAAGGATCATTGCACTGGCTGACGCCACCATACATATGAAGCGCCATAGAGAAGTTATCCAATAACTGCACGATCTCGGTGTATCGCAGAATGTACTGATCAACCACCGGATCAAAGTCCTGCTTGTCGAGTGTATAATAAGCGAACAGGCACCGGCCTGAAAGTTCCAGCTTCACCCCTTTGCGTGGAAACACAGCGCGATCCAGCGTATCGACGTGCAGAAACCAGAACCAGTGCATGTAGCGCATCTTGAAATCATCGTAGGGAAAATCATCTGGTATGATAATACTTTCTCCCCTCGCGTCACTTATTTCACCACCAAGGCCTAAACTCCACTGTGTATGAAAAAGCGTCTGCAATCGAAGTGATATTCCTGTGTTTCTGTAGTCCCATGTAGATTCCAGCACAGATTCATTATAACTGCGCACCTCGAAATCCTCGGTGAATAAGTCCAGACCGATGCCGAAGCCTGGTTTCCATCCCGTGTGAATGAAAGAACTCACAGTGAGACCGCTAAACTCGCTCAATTTCCAATCAATACTGAGCTTGCTGCCCTCGATGAGCAGGTTGCGAAAAGTGAGGTTGAGCAGCACGGCCGCCTTCAGATCATTGTTATAGCGAAGGCCGAAGCGGAAGTCCTGAGTGGTTTTCTCTACGAGGTGCAGCACGAGAACAACGCCTCCCTGCACAGGTTCGAGCGTATATGACACCCGCTCGAAGTACTGGGTACCATATAATCGATTGACAGCGCGGTCAAGCTCATCCGTGCGAATCCACGAGTGCTCGTTCAGGCGCAGCTTGCCAATAACCAGATCCTTGGAGACGTTATCAAGGCCTTCGGTACGGATGCGCACAATATAAAGCGAATCGATGAACAGCAGTGGACGGGGCGAGTCATCATCGTTGCGATTCAGGATATCAGCAAGCGCCAGCAACTCGGGAAATTTTTCGCGGGCAGCGCGTTCGCCCAATGCGATTAGCGAGTCAATCCTGGTGAAATCGGTGATGCTGTATTCAGCAACTTCTGGCTGTATGAGGATGTCAGTCTGCTCGTATCCCTCCAGGATCGAGCGGATACCCTGAAAGCTGATGCACTGATGCATTATGCGCACCAGAGAGCTCAGTTCCTCGCGCTTATAGAGCGCCAGACTCACGTCACAGCCGATGACGATATCGGCTCCGAGATCACGCACCTCCTGCACCGGGAAGTTGCGCATGATGCCGCCATCGACAAGCAACCGGCCGTCCAGCTCCACAGGGGTGAACAACGAAGGTATGGACATACTGGCGCGAACACACTCGGTTATGTTGCCATGATCGAGCACAACCGGCTCGCCGGTCTCCACATCAGTGGCCAGGCAAAGAAACGGCCGCGGGAAATGGCGAAAGTTGTCGATATGATGCACCGAAAGCGTGACGCGCGCCATCATGGTTTGAAAATTCTGCCCCGCCACCAGTCCCGATGGCAGCGAGATCGAGAATTTGTCCAGATCGATGGGAAAACTGCCGATATAACGGGCAAGGTCACGTTTCTCTTCCATCGAGATTTGGCGTCGGGGCAGCCGGTCATACATGATGACATCCCAGTCAATTTCGCGCACCAACGCTTCAATCTCGATGCCGCTGTAGCCAATGGCGTGAAGTGAGCCGATGATGGACCCCATGCTGGTGCCGGTGACGCAGTCCACATCGATGCCGGCTTCCTCGATCACTTTGATCACGCCAATATGTGCAAGACCGCGAGCCCCGCCACCCGAAAGCACCAGTCCCACCCGAGGGCGCGTCTCTTCCTCTGCATAGAGGCTCGATAAGAGCAACACGAGAATGGTGGTGAGAAATGAAACTCTACCTGCCTTGATAGCGCCTCCCTTGCGCCGAGCGTGCTCAGTCGCCCGTATCGCTCGCTTCGTCCGTTTGCACTGGTTCGAGCTGGGTGCGGAACTCCGCGCCGTAGATGTCGAGCACAGCGACAAACATGGCGGCAATGACCGGCCCGACGATGAACCCCATGATTCCAAACACGGCCAGTCCGCCCAGCGTGGAGAAAAATATGAGCAGGTCGTGCAGGCGGGCTTCGTGCCCCACAAGGCGCGGACGGATGAGGTTGTCGATGTTGCCGATGACAATGAACGTGATGAGCGCCATCACAACGCTCTGCCACACATCACCCATCAGCAGCAGATACAGGGAAGCCGGAACCATCACCAGCCAGGGCCCCACCAGCGGAATCACCGAGAGAATGACCATCACGAGGCTCCACAGCAGCCATGTCTTGATCCCGAACAGCAGGAGTAAAACGCCGCCCATGCCGCCTTGCAGCAGCCCGATAATGATAGTCCCCTTCACCGTCGCCCGCGAGATCATGGCGAATCGCGCAATCAGCATGTCCTCATATTCGTCCTTTAGCGGACTGAGGTAGCGGATGTGTGCAATGATGCTCTGGCCATCACGAAAGAAGAAAAACATCGTGTAGAGCATGATGAACAGGCCGGAGACAAAGCTGAACACGCCACCGGTCGTCCGCTTGAAAATGAACGAGATGGCCGCACTGATGCTGTCGGCGCTCTTGCGCAGTTGTTCTTCCCAGTCCATCCCGGCCAGATTGATACGCCGCAACACGGGCAAACGCTTGATGTCGCCCAGCAAGCCTTCGTCGGCGTGATTCACGACATGGTTCACCATCGGTTTGACACTGGTGAAAAGGTTCACCGCCTGCTTCGCCACCAGGTTGACAAGAAAATATGTGGGCGCGAGCAGGCACAACAGCATCAGCGCCACCATCACCAGGGCGGCCAGGTTCTTTTTGCCTTTCATGCGCTTGAGCAACCATGCATAGGCAGGATTGAACAGGGTGGTAAAGGTGAGCGCGAGCAGCACGGGTATCATGAACATGCGAGTGATGGAGATGAAAGCCAGCAACAGCAGGATAAGCAAAACAACCAGGACGTAGAGATTGAGTTTCTGTTGAGTGCGTTCGTCTGGATTCGGCATGAGCGCTTCCTTGTATCGAGGATGTATTTACAGAAAATGCCTTACTGCAAAATGGTCAAGATTTCATTGCCGCAAAAACTCGAACGCCTCTCGGCTGCCCAGTCGGGCTGCCAGTTCCAGCAGAACGCGCCCCTCCTCTTCGCGGCCTGTCTCGCGGTACAGCAGCCCCAGCGAGCAGGCGATGTCGGCGTCTTCGGCGTCGATGGCATGGCCGTGTTCGAGATACTCCAGCGCCTGGGCGATGTCGCCGGTGAGATAGGCAGCGCGTCCAGCGCCCAACAGGCCGGCTGGTTCGTCCGGGGCCAGCAGCAGCGCGTTGCGATAGCACATCAGGGCATCGTGTGGGCGCCGCCCCTGCATGGCGATATGCCCCAGCGCCCGCCAGGAAGCATCGTCTTCCGGTTGCATATCGAGCTGCCGACGAAAGCAGGCACCCGCGTTCAGGGTGTCCCCCGCCAGGCTGTGCGCCATGCCGAGGTTGTAGAGCACACCGGGGAACAGGGGGTCAATCTCGGCCACGTGGGCGAACCAGTTGATGGCGCCGGTTGCGTCACCTGAGCCGTAGCAGGCAGCGGCGCGACAGAACCACACTTGCAGGCTGTCGGTTTCGGGCGAAGCCTCACGGTAGTAGGTAGTTGCACCGCAGGCGATGAAGGCGACCAGCATCAGGGACAATAGCGGCAGAAATCGCATAACTCACTCCAGGCGAAAAGGCCGGACAAACGTCCGGCCTCATATTGCGGTTACAGGTTATTTCAGCAGGATCATCTTACGCATGTCCCGAGTGCTCTCGGTTTCTCCGCGAGCCTGAAGCATGCAGAAATAGATGCCGGATGCCACCGGACGGGTGTTATCGTCACGGCCGTTCCAGGTAATCTCGTGATAGCCGGTGTCCCAGTGATCGTCGGCGAGGAAACGCACCCGCTGCCCTTTCACGTTGTAGATAGTCACTTGCACTCGCGAGGGTTCGTGCAAGGCGAAGCGAATCTGGGTGACCGGGTTGAACGGGTTGGGCACGTTTTGCAGCAAGGCGGTGTGACGGGGCACGCCGTTCAGTGCACCGGTGTCAACTGGAAGCGCAAATGTGAGCGTTTCGGGGTCTTCGTCCACCGTGGCGTTGAAACTGGTGGTGATGTAGCCGAGTTTGCTCAGGTGCAGTTCATAGATGTCCATGAACACGCCGTTGTAAACAATCTGGCCGGCGACGGTGAGGCCGTCGAATTCCATGTCGTAGAGACCGTCATTGCCCTGCATGTGCACCCGAACGCTGTCGATGAGCGTGGCGCCATCCACCTCAGTCACCACCACCGTGACGAGCGCGAAACGCTTCACCTCAATCGGGTCAGTGAGCAATTCGGGGCTTTCGCCGACGGTGTAGAAGGCTTGCAGGCTGTATTCGTAGCTGCCGTCAGGTTCGTCGAGCAAATCATCGATCCAGTAATTCGTTGTGGTGTATCCCAGCGTCTGCCAGTCACCGGCGTCCACCCGGCGCTTGACGGCGTAGAAGCTGAGCTCGCGGCCATGGGCGAGGGGATCGAGGCGCGAGCTGACCTGCTTGCGTGTCAGCGCACCGCCGCCCGGAATGTAGTGATTCCAGGTCAGGTGCACCCGCCACAGGGCGTCCAGCGTCCAGGCGAAGTCGTCGGGCGACATAGGCGAGAACAGCGTCACCGGCACCTCTTGCAAGAACACATTGCCCGCTCTGTCGGTGGCGTGCAGATGGATGGAATAGCTGCCGTCGTCACTGCCGTCTGTGGACAGCGGAACGTTGAGGTTCCAATAGACCAGCGAGTCCGAATACACCCATTCACCGTAGGCGTGCTGGCCAGGAACGATGGTGCCTGCGGCATCGAACAACGTCACCTGGGTAAGATGCGGCGCATAGTAAAGGCCCGCTGTCTGGTCGCCGTACTTCACGCGTATCGAGGCGATGCCGTTGCTCACCTCGATGCTGTCCGCCTCGACTATGGATTCCAGCCCATTGTCATCGATGATGGCCACTTCGACCGGAAACGGCGCCACGGTGTCATATAGCATCCATTGCTGTTCGTGATATACCGCCCCAATGTTATTGGTAGCCTTGACATCTATGGTATAGAGGCCGTCATCCTCGCCGTTTTCTTGCAAGACGCCATCGAAGGTGAAGGTGACGGTGTAGGTGCTGTCATCATCGGCGTAGGTGATGTCGCCGCCGTGCGGGTGATAAATCGAGTCGCCGCACGGGAAGTGGACGCGAATGTAGGTGTCGTCGTACTCCTCGACCAGTCCAAAGTAATCCTTGAAAACGGCGGAGAACTCTGCTGGAAGGAACTCGTGCATATGCACGAATGTGTAGTCGATGCCCCAGGGCATCCAGTCATCCAGCTCGGGGGTCGGGTCGCTGATGAAGGTGAACGCGGCTTCGTGTTCACGCAGGTTTCCGGCGCGGTCGGTCACCTTCAGCTTGATGGTGTATTGCGCGTCGGGTGACACCCCAGGCACGATGGGCGTATCGAGCACCCAGCGGTAGGTGTTGCCGCTGACGACTTTATGTCCTGGCACCGGCACCTCGTTGGCGTCGGCCATGAAGAGATAGGTCATGCTGGGGGAGGGACTGACGCCGGAGGTGGCATCGGCGAACTCGACCGAAATCGAATCGATACGGCCAGAATAATAATCGCTGCGCAGCCAACCGCGGAATGTGCGGTCGCCGGCGCTGCCGTGAACGGTATAGCGTGGAGCGGTCACTTCCACTCCGCCGCCGCCGTCGCCGGCCATCACCGGTTCGTCATTAAGCCGCAGACCGGAGAACACCGGGTTGGTGCGATCATAGACGAATTCGTATTCGATGGGGATGGCGTTGTCGTCGGGGAGCGCCAGAAGCAGCATCACGCCGAATGTGCCATCGTCCACGCCATTGTCGGCCAGCGGCTGATCGAGATCGAGCTGGATGCTGGTGAGAGAGTCGGTATAGACGAAATGCAGCTGCGCGCCGATGCCGCCGCCGGACAGGTCGGGGTCGCCAATGAGCGAACCATCGGGGTGGGTGAGCACAATCCACGTTCCGCCGGGCACGATTTCGCTCTGTGTCACGTTTATCAGGTCAACCTTCACCTGAGTGAGTGCAGTGTTGACATACGAGTCCGCCTCGGGCGTGAACTCGGTGTTGATGGTGCTGAGTGAGAAGTTAATGGAATCGATGACAGCGTTTCCGGCCATGTCGGCCAGGATGGTGCGCAGGTAAAACTGGCCGTTGATGGCCGAGAGCGGCTCTGTCAAAGTCCAGCGGATACTGCTGCCCGTCTGCTGGCTCAACAGGCCGGCGATGAACTCGCCCTCGACGGTGCGGATGTCGATGGCGCTGGCGTCGAAATCGATGCCATAGTTGTCGCTCAACGACGACTGGCCCCACAGCACCGGCTGGTTCATCTCCTCGCCGCCGAACACAGTCACGGTCGAGCCGTCTTCGAGGCCCAGTTGGAAGCTGTCGATGGACGGCGCCACGTTGTCGAAGAGGAATGGATATGTTTCGGCGTAGTGGATGTTGTTCTGATTCTCGATGCGCAGATCGACGGTACAGGCGCCCAGTTGCGAGAGCGGATCGTCGAGCACGAGGCTCATGGAGTACAGCGGCGGGTTGGCCGTGTCGATGGTGAGCGTGGCGCCGTTGTTGTGCTCGACAACAGTGGCGTCGGGCAGATGCAGCTGGATGTAGGTGTCGTTGATGTCGGTGCTCACACCCACTGCCTCGTTGAATTCGATGACGATTGTCTGGTCGGCAAGCTCGCTGATGTAGCTGTCTCGTTCGGGATAGCGCCCTGTAACCTGTGGCGCGTTGCTGCTGGCCAGGACGAAATCGATTCTGTCAGATTCTTCGTTGCCGGCATCATCGAATGTGCTGTAGCGCACGGAGTAGCTGCCCGAAGTCTGCTCGTTCACCAGCAGTTCGGTGTCTAACGTCCAGGTAATGGTGTTGCCGACGACGGTCTTGACGCCGTCGAGAACGTTGTTCTCGGCGTTATACAGATTCACATGGGATGTGCCGGTGTTGACGCCGTTCAGGTCGGTCACGTCGATGCTGACATACTCGATCGAGTGATTGATGATCATACCGGCGCTGATGGGCGTGGAAAATGTGCTGTTGGCCACAATGGCGTTATCTACCGTCGGCGGTGTAGCGTCGAGCAGGAAAACAGTGGTGTCGGCGCCCACAGAACCGCCACCGGCGAAGTTGTCGGTTACGGAGGTGATATACTCGTACCAACCGTCGACCATGTTCTCGGAGGGTGTGAAAGTTATCTCGAAGAGATCCTGGCCGATGTTCTCGAAGGCCCTGGCGCCATTGAGCACAGCGCCTGTGGGGTTGATGAGCCAGATGCGTGAGTCGTTGGTATTCAGGCCATCGCCTTCGTGATCGAACACCAGCGAGGTGGCGTGCCCATCCGGCAGTACGCTGATGATAACCGAGTCTGCCGGGGTATGGCTCAACACCTCGGGTGGGATAATGGCCTGATAGGCGAAGTGGACGCTGTCGGGGGTGACGCCGAGGTTGCCCAGCAGGTCTGTTGCCTGCACCCACATTTCTATATCGAGCTGATCAATCGACTCGTCAACGATATAGTCGTAGTAATAAGTGTTGGAGGCAGGGATGTGTTGAGCGTTTCGCCAACTGAGGGTGTTGCCATACAGCGAGAAGCCGAACTTGACCGTAGCCGGATTGACGCCGATTCCCTCGAGGTCGCTGATGCCGGCGCGCACACGGATGGAATCGCAACGGAAGAGCGTGTCGGGTGGCGGGAAAATCACGTCGATGACAGGGCTCGAGCTGTCCAGGCTCACCTGCACCACGTTCGACGAATCGCCCAGGTTATAGGCTTGGTCGCGCAGCATGATCCAGATGTTGTTCTCACCCTCTTCGAGAATTACCGGAAAGCTGAAATAGCCAGGATAACTCGGCGTAGTGGCCACCATGCCCTGATAGACGCCGTTGAGGTAGAGCAGCACGTCGGACTGGATATCGTTGCTGATACCACCCATGATGATGTCAGTGGTTCCCATATAGGCCTGCCCGCCAGGCAGGAAGATGTCCGGCGCATCGGGACCAACGTTATCGACCATGATGGTGATGTGCTGGCTCACGATGTCTTCACTGATATTGACGTCCTGAGCCGTCACCTCGATGAAATAGGGTACTTGGATGCCGGCCGCAACCGGGTCTCCGTTGTCGTCTGTGCCGTCCCAGATGATGTAGCCGGAAGCCGCTGTATCCAGTGCGTCCACGAGGGTGCGCACCACTTCGGTCTGATCGTCGTTCCATACCTTGATAGTGACGTAACTCCGCTCGGACACCTGGTACTGAATGATGGCCTGATCGAAGTAGCCGTCCTGGTTGCCCGGCGAAATCTGCTCAGGCTCGACGGTGCTCGTCACCTGGACGGGGAAATTGTTCACCAGCAGTTCACCAGACTCCTCCGCGGCATGCATCGCCTGGTCGGTGACGATTGTTCGCCAGATGTAGCGTCCATCGCTCATCATCGTCTCGGGGATTTCTATCACGCCTGGTATGGTGATGTTGTACTGAAAATCGGAGAACATCGGTATCTGGTAAACGGGGTGCAAAACATTTTGCAACGCGCCGTAATAAATCGGGAAAAGATCGCCCAGGGTATATGGAGCGCCGCCGTTCTCGTAGATATTGAAGCTGGCGTTGCCCTCCATGACGAAGAGGCGGAGGTAGTCCCAGCCGGTGATGTTGTCCTCGCCGTCCTCTTCATGGTCGTCCGCGCCCGCGCCAGTCACGGTGAGGTAGGGGTGCAGCACATGGCCGATCTTATACATGCCCTGGCCGGTGTTTATCTCGACCTGGTTGTGCTCGTTCGAGCCGTTTCCACCGATGATGAGGTCATAGTTGGCGCCGGAAGACAGTGTCACCTCATGGCCCAGTTCAAGGTTGCAGGAGCGGATGACGAAAAGATAGCCGCCATCTGTGAGTTCATCGAAGACGCTCAGGTCGGGGTTGACCACGTTAATGCCGTTGGTGCAGTCTTCCTCGACAAAGTTGGTGGCCACCACCGAGTCGGGCCACAAGGGGTCGTTCAACTCGCGGTATAGGTTGACGCGAATGAGTCCGATGTAGCGAATGATGGTGTCATCGACACGGAAGCGAACCTGGTGGAAGTCCTGATAGCCGTCGCCGTTGGGCGAGAACGGATTGGGGAAGGCCGCGATGAGGTCGATGATTGGCGGCGCCGTGTCCACCTTGATGTTGAAATCGATTTCGTAGGAAGCGGTGCCGCAGTAGAGGTTCAGACCATATGAGCCGTCGGGCACCACGTTGCCGTTATAGGCGCCCACGTTGGCAAAGCCGTCCCAGGTGAACTGGTTCCAGCCGGCCATGACCTGCACGTCCTCGGTGAACACAGGCACGTTGAATTCATCTGCCACTACGAGGGTGAGGGTGCCGTTGCCGCTGAGATACCAGCTGATGACCGTTTCGTCCTTCTGGCCGTCGAAGTCGGGAGAGAAAGGGTTGGGGGTGACAGACACGTTGGCGATGGCCGGCGAGGTTACTGTGACCTCGATGGTATGCTGCGCCGAGGCGCCTGCGTTGTCTGTGGCGGTGAACGTGATGTTCTCGAAGCCGCTCCAGTCAACGTCCGGCGTGAGGGTGACTATGCCTGCGGCGATGCTGACCGCAATGTGGTTGTTCCCCGAATAGTTGAACGCCAGCGCGTCGCCGTAGTCGATATCAACATCGCTGAACACCTGCATGAGGTCGAGGCCGCTCGATGACGAGTTGTAGGCCAGCGAGTAGGTGAGGATGGGGTTGAACACCACAGGCGGATCGTTCACATAGGTCACGGTAACGACAACCTGATCGGAGACCTCCTCGCCAAAGGGGTCCTCGGCGGTGAAGGTGAGTGTCTCGCTCCCGTTCCAGTCTGGCTCGGGTTGCAGGGTCACAAACCCTTCATTGATGACCACGTTGATGTGGTCATCACCGCTGGCGGTGAAGTAGAGATCATCCCCGTCATCGTCGTAGAACACGTCGTTGAGGTTAATCGAGGTGTCCAGAGTGTCTTCTGGAATCGAGAAGTCGGCTATCGGGTTGAGCACGGTCGGCGCGGTGTTCGCCAATAGCATCAGCGGCACGAACATCAGCAAAGCGAGTCCCAGGCGTTTCATACCTCGTCTCCTGTTTCGCGGCAATATCGTCATGGACCAATCTGCACAATCAGCAGTTGGTTGTCAGTCGTCAGATATGCGTAGTTATTTTGTATTGTAAGCGAGTGGCAAGCGCCGGACATCGACACCTCGGCGGCCACAATCGGCCCGGTGTCGGAAACCGTGTCCACCAGTACAAGGCCATTGTCGCGGTCGGCCAGCAGCACATACGCGCCGCTCACAGCCACGTCATTGGCAAATCCACGGGTCTGGACGGTGTAGAGGGTGGAAAGCGTGTTCGCATCCAGCGCCACAAGGCCGTTCTCGCCGGCAGCCACAAACAGGCGGTTGCCGTCAAGAGCCAAGCCGCGAGCTTCGCCCACAAACGCGCTCTGCTGTGTCACCACCGGCGCTGTCGGGTCGCTGATATCGACCATCTTCACGCCTTCGGAGCCATCGGCGATGTATAGTATGTCGCCATTGCGCACCAGCGCATAGCTGACGCCGTAAGTATTGAGGCGGTGCACCACACGCGGATTGGCAGGGTTGTCATTGCCCAGAGCGATGGTGAGTACGCCGGTCTGACCGTCTGCAACCCAGGCGTAGGGATAGTTGCCATAGAGGTCAACCACCACGTCATAGGGCACGGCGATAGTCTCGCAATAGCCGACTGACATAGGCATTAAGTACTCAGAGATGTCGATAAGATGAAGCCCGCCGGATTGATTGGTGACGAACACCAAGCTCTCATCGGCGCTGACAGCCTTTGTGCGGCCGCCAAGAATCATGGTGTAATCGACTACTGGAGCGTTCTCGTTGCTCGAGTCGATCATTTGCAGGCCGCTGTATTCATTGGCGACATAGCAATTGCCGCCATCGACGTAAACATCGACGCCGGCGTCGGGCAGGCAAAGGGCGCCCCGCGTGGTGATGTTGAACTGCACGGTATCGATGACAGAGTAAGCCGAATAGAGCGTCTCGCCGCCTTCGGGCGCCTGGGCGAATGCCCGGACGCGATAGGCCACGGTTCCGGCGGTAATGCCCAGATAATCGACATAGAGAGTGTCGGTGGCCTGGGCGAGTTCCGAGAAGTCGGTAACGCCAATGCGGCGTTCGATGACGTAGCCGTCCTGCATATCGCTGTTGTTGTCCCAACAGACGCGAATCTGTTGTTGCGAGGTTTGCTGTGCGTCTATGCCGGTGGGCGCCGGAAACGACGACGTGACGTTGTCTTGCACGCTGTTCGAGTTCGACTCGCCCAGATATGCATACACGCGATAACTGACGCTTGCCCCGAAAACGACGGAATCCTGCCAGGTGGTTGTATTGGCGTCCAGCTTCTTGTAGTTGATAGACCAACCGCCGGTATCCACCTTTTTGTCCACCTTGTAGCCTTCTTCACCAATGGCGTTGTCCACCCAGGTGAGGGTGACAGTGTTTTCGGCCACCTGTTCGAGTAAAAGGTCGGTGGGCGCCGCCTGCGGACTGAACCAGGCCACTGGCAGCGAATATGTGGAGATCGCGTTGTCTTCGATGTAGTTTGCCCGCACCTTGTAGCCATAGACGGTGTAGCTGTCGGTGTTCACCTCGTCGATGAATTCCTGAGAGTCGTCGGTGGTGGCGGCGTGACTCTCGTCCCAGCTCGCCTCACCATCTTTGCGAGCGATATGATAGACAACGTCCTGGAAGTTCGCGTCGTAGTTCCAGGCGATCCGCAGCCTGCCATCGTCAACCTTTGTAATCACAAGGTTGCTTGGCGCGTCGTAGGCGGTATCCTTGACCGTGTCGCAGGCGACAAGCGCCAGCACAGCCGCGAGCAGAGGGAGCCATCTTCTCATCTTTTACCTCGCACATCAAATAAGTGATGCCCCGAAAAGGAGCTTTCGTCTGTCCTATATCGTCATGTCGGTCTTAAAACTTAAGCTTGCCGGTGCAATGTTCTCTCTGGCGGCACGCTAATCCTTATCACGCCGATTGCATCGGCCAACAACAACACAGCGCCTGCGCTATTGCCGGCTACCCGCCAGCGGCAACTCGACTGTGCATGAAACGCCAGTCGCTTCGTTCTCCCACGATACGGTTCCACCGCAGATTGCAATAGCCTCGCGGGCAATGTAGCAGCCAAGACCCAGGCGGCCTTCGCGGCTGCTGACTCCAGGCTCACCAATGCGAGCCAGTATATCATCATCGATAGGTGGGCCGTCATTCTCGATGCGGATGAACAGCGAATCGTTCTGCGCAAATGTCGCCAGCTTCAGATTACCGCTGTTGGGCAGGGCGTCTGCGGCGTTCATGCACACCTCGAAGAGCGCATTCTGAAGGGCGGACGCAAACACTTCGGCATACAGGCTGTCCTCGATCTCAAGCTCTACGTTGAGGCGATGCTTGTATTTCATGCTGGCGGAGCATAGATAATCGACATTGCATACCAGATGGTTCACGTCAGTCAAAGAGCGTTCTATGTTGAGGTCTTTGTCCACCAGGCCGGCCAGTGGCGCCAGGATGTCGTTGATGCGCTGCACCTGGCGGGATATCTGGTCCATCCCCTTGAGGTCGGGCATCTTGAAGCTGATAAGCTCGACTCGGCCGCTAATGCCCATCAATGGCGTATTGAGGTTATGGATGATGCCGGAAAGCAATTGGCCATACTTTGCCCAACGGCGCAATTCGGCAAGCTGCTTGTAACGATCCTGTTCGCTCATATGACCGCCTTGTGGCATACTCCCCGGCATTGGTGAAGCACACCTCCGTTTGTGGCGCAAGAACCGAGCCGAATCAATCAATCGGCACTATGGCGAAAATACACCTATCGTTAATTTGCTAAACGCTTGATATTGCGCAAGTAAAATCTTTTATCAGGCAAAGCGCAAGACAGAGAGTGGTGTTGCCAACTCTTGTCAGTGCAAGACATTGGCAACACCACTCAAGTTAAACTATTTTTTCATCGCCTTGCGAATCACATTCGCCAGACGCTTGACGCCCTCGAGGTTCTTGTCTTTGCTGGCAAAACTGAAGTTGATGCGCATCGTGTGACGGTTGCTGTTGTCATGGAAAAACACGTTCCCCGGTACGAATGCCACCTTCTCCTTGATCGCTTCTTTGGCCAACGCCTCGGAGTCCATATACTCCGGCAGAGTGATGAAGAGGAACAGGCCGCCCTCGGGGCGTGTCCAGTGCACTCCCTCCGGCATATACTCCTCGAACGCCTGAAGCATCGTGTCGCGCTTGACCCGATATATCTCGATGATTTCCTTGATCTTTGTCCCCAGATAGCCGCGCTCGATGAAACGGGCGGCGATGCGCTGGTTGAACGGCGCAGTGCAGAGATCGACCTGCTGTTTGGCAACGATGAACTTGTCGAGAATCTGCGGGTCGGCGATGACCCAGCCGATGCGGAAACCGGGACAGAATATCTTCGAGAACGTGCCCAGCGTGATAACCTGGCCATTATTGTCGAGCGCATAGAGCGGCGTCTGGTGCTCGCCCTCGAAACGCAGCTCGTGATAGGGGCTGTCCTCGACAATCAGCGTGTCGTATTCATAGGCAAGCTCGATGATGCGCCGACGGCGTTCATCGGGCATCGTGATGCCTGTCGGATTCTGGAAATCCGGGATAACGTAGATGAACTTGGCGCGCTCGCCGTTCTTCTTCAGGTCGGCCAGCGCCTTTTCAAGTTCCGCGGCGTTCATGCCGTGCTCGTCGAGGCTCACGCCAATCATCTCCGGGCCATAGCTGTTGAAGGCGCCAAGTCCGCCCAGGTAGGTGGGCTTGCCGACGATGATTTTGTCGCCGCGGTTGCACATCAGCTTTGCCAGAAGGTCGAGGCCCTGCTGCGAAGCTGTGGTAATCAATACGTTGTCAGGGGTGATTTCGTAACCGAAGGCGCTGTAGTTCTTCACGATGAGTTCGCGCAGAAGCATGTCGCCTTCTGTGGGGCCATACTGGAGCGCCAGTTGCGCTTCATGGGTCATCACCCAGTCCATCACCTCTTTCAACTGATCGACGGGAAAAGTCTCCGGAGCTGGCAGGCCACCAGCGAACGATATAATTTCCGGGTCGCGGGTGAGCTTCAGAAGCTCACGAATTGCCGAACGCTTCATTCCAAGAGCGTTGTCGGAAAGCAGGCCATAAAAGTCACTTACCATTACTCCTCCTTGTTAAGCCTTTTGTTCTGTATTCTGGTATTACTCTGAATCGGGGAGCATGGCCAGCCGATGCTTTTCGATCTGCTTGACCACACTATTGTAGGTCTCGGGCGGGATGCGCACCTTAATCACTTCGGCGTTCGCTTCGGTGTCGTATTCACGATCGAGCACCTCTGCGTTGTCGTAGAGAAAACTGAGCAGGTTCTGCATACTGGCGGGAACGTGCAGCGTGGCCACTTTTTTGCGTTGCGTCAGAAAATAGTCCATCCGCTCGAACAACGGATCGAGCGCGGGGTCATATTTCGCCGAGATAAAGACGGCGTGGGGGTAGTCCACCAGTAGCTTTTTGCGCATGAAGCTGGCCCGCAGCCCCTTGAGCTGATCGATCTTGTTAAAGACCATGAGGGTGTTTTTGTCGTGTACTTCCAGTTCGCTCAACACCTGGTTCACCGAGTCGATATACTCGAACAGGCGCGGGTGTGTCACATCGACCACATGCAGCAGCAGGTCGGCCTCCACCACCTCCATCAGGGTGGAGTGAAACGAGCTGACAAGCTGATGCGGCAGTTTGTCGATAAACCCGATGGTGTCGGTGAGCACGACCTTCTCGCCGGATGGCAGATGCACGGCGCGAGTGGTGGCGTCGAGCGTGGCAAAGAGCTTGTCGGCAACGTAGAGGTTTTCTTTCGCCAGGCGGTTGAACAGCGTTGACTTGCCCGCGTTGGTGTAGCCCACCAGCGCAACGGAGGTGAACCCGGCACGCCCGCTACGCTTGAGCACCGCCCCTTTCTCGATCTCGCGCAGCCGCAGCTTCAGTTGCCCGATCTTGCGCTTGATCTCACGACGGTCCAGCTCTATCTGCTTCTCGCCAGGGCCGCGAAACCCGATGCCGCCCTGAATGCGGCTGAGGTGTTTCCAGAGATTGCGCAGTTTCGTGTAGTTATATTCGAGCTGCGCCAGCTCCACCTGATACTTGGCCTGGCGCGTCTGGGCATGGCGGGCGAAAATATCGAGGATGAGCTCGGTGCGGTCAACGACGCTGCAATGCGTCATGTTGGAAAGATTGCGCGCCTGAGCGGGACTCAGGTTGTCGTTGAAGATAAGCGTGGTGACATCCTGACGTTCAGCTTCTTCCTTAATCTCGGCCACTTTGCCTTTGCCAATGTAGGTGGCGGGGTTGGGCTTGGCCGCCTTTTGCACGAACCGGCCAATCTCCTCGGCCTCGGCCGTACTGGCAAGCTGCGCAAGCTCCTCCATTGACTGAAAGTAGTCGGCGCGACTCTGTGTTTCCTTCATCAGTCCGACAAGGAACACTCGCTCACGTCCTTTCATCAGGGGCTGGCTGGATTCACGCTCCATAATGCCTCACACAGAGGTAACTGGACGTGGTTCCATCCAGATAGGTCATGCGTCGTCAGCCTCGTACACAAGCACTTTCTTGTTCTGGCTGCGCCACTTCTCATAGGTTTCTCGAATCTCCATCAACCAGAGCGTCTTGTGATTCTCGTTGTCGAAGGTGACCAGATCGAGATGATGAAACTTGCCGCTCTTCCCTTTGAAGCTCTTTTGCGGCAGCTCAACCTCGATCTTGCCGCCGCGCTTCAGGATTGTCACTTCATGCAGGAAAACTCCAGGCATAATTTCAATCACCGCACGGGCTTCCACCACACCTGAACTCACGTCTCTGAATCGAATATTCATAGTCTTTCCCATGTTGGAATATAGTGCCACCAGTTAACAACCGTGAATGCTTTTGTCAAAGACTTTCTCTCCTTTTTCTCCCCAGTATCCACCGACCAGGGCAACGCTCCGCACTCCGCTTCGCGGCATGACAAGCTCGCTTTATAAAAAAGCGAGACAAAAAACTTTTGCGGAAACTTGGTTTCCTATGTACAATAGTTATTTATGATACAAGGATGCGCAGCATCCGTTAAGAGTTTTTGATCAAACTTTTTGCAAAAAGTTTGTGGGGTTCAGGGGTGGCTGTATCTTAGGTGAGTCTCTACCCCACCACTCCAGCCCTGATGAGATCGTGCATGTGCAACATCCCCCTCAAGACGCCATTGTCGTCCACCACCGGCAGCATGGTTATTTTGCTGTCCTCCATGAGGGTGAGGGCATCGACGGCCAGCGCCTGTGGCTGCATGTGACGCGGATTGGCCGTCATGCACTCGCTCGCCGACTTTGACAGCAGTTTGTCGCCGCCGGCCAGCAGGCGACGCAAATCGCCGTCGGTGATAATGCCGAGCAGAACGCCTGCATCGTCCACCACCGCCGTGCAACCAAGCCCCTTGCCGGTCATTTCGACAATGGCCGCGTCCAGCCGTGTGTGCCGGGCGACGCATGGCAGTTCGCCGCCGGCGTGCATGAGGTCAGCCACGCGCAACAGCAGCTTGCGCCCGATGGTGCCGCCCGGATGAAACTGCGCGAAGTCCTCGGCGCGGAAGTCCCGCGCTTGCAACAGCGCCACGGCCAGGGCGTCGCCCAGAGCCAGCGCTACGGTGGTGCTCGATGTGGGTACCAGCCCGAACGTCTCGCTGCCCACAGGCACCGATGTATCGATGACCACACTGGCGCCGGCGGCCAGCCGAGACTCGGCGTTGCCCGTGAAAGCGATGATGGGAACCTTGAGAAAGTGGATGTAGGGGACGATGGCGACAAGCTCCTGGGTATTGCCGCTGTGTGACACGGCAATAACCACATCACCGGCGGCAAGCATGCCCAGATCGCCGTGAATGCCCTCTGCCGCGTGCAGAAATATGGCCGTCGTGCCAGTACTGGACAGCGTAGCGGAAATCTTGCGGGCGATGATGCCCGTCTTGCCCATGCCGGTGACAACCACCTTGCCGGTTGATTCGAGGATGAGCTGCGCCGCTTCCATCATCTCAGGGCCCAGTCTGTCGGCGGCCAACTGGATGGCTTCCGCCTGGCGTTCGAGTTCCTCGCGAGCTACGCGCTGCACGTCAATCATGGTGTCTCCAGGGGATTGAGGAGAAGCTTAGAGGCTTCTCCTCATGTTGTCAACACTCTGAGCAGTAACCCGAAAGCTACTCCTCGTCTTTCACATTATTGATGTCCGCTTCGATCTTCTTGATGGCCTCTTCCAGTGTGAACTGGCCGAGGTCACCTTCGCCGTGACGGCGGATCGAGACGGAGTTGGTATCTTCTTCGCGCTGGCCGAGAATGAACATATAGGGTATTTTCATCATCTCGGCATCGCGAATCTTGTAGCCGATTTTCTCGTTGCGCAGGTCTATTTCGGCGCGGAAGCCCTCCTTGCGCAGAGCCTTTAGCTTGCGCTGGGCGAAGTGCTTGAAGTTCTCCGATACCGGTATCACCATCACCTGCGTGGGACAGAGCCACGTCGGGAAGTTGCCGGCATAATGCTCGATGAGAACGCCAAAGAAGCGTTCGAGCGAGCCAAGCAGAGCGCGGTGGATCATATAAGGCCTGTGAGGCTGGTTGTCCGACCCGATATACTCCATCTCGAAGCGCTCTGCCAGGTTGAAGTCGAACTGGATGGTGGTGCACTGCCAGTAGCGTCCCAACGAGTCCTTGATCTTGATGTCGATCTTGGGGCCATAGAAAGCGCCGCCGCCCTCGTCGAGCTTGAAGTCGATTTCGTGTTTCTCCAGCGCCTTGCGCAACGACTCGGTGGCCAGATCCCATTCTTCCGGCTCGCCAACGGCCTTTTCCGGTCGCGTGGCGAGATAGAACGCGAAGTCGTTGAACCCGAAACCGCGCAGCATGCCCAGCGAGAACGTGAGCAGCTTCTCCACTTCCTCGTCGAGCTGGCCGGGTGTGCAGATGATGTGCGCATCGTCAACGGTGAAGCCGCGTACACGCATGAGACCATGCAGCACACCGCTCTTCTCGTAGCGGTAAACGGAACCCATCTCGGCGTAACGCAGGGGCAGTTCGCGGTAGCTGCGTTTGCTCGTCTTGTAGATAGCGATGTGGAACGGGCAGTTCATCGGTTTGACGTAGTATTCCTGGCCTTCGATGTCCATCGCTGCAAACATGCTGTCGCTATAGAAATCGAGGTGGCCGGATGTCTTCCAGAGCTGCGCCTTGCCCAGGTGCGGCGTGGACACGAGCTTGTAGCCGTTCTCGACGTGTCGCTTGCGCCAGTAGTCCTCGATAATGTTGCGCATACAGGCGCCATTGGGATGCCACAGGATGAGCCCGGGGCCGACATCGGCGCTGATGCTGAACAGGTCGAGCTCGCGTCCCAGCTTGCGGTGGTCGCGCAGCTTGGCCTCTTCGAGCACGGCGAGATATTTGCGCAGCTCCTTCTTGCTGGGGAAGGTGATGCCGTAGATGCGTTTGAGCATCTTGTTGCGCTCATCCCCGCGCCAGTATGCGCCGGCGCTCTTGAGCAGCTTCACGGCCTTGATCTTGCCCGTGTGGACGAGGTGCGGCCCGCGACACAGGTCGATGAAGTCGCCCTGCTGATACACCGACACCCGCGTTCCGCGAGGCATAGCCTCGAGCAGTTCCACCTTGTAGGGTTCATGCCTGCGCTTGAACTTCTTGGTTGCATCGCCACGCGCCATATCGACACGCTCGAAGCGCTGCTTCTCCTGCGCCAGCTCTCGCATGCGCTCCTCGATCTTTTCCAGGTCTTCGTCACTGAACGCTTCGTCGCGGTCGAAGTCGTAGTAGAAGCCGTTCTCGATGGCCGGGCCGATGGCGACCTTGACCTCGGGAAAAAGCTGCTTCACGGCCTGAGCCATGAGATGGGCGCTCGAATGCCAATAGACCTCTCGTCCAATCTCGCTGTCGAAGGTGTGCAGCAACAGCGCGGCGTCTTCCTCGATGGGTCTCGTTACGTCAACGAGCTGCCCGTTCACCTCCGCCACGATGGTGCGTAGCGCCAGGTTATGATTTATCTTCTCGGCCACGTCGAGCGCCGAGGAGCCTTTGTCCATCTCCATCACTGCCCCGTCTGGCAGTGTAACGTTGATCATCTCTATCTTCTTTTTCGCCATGATTCTACCTCGTATATATCTTTATTGTATTATCGCTTCCAACTGCGAAGACGCAGGAAAACCATCACCAGCGCTATCACCAGAATCAACCCGGCCAGCAGCACCATCAGTTCCATCAGGTAGCTTCGTTCGCCTTCCTGCTGGCGGGTGCCTTCGCCACGGGTTCCCTGCAAGTCCTGCTCAATCTGCGCAGCAGCGGCGTCGAGGGCGGCAGCTGGAGCCACCTGCCCGCGCAACACCTTCTCGATCACCTGTTCTTCGAGGTGCTTGCGAGCGTCGAGCCACTGCGGAATGGGCGGCTCGTAGGTTGCGTGTTCGAGCTGCTCATAGACTGCGCGCATTTCGGGATACTCGTTCAGCCGCTGCACCAGCGCAGGCTCGGCAAAAGCGCTACGCCGCACCGGCATGTAGTAGGTCATCTCCGACCAGCGGGCGGTCTGAGCGGGAGCTGTGAACCACTTCACGAACTCCCATGCCGCCTGCTCCACTCGCGGGTTGCCTTTGCGAAAGATAATCACATTGGTTCCGCTGATGATATTGCGCTTTGTACGATGGGTGGGGATGGCCCCGATGCCCAGAAGAAAGTCGATGCCGGTTCGCCGCATATACGCCACGCTCACGCTCGATCCCTCGACCATCGCCACCTTGCCGGCCAGGAAGTCGTTCTGCCCCTCGTAGCCAACGGAAAGATATGCCGTCGAGTCTGCGTTGAGCAGCCCGGCGAGGAAGTCGAGCGCCTCGACGCCATACTCGCTGTTGAACAGCGGCGTACGGTTGTCCTCCGCCATAATCTCGCCACCGGCCTGCAACAGCAGGTTCTCGAACTGCCAGGCGCTGACGGGATATGTGGTGCCATACACCTCGGCCACGCCTTTGTCGTTGCGACGGGTGAGGATGCGGCAATACTCGCGGAACTCCTCCCACGTCGCGGGCGGATCGGCGGGGCGGTCGCCCACGCGCAGACCGTTGTTGAAAAACAAATCCTTGTTGTAATACAGTACGCGCACGCTCTTGTTGAACGGAAATGCCCACAGCGTGTCGCGGAAGGTGTTACTGCGCAGGAACACCGGGTAGATGTCGTCCATCGTGGCGCGGAATTCGGGATCGGCGGCGATGAACTGGTCCATCGACGCCAGCTTGTTCGCCTCAATGAAGTTGGCGATCCAGCTCTCGAACGCCTGGGCGATATCTGGTTGTTTGTCGGCCTGGATGCTGGCCATCAGCTTCGTTTGCAGCGCCGTGTAGTTGCCCATGGCCACACCCAGGATGTGGATGTCGGGGTGCGCTTGGTTGAACTCGTCGATCAGTTGGTTGAGAGCGTCGCCCAGCGGGCCGCCCATCGAGTGCCAGAACACGACCTGCACACGCTCGCTCTGGCGCGCTTCGCCACAGGCAGAAAATATGCCTGCCAGCGCCAGCGCCAGAATGATTCCGCTCCATACAGCCTTGCGTCGCATCGTTTTTCCTTGTTATCAGCGGACTATCGTCGCCGTACGAGCATCTTGCAGCCCCTGCGCACAGCGGTTCTATCCAGTTTACGCGAAAGTACGGTGCGCCAAATGCGCGTCAAGGATTTTCCGCTGGCGGCGCAGACCGATTCGAGCCGGCGAAAACAGTTCTTGACGCCACCACCCCCTGCGGGCATGAATTTGCCATGTGAGCGCAGACGGTGCGCCACAGCACAAACAGAATGGAGCAGCAATGGAACCACGCACCCAGCCAACCGACTTCGCCACCGCAAAGGACCAGACCAGGCATCCGGCGCGGGTAGCCGTTGCAGTGGTCATAGCGCCTGATGGCAAGCCCAACATGATCACACTCGAGTGGTTCATGCGCACCAGTCTCGACCCGCCGATGCTGGCCATCAGCGTGGGGCACACACGCTATTCCCATGCCTGCCTGCAACAAAACCGCCACTTCAATCTGGCGCTGCTGTCGGCAGAGCAAAGCGAACTGGCGCGTGTGTGCGGCAACGTCTCCGGCGCCGACACGGACAAGTTCGCGGCCACCGGCATGGCGTGGTTCAAGGGACGACTGGCGGGGCTGCCTGTCATTCAGGGTGCGGCGGCGGTGTTCGAGTGCGAAGTAGTCACCCAGGTGCGCTCCGGCGACCATACAATCTTCGTGGGCGAGGTGAAGCACAGTTGGCACACGCCTGGCTTGCAGCCGCTCACTATGCAAAAGCTGCAAGAACAGCAGGAGCAGCGTGATGATTGAGATTATCGAGGGCATCGACGAGAACATATTCGCGCAGGCGGAAAAGCTGTGGGATATCACCGGCGTGAGTAACCAGCAACGCGGTGACACCCTGTCCTCCGTGCTTCGCACTGTAGAAGTTGGCGGGCGTTTTTACACGGCGCGGGAAGGCCGGCGCGTGGTTGGCGTCTGCTGGCTGACCACCGATGGCCGCAGGCTGTTCGTGCATCACATGGCTGTTCACCCCGACTTCCAGAATCGCGGCATCGGGCGCATGCTGCTCGACATCGCCGTCGCCTATAGCGACAAACTTGGACAAAAGTGCAAGCTCGAAGTGCACAGCGATAACGCCGCGGCCCGCCATCTCTACGAATCGGTCGGCTTTTCCCAGCTCGATGGATACATCGTGTTCATCCGTTGGGACTGACACCCACAGGTGTTCAGGCGTTGCGTATGAGCGCCCGCAGGGAGTGTTCGTCGGGTGAGGTTGACTCCGCAGAGAAAGAACGATTGACAACAGGATGCCTCTGACCGGATTGTTATCTGATATTTCCGCAGGAGGAGCAGTTGAAAAGTGTAGTAGCGATAGTCGGTAGGCCCAACGTGGGCAAGTCAACCCTTTTCAATCGATTGTGCCGCAGTCGGCGGGCCATTGTCGATCCGATGGAAGGGGTCACTCGTGACCGCAAGTTCGAGGAAGTGGAATGGAACGGCCGCTGCTTCGTCATCGTCGATACCGGCGGCATTATCCCGCGCTCTGCCAACACCATCGACCAGGCGGTGCGTTTTCAGGCCGAGATTTCCATCGAGGAATCGGACTTCATCCTGTTCATGGTTGACGCGCACGTGGGCGTAACCGACATGGACATGGAGATAACCCGCATCCTCAGTACCCACCGCAACAAGGTGATGCTGGTCGCTAACAAGGTGGATAACGAGAAGTTCGCGCTGGACTTGCACGAATTTCTACAGCTCGGTTTTGGCGAGGCCTTCCCCATCGCGGCGGTGCAGGGCCGCAACACCGGCAACTTTCTCGACGCGCTTCTGGAGCGCATTCGCACCGCACCGCAGGAAGAAGAGGCTCGTGGCGAAGGCGGGCCGTTGCGCCTGGCCATAGTGGGCAAGCCCAACGTGGGCAAAAGCAGCCTGGTGAACCGCTTCACCGGCGAGCAGACGGTCATTGTGAGCGAAGTGCCGGGTACCACCAGAGACAGCACAGACACCCATCTGCGCTATCATGGACGCGACATCGTGCTGGTGGACACCGCCGGGCTGAAAAAAAAGAAGCGCATCCGCGAGGGCGTAGATTACTTCGCCTCGATGCGCACCATCGAGAGCATCAACCGCGCCGACATCGTGCTGCTGGTGCTGGACGCCACCGAAGAAGTGAGCCGACAGGACAAGAAAATCGCCGAGTACGCCTGTCGCACATACAAAGACATCATTGCGGTCTATAACAAGTGGGATCTGCCGGAAAAGGACACCCAAACGACGAAACGCTACACTGAAGAATTCCGTTACCAGGCCCCGTTTCTGGCGCATGTGCCGGTCATTTTCGTCAGTGCTCTCACCGGCCAGCGGGTGCGCAAGCTGCTCGACTTCGCCATCGAAGTGGACGCCGAAAGCAGAAAGCGCATCCCCACCTCGAAGCTCAACGAGTTCCTGCAACGCACCCTGGGCAAATATTCGCCCACCCACGCCAGCGGCAAGCACGTGAAAATCTTCTTTGTCACCCAAGTGCAAACTCACCCGCCCACGTTTGTGTTCTTTTGCAGCAACCCGAAACTGGTGGGCGAGGGCTACCGCCGCTATCTGCACAACCAGCTTCGCGAGCAATTCGGCTTTGCCGGCGCCAGTCTCAAGCTGCGTTTTCGCGGAAGGGACAAATATGACCCCAGCCTTAATTAGTCTCGTCGCCGCCTATCTGCTGGGCGGTGTGCCCACCGGCTACATCGCCGGCAAGCTGCTGCGCGGCATCGACATCCGCAGTCAAGGCAGCGGCAATGTGGGCGCCACCAACGCCATGCGCGTGCTGGGACCGGCCATTGGCGTTCCCGTGATGCTGCTGGACATCGGCAAGGGGCTGGGAGCCATTATGCTGGGACGCTGGCTGCTGGCCGGCGTTGCGGGCGCCGACTACTGGTTGCTTGGCGTGGGCGCCGCCGCCATTTTCGGCCACATCTTCACCATTTTTCTGCGTTTTCGTGGCGGAAAGGGCGTGGCAACCTCGGCAGGCGTTTTCGCCGGGCTTACGCCCATACCGTTTCTCATCGCGCTGGCGGTATTCGCGCTGGTGGTGGCGCTTTCGCGCTACGTATCGCTGGGCTCCATTCTGTCAGTCACCGCCCTGTTCGCCGCCGAGTTGGTTCGCAACATCACCGGCGGCTGGAACGAGCTTCACCTTCTGGCAATGACCTTCCTCATCGCCGTTCTGATTATCGTGAAACACAAGGCAAATATCAAGCGTTTGGTGCAAGGCAACGAAAATCGCCTCAACTTCAGCCAAAAGGAAAAGTAACATGTGTGGAATCATTGGAATCTACAATCACAAGCGCGCTGCCGAACTGGCCACACTGGGCCTGTTTGCCGAGCAGCACCGAGGGCAAGAGAGCTGCGGCATGGCCGTCAGCGACGGGCGCGTGTTTCGCCTGCGCAAAAAGATGGGGCTGGTGAAGAACGTGTTCCGCCCCGACAAACTCGCTCACATGCAGGGTTCCATCGCGCTGGGGCACGTTCGCTATCCCACACGCGGAAGCTCGAGCCCATTCAACGCGCAACCGCACGTTCAGGAAACGCTGGCCGGCCCTTCCGTCGCGTTGGCCTCGAATGGCGATCTCGTCAATTACGACGAAGTGCGCGCTCGACTCGAGTGCAAGGGAATCTACTTCAGCTCGCAGAACGACGGCGAACTGCTGCTCAAATACATCGTCTGTAAGGTCGAACTCGAGGGCATGGCCATCCCCGACGCCATCCGCTCGCTCATGCACGAGATAAAGGGTGCCTACAGCACCGTGCTGGCCACCCGTGACCGCATGTACATGTTCCGCGACCCCTACGCCATACGCCCGATGGTGTATGGCCATCACGAAGACGGCACAGTGGCCGTGGCCAGCGAGAACTGCGCCCTCGATATCCTGGGGATTCATCGTCACCTCGAGGTACCACCGGCCGGTATCCTGTGGGTGGACGATCAGGGGATGCACAACCAGCCCAACGACCCGGCGCAATACCGCGCCGTTCCCGGCTGTCATCACTGCGTGTTCGAGCACATCTACTTCTCCCGTCCCGACAGCTTCATTTTTGGCGAGAACGTGTATTCGGTGCGAGAACGCATCGGCGCGAAGCTGGCCGACAGCGACAAAGGCCTGCATCCAGACGTCGTCGTGCCGGTACCAGACAGTTCGAACTTCATTGCTCTGGGCTATGCCAAACGCAAGGGGATACCGTTCGAGATGGGGCTCATTCGCAACCACTATGTGGGGCGCACCTTCATCAAGCCGCAGCAGACCGTCCGCGACGAAAGCGTGAGCCAGAAGTTCAACCCGCTGCCCAACTTCTTCAAGGGCAAGAAGGTGGTGCTGGTCGATGACTCGATTGTGCGCGGCACCACTATCCGCAAAATCGTGCAGCTGCTGCTGCGTGAAAGCGCTGCCGAGGTGCACCTGCGCATCGGCTCGCCGCCGGTGATGTTCAGTTGCTACTATGGTATCGACACGCCAACGCGCAAGGAACTCATCGCGTCCGGCAACACAATCGAGGAGATTCGCGAATACCTCGGCGCCACCTCGCTGCGATACGTCTCTGCCGATGAGCTTTGCGGCTGCGTCGGCGAGCCGAACGAATACTGCTATGCCTGCTTCACCGGCCACTACCCCATCGAGCCAAAGGAGACATCTTGATACCACTTACTGACGTTCACGCCATTCTCGACAGTCTTGTCGGGCGCCGCGTCATCGTGCTGGGCGACCTCATGCTCGACCACTATCTGTGGGGCAAAGCCGAGCGTATCTCTGCCGAAGCGCCGGTGCCGGTGGTCGAGGTGAGCCGCGAGGAGCATCGCCTGGGCGGGGCGGCCAACGTGGTGCACAACATCATCGCCCTGGGTGGAATCCCCGTCGTTATGGGACTGGTGGGCGCCGACTCCCGCGCCGACACCATGCGCAAACTTTTTGCGGCGCGAGGCGTAACCGAGCTGCACCTCGTCATCGACCCCGACCGCCCAACGACACTCAAATCACGGGTCATCGCTCACAACCAGCAGGTCGTGCGCGTTGACTTCGAGCGCACAACCGTCATTCCCGCAAAGCTGGAGGACGAGCTGTTGGCGAGGCTCGCGGAAGAAATCCCCCGCGCCGACGCCGTGTTGCTCGAGGACTATAACAAGGGCCTGCTTTCTCAGCGCGTTATTCGCCAGGCCATCGCCCTGTGCCGCAAGCACGACAAGATTGTCACCGTTGACCCCAAGTTCCGCAACTTCTTCGACTATGAGGGCTGCACGGTGTTCAAGCCAAACGTGCGCGAACTGGAGAAGAACCTGGGCACGGCGGTGGACACCGACGAGGAATTCCTCGCCGCCGCCCACGAGCTGCTCGAGCGCATCGATTGCGGCCACCTCATCATCACGCGGGGCGAGAAAGGGCTGTCCATCTTCACTCCCGGGCAGGAACCGGTGAACATCCCCACGTTCGCGCAGGAGGTGTATGATGTCTCCGGCGCGGGTGATACCGTCATTGGTGCGCTGACGCTGTGCCTGGCCGCCGGTTGCGCCATTGCCGACGCCGCTATCGTGGCCAATCACGCCGCCGGCAGCGTCTGCGGCAAGGTCGGCATCCACCCGGCGCACCCCGACGACATTCTGTCCAGCTTCCGCAACCACCAAGCTTTTTGAAAAAAGCGAGACCAAAAACTTTTAACGGATACTATGTATCCCTTGACACCCCATCCCAAAAGAGGTAGAATCGCGCTTCAGGTCCGACGGGGTGAGGTATTTTCGAGAAGCCGCGTGCGGTCGGGTGATTCAGCCGCGCAACCCCAGGATGGGGTGCTGGGGGCAACGCCCCTGCTCTTACGGCAGATACAACAGCGGATTGCGCGGGCGCATGGTTTGGTCATACACGCCAAAGTGCAAGTGTGGCCCCGTCGAATGACCGGTATTGCCCATGCGCCCGATGACCTGTCCCGCTTCCACCTGCTCTCCCGCTTGCACGAAGCGCTCATCGAGATGATAGTAGGCGGTGCAGTAACCGTCCTCGTGCTGAATATATATCGCTTCGCCAGCACCACCCCGCCGCTCCGAAACACTCACGACGCCGTTGCCTGCCGCACGCACCTCCTCACCGATCTCACCGGGCAAATCGATGCCGGAATGAAAGTCGAGCTCGCGCAGTCTGGCCATCCAGTTGCTGTGTGACGGGTGCGGACGCCAACCGAAGCGCGATGATACCGGCCGCGACGATACCGGCCAGCAAAAGCGCGTGTGGCCGAGCAACGACGAACGGTGCAGTGGCGCCAGCACAAGGGTGTCTCCGCTGAATGCCGCCCACTCTGCCGCCAGCAGATACGAGGCAATCGCCTGATCTTCGCACTCCAGCCACAGACCGTGCAAATCGGCGCGCCCCTGCTCCGCGTCGCCCGCGAGCACATTCAAAAGAGCACGCATCGATCGCACTTCCGGCTCATCGAGCCGTGCGGTTTCGGCTTGGCGTAGCAGGCTGTCGGCCAACATCCACCGGGCGTCGCGCATGGCGTATTCGGCAAGCAGCAGCCACGCCCGCAGGCGCAGTTCAGGCTCTGCCAGACCGGACAACAGTGCCGTTGCCTGCGCCTCGTGCCCTCGCTCCAGCGCAAACAGCGCATGGTTGAAACGCACGGCGTCGCTGTGGCGGGCGCCTGCGGCCAGTGAATCGGCGCGAGCGTAGAACTCGTCTATGCGAGCGGTGTCGGCGGCAGCCTCGAGCACGAGGGCGGCATTGCACAGCAGAGCGGCGGCGCTTTGGCGATGAGCAGGCATAGCGGCCATCCGCAGAGCCTCGCTCGCCAGCTCTGCGGACGGAACCGACCGTGTGGCTTTGGCGTTCACGGTGAAAACGCCGACGTCCGGATTCAGTCGATAGAACTGCGTCTCTGCGCTTGCCTGATTATCCTGATTATAGCGGTAGCTGGCGTAGTTGGCGCTCACCTTGTTCACATAATCGCGGGCGTAGGCGGGAATCGAGTCGCGCACGTTGCCCGTACCGGAAAGATAGGCGGCGATGGCGCGGGTAAGGTCGGTGTGCTTGCTGTCGAGGCGATAGTGGTTGAGCAAAAAGCGCAGGTGGTTGGCGGCGCTCTCGATGTTCTTGGCCGGGTGAAAGCGTTCGTCGAGGGCGGCGTCGCGCAGGGGTGGCGACTTACAGTCGTTCTCGACGGGAACCCGCAATCCCAGGGCGCGCGCAGTGCCCGGCATGAGCTGCATCAGCCCCACTGCCCCGGCCCAGGACACAGCCTCGGCCCGAAACGAGCTTTCCTGCTTCATGAAGGCCAGCAGCAGCCCCGTGTCCATCTCATAGCGCATGGCCACATGCTCGACGAATTGCAGGAAACTGAGGCGCTCATGTTCGAGGCCCGAACGCTGAAGCTCCGCGGCGAGGGCGGCTGCCACGTTCACAGCCACCGGGTGCCGCAGCTTCTCCATCAGGGCGAGAGCCTCGGCTTCTTCGCCGCGAATATAGCGCATGTGCGCCAGTGGCATCACAAAAGCGGCGCGGGTTGTATCGAGTGTGGCAAAGGGTGCCAGCAGCGTCTCCGCCTCGTCCCAGCGGCCTGCATCGTAGGCTCGCAGTCCGGCGCGAAGCGGCTCGGCGTCGTCGCGGGGGACAGCCGCGCAACCCAACAGCAACAGAAGCAGTGGCAACAACCGCAGACTTCTCATCGCAGCTCCTCTATCCGGCGCAAAAGGTCGATCACTGTCTCGCTGGTGTAGCCCAGATCAATCGCACGGCGCAGATGCAGGGCGGCTTCTTCTGGTTGGTCACTCCAGAACAACGCCGCGCCCAGGTTGGCATGCAGCACAGGTTGGCCAGGAGCGAGCTCGACTGCCCAGCGCAGTTGGCGCACCGCCGTCTCGTAGCGCAGACGGTGAATGTCGGCAAGGGCACGGGCGTTGAGCAGCCAGGAATTGGCCGCGCCGCCGTGGACTGGCAGCGCCGACTCCATAGCGACCGCGCCGTTGAGCTTGTGCCGCCACACCGCACGGTTCACGGCCGTTTCGGCGATGTCGGTGGCGTGGGTGGCGTCCAGCAGGCGTTCCACCAGCAAGCGAGTCGAGTCCGGCGGCGCAGAAATAGCCTCGACCAGCTTGCGTGACGGCACCCGAATGACCTGTCCCACCTGAATGAGCGACGGGTCGTCGATGCCGTTGTAGTCGGCGATGGCGCGCACATTGCCGCGATATTCGGGCAGGGCGCCAGGCGGAAGGTTACGGGCAATGTGGGTGAGATTGTCGCCTCGTTTGACGACAATGCGCACCTCGGAAGGCTCGAACGCGCCCAGCGCCGGCACAACCACCAAACCATGACGGCGGCGCTGGTTGCGAATGACGGTGAAAGCCTGAACCGGCAGGCGAACGGGCGGGCGATAGCGGCCAAACGAGACATCGGCGCCCAGCAGAACCGCCGTGTGGCCCTCGCGGGAAACGTCAGCGCCAGCCGTAAAGCCCAAGCTGCCGGTGTCTATCCGCCAACTCGCCCCGATTGACCAGTCGGCGGTGTCGGCGCCCTCGACCCGCAACGACAGGCCCCAGCGATGACGCAGTTCCACAGCGTAGCGACTGGCGCTGTTGTACTCACAGCCCAGCATCCAATCGGGTCTGGGGCGCAGCCAGAGGCCACTGCGCCAAGCGGGTGAGGTGGAAAATGGAAGTGAGAAGCCGTCATCAAACTCATCCCGCCAGGCGGCAGCGCCGGTGACATGCAACCAGCCGGTGGGCTTGAGCACGAAGCCTGCTTCAAAGGTGGATTCGCGGATGTTATCCGGCAGTCGGCCAGCTCCAGCGGTGGCTCCGACATACAGCCACGAGGCAACGTGCGCAGCCAGCCCCGCTCGCCCCGAAACGCCTCTACCGGCTTCCGATTGCCGCACGGCAACAGCCGTCAGCGCGCCAACGCGCCAGGGAGTAGGCAGCCAAAGCGTGCTTTCCAGAGCGTCGAGGTCATCTGTGACGCGAACGCCGACGCTGAAGCATGAACGCCAGACCTCGGCCCAGCCGGATGTGTAATCCGTATGTTTGAAGTGATGCGGCGTCAACGCCGGCGCTGCCGCCAATGCAGATAGCAGCAGCAGCACGAGCGCAAATTTCATCAGCTATCCAGAATGTTGTTGATGGCCAGGCGCAGGTCTTCGGTGGCGTTCAATGCCGCCTCGGCAAAATCGTCTCCGCGAGAAGCAAAGATAATGCCACGCGAGGAGTTGACAAGAAAGCACGGTGATTCGGCGCTGGCTGTGGCATATTGCACCACTTGCTCGAGGTCTCCACCCTGCACGCCAACGCCGGGGATAAGGAACAGGCTCTTGGGCAATATCCAGCGGACACTGCGAATAGCCTTCGGGTTGGTGGCGCCCACCACTGCGCCCCATTGCTCATGCCCCCTCTTTTCCAGCCACTTGGCAATGTCCAGATAGAGATTGTTGCGCAGCAGGAAGTCCTTGGAGCTGGGATTGGAGGTTAGCGTCAGCACGAACTTCATGGCCTGGTCGAAGCCGGCAAGCGGATCGAGAACGTCACCGCCCATGAGGGGATTCACGGTGATGGCGTCGAAGGGCATTTCTTTCAGGAAGGCCTTCGCATAGGCAGACATAGTGTTGCCAATATCGCCGACCTTGCAGTCGAGAATGACCGGAATGTAGCTTGGCATGACCCCGAGAGTGCGTTCCAGCGCTTCATAGCCTGTTTTGCCCGCGGCGAGATAGAAAGCGAGATTGAGCTTGTAGCAGGCAACCTTGTTTCTGGTGGCGCGAACAATCTCCTCGTTGAATTTGAGGATAGGATTCTGCTCGAATTCGAGCAACCCCGGCAGCTTGGCGATGTCACTGTCGAGGCCAACGCACACATATGAGTCGTGAAGTTTGGTGGTGTGAGAGTACTTGTCCCAGAAAGACATCACGCCTCCACGTCGGCGCGGATGAATATCTTCACAGAATCCTCGCCATCGGTTTCGGCCAGGCTCACCTTGATGATTTCGTCCTGCGCGGTGGGTACGTTCTTGCCCACATAGTTGGCCTTGATGGGCAACTCGCGGTGTCCGCGGTCGATGAGCACGCAGAGCTGAATCTTGTGAGGGCGGCCAAAGTCGAGCAGAGCGTCGAAGGCGGCGCGCACTGTGCGGCCAGTGTACAGAACATCATCGATCAGAATGATGTTAGCGTTCTCGATGTCGAAGCCAATCTCGGAGCCCTTGAGAACAGGCTGGTGAGATATGGTGGAAAGATCGTCGCGGTAGAGCGTGATGTCGATAATGCCGACAGGCACCTCGGTGTTCTCGATCTGGCGCAGATAATCCGCCAGGCGCTTGGCCAAAGGCACGCCACGACTGCGGATGCCCACCAGGTAGATGTTTTCGAGTCCTTTGTTCTGCTCCACGATTTCATGCGCGATGCGTCGTATAGCGCGTTCGATGGCGCTCGCGTCCATGATCTTACTCTTCATGTTCATGTTTACCTCCAGATTCAAAATGTAGCCGTACCAACAAGTTCGGCAAGCGTTAATTCTTTACGGGCAAGAAACGCGTCCAGCCCATCGAGAACGCGCACGGGAAGGTCGGGCGAAACGAACGCCGCCGTGCCCACTGCCACGGCGCAAGCGCCGGCGCGGATAAGTTCGACCGCGTCCTCCCACCCGGCGATGCCGCCCATAGCGAGGATGGGAATATTAACCGCCTGCGCCACCCGCCACACACAGGCAACGGCCACCGGCTTGATGGCCGGGCCGCTATAGCCGGCCACGCCTCTCGCAATGCGACTGTGCCCTGTTTCTGGGTCGATGGCCATGCCCAGCAGAGTGTTGATGAGCGCCAGCGAAGTGGCGCCGCCTTCCTGCGCAGCACGGGCGATGGTGACGATGTCGGTGACGTTGGGCGTGAGCTTGACGCACAGTTCACGCTGGGTGAGGGCGGCCAGGCGGCGTGTAAGGTCGTACACCACCTGTGCGTCTGTGCCGAAGGCCATGCCCTCACGCTCGACGTTGGGGCAGCTCACGTTCACCTCGTATCCGGCGATTCCCTCATGCTTTTCCATTGTCTCCACCATGCGGCAGAATTCATCGACAGTGCCCGCCGAGAAGCTCACCATCAGCGGTGGACCAACTGCGGCATACAGCGGAAGCTCGTCGCGCAGAAAGGCTTCGAGGCCGGGGTTTTGCAGCCCGATGCTGTTGAGCAGGCCGCCGCTCGTCTCGAACAGACGCGGCGGCTGGTTGCCCGCACGCGGCTCCAGGGTGATGGTCTTGCTCACCAGCGCGCCCAGTCGGGAAAGGTCGTACCAGTCGCCGCTCTCCAGTCCGAACGTGCCAGAGGCGACAGTGACGGGGTTGGCCAGCTCGATGCGGCCCAGTTTTGTCGATAGCCTATTCATTCCAGTCCACCTCCTGTGCGTTGAATACCGGGCCGTCCTTGCACACCGCCATATAGCCACCAGTGACGGCGGGCACGGCGCAACCGTGACACACGCCAATGCCACAGGCCATGTACGCCTCCAGCGACACCTCCAGCGGCACGCCGGCCTCAGTGCACAAGCCGGCGCAAGCAGCCAGCATGGCATGGGGACCGCAGGCGAAGACGCGGTCCCAGCCGCCGCTGGCAGCTAAGGCCTCGCGCAGGCCATCGGTCACCAGTCCCTGGCGTGCGGCCACGCCCTCGTCGCAGAAGAGGACATCGGCTGGAAAGAGGTCGGCGGCGGTGCGGCCACCGTGCAGCCACTGAGTGACGCAGCCAGGCCGCAAGCGGCGTTGCAACAACCGTAACGGCGCATAGCCGATGCCTCCCGACACCAGCAGCGCGCGGCCCTCGGCCATCAGGGTGAAGCCATTGCCAAGCGGCCCCATCACGTCCAGCAGGTCACCGGGGCGCACAGCGGCAAGGCGGCGGGTACCCTGGCCCACCACCCTCACCAGCACAGCAAATGTATCGTCTTCGACATCATGCACACACAGCGGTATGCGCAGACTGAAATCAGTCTGTGGCTGTGGCTGGAGCATGACAAACTGCCCGGGCACGGCGCGGGCGATGGTGGCGTCGCGCAGCCACAGCGTGAAATAATGCTCGTTGTGTTCGAGCTTGCGCACCACGCGGCACACGGCCCGATAGCCGGACTCACTCGGCATCGTCGGCGTCCCAGGTGATGCGGCCGTCGCACCAGGTTTTCAATACGCGGCCTTTGAAGCTGCGGCCCAGAAACGGCGTGTTCTTGCTCTTGGAAAGCATCGCGTCCGGGGTGATGCTCACCTCGCCGTCAAGGTCAACCATGATGACGTCTGCGGCCAGGCCCGGCTCGATGCGGCCGGTATCGAGGCTCAGAAAGCGCGCCGGAGCCTCGGCCATGCGCTGCACCAGAGTCTCCAGTGGTAGTTCACCGGCGAGAACCAGTCCCTCATAGAGCGAGCAGAAGGCGGTCTCGAATCCGTTGATGCCATAAGGAGCAAGGGTGAACTCGCGGTCTTTTTCGTAATCGGCATGGGGCGCATGGTCGGTGGCGATGAAATCTATGACGCCCTCGCGCAACGCATCGAAGCAAGCACGGCGGTCTTTCTCGGTGCGCAACGGCGGCTTCACTTTGGTGTTGGTGTCAAAGCCAACACAGGCTTCCTCGGTCAGCAGCAGGTGATGCGGCGTCACCTCGGCGGTGACGTCGAGGCCTGCCTGGCGCGCCCACTGCACCATCTCTATGGAACGCGCAGTGCTGATGTGCGCGATATGCAGCCGACAGCGTATCTTCTCGGCGAACATGATATCGCGGGCAATCATGACTTCCTCGGCCAGCGCCGGAATGCCCGATAGGCCAAGCTGGGTGGATATTTTGCCGCCGTTCACCTGTCCAGAACCGGCCAGGCTGTAGTCTTCGGCATGGACGATGACCGGAATGTTGAATCCGGCGGCGTATTTGAGCGCGTTGAACTTGAGCCGCCCCTCCTGTACACAACTACCATCGTCCGATACGGCGGTGATGCCGCCTTTCAGCATGTTGGCTATGCTCGCAATCTCCTTGCCCTCGCTGTTCCGGGTCAGGGCGCCCACCACCAATACCTTGCAGCTCCCCAGTTCTTTCGCTTTGCGGTTGATGTACTCGACTGTGGCCAGGTTATCGACAACGGGGTCTGTGTTGGCCATGGCCTGCACGGTGGTGAAGCCACCTTTGGCGGCGGCGCGTGTTCCACTGACAATGTCTTCCTTGTGCATCTGGCCGGGGTCGCGGAGGTGGACATGCAGATCGATGAAGCCGGGCATGACGTGCTTGCCGATGGCGTCAAAGACGCTGTCTGCTTTGGCGGTGAGCTTTTGCCCCACTTCGGCGATGCGATCGTTGTCGAGCAGCACGTCCGCCTGCACGAACGCGCCATCACGATATACCAGTCCGTTCTTGATGAGTGTACGCATGATTGCCTCCTACGCCTTTCCGCCGAGCATGAGAAACAGAATAGCCATGCGCACATTGACGCCATTGGCCACCTGCTTCAATATAAGGCTCTGCTCCGAGTCGGCGATCTCGGGCAGGATTTCGATGCCACGGTTCATTGGCCCCGGGTGCATGATGAGGGCGTCTTTCTTCGCCCAGCGAATAGTTTCTTTGGACAGCACATAATGGCGGGTGTATTCGTCGAGGCCGGGGAACAGCCCCTCGCGTTGCCGTTCGATCTGCATCCGCAGTCCCATGACCACGTCGGCGTTCTTGAGCGCTGTCTTGAGGTCGTATTCCACCTCACAGCCATAAATCTCCGGTAGATAACCCGGCACCAGCGTACGCGGACCGCACACCACCACCTCGGCGCCCAGTTTTTTCATGCCGATGAGATTCGAGCGCACCACGCGGCTGTGGGTCACATCGCCCACGATGGCGATGCGCAGTCCCTTCAGCGAGCCAAGCCGTTCCCAGATCGAGAAGATGTCGAGCAGCGCCTGGGTGGGATGGGCGTGACGCCCGTCACCGGCGTTGATGACCGGTTTGGACGAATGCTTGTGCACCAGTTGCGGGCTGCCAGGGCAGCTGTGGCGCACGATGTAGAGGTCGATGCCCATGGCGTTGAGGGTGTAAACAGTGTCCTGGAGGCTTTCGCCTTTGGCCAGGGCAGAGGTTTCCGCCGAGAAGCTGACGACATCCGCCGACATGCGGCTGGCGGCCAACTCGAATGACATGCGGGTACGGGTAGAATTCTCGAAGAAAAGAGTGCAGACGGTCTTGCCCTTCAGCGTAGGCAGCTTTTTGTAGTCACGCAGGTTGATCTGTTTCATCACCTGGGTCGCCTCGAGGATGGCGACGATTTCATCGGTCGAGTAGTCGTCGAGGTCGAAAAGGTTGCGTCCCAGCAGGTTGAATTTGCTTTGCATCGGTCCTCCGTTAGCATTGAAATCAGGGTGAGCTTACGAAACGGGAATAGGTTGGACCGGCGGGTCAGCGAGGTGTCTTGCGCGGCATTCTTCCTCCTTATCTGCCTCACAGGACAGTTTAAAGGGTCGATTTAACATTACGAAAAACGTTGCCAGATTTCCTGTCAAGCGCATTTTTCGTATCATGAATACCACATCCGACACAACCGCATCAGATGGGCAAATGGCAACAGAAGAAAACCGCCGCGCCGAAGCCGAAGCGCTGTTTCACACCGCCGAGGTGCTGGCCGGATTGGGCGACCACTCCGCCGCCGCCGGCCAATATCTGCAATCGCTCGAACTGTGGGACAGAGTGGCCGTAGTGCACCACCAGCTTGGCGTTGCGCTGTTGCAGCTTGGAGAACCGCAGCAGGCCACCGCGGCATTCGAGCGAGCAATCGAGCTTGACCCTGATGTGCCGCGTTACTGGGTCAATCGCGGGTTCTGCGCTCTGCAATGCGGCCACGAACCGCAGGCCCTCGAGTTCTACAATCACGCCCTCGCCCTGGATGACACCCTGGCGGACGCCTGGTTCAACCGCGCCAACCTGCACCTCCTCCTCGGCGACACTGCCGCCGCCATCAGCGACTTCCAGCGCACAGTCGCCCTCGACCCAGGTGACGCCGACGCCTGGTTCAATCTGGGCATAGCGCTTCACGATCACGGGCTGGCCGAAAACTCGCTCGAGGCCTACGGGAAGGCGCTCGAACTCGTCCCCGATGAACCCTCAGTGCTGCACAACATGGGTGTCAGCCTGCTGAAGCTGAAGCGGATTGACGAAGCGGTGAGCTGTCTGCGACAGGCGCTGGAGCTTGGGCTCGATCAGGCAGAGGAAACCCTCGAGCTGGCGAAGAGCATGAGCGCTGAAACCGACATATCTGGACATGGAGAGTAGAATGACAGGCACGACTGCTGTGAAAGATTTGTTTGTCTGAATCAGGATGAAATAAAAAAGAACGAGCAAGCTTTTTACTCTTAATGCTTAATCCTGATAATGTCCCCAATCCTGAAAATCCTGTTGCTTCAGAAAATAAAAGCCCCTGAAAACAGGGGCTAATATATTGTAGCGTTACCGATAGGTAACCACTTCGGAAAGCGCGGTGTCGGCTATTTGAGGATGATGATGCGCTTGACCGAAGTGAAACGCTCGTCCTGTAGATCGACGGTGTAGGGGCCGGGTGCGAGACGCTCACCATCTTCGGTCGTTCCGTCCCACTCGAAGTTGTGGACTCCGGCAGACAGAGCGCCAGTGTATAGCGTGTGCAGAATAGTCCCTCTGTTATCTTCGACAGTGAGACTAATGGTTGTGTTCGCCGGCAAAAACACCGTTATCGTTGTAACTTCATCTACTGGGTTGGGCGAGATAGTGAATGTTGCCTCGCCTCTGTTCGCTGCGAACGCGCAAACACTGACAAGCATCAGCGCTATGACGAAAATCATGGTCTTGTTCATCGCTGCCTCCTTACGCATGTACAAAGTGCAATTTTTATTCCAACTGTTCAATCAATTATCAATGTCAGACTCGAGCCGATGATGACAACGCCACAGGCCGCCAACAATGGCTGCCCTGTTGCCCAACTGCGCCTGTTCGAACCGTAGCGAGCCGTTGTGAACCGGCAACAGCCTATCGCGCACTGCGCGTTCAAGTTCCACCCACGGAAAGCTGGAAATCTCGCTGAGACCGCCGCCGATTATGAGTACATCCGGCGCCAGTATTGTGATGGCGTTGGCCAGGACAAAACCCAACCTGTCCATCTGATGCAATAATATAGCACACACCTCTTTATTGTCAACAACGTTATCAAAAATCTGTTTCACGGTGGGGTTGTCGCTATCGTTGACACGGCCATCGTGTTTCTGTCGCCAGGCCTCGCGGCAAAGCGCAACCAGCGATGGCCCCGAAGCATAGGCCTCGATACAGCCTCGCCTGCCACAGCCGCACAAGCGGCCATCCGGCGCCACCAGCACATGCCCCAGCTCGAGCGCGGCCCAGCCGGCGCCGGTGTAGATGTCCCGCCCCACGACCAGCCCGCTGCCGATGCCGGTGCCCAGAGTGATTCCCAGCACAGTCCGCTCGAAACCGAACCGCGCCGCCTCACCGTAAGCCATGAGGTTGGCGTCGTTGTCCACGAAAACCGGCACGCCCAGCCGCCGCTGCAAGACAGGGCCTGGCTCGGCGCCTTTCCAGTCGGGCAGATTGGGACAGTGGCTCAACACACGGCCACCGGCGGCATCGACAACGCCAGGTGAGCCGAGCGAGACGCCGTGCAATGATTCACCTGTCGGCAGATGCGCGTTCAGCTCGACAAAAGTATCGTCAATCAGGTTGATAATGGCATCACGCGAGACGCCTCGCAGGCGGACAGAGCCGTGCTTCAAGAGGCCTTCGCGTGTGTTGCCCAAGCCATATTTGAGCGAGGAGCCGCCCAGATCGAAACTGATGTACATGGTGTCTCCCTGTCGTTGATGTCAGGATGATGAACGCAGTTTCAAACCTGTCAATACACTTTTCATGCCTGTCATCATGGCAAATATCTTGACAATGCACGTAAACGGTGTCGAATGCGTGTATGAGAAAACAACGTGACGTCATCGTCCTCTGCGGAGGGTTCTCGGTGGAACGCGAAGTTTCGCTGACCACGAGCCGACAGGTTGCTCAGGCGCTGTCCGGCAATGGCTGCCGATGCCGCCTCATCGACCCGGCAGACTACCTCTCGCCGCAGGCGCTGCTCGAAGCCATCCTCTCGTCCACGCCCGACATTGTATTCAACGGGCTGCACGGTGGCGCCGGCGAAGATGGCCGCCTGCAAGCGCTGCTCGAACTGGCGGGCATTCCCTTCACCGGCTCTCGCCACGCTGCCAGCGCCATCGCCATGGACAAACTGGCCAGTCAGCGCCTGGCCGAATGCGTGGGGCTGGCTACGCCACAAACATTCTCGCTGCGTCCCGCAGACAACCCCGCAGGGGCAATCGCCGCGCTGGGGTTTCCGCTCGTGGTGAAGCCCAACAACGGCGGCAGCTCTGTGGGCATCACCATCGTGGATAACGCCGACGACATGGCCGCCGCCATCGATCTGGCACGCCGCTGCGACAGCCATGTGCTGCTACAGCGGTTCATCGACGGGCGCGAGCTGACCGTCACCATCCTCGACCAGTCACCGCTGCCAGTGGTGGAAATAAAACCATGCGCCGGCTGGTATGATTACAAACACAAGTACACCAAAGGCGAAACGGTGTATGAAGCGCCCGCTGTTCTCGAACCAGGCGAGGTACAAACACTGCAACAGCAGGCTCTGGCCATCTACCAGGCGATGGGCTGCGAGGGTTACGCCCGCATCGACTTCCGCAGCGACGACGAGGCGAACTATTTTCTTGAGGTCAACACGCTGCCCGGGCTTACCCCGCTCAGCCTCACCCCCATGGCCGCCACCGAGGCCGGCTACACCTTCCAGAAGCTTCTGGAGACAATCATCGGCGTCGCCCTGCGAGCCGACTGGCCGTCTCCTTTCAACAGCGAGCAAACGACAAAACAGCCAACACATAAGGAGTTACCATGAAAAAAGTATCCCTGCTTCTCATGCTTCTCGTCGCTGTGGGCGTGCTGACGGCTCTAAGCCTCACGCTGAGCCCCAGTCCAGAGCTTTACAACCTTTTCTACGCCTCCTACGTAGATCCCACCGACCCGATGGCCCAGCCCATCCTGTTTCACGCCACCTTCAATAACGATACCGGCAGTTCATTCATGTATGAACTGTCCATTGACTTCACCTGGAACGGCAACTATTTGATGGACGATGCCATAGCGACTGCGGAAAACCCTCTGGCAATCGGAACGACCAGCTTCACTTCTCGCGATATCATCGCCGAAGACAATGATGATTTCAACAGCAACATCACCTTCGACGGGATATTGGCAGATAACCCGGACTTCGAGGACGCCATCCTCAACACCGGCCGTTTCCCTGATGGCAACTACACAATAAATATTGTGCTCAATGAAATCGGCGGCAATCGCACAGCCCAGGGTTCGCTGGTCTTCAACGTCGTCAGCCCCATCAGTATCCAGTTGCTGTATCCGGGCACCGAGATTGGCAGCGATGTGATGCCCTATCTCGAGATGTTCCCCAACTTTATCTGGGCCTCGAACCTGCAAGGCTATACCTTCCTGCTGTGGGAGATGGAAGGCGTCATCAACGCTACAGCCGAGGATATCGAGAACATGACCCCGCTGGTCGAATGCGAGTGCACCTCTGCCACCACTCTCCCCTATCCCCCTGGCGCTCCGACACTCGAGATGGGCAAAACCTACGCCTGGCAGATTTATGGAGGGTTGCTCAGTCCAGCCGACCGTAGCGGAACCAGCAACATACTGAGAAGCCCTGTGTTCGTTTTCCGCGTGGCCAACCCGGATGATAACGAAGTGTATAATCAGATTTTGGCAAACTTCCTCAACAACATCGAAGGCGCCGATTTATCTGAGGTGTACGAACTGCTGAGTCAGGGCTTCACGCCCACCGGCGAACTCACCTATATGGGGCAGGAGATGCCGTTCGAGGATCTGAACGATTTGCTCATCCTGATTCTGAACGGCGAACTCGAATTCAAAACTCTTTCCATCGAGTAGGAGGAATCTATGAAAACCATGCTCATCTTTTTAATACTGCTGATGTCGTGTCTTTTGTTTGCCGAGGATCCTGTGGCCATTTGCATGAAAGTGAAGGGCGAGGTGACAGTGTCCCGTGACGGCGAAAACGCCGAACTCGCCACCGGCGCCATGCTCTATCATAATGACGAACTCATGAGCGCCGCCGACAGCTATGCGGCCGTGAAGTTCGTGGATGGCAGCGCCCTGCTGAAACTGTTCCCCAATTCGCACCTGCGCCTCAACGCCACCATCGAGGATGGCGAACTGAACAAGCGCCCGTATGTGGAGCGGGGCGGCGTCTATTCCCGCGTGATGCGCCGCGCAGGCGTTTACGAGGTGGAGTCCCCCACCACCGTCGCTTCGGTGAAGGGCACCGACTTCCTCGTCTCCGTCGATGAGTTCGGTTTGACCGAGCTTATCACCATGAGTGGCGTGGTCAGCTTTCGCAACAAACGCGACAACAACGAGGCCGATGTGGGCGCAGGCCAAATGGCTCAGTCCAGCGGCGAAGGCCCCATCGAGACCACTGCGTTCAACCCCGACGACCTCGACCCCGAAACGCGTGAGCTGATCGAGGACGAGGGCATGAACCGCGAGCTGCGCATCGAGCTCGAGGACGCCCAGGGCGATACTCGCACCATCATCATCGAGATGGAGTAGGAGACAGCCATGAAACGCACAGCTATACTACTAATCGCCATACTCGCAGTCAGCCTTCTTGGCGCAACCGTAGCCGTCCGCCACGATCCGCCTATATCGCTTAAACCAGACCGCGAAGTCGTGCTCGACCTCGAAGTTCTCTCTGGATTCGACGAGATTGACCTGGTGAACCTCTATTATCGCGAGACAGGCGCAACCAGCTTCGTCAACATCACCATGGAGCAACAGCCCGAGCCGTCCTACACCTTCAACGTGCCACAACTCGAACACCCTGAGAAGGGGCTGGAATACTACTTCGAGGTGACGCTGACGAACGGTACCCTGCAAACGCTGCCCAGCGCGCAGCCGGCGCTCAATCCCTACCGCGTACAATTTGATCGCGTCGAAGCGCCATCGGACGACTTCGTGAGACTCAGTCCCGAAGCCGCGCCGCTGCCTGCCGGCGAACCCCTGATCATCGCCATCAGCACCTTCGCCGTGGCTGACCGCATCAAACCCGAAACCATCGCTATCATCTTTGACGGCGACGACATGACCGAGCAGGCTGAGATTGCCGGCAACATGATTGTGCTACGCATCGACGACCCAGGGGCAGGCACACACAGCTATCAGGTTTCCGCCGAGCTGAACAACGGCCGCCACATCGTCTCCCGCCGCTGGCAAACCAGAACAAAGGGCGGAGTAGCTTTCGAGATGCCGCTCAACATCACCGGCCGCATAGACATGAGCAGCCTCATGCGCAGCTTCTCCGGTGACGACAACTCTGGCTATGATGAGGATGACGACCTGCGCCAGGCGGACTGGAACATCAACCTGCGTGGCCGCCAGGAGTGGTTCGGGTTCTTCACGCGGCTGTTCATCACCTCACGCCAGACATCCTCGGACCAATCGGTGAACCGCTACACGGTCGGCTTCACCACGCCGTTCGCCGATGTCACGCTGGGCGACAAGTCACCCGACTATGATTCGTTCACCATGAGCAACAAGAATGTGCGCGGCGTCCACGCTCTCTTCCATTCCAAAGACTTCCGCTTCTACTTCAACTATGGGCAGAATCGTCAGGCCATCGAAAACGTGCAGCACACTTCGTTCAAGCGCACCACGCTTGGTTTCCGCACCGAAGTGGGCGAGCTCGACGCCTTCCAGTGGGGCATCAGCGTAGTGAAGAACAAAGACGACATCGATTCGATTGACGAGGAATACTTCTTCTCTATCGACGCCGTCACCGGCGACAGCACTATTGTGCTTGCTCCCAAAGACAACATCGTCATCGGCACCGACTTCCTCGTGCCCATCATCAAGCGCAAGCTCGAGTTCGGATTCGAGATGGCCGGCAGCCTGTACAACAGCAATATCTACGATGGCGTCATCAGCACCGAGGAACTCGAGGACTACGGCGTCGATGTCCCCTTCGACCCCGAATCGTTCGAGAGCCTCATCGTTATCAACAAGAACATGGAGCCGTTCATTCCGAACATGGCCAATGTCGCCTATCGGGCGTTCGTCAACTTCAACATGGGCGGCAATTTCTTCACCGCCAGTTTCTCCGATGTCGGGGCAAGCTATAACTCGCTGTCTGCCAACTACCTGCAAAAAGACACCCGCACAATCTCGCTCACCGACAACGTAATGCTCTTCCAGAACCAGCTGCTGCTCTCGGTGGGAATGAACCTGGTGAGCGACAACCTGTCTGACCAGAAGGAAACCACCAACACGAACACCAGCTTCTTCGTGCAGGCAGTGGCGCGTCCCAACGGCCTGCCGACCGTCAAGCTGGGCTTCAGCCAGTCTGCCGCATCCGACGACGGTGAAGCCCTTGAAGACGATGGCTACCTGTATGGCCTCGAACAGACCTCGCAGTCCATCACCGTGGGGCTTTCCTACGAGGTGGTCGCCCTGTATGCCGCTCCCACCACCTTCGAAGTGAACTGGCAGCAGACCGCCAGCGCCGATGACCTCAACGACACCTTCGATAACACCATGAACACCATCAGCATCAGTGGCGCCAGCCGCTTCCGCGACCTGCCGCTGACAACCGTCATTCGCTATAGCAACACGGCCAGCGACCAGAAAATCATCGACCCTGGCGACTTCGCCAATCCCACCTTCAGTGAGAGCAGCGACGCCTACAACTCGGTGATGCTGCGCGCCAATCTGCGCCTCCTGCAAGAACGGCTGAAGCCCTACGTCAGTTTCCAGATCACCAGTTTCGGTGGTGACGGTGACGCCCAGAGTACACGGCTCATCGGCGCGGGTACCAGCTATGACATCGTCGAGAACTTCGAAGCATCGACAAGTGTCAGCATGAAAAACTACAGTAACAGCGACACCGATGACTTCGATTACTCGAAGCTCGACCTGCGCTTCCGCATGCGCTACACCTTCTAACCAGAGATAACATCGCTCTGCCGGGCTGCCCGCTGGGTGGCCCGGTATGTATAAGGAGACGCCGTGCGTGTTCTGTTTCGCTGGGCTCGCCGCCTGCACTACATCGCCGTGCCGTTGCTGGTGTTCATCGTGGCGCAGATTGTTTTTCTGGCGCCGCTGTGGGAGCACATCGAGCTGAAAGCCTACGACAACCTGTTCACCCTCAGTGGCAGCCGCCCCGTGTCCGATGACATCATCATTGTCGAGATTGACCAGAGCACCTACGAGAGCATCGAAGCGGCCAACTACCCATACCCGCGCAATTACCACGCGCACCTTCTCCACAACCTGTTTGCCGCCGGCGCCAGGCTGGTGGTGTTCGACATCCAGTTTGACGTCGAGCGTGACCCGCGACAGGACGCCGAGCTGATGCGCGCCTGCGCCCAATACCGCGACCGCATAGTTCTGGCGGGCAAGGTGGAGATCAGTCGCACCGGTTCTCACACCATGATGCGTCAGGTTCCACCGATGAAGCCGCTGCTGTGGAGCAAAATCCCCTGGGGTATCGTCAACATCCGCACAGATCCCGACGGCTTCGTGCGCCGCTACACGCTGTTCCAGCGCTACAAGGAAGAAACCTTCTACTCGATTGGGGTGAAGGCGCTGGCCCTGCTGCACAACCCGCCTGACGATCTCGACGCCGCCATTAACCACGACAGAAGGCAGCTTACCGTGAGTGATGGCGACAGCATCCTCTATCGCGTGCCCAAGAACAGCTTCAACACCACGCTCATCCGCTACTTCGGTCCGGCGCGCACGTTCCATCGCGTCCCCTACTATCAGGTGATTGACGACATCAGCTTCGACATCAGCGACTTCGACCTCGACGCCTACGAGCAGTTCATCCTGCCAGACAGCGTCGTTGACGGCAAGATCGTGCTCATCGGCAGTACCCTCGAAGAGGATCACGACTACTTCAGCACGCCCTTCTACAACGAGCTGATGCCCGGCGTCGAGATTCACGCCAACTTTCTCGAAATGGCTCTGCACGACGACTGGCTGGTGCGCTTCCCCTGGCTGTGGCTGCTGGCTCTCGAACTCGTGCTGGTGGTGGGCGCCTATGCTTTGTTCACGCGGTTGCGCCCCAGCTACACCGTCATCATCACGGTGGTAATGGCGCTGCTGTGGGCCGGACTGGCCTGGTGGATGTTTGGCGCTCGCAGTCGCATTCTGCCTGTGTTTGAGGCGCCGCTGCTGCTGGTGGTGATTTATATCGTCACGCTCATCGCGCATTATATGCGCACCTTCCGCGAAAAAAAGCAAATCCGCAGCGCGTTTCAGCAATACATGGCGCCAGAACTGGTGAACGAACTGCTGAAAAGCCCCGAACACCTGCAATACGGCGGCCAGCAGAAGAAACTCACCGTGCTGTTCAGCGACATCCGTTCGTTCACGACCTACACCGAAAGCCACGAAGCCACTGAAACCGTTGCTCAACTGCGCGAGTACCTCACGGCCATGGTTGACATCATCATCAAGCATCGCGGCATCCTCGACAAGTTCGTCGGCGACGAGGTGATGGCGCTGTTTGGAGCGCCGATTCCGATAGACAACCACGCTCTGGCCGCCTGCCGCACCGCGCTGGATATGCGCAAACGCCTGACCGAAATGCAGCAGCAGTGGCGCGACGAAGGCCGCGAAGGCTTCGAGATTGGCATCGGGCTGAACACGGCGATGGTCACGGTGGGCAACCTCGGCTCCGAGCAGATATTCGACTACACCGCCATTGGCGACGGCATCAACCTGGGAGCGCGCCTCGAAGCGCTAAACAAGGAATATGAAACCAAAAACAAGATCATCATCAGCGAGTTCACCCTGGAACATGTGAAAGACGATGTGGAAGTGCGCTACCTCGACGAGGTGAAGGTGAAGGGCAAGAACCTCGCAGTGAAGATCTACGAACTCATCGACATCAAGGATGGAGCGTGACAGACAAGATTATCACCGCCGACGAACTGGCAAGGTGGCTGGCCGATCGAGGCGAAAAGCGCGTGGTCTTCACCAACGGCTGCTTCGACATCCTCCACGCCGGCCATGTGCAATACCTCGAAGAAGCCGCCGCCCTGGGTGACATCCTCGTGCTGGGGCTCAACACAGACGCCGGCGTTCGCGGCCTCAAAGGCCCGCAGAGGCCGGTCGTTCCGCAGCGGCAACGTGCCGCGGTGCTGGCCGGGCTGGCCAGCGTTGACTGGGTAGTGCTCTTTGATGAACCCACCCCGGCGCGGCTCATCGAGCAACTGCGCCCCGACGTGCTGGTGAAGGGCGGCGACTGGCGGCCAGAGCAGATCGTGGGCGCCGACACCGTGCTGGCGGGCGGCGGAGAGGTGCACAGCCTGCGCTTTTTGCCCGGCGTATCCTCCTCTGCCATCATCACCCGAATCTGCAAGATATATGGAGAACAGCATGAGCTATAATGAACCAGAACACGATGAGATTGCCGTTGTTCACGAGGTGCGCGAGGGCGGTGTAGTTATCGAAATTGAGCGTGGAAGCGGCTGCGACAAGTGCGTCGTGAGCGGTATCTGCATGGGCAAAGACCGTATTGCGCGGCATTTCGTGCCCACCGACAAATCCCTGCGAGTGGGCGACCGCGTACGCTTCGAGGTCAGTCCGGTGGTTCGCGTCGCCGCCTCGTTGCTGCTGTTCCTCTTCCCCATCCTCATGCTGGTCGCTTTCTACCTGCTGGCGCGGTTCGCCTTTGGCTGGAACGAGGAAATCGCCATTGTCTGCTCGTTCGCCGGGCTGCTGGCCAGCGGATTCATCATCTGGCGCTTTGACCGGAAATTGGGGCACAAGGCCTCGTTCGAGATCGTCGATGTCCTGAGCGGGCAAGAGGGGGAAAGCGATGAAAATCCATCTGCATAACATGGTGTTTTTCGGCTACCACGGCGTCCACCCCGAAGAGCGCAAGCTGGGGCAGCGCTTCGTTGTCAACGTAACCTGCGAGTCCGACCCCGCCAACGATGGGCAGATCAAGCATCTCGAAGACGCCATCGACTATACCCGCGTGTTCGACGCCATTCAGCACATCATGGAAAAGAAACAGTATCATGTGATGGAAGAATGCGCCAACACCATCATCGAAGCCCTGCTGACGGAGTTTCCCAAGATCACCCATGTGAAGGTGGGCATCAAGAAGCCGTTCGTGCCCATGAGCGCGGTGCTGGATTCGGTTGAGATAGTGATGGAAAGAAGCCGTCTTTGATAGCTCACCTGGGGCTTGGCTCGAATCAGGGCGACCGTGCGGAGATGATTCACGCGGCGCTGGCAAAACTGGCGGCAGACTATGACGTGCAGGTGTGCACAGTGAGCCGCCTGCACGAAACCAAACCCTGGGGACTCACGGCACAACCCGATTTTCTCAATGCCGCCGCCGAAATAGAAACCCCGCTGACACCGCTGGAACTGCTGCAAGCCTGCAAACAAATCGAGGCGGCTCTTGGCCGCAGTCCCACCATCCGCTGGGGACCGCGCTGCATCGACATTGACATCCTGCTGTGTGGCGACGCTATCATTGAGACCGCAGAATTAACCGTGCCTCATCCCCTCATGCACCTGCGCGAGTTCGTGCTGACGCCGCTGGCCAAAATCGCGCCGGACGCCGTGCATCCCACGCTCGGCAAGACCGTGCGCGAGCTGCTGTCCGCGCTTTAATCGCTCAACCAGCGCCCCAGAAAGTCGAGATACTCCGCCAGCAGGTGAAGGTGCGTCTCGCGGGCACGATAGCCGTGTTCCTCGAGCGGCAGCTCGATGTAGCGGCAGTTTTTGCCCAGCCCGTCCAGCGCCTCGAACAGCCTCTTGCTCTGCATCGGATAGGTGCCGGAGTTTGTGTCCTCCTGGCTGTGCACCAGCAGCAGCGGCTCGTCGATAGAGTCAGCGTGCAGCAATGGCGACACGCGTAAATAGAGGCTGGTGGCTTCCCACAGGTTGCGGCGCTCCGACTGAAATCCGAACGGCGTGAGCGTGCGATTGTAGGCACCGTTCTTCGCTATGCCTGCCGCGAACAGATCGCTGTGCGCCAACAGGTTGACCACCATGAACGCGCCATAGCTGTGACCCGTCACCGCCACCCGCGCAGGGTCAATTACACCCGTCGAGTCCAAGTGGGCGATGGCCGCCGCCGCGCTGGACACCACCTGCTCAATGAAAGTCTCGTTCACCGTCTCAGGATCGCCCACAACGGCAATCTTCGCATCGCGTAGCACAGCGTAGCCATTCAGACAGAAATAGAGCGATGAAGCGCCCCAGGTGCGGGTATAGCGGTTCTCGGAATTGCGCACCTGGCCGGCCGTGCCCGCCTCGACGAACTCGTCTGGGTAGGCCTGGATGACCAGCGGCAGGCGGGTTACGCCGTCCCAGTCTGGCGGGAGGTACAGCATACCCGACAGCGGCAGGCCGTCGTCGCGCTCGTAGGTGACGAGGCGCTTGGACAGCGTGGAGAGAATGGCCGCGTCGTCAACGAACTCGGTCAACTCGCGGTGGCTGTCGTCTGCGAGCCTCGCCAGCGCCATGTTGGGTGGTCGCTGGGGCGACTCGCTCCACACAGCCAGCGTCTCTTCGCCCCAGAAGCCTTCGAGACGCTCGAAACTATCTGGTTGGCTCTGCCAGATGCGTGTCTTCTCGAATGTGGTCAGATCGAGACGGTCAATGAATGGGTAGGCGCCATCGGGGGTGTATCCCGGGCCGGAAAGAAAGATCGCGTCGTCGCGCACGAGTACGCGTTCAGGTTGGTGGGTCTGTGTCACCGGGATCCCCTGCCGACCATACATATCCTGTGTGCTGATGTCCTCGATGATGTGCTCGCGGTGGTCTGCGAGATTGACATAGGCGCTGGTGCTCCACCTGCGCTCGCGATCATATTCATGGAATATCGCCTCGTGCGCCGAGACGTATTCAATGCCGCTATAGCGATGCCGCAACCGGCGCAGTGGCTTCACCAGCGCGCTGTCCGCCTCGCGGTAGTAGATTACTTCGCGGTACTCGACCTCGTTGGCGGGGTCTCCCTCGTCCAGCGCCAGCATCCACACCAGAGTATGCGGCTCCCAGGGCTGCCAGTGATAATTGCGCGGCCCGGTGAGCACACCGCCCAGAGGCACGTTCTCACGCGAGGGCTGCACGCATAGAGTATCCAGCGTTTCACCGTCGGCGTCCCATAGCTCATAGCGCTGGGCGAAGCCCCACCAGGGAAGGCGGCGCGAGAGCGATTCGTCCAACACACGAGCGATGAAATACCGGCCATCGGGAGAAGGCTGGATGGATATGTACAGGCCTGGCTCGCCCAATACGCGGGCTTCGCCGGTGTGGGTGTCCACCAGCACGAACTGCGTCGTGAAATAGTGATGAAACAGCGCCTCGTCGTGGTCGCTGCGCAACAGGCCGGAGTGGGTGCGAAGCTGCTTCTGTACGCCGCTTGTTTCGTAAATGGTCGGCCCTACGGGCACTGCCGACGGTTCTGGCGCATCGCCACGTTGCGGGGCGACCATGCGCACCAGCAGGTGGCGGTTGTCGGGCATCCACTGGAAGCTGTCACCCAGAATCTGGTTGATGCCGCCACTCAGCAGCGCCCGCAACTCATTCGAGGCGAAATCGTAGCGCCACAGTGTGATGCCGTCGCGGGTGTATTGGTTAAATGCAAAAGCGTGGCCATCGGGGGCTGATGCTTCGCTGCCGCAGATTGCGCCGGGCGGCAGCGGCAGACGCAGCGAATCACGGGTGACCACGTCCAGCAGCCAGGGGTCGGTGAGATAGCTTGTGCGTCGCCCGCCGTTGTTGAGCGGGGTGATGTCGCGTCCACCCAGGCGCAGTACCGGCCAGGCGAGCATTTCGAGTGGGGTGTATCCGGGGCGCTCCCAGAAGAGGATTTTACCGGCTTCCGGGTATAGCTCGCTGCTTGGTGTGCGCCGTGCGTCGAACAGCGCCGTGAGTGCGGCGTCGGGTTGCCGCCAGGTTTCGTTGGCGTGTCCTGCCACGATAATACTCAGCAGCATAACGATGATAAGGCGTTTCATGTCTATTCCTTCACAAGGTGGTTATCACAGACGTCACAGCGGTGCTCATTGCAATACAGACGCCAGAGTCGCAGCGCGCCCTGTTGTTCGAGAGCCGTTTTGCAACGCACCGCCCAAAGCTTCTCGAAGCGGCGCAATGGTTGGTTGGTAGCCATGCGAGGGTAGGTCTCCCACAGCGAGTACACAGCCTCTTCCAACTCACTATAGCCCTGTTTGCGCGCATACAACAGCGCCTGCGGCACAAGGATGTTGACGGCGAACGCATCCAGCCTGTCGCGCCCGATGCGCAGTCCGTCGGGCAGGTCGTCACAGTGAAAGACTGTGGCGAGTGACTGGCGCAGGCGCTCCGGCGTCAGCTTGCCCACCGGCAGGGAAAACAGTTCGAGAAACCGCCGGAACAGCGAGCGCCCCAGCGCCGGCCTCAGCGCCGTGGCCGCCTGAGCCAGACGGACAGCCGGATGATTGACCGCACGCTGGCGGAACGACCGCCACTCGATGTACACCTGCCGCCGACAATAGTCCTGGCGAACATAGGCGTCTCGCCAGCGGGTGGCCAGAGCGCCGGGCACCTTGCGCGGCAGGTGGTGCAACAATCCGGCGGCGCCCATCCACACGGACGCGAGCGTGGACGCATCAATGCCTTTCCACTCACTGACGACGCGCCAGGGGATGGCCTGCGCAAGGTCATACATCGCCAGCTTGTTGGCGCTGTAGCCCAGCGCCTCGAACAAGCCCTGGTAAAGAAGCTGATCCCAGTCGGCAAAGGCGAGTTCCACTCCAAAGCGATGCACCTTGCGTTCGAGGCGCTCGTGGCCTGCCTGACGCAGCAGGGCGCGCTTGCGAGCGGGTGTCCAGTCGGCGACAAGCGAACAGCGCGGGTCGGAGATGGGGCGCTTGCGCCGTTTCCAGCGACGCAGCATGAGGGATAGAGCCTCGTGCAGGTTAGGTTCCAGATCGACAATATCCACGCGCCCGCCATCCTCACGAACAGTGGTCTGGTCACTTTTGCCACCCTCGAATACGCAATGCAGCACGACGCGGTTGTAGCCGGAGTCGGTGTGATGTCTGTGCGCCTGCCAGTCGCCCGGGCGATGATGCAGCTCGACGTCGCCGCGCACCGCCTGTCCGTCAATATCAAGCAACGCAAACCGGAAGTCGGGGCCTGCCATTGTGTTGTGATGGCCGGCAAAATGCACCTGCACAATCTTGCCGCTGCGAGCCACCAGCGGCGAGCGCAGACGCTGCTCTGACCACACATGCGCCAGGAAGGACTCCGGCCACTCGTGCTTAGTCATAACCGTAGCTGCTACAGGTCGTTCAGCAGCGCCTCTACCGCCGTTTGAAGCTGAACGTCGTCATCCTCGATGATCTGCTCGGGCGTCATGTCCACCTCGATGTCGGGAGCAGCGCCCATGCCTTCCATGTTCTCGCCTGCCAGCGTGAACCAGCCGTTGCGTGGCATCCGCATGCCCGAGCCGTCCATAAAGGTGATGTGTCCCGTACCAATAACGCCGCCGGAAGTGGGCATACCGATGACTTTGCCCAACCCCAGTTCCTTGAAGAGGATCGGGAAAATTTCGGCGTCGGAGAAGCTCTCCTCGTTGATAAGCACTACCAGCGGTTTCTCCCAGGTGCGGCCGGGCGTTGGAAACGGTTCATTGTTGCGGCCACGATGCGTCTGGTACCCATACCGCTTCTTGGTCAGCGCTTCGAGAATGTCATCGTGCGTGTGGCCGCCGCCGTTGAAGCGTATATCGATGATGAGCGCTTCTTTGTCGATGTTGTCGTAGAACAGTTCATCGAGAAACTTCTCGAAACTCGATCCACCCATCTGCTCGATATGCAAATAGCCGATGCGGTCGTTCGATAGTTCGTCCACCATGCGACGACGCTCGACAGTCCAGTCATGATACCACATATCATAGACATCGCCGTAACCGAGACCGACAATCTTGACGGTGCGCGTCGTGTCTTCGCCGATGTCGAACTCGAGCTCGATCTCATCGCCAACCTTGTCCACTAACATAGGCATGATGGGAGTGTTGCGGGTGATGGGTTCACCATCGATGGACAGCAGCAAGTCGCCTGCCTCGATGCCGCCGGGACTGGCCAGCTTGCTCTCGCTGAATACACCAATGACGTCGATACCTCTCGCCGGACGATTGACCCAGTCCAATACGGCGCCGGTCTGCGCCAGCCCCAGACGCGGGCCTTTGCGCTCACTGCGGGCATAGAAGCCGGTATGCGAGGCGTTGACGTCACCGATCATCTCATCGACGATCCAAGTCAGCGCTTTGGTAGTAATCAAGTCATCAGAGTAGGCGCCGTAACGCTCCCACACCCTGTCCCAGTTGTGGCCGTGCATCTCCGGGTCGTAAAAGCCAAGACCGAACTCGACCCACACCTGCCGCAGGATTTCCTGGTTGAGCTTGAGCCGGTTCCAGGTATAGCGGGTTTCGTAGCGCACAGCCTCCGGCCGCTTTTTCTTCGGGTCGAGCTTGTATAGCTGGTCGTTCTCTATATAGTAGAAAGCCCCGGTTCCCTCGTTCCACCGAATGGCGTGAATGTCGCTTCCCAGATTGGCCACTTCTTCGTCGCCGCTGCCGTCATAGTGAGCTTTGCGCAGGGTCTCTTTCTCGTCAAAGTAGTTCATGTAGTAGAAGGTCGAGTCATCAATCACATGAACGATGTAACTGTGCCCCGGCGGGTCAACAATCCGCTCGATTCTGCTGGAAATGCCGGCAAGGTCGAGTAACATGCCAGTATCGTCCTCGCTTTCCTCTTCATCGTCTTCGTCCTCCGCTTCATCCTCATCCTCGTCAGCTTCAACGGCGGCGGCCAGTATCTCGTCCCAGGGGTCTTCTTCCTGGTAGTCAACGGGCTTGGCGGCCAGATCGAGACGCCAGATGTCGCCGTCTTTCGTGAAGAACGCGGTGCGACGATCGGTGCCGAAGGCCAGGCCATGAATCCAGTCTTCACTGCCCAGCAGGTCGTGTTTCTCGCCTGTGAGACGGTTGCGCAACTGAAGCTCTCCGGTGTAGATATTCGAATCGATGCTCGGGCTCAGAATCCACTCGCCCGAAGGGTCGATGGCGGTGCCGCCCCACATCCTCTCGTCAATGACGGTCTCGATGCCGACGCTGTCCATTATGGCCACGCGATTGCGCTCCTCGCCCTGCGAGTAGCTGATGACCAGCAAATCCTGCGGGCCGTGGTAGATATACTCGATGTAGCGGTTGCGGCTCCAGGCCACTTCCTCGATCTCGTCGAGCGCGGTGATGTCGGTCTTGAAGAGGCGCGGTACGCCCTCGACGCGACGCGAAAAGTAGATGGTGCGATTATCGTCCATCACGGCGATGTTCTCGACGCCACGATTGTCGGTGGTTACCTGGCGCACTTCGCCGCCCTCGGCGGGAACGACGAAGAGGTCGTATTTGGCGGCGAACACTATGAACTTGCCGCTGGGCGAAACGGCATAGGCGTCCACACGGTTGCGTAGCGTCTCTCTTTCATCGAGGATACCGATGTAGTCCTGCCGGATGTCGATGTCGATGACTGCTGTGCGGCCGGTGGCCGGGTCCCATGTGCCCAGGCAGTCGAAGTATTCGAACACCAGGCGGTCGCTGCTGCGGGCGATGGACAGGTCTCGCGCCGACCATACATCGAAGCTGGAAAGCTGCTCGGGGTGAGCGAAATCGCCGTTCACAGCGCGGAAAAGCTGAAATATCTCGCCGTCGGAGGCGGCGTAATAGACGGCGTCGCTCTGCTTTGAACAAACCGGGTAGCGCTCGGTGAACTGTGTATGCGTGAGCTGCAAGAAGCTGTTATCGTCGATGTCGTAGCGCCACAGCTCGCCGGCGGCGCTGCCCTGATAGCGCTCGCGGAACGGGTCGCCGCGACGGCAGAAGACAATCGAGCCGGCGTCGTGGCTCAGGTCGGCATAGAAGTTGCCGAACGCAACGATCTCGACGGGGCGTCCATCGTCAACGGACAGCTTGAAATATCCGCGGCGACGCGGCGTGAAACCGCCGTAGGCCAGCAGGTGTTTGCCATCTGGATACCAATCAACGATCGACAGTTCTTCCCTGGATATCTGCCGCGCCGGTCCCCCACCGGCAGGCGCCATCCAGATATTGCCTCGTCCGTCGCGATTCGACATGAAGGCGATCCACTCTCCGTCGGGCGACCACACGGGGCCGCTGTCTTCGGCGTCACTCACGGTGATGCGGCGCGCCTCGCCGCCCTCGAACGGAACTAACCACAGGTCGCTCATGTAAACGAAACATACTGTGGAGCCATCGGGCGAGATGGCGGGGTCGGTCATGAAAGTCGGGGCTATCGCGCCCAGAAGCGCAACAATAGACATAAGTGTCAGCAAGAATGCAATTCGCATAATCTTCTTCCTTTCCCAGAATTGATTTTTGTGGCCAAAACAACCTCATTGTCCATATGCAAAAAATGTTCCGTCAGTGTCAAGGTTTCCACGCCGCATCACGCCGCCGCCATTTTTTTTGTAAGATGGGGGTTCGGGGGCAGCGCCCCTGTCTTGTAAAAAGATGAGCGGCTGCAAATGCAACCGCTCGGTACAGGATGCGTGCGCTTGACTCATGACGCACGCTGGAATCGTCAACTACCGTTCCCGCGGATAGCTTCCACGGGACATAGCTGTTGGCAGCGCCCGCACTCGATGCAGGCGTCGGTTATTACATGTATCTCGTCTCCCTCGATGATGGCGGACACGGGACAAACATCAACGCACTCTCCGCAGTTAACGCATTCGGAAGTTATCACATATGGCATCGCTTCCCTCACACTTCCATAATCTCTGATTCCTTGCTGGCCGCCGTCTCACTGACCTTGTCCGTCCACTTGTCTGTCAGCTCCTGAATGTCAGACTGGGCTCGCTTTTCCTCGTCCTCGGTGAGATCGCTCTCTTTCTTCATCTTCTTGGCGATGTCGTTGGCCTCGCGGCGAACGTTGCGCACCGAAACTTTGGCTTCCTCGGCCATCTTCTTCACCTGCTTCACAATGTCACGACGCTTGTCCTCGGTGAGCTGCGGAAACGGCAGGCGGATGACGTTGCCGTCGTTGTCGGGGGTGATGCCCAGATTGGCCGCCAGAATCCCCTTCTCGATGTCGGCAAGAGTGGTTTTGTCCCACGGCTGAATCACGATGAGACGGGGTTCGGGAATCGAAATGTTGCACATCTGCTTGATGGGTGTCGCCTGGCCATAGTAGTCGATTTTGATGTCGTCGAGAACCGCGGCGCTGGCTCGGCCTGTGCGCAGCTTGCGAAAGTTGTGAGTGAGGCTCTCGAAGGCCTTTTCCATCTTAATGTCAATTTCGAGAAGTGTCTCTTCCATAACTTCCCCTTTCAGCGAATTGTGTTTCGCTCAATCTGTCAGTTATAATTTGCAAAGCACGGCTGTATTGGCTATTATGGGTGCACGAACGTGCCGACGTCGCGCTTGAGAATGGCCTGCTTGAGCATGCCGGGACGGGTGACATTGAATACCTTGACGGGCATCTGTGCTTCCCGCGCAAGCGAGAAAGCAGTCATATCCATCACGTTGAGCTGACGGTTCAATACATCATCGAACGATATATCGGGAATGAACTCGGCCTTATCGTCACGCTGCGGGTCTGCGGTAAAAACGCCGTCCACCTTGGTGCCCTTGAGCATCAGATGCGCGCCCAACTCGACTGCACGCAGCACTGCGGCGGTGTCGGTGGTAAAGAACGGGTTGCCGGTGCCGGCGCAGAACAGGCAAATCTTGCCTTCGTTCAGCGAGGCCTCGGCACGTTCCGGGGCATAGAACTTCGAGACGCGGTCAATCTGGATAGCCGAGTAGATTACGGTCGGGTAATTGCGCACCCGCAGGTATTCGGCCAGAATGATGCTGTTCTGCACCGTAGCCAACATGCCAACGTTGTCTGCCGCGATGCGGCGCACCGTTTCATTGGCTTCGGACACTCCCCTGAAGATGTTGCCGCCTCCCAGAACGATGCCGATCGAGACGCCCATGCGCTTGACCTCAATGATGTCGGCCACTATCTGCTCGATGGTGTCGTGGTCAAACCCCTGACTCTTGCCACCGGCCAGAAACTCGCCGGATATCTTGAACAGGATGCGGTGAATGCGCTCAGGGCTGTAGTCACACATGGCGTTTACTTTTCGCCCAGAGCGAAACGCGTGAACCGCGATACCTGGATGTTCTCGCCCAACCGTGCAATGGCTTCGTTGAGCAGATCGAGCACGGTCTTGTCGGGATCCTTGACGAATTCCTGCTCGAGCAGGCAGCTCTCTTTGAGAAATTTCTTGATCTGGCCGTCAACGATCTTATCGACAATCTTCTCCGGCTTGCCGTCGTTGAGCGCTTTGTTGCGATATATCTCGCGCTCTGCCTCGATCAGCTTCGGGTCGATGTCGTCGGCAGACACGGACATGGGATTGCTGGCGGCAATGTGCATGGCGATGTCTTTGCACAAGGCGACGAAATCGTCGGTGCGAGCGACGAAATCGGTCTCGCACTTCACCTCGACGAGTACGCCGAGCTTGCCGTTGGTGTGGATGTACGAGTGCACCAAGCCTTCGGATGTGGCGCGGTCGGCCTTGGCTGCGGCCTTCGACAGGCCTTTCTCGCGCAGGAACTTGATCGCGGCGTCAATATCGCCTTCGGTCTTCACGAGCGCTTTCTTGCAGTCCATCATGCCAACGCCTGTTTTCTCGCGTAATTCTTTTACCATCTTTGCGGAAATGCTCATTTATACCTCCGATAGTCATATTATGGCGTGAAAAAATGGGAGAAACGCCGAGGCGTCTCTCCCACCTATGTGGTTACTCTTTTTCTTTAGAAGGCTTGCCCTGAGTCTTGGCAGCCTTTTTGTCGGTAGTCTCTGTCGCGGCCTTTTCCTTCGGCTCTGCGACTTTCTTGTCATCGCTTCCCACTGCCGGCGCCTTGTCGCCATCGGCTTTCTGCGCTTCAGCTTGCTTGAGGTCTGCGCCCTCGGCGGCAGACTGAGCGCCCTCGACCACGGCGTTTGCCATGATACCGGAGATGAGGTGGATGGCGCGGATAGCGTCATCGTTGGAGGGGATGACGTAATCTATGACGTCGGGGTCGCTGTTGGTGTCCACCATGCCCACGATGGGGATGCCCAGCTTACGCGCTTCGTTCACCGCGATAGCTTCGTTGGTGGTGTCAACGATAAACACAGCGCCGGGACGACGGTCCATTCCGCGAATACCGCCCAAGCCTTTCTCGATCTTGTCGTGTTTGCGCTGCATGCGGGTGGCCTCGAGCTTGGTGAAGTTCGAGATGGTGCCGTCTTCCTGAATCTGCTCGATATAGACCATGCGCTCGATGCTCTTGCGAATGGTGGTCATATTGGTGAGCATACCGCCATACCAGCGGTTGTTCACATAAAAGGCGCCGCACTTCTTGGCCGCGGCTTCGATGGCGTCGCGGGCCTGCTTCTTGGTGCCCACGAACAGCACATACTCGCCCTTTTCGGCCAATTCTTTGAAGAACATATAGCTTTCGTTGATGGCATCGACCGTCTGCTTGAGGTCGATGATGTGGATGCCGTTGCGCTTGATAAAAATGAATTTCTTCATTTTCGGGTTCCACTTGTGGGTCTGATGGCCGAAGTGGACGCCGGCTTCCAGTAATTGCTTCATACTCACGACTGACATTGAGACTCCTTGATACACGGTTATTTCATGGAGCGGGGATATACACGATTCAATCCCGCGCCAAACAAGACGCCCGGAGATTTCGTCTCAGCAGGCAATACATGAATCTCGTTTGGTGCGGGACACCGTCTCGCAACTCCCCGTCCGATGATGTTTGTATGGCTCAGGCCACAGGTGTTGCCTGCGGCCTGAAAAGGGTTTAACGCTTGCTGAACTGGAAGCGCTTGCGAGCCTTGGGCTGACCAGGCTTTTTGCGCTCGACCATACGTGGGTCGCGGGTGAGCAGGCCTTTCTTCTTCAGCACGCCCTTCAGCTCTTCGTCATACTTACAAAGTGCACGGGCGATGCCGTGACGGATGGCGCCGGCCTGGCCGGACAGTCCACCGCCGGCTACATTCACCCGAAGGTCGAACTTATCGGACATGCCAACCAGCTCGAACGGCTGCTCGACTATCATCTCGAGCACGTCACGCGCCAGGTACTTCTTCATCGAGCGCTTGTTGATTACGCGCTTGCCGGTACCCGGAGTGATGCGAACGCGGGCTGTGGCTTCCTTGCGCCTGCCGATGGCGTCAAAATGCTGCATTTATAGTCCTCCTACAATTCAAGTGACTTTGGCTGCTGGGCAGTGTGTGGATGTTCGGGCCCTGCGTACACGCGCAGCTTACGGAAAAGCTGACGGCCCAGGATGTTCTTGGGGAGCATGCCCTTGACAGCGTGTTCGATGATGAATTCCGGCTTGCGCTCCATCATGCGGCGGTAGCTGATGGTCTTGAGGCCGCCGGGGTAGCCGCTGAAACGCTGATATTCCTTCTGAAGCTCTTTGTCGCGGGTCAGCTTCACCTTCTCGGCGTTAATCACGATAACATGATCGCCCATGTCGAGGTGGGGCGAGAAGTAGGGTTTATGCTTACCGCGGAGCACCGACGCGATCCTGGTCGAGAGGCGACCGAGAATCTGATCCTCGGCGTCGACCACATACCATTGACCGTGAATCTCATCGGCTTTCGGTGTAAGTGTTCTCATTTCAACTCCTTTGAATGATAACCGTCAATATCGTGCCAAAATATTGATAGCACGGGACAACTGTCAAGAGAAATGCTTGCGACCACCGCTAAATTTATTCAGCGTCAAACAGGATGACTGCGTAGCCTCTACCCTACTTCATAAACGTCATGCGAAAGCGATAGACATGCGCCTGGTCAACCGGCAGGTTCCAACTGCCGATGTCTTCCCGCGCCATCTCCAGGAATTCCTCGCTGAAGCGAGCGCCCTCGGATGGCGTGGAATCCACCCTCTCGATGACACCGTCCTTCGTCAGGGTGATGGCGAACTCGACTCTGCCGCCCATTTCCAAGAGTTTGGAATACTCCAGATATATTCGATTGAGACGGTCTTTATGGGCGTCCACAAGCGCTGGCAGGTCGTCCACCGAGACGGTTTTTCGCGTGGCCGCGGCGGGTTGCGAAGCGGCGGGGCGAGTGGCCTGGGGCCTCTGCTCCTGGGGATGCACAGTCTGTGGCAGCCCCACCGGCTCGACCTGCATCAATGTATCGGCCACCGGCTCGGGTGTCGGCTCCGCTTTTTTTCCGCAGGCCAGCAGCGATACAAGCGCTGCCAGGCATATAATAATGACACGCGCAATGTTCATAGTTCCTCCTGATGATGATAGCTTCGCAGGCAGCGTGTTACCGTCAACCCATTTCGTGCACCAGGCGTACGAAGCGTCGGCACAAACCGGTCACATGGGTTACAGATTGAACTATGGAGTATTTGATTGTGCCCGAAATCTTCTCTACTTTCTTGACA
>JAIOQZ010000050.1 GCA_021108395.1 Candidatus Cloacimonadota bacterium
GGGTGCATCGGGTCGAGGCGCACCTCGAAGCCGTCAGGCGCCGTGAGCGAAGTAATATCGAGGTCGGTGTTGCCCACATTGCTGACGATGAACGACTCGATCGCAGAGGTCTCACCGGCGAATACGTCGCCGAAGTTGAAACTTGCGGTGTCCACAGCTATGCGTGGCAGGCCTGTGGCAATCACAGCCCGTATCATCAGGTTGCCGCCAACTGGCGCAAAGCCGCCGCCCAGGTCGCCCCAGCTTTGTTCGGCATCCGTACTCGACGTGTCGAGGCCGATCATGTGGGAGCCGGCAGGCGCGTTGACGGAGACAAAGAACGTCCCGCCCATGATGATTGGTTGCGCCGAGACTGGTATATCGAGGAAGTTCCAGCCCTCGGCCAGTTCGTTGGCCGGATAGCTCAGATCGCTCACCTCGATGTTGCCGGGCACGGGGTCGGCGTCGCTGTAGATATACACGTCAAGCGGATCGTCGGCCTTCTCCCAGAGGTAGATGGCCAGCTTGATGACCACCGTCTCGGGGATGTAGCGTTCCGGCGCGTTGAACTGAACGCCCGCTTCGTCTGCGTTGTATCCTTCTTCGGCGGTTCCGTCGTCATAGAGCAGGAAGAACTCGTCGTGCGGCACGGGGTACATTATATGCACGGGCGAGAAATCGCTCTCGCCGCTCCAGTCGTCCGCTGCCAGCATGGCGGTCATCTTATAGAAGTTCTTCTGCCCCACTACGGCCGCTTCGTGAGTGTAGGCATATGTGCCGCCCACACCGAACTCGGCAATCTCTACATAGCCGGTGAAGTGGTTGTTCGAGTGATAGAGCTTGAAGCCGATGAGCCACGGCGTGTTCGCCGGCGCCACCCACTCCATGCTCATTGGTTCGCTTGGCTGCAGCGGATACATACAACCGCTCATTACCGGCATCTCGTTCTGGTTTACCAGTGTGATGACAAAGCTCACCTCGTCGAAGCCCTCGGCGTTCTCGGCGCGCACGGTGACATCGATGACCCCTGCCTGATCGCCGGTGGGCGTCCACTCGATGAGACCCGTCGTGTCGCTGGTGGCGATGACGGTCATGCCGTCGGGCGCCTCGGTGAGGGTGAAGTTGGCCAGCGGGAAGAAGTAGCCGGTCACCGGCCAGGTGTAGAGCGAATCAACCGCGAACAGCATCGTGTCGGCGATAGCGTCGATTACCGGAATGTCTATGACGTTGAATACCTCGACCACCACGTCGTCAACGGCGATCTCGCCGGCGTTGTCGGTGGCGGTGAAGGTGAGACTCTCGGTGCCGTACCAGTTGAAGTCCGGCGTCAGCGTCACCACACCGGCGACTATGCTCACGTCGATGTTGACGTCACCGGCAACGGTGAAGGCGAGCTCGTCGCCGTAGATGAGGTCAACATCGCCGAAGACGACGTTCAGGTCTATGCTGTTGTCGGAAGTGTTCTCCGGCATGACTATGTCTGTAAGCCCATTGGCCACGAACGGCGCGTCGTTGACGAATGTCACGCCCACATCGGTGAAGTCACTGGCGGTAAGACGGTTGGTGCGCATGTTCACTGTATTGCGGCCACCCTGGTTATCATCGATGGTGAAGGTGATGGTTTCTTCGCCGTTCCAGTTCTCCGTCGCAGTGAAGGTGACGTCCATACCACTGATAGCCACGTCGATTTCAGTCTGGCCAACAGCGGTGAGCGTCATCTCGGTGTAAGCCTGTTCGAGGTCGGTGATGTACTGGCTGAAGTCAACCTCGAGGTCGGCGTCCTCGTCGAACGAGAAGCCTGCGGGCAAGGTGATTGTGGGCGCGTCGTTCACGTCTTCCACCGTCACGAGGACTGCCTCGTCGATGCTTACGCCGGCGTTGTCGGTGGCGGTGAAGGTGATGGTCTCGGTACCGAACCAGTCGGCGTCGGGGGTGAGGGTGACGATGCCGGCATCGATGCTGACAGCGATGTTGGTGGCGCCGCTATAGGTAAAGGCCAGCACGTCGCCATAGATGAGGTCAACGTCGTCGAACACGTTGTTGAGGTCGAGGCCGCTGTAAACGGTGTCTTCGTCAAACGTGATCGGGTCGATGGGGTTGGCAACGTATGGCGCATCGTTCACGAACGTCACGCTTACGACGGTACTGTCGCTGTCTGTGGCGCGGGTCACGTTGTCGTCAACGGTGAAGGTGATGGTCTCGATGCCGTTCCAGTCAACCGGTGCGCTGAACGTCACCACAAACCCGGTGATGTCAACGATGATGTCGGCGTTGCCGCCAGAGAGCGTAAGCACGTCGCCCGGATCGATGTCGTCGATGTAGGCCGTGAAGTCTTCGACCAGCACGGTGTCCTCGGCAAAGGCGAAGCTCTCCGGCAGGTCGATGGTGGGCGGGTCGTTCACGTTATCGACCGTCAGCAGAAAGTCGTCATATACGCTGTCGCCGGCGAGGTCGGTGGCGGTGACGCGGATGTCGTAGCTGCCAACGTCGTCGTTGAGCGGGACGCCGCTGAATTCGGCGCCGTCGAAGCTCAACCAGCCAGGCAACGGATTGCCGTCAACCTGCTCTGCTGTGAGGGCCAACACGTCACCATAGATGAGGTCTGCGTCGTCGAAAGCGCCTGCGGGCAGGATGTAGCTGTAGGCTATGTCCTCAGTCGCCGTTGAATCGGCAAGCGGAATAGCCAGGTATGGCGCGTCGTTCACGAATGTCACGCTCACGACGGTGCTGTCGGTGGCGGTGGCGCGAGTCACGTTGTCGTCAATGGTGAAGGTGATAGTCTCGCTGCCGTTCCAGTCGGCAGGTGCGCTAAACGTCACCACAAATCCGACTATATCGACGATGATGTCGGTGTTGCCCACTGCGGAGAGTGTGAGCACGTCGCCCGGGTCGATGTCACCGATATAGGGCGCAAAGTCCTCGGCCAGCACGGTGTCCTCGGCGAAATCGAAGCTCGCCGGCAGGTCGATGGTCGGTGCGTCGTTCACGTTGTCAACAGTCAGCTGGAAGTCGTCATATACGCTGTCGCCGGCAAGGTCGGTGGCGGTGACACGGGTGTCGAACACACCGATGTCGGCGTTGAGCGGGACGCCACTGAATTCGGCGCCGTCAAAGCTCAACCAGCCAGGCAGCGGGTTGCCGTCGGCCAACGCCGCTGTGAGAATCAACACGTCACCGTAGATGAGGTCTGCGTCGTCGAAGGCGCCTGCGGGCAGGATGTAGCTGAAGGCGATGTCCTGCATCGCGGTTGTGTCGGCCAGAGGAATGGCCACATACGGCGCGTCGTTCACGAATGTCACGCTCACGACGGTGCTGTCGGTGGCGGTGGCGCGAGTCACGTTGTCGTCAACGGTGAAGGTGATGGTCTCGCTGCCGTTCCAGTCGGCAGGCGCGTTGAACGTCACCACAAACCCGACTATATCGACGATGATGTCGGTGTTGCCCACTGCGGAAAGCGTGAGCGCGTCGTCCGGATCTATATCGCCGATGTAGGCTGTGAAGTCCTCGACCAGCACGGTATCCTCGGCGAAGTCGAAGCTCGCCGGCAGATCGATGGTCGGCGCGTCGTTCACGTTCCACACCACGATATCGAAGGTTGTATAGACCATGTTGCCGATCAGGTCGGTGGCTTCGACACGGACGATCCAGCGGCCAACGTCAGCATTGAGCGGGGTGCCGGTGAAGCGGCGCTCTGCTGCCGTGAAACCAAGCCAGGACGGCAGCGGCTGATGATCCCAGAGAACGGCCGTGTAACTCAGCGTGTCGCCCGGATCCGGATCAAAGAACGTATCTTCCGCGAACTGGAAGTCGAGCAAGTCGTCCTGATAGACATACTGATCATTGATTGGGTTAAGCACCACAGGCGGCTCGGAAGCGTCGATCACCGTAATGGTGAAGTTCTGGGGCACCGGCGCGGCAATGCCGTCGCTCACAGTCAGCTCGACCGCGTGGTCACCCACATCGGCGTTGGTCGGGTTGCCGCTGAGGCTGCCGGCGCCGTCGCCGTTGTCGGTCAGCGCAAGCCAGCCCGGAAGCGTCGGCGCCGCCAGCACGAGGCCGTTCCAGTTGTTGTTGTCGTCGGTGGTTTCAACCTCATAGAGGTAGGCGTCGCCTTCGGTGACAGTGATGACCGGCGTCGAAACGAACGACGGGGCGATGTTGTCGCTGAACACCTGCATCGTGAACACCGTGTTGGCGGTGTTCGTGGCGGTATCGGTGGCGATGACGCGGATATCGAACTCGGCCACGTCTGGCAGAGCGGCTGTGCCGCTGAAGGTGCGGCTCAGGCCGTCAAAGCCCAGCCACGCGGGCAACGGATTGCCGTCGCTTTGCTCGGCGGCATAGGTGAGTACGTCGCCCGGGTCGTCATCGGCGAATGTGTCTTCTGGGAAGGCGTAGAGATATGCGTCGCCCACAACCACAGACTGGTTGGGAATCGGGGTAACAACATACGGTGCGCTTTGCAGGTCGATCACCGTAATGGTGAAGCCCTGCGTCACCGGCGTGGCGATGCCGTCGCTCACGGTCAGCTCGACCGCGTTGTCACCCACGTCGTCGTTGGACGGCGTACCGCTGAGGGTACCGGTGCCATCGCCGTTATCGGTGAGCATGAGCCAGCCAGGAAGAATCGGTGAACCGAGCACAAGCCCACCCATGTCGATGCCATCATCGCTCGTGGTGACGGCATAACTGTAGGGCGCGCCCTCGGTTGCGGTCAGCGCCGGTGTGCTGGTGAACAGCGGGGCTACGTTGGGTCCGAGGCCAACGAGCAGGGTGAATACGTCGTCGCCGGTGGCGCCGGCAATGTCGGTGGCGGTAACGCGCAGGTCGTAGCTGCCGGCATCGCCGTTGGCGGGCGTACCGCTGAAGACGCGGGCGACATCGTCAAAGCCCAGCCAGCCTGGCAACGGGCTGCCGTCGCTCTGCTCGGCGCTGTAAGTCAGCACGTCACCGACGTCGATGTCGATGAACACGCCGGCGTCAATTGTATAACTGTAGGCGTCATTCGCCACGGTGTATTGATCGGGGATGGGCAACGCCACATAAGGCGCGTCGTTCATGTTGGCCACCGTGATATCGAACACCTGCATCACCGCGTCGCGGCGGCGGACGCCGTCGTCAACCCAAAGCTCGACCGCGTGGTCGCCCACGTCGGCGTTGGCTGGCGTGCCGTACAGCAGGCCGTTGCCGTTGCCGCTGTCGGCCAGCGTCAGCCACGAAGGTATATCGAGCACGAGCAACACCATTGTCTGCGCGCTGTCGGGGTCGTAGGTGGTGATATGATAGGCATATGCCTCGTCCTGGTTCACGCTGGTCACTGGGACGCTGGTAAACACCGGCGGCACGTTGCCATCGACTGTGAGCGTAAAGGTATCGCTGGCGAAAGCGCCGGCAAGGTCGGTGACGGTCACCTCGATGTCCCACAAACCGCCGATTTCGGCTTCGGTGGGAACGCCGTAGAAGGTGGTCGGCGCCTCAACGCCAAAGCTGAACCAGGCGGGCAGCGGGCTGCCGTCGCTCTGTTGGGCGGTGTAGGCCAGCACGTCGCCCCAGATCAGGTCTATGTCGTCGAAACTGCCGGCGGGAATGGTGTAGTCCCACAAATGATCGCTGTACGCTATCTGGTCGCCAAGCGGGATGACCACGAACGGCGCGTCGTTCACGTTGGCCACATCGATGGTGAAGCTCTGAAGCACCGGCGCGGCAATGCCGTCGCTCACCTCGAGCACAACGCTGTGTGCGCCCACTTCGGCGTTGGACGGCGTGCCGTCGAGCAAGCCGGTACCGTCGGTGTAGTCGATGAAGGTAAGCCAGGCCGGCAGCGTGGTGGCTGTCAGCGTGAGCGAGTCAGTCGGGTTCATGTCTTCTGCAACCACGTTATAGCTCCACAGGATGTCCTGCGTGGCGCTGGTGTCCGGTATCGAAACGAAATACGGGGAATCCTGCGTGGCAATTACCTCGAGCAGGAAGACATCGCTCACTGCGGCGAGTGAATCGTCAGTCGCGGTCACCTCAATCTCGTCGATGCCCACATCGATGTTGGTCGCAGTTCCACTGAACGTGCGCGTGAGCCCGTCGAACGACAACCAGCCGGGCAGCGGGTCGCCGTTGCTCAGCGCCGCTGTGTAGGTGAGGTTGTCGCCCCAGGGTAGGTCGATGTCGTCGAATGTGTCTATCGGGAAGGCCCAGTTCCAGAGAGAGTCGGCCAGTGTCGATTGATCGACCAGCGGAACAGCCACATGTGGCGGGTCGTTCAGGTTGGCCACAACGATGGTGAATTCCTGGTTGGACGGTACACCGCTGGAGTCCGTTGCGGCGATGACAACCAGATTGTCGCCCACGTCTGCGTTGGCGGGAGCGCCGCTGAGAAGGCCGGTGCCGTCGCCGTTATCGACGAAGCTCAACCAGGTCGGCAACGTGGGTACGGTCAACGTCATGCTGTCACCCACATCGATATCCTCGGCAGCCGGAGCGTAACTGTATGGCATGTCCTGCGTGGCCATCGTGTCTGGCGTGGTGGTGAACACCGGCAGGTCGTTGCTGTGATGCACGGTCAGCACGAACTCGTCCTGCCCAATGTTCGAGAAGTTGTCTGTGGCGGTGACAAGGATGGTGTAGCTGCCCACCTCATCGACTGTGGGCGTGCAGGTGAACCGGCGCTGGGTCGGCGTGAAAGTCAGCCAGTCCGGCAGCGGGTTACCATCCGCCTGCCGCGCCGAATAGGCAAGCTGATCTTCCGGGTCTGGATCCACGAAGGTCGAATCGGGGAATACATAGTCAAACAGCACATCCTCGTATGCGTCCTGATCGGGGATGGGGTTGGCCACCACCGGAGGATTCTGCTCGGCTCTCACAGTGAGTTGGAACACGTCAGACGCCTCTGCGTAAGCCGTATCGGCAACGGTCACCTCGATGTTATAGATGCCTGCATCGGTTGTATCGGGCACACCGGAAAACATGCGCAGTGCTGCGTTGAACTCGAGCCACGCAGGTAAAAGCGTGCCATCAGAAAGATTCGCTTTGAAAGACAGAGTATCACCAACATCGGGGTCGGCAAAGGTGTTGGGCGGTATCACGAAGTTATATGGTGTCGCTGCCCATGTAGAGTGATCCGGCAGCGGATTGACCAGGTACGGCGCGTCGTTCACGTTGACCACAGTCAGCAGGAAGTCGTCATCTGCGCTGGCGCCGGCAAGGTCTGTGGCGGTAACGCGGATGTCGTAGCCACCAATGTCGGCATTGAGCGGGACGCCACTGAATCCGGCGCCGTCAAAGCTCAACCAGCCAGGCAGCGGGCTGCCGTCTGTATGCGCCGCTGTGAGGGTGAAGCTGTCACCCCACGCCAGGTCGATGTCGTCGAACGCGCCTGCGGGCAGGACGTAACTGAAGGCTGTGTCCTGCGTCGCGGTTGTATCGGCCAGCGGAATGGCCACGAACGGCGCGTCGTTCACGTTGGCCACATTGATGGTGAAGCTCTGCGGCACCGGCGCGGCGATGCCGTCGCTCACATCGAGCACAACGCTGTGTGCGCCCACTTCAGCGTTGGACGGCGTGCCGTCCAGCAGGGCGGTGCCGTCGCCGTTATCGATGAAGTTGAGCCACAATGGCTGCGTGGTTGCGCTGATGACAAGGCCTCCAACCTGCATACCATCATCGGTGACGGCGATGCTGTAGGTGTAGGCAATATCCTGAGTGGCGTCGGTAATCGGGGTACTGGTGAAGAACGGCGCGTCGTTCACGTTGGCCACAAAGATAACGAAACTCTGCTCGGTGGGTGGCGTGCCGGGGATGTTGTCCCACACCGTCAGCGTGACGCTGTTGTTGCCGGTATCGGTATTCAGCGGCGTACCCGAGAGCAGCGCCGTGCCGTTGCCGTTGTCGGTTAGCGTGAGCCAAGCAGGCAGCGCCGTGCTGTCGATTGTCAGGCCGAAGTTGATGGCGTCGTCATCGGTAGTTACGTTATAGCTGTATGGCTGATTTTCGATGGCGACGGTTATCGGCGCGCTGGTGAACCACGGCGCCGTGTTGGCCACATCGGAGACCCGCACCAGGAAGTCGTCGAACACGCTGGTGGTAGAGAGGTCTGTGGCGGTGACACGCACACTGTATATACCCAGGTCTGCAAGCACGGGAGTGAATATGAACTCGCGTGTCACATTGTCGAAGGCAATCCACGCCTCGAGCGGCGAGCCATCGGTCATGGTAGCGCCATAGCTCAAGACGTCACCGATGTCCATATCGAGGAAGCTGGCCGCGTCGAAGATGTAGCTCACTATCGTGTCATACATGACGAACTGGTCGGCCAGCGGCAGGTTGATGTATGGCGCGTCGTTGGTGTTGGCCACATCTATGCTGAAGCTCTGCGTGTCGGTGAGGCGGACGCCGTCGTCAACCGTCAGCGCCACTGCGTTGGCCCCCACAGCGTCATTGAGCGGCGTACCGGCCAACTGGGCGGTTCCATCGCCGTTGTCGGTGAGAGTGAGCCACAGGGGCAGGGTGGGCGCACTGATATTGAGCGTCGCGCCGGTGTCTGCGTCGTCCGTGGTGATGTTATATATATATGGAGTGTCCTCAGTGCCAACCTCGACGGGTGTACTGGTGAAGAACGGCGCGTCCGGCGCGTTCTGCACGTCAAGCAGGAAGAAGTCGGAAACGTCGGCGCCGGCAATGTCGGTAGCGGTCACTTCGATGGTATATACACCCACGTCTGCATTGGCGGGCATTCCACTGAAAGTGCGCAAGACATCATCGAAGCTCAACCAGCCCGGCAGCGGGCTGCCACCGCTCTGCTGGGCGGAATATGTCAACACGTCGCCCACATCGGGGTCGGTGAAGGTGTTGGCGTCGAAGGTGAAGCTGTAGGCCAGGTCTTCCCAGGCCTGCTGGTCGGGGATGGGATTGGCCACCACCGGAGGTGAGTTCACGTTGGCCACGTCTATGCTGAAGCTCTGTGTCACCGGCGCGGCAATGCCGTCGCTTACGGTCAGCTCGACCGCGTGCAGGCCCACGTCGTCGTTGGCGGGCGTGCCGGCGAGCGTTCCGGTGCCATTGCCGTTGTCGATAAGCGTGAGCCAGGTCGGCAGCGTCGGTGCCGCCAGCGCCAGGCCGCCCATGTCGATGCCGTCATCGCTGGTGACAATGGCGTAGCTGTAGAGGGCGCCTTCGGTGGCGATGATGGCGGGCGTCGAGTCGAACACCGGCGGAGCGTTGGTCGGGAACACCTCGATGGCGAAAGTATCTGTCGCCGTAACGCCGAAGGTGTCTGCCGCGCTCACAAGCACCTGCTGTGTGCCCACATCGCCTGCGGCAGGAGTGCCGTTGAAAGCTTGTGTGCCGTCGTCGAAGCTCAACCAGGCTGGCAGATCGCCGCCGCCGGGCTGGGTCGCCGAATAGAACAGGTCGTCGCCATGTATCAGGTCTGGATCGTCGAATGTGCCTGCGGGTATGGTGTAGGCAAATGCCAAATCCACCACCGCCGGTTGATCAGGGATGGGTGTGACGAGATAGGGATCGTCGTTGAGATTGATCACCTCGAGCTGGAAGTCATCGAAAACGCTGGCGTTGCCCTGGTCTGTCGCCGTAACGCGCAGACTGTACACGCCCACGTCGGCGTTGTGCGGGATACCACTGAATGTACGCGGAATTGCGTTGAAGAACAGCCAGGCCGGTAAGGGACTGCCATCGCTCTGCGAGGCGGTGTAGGTGAACACGTCACCAATATCCGGGTCTGCGAACGTGTCGGCATCGAACGTAAAGGCGTAGGACGCATCTTCGAATGTTGTATGGTCGGGTATGGGATTCGCCACATAGGGCAGACTGTTGACGTTGCCCACGGAGATGGTGAAAGCCTGCTCGGTGAGCGGAGTGAAGATGTCGTCGTCTGCTGTGAGCACTACGTTGTGGTCGCCAACCTCTGTGTTGGTGGGCGTGCCGGTGAGCAGGCCGGTGCCGTCGCCGTTGTCGGTGAATGACAACCACGCCGGCAGCGTGGAGGCGGCCAGGGTGAGGCCGAAGTTGATCGAGTCGTCCTCGGCGGTCACGTTATACACATACAGCTCGTCTTCCAGCGCAGTGGTGACGGGAGCGCTGGTGAAGTATGGCGCCTGGTTGACGACCGATGTAACCAGCAGGGCAAAGGTGTCAGTGACAGCGCCGCCCGCGAGGTCGGTGGCGGTCACGTCTATCAACCATGTACCCACCTCGGAGGCCGAGGGGGTGAACACGAACAAGCGCTGTGTGCCCCAGAAAACGATCCATGGCGGCAGCGCGCTTCCGCCGTTCAGCTCTGCGCTGTAGCTCAGGACGTCCCCCACATCGATGTCGGAGAAGGTGTCTGGCGGGAAGTTGTAGCCCAGGCTCTGGTCCTGCTCGACGTGCTGGTCGGGAATGGGGATGTTAACGATCGGCGCGTCGTTCGCGTTAGCCACCACGATGGTGAAGTTCTGCGTACCCATGAGACGGACGCCGTCATCCACGAACAGCTCGACCGGATGGCTGCCCACCTCGTCGTTGGTGGGTGTGCCATATAGCAGGCCGTTGCCGTTGCCGCTGTCAATCAGGGTTGTCCACGACGGGATGAGCGTGGCGCCAAGTATCGCTGTCGAGTTTGGATCGAGGTCGTTCGTGATGATGTGATATTCCCACAACACGTCCTCGGTGGCGCTGGTGTCCGGGTTGGACACGAAGTATGGATTGTTCGGCTCGTTCGATACCCGCAGCCGGAAGACATCGTTGGCGGACGCCAGAGAGTCGTCTGTGGCGGTAACGCGGATGAAGAAATCGCCGAGGTCGGAGTTGGTCGGTGTGGCTGTGAACCGCCTGTCGGCAACATCGAAACTGAGCCACGCGGGAAGCGGGCTGCCGTCATCGAGGTCGGCGCTGTAGGCAAGCTGGTCGCCGTGAATCAGGTCGGGGTCGTCGAATGTGTCGCTCGGTACCTGATAGTCGTATGGGTTGCCCTCGAAGATTGTCTGGTCGCTCAGCGGATTGACCAGATATGGCGCGTCGTTGAGGTTGTTGACGTTCAGTATGAAAACATCGTCCGCCGAAGCGGCATCGCGGTCTGTGGCGGTGACGCGAATATCATAGGCGCCCACGTCGGTGTTGGTGGGTGTGCCAGTGAACGTGCGACCCTGGCCATCGTAGCCAAGCCAGGCGGGCAGCGCGTTGCCGTCGGCCAGTGCTGCGGTGTAGAGGAGGCTGTCACCCTGCACGATGTTGGCGTCTGTGAATGTGCCGATGTCGAAAGTGAAGCTCCACGCGGCGTCCTCATCGGCCTGCTGGTCAGGAATGGCCTGCGCCACAACAGGCGCGATATTGAGATACCGCACCTCGATGATGAAAGCGTCGAAGGTTGACTCGCCCAGGTTGTCTGTGGCGGTCACTTCGATGGAGTAGTAACCGATATGAGTATTGTCGGGCGTGCCCGAGAAACGCCGCTGCGCCGGATTGAAATTCAACCAGGCAGGCAGCGCGAGCGAACCGGCCTCGTTGGCGCTATAGGTAAGATAGTCGCCGATGTCGGGATCGACGAACGCGGAATCGGAGAAAACGAAGTCGAACGCATTGTCCTCTCGCGCAAGTTGATCGGGGATCGGAACCGCGACCTCCGGAGCGTCGTTGGTGTTGACGACCTCGAGGATAAAGACGTCGCTCACGGTCTCGGCGGCAAGGTCGGTGGCCGTGACTGCGATGCTGTAGAGGCCAACGTCTTCATTGCGGGACACACCACTGAAGGTGCGGGTCTGTCCGTTGAAACTGAGCCAAGCCGGCAGAGGGCTGCTGTCGTCCAACAGCGCCGAATAGCTCAGGTGATCGCCGTAAACCAGATCGCTGTCGCCAAAGGTGTTGGCCACAAAGGTGAACGAATAGGCCGCGTCCTCGAGTGTTGTGTGATCGGGGATCGGGTTGACGACAAAAGGCGTATCGTTGGTGTTTTCCACCGCGATAGCGAAAGTGTCCGGCACCGAAACGCCGGCGATGTCTGTGGCCACGAGGCGCACCAGCCAGTCACCCACGTCGTTGTTGTAGGGTGTTCCGGCGAATGTGCGGGTGGGGCTGTCCAGGTCGAGCCAGCCGGGCAGGGGGCTACCGTCGGCCAGCGTTGCGGTGTAGGTCAGGATGTCACCCACATCAGGGTCGCCGAAAGTGCTGTCGGGGAACGTGTAGCTGAAGAACTGATCCTCAACGGCGTTCTGGTCATGGACACCGTTGGCCAGATATGGCGGATCGTTGACATTGATCACCTCGAGGGCGAAGGTGTCGGCGACTGTGACGTCATAGACGTCGTGAGCCGTGACCTTGACCTGCCAGACGCCCACGTCCTCGTTGAGCGGCGTGCCGCTGAATGTCCTCGTATTGCCGACGTAGGATAGCCATGCCGGCAGCGGCGAATCATCCGCCAGTTCGGCAGTGTATGACAGGGTGTCGCCATATACGATGTTGTGGTCGTCAAAAACATCGGCAGCGTGGGTATAGCTGAACGGACTGTCCTCGAGAGTGTTTGTGTCGGCGATTGGGTTGACCACGAAAGGCGGCGTGTTGTGCCATGTCACCCACAACAAAAAGACATCGTCAGTCTGTAGCCCTATGGGGTCGGTAGCGATAACCCTGATGTAATACTTGCCGATCTCTGCGGCAATAGGCGTACCGGTGAAGCGGCGGTTGGGGCCATCGAAGTTGAGCCAGGACGCCAGGGGGTCGCCGTTTTGCATCTGGGCGGTGTATGTGAGTATGTCGCCGGGGTCGGGGTCGATGAATGTGTCGGCTGGAAAGGCCCAGTCGAACAACTGGTTCTCCTCGTGCAGAGTGTCTGCAATCGGGATATTGACGAACGGGGGGTCAGGCGTGTTATCCACCGTAAGCGTGAAGGCGTCGGTGACGTTTTCGCCGTCCAGGTCGTAGGCGGTGACCGCCAGCAAGTGATCGCCGACGTCATAGGTGCCTGGCGTACCGCTGAATGTTCTGGTGTCGGCGTTGAAACTCAGCCAGGCGGGAAGCGGTGATCCGTTCTGTAACTGGGCTGTGTAGGAGAGTATATCGCCTATGTCGGGGTCAAAGAAAGTATCGACTGCGAACGTAAATGCCCAGGGTGCATCCTCAGGTGTCGCTTGGTCGGGAATGGGATTGGCCACGATTGGCGGATCGTTGAGATTGATCACCTCGATGCTGAATGCCTGCTCTACCGGATCGGCAACCCCGTCCTCGACCAAGAGAACAACGGGATTCGGGCCAACGTTGGAGTTGTCTGCAAAGCCCTCGAGTACTCCGGTACCGTCACCGTTGTCGGTGAGTGTCAGCCAGGCCGGAAGCGTGGAAGCCGAAAGCGTGAGGCCGAAGTTTACGGTGTCGTCAACGGCTACCACGTTATATACATAGTTGTTGTCTTCGTTAATGCTGTCTGCCGGCACAGAGGTGAAAACCGGCGGGTCGTTTGTCAGCGCGAAGAACAGTGTGCGCGTTACATCGACGCCATCGCCCTGGCCGGTGTTTCCCTGGTCATTCATGATAATGGTCATCGTCTCCAGTCCGTTTGCGTCTGGATTTGATATGTATTGGAAATTGGCGAGGTAGCTGTTCATCTCATCGAGTTGGGTGACGATGACGACATTGTCGGTGCCATCGCCGGAAATGAAACGTGATTGACGACTGCCGAAGTCGAGGATACCCTTCGAGACATGCAGGTTGAGAATAAGCTGGAGATCGCCGACGTCAGGGTCGGACACGACCAGAGAATCGGCCGCCGTGAACGCGTAATCGCGGTTGGCGTCCACCTGAAGTGGCACGAACAGCCAGTCTTCGATGATGTCGCTCTTGTAACTGAAAACCGGCTCGTCGTTGACGGCTGCTATCCTTATGCTCGCGCCGCCCACGCCAGTGCTGAAGGGAGTTCCTCCGCCTGTTCCATAGGCATTGATGTCAACTCTGTCTCCACTGTGCTGGGTGATGTCGCTCATATCCCAGGCCCGGAAGCTAAAATAAGCATGGCCGACATAGTTCAGCGATGGTACGAAGCGAATGCGGCTGACGTTGGCCGCATCGACACCGTCGAGCAACAGCGCGTTGTCGGAGATGTCAACTACCTCGTCCACCTGAGTTGAGATGACCGTCCAGGAAGCCCCGTCGTCAATCGAGTATTCCCACAAACCGTTGAGCGTGTTCAGTTCGACGACAGCAATCGACTTCACGGCAGGGCCGTCGGGATCGTATATAGTTCCGTCAGCTACGAACTCGTCGATTGTGTTGCCCACATTCGTCGTATCGTCTTCGTTGATAATCGCAAGATTGTAGGGAACGGAAGTATCGAGGATGGGCGCGTCATTGATGGGGAGAATGTCGAATGTGATGTAGCGGAATACGTCCCCACCCCCGCCGATGCCGATGTTGCCCTGGTCATTGAGACGGAAAGTGAGGGTTTCCGACCCGACTGCATCGGGGTTTGGAATATACTGGATGTCGAAAAGGAAAGTGTTGCATTCTTCTATCGTTGTGACGATGGTCACATTGGATGTACCATCGCCCGCCACGAAACGGGAAATCCCTGGGATGTCGAGTATGCCTTTTGTGGCCATTATATTGACGATAATGGGATAAGTGGGGTCTGTTGGATCTACGATGTCTTCGTCTGAGACAGTGAGAACGTGATCTGTGCCAAACTGATATGAGCCGTCCTCGTAAACAGCGAGCGGCAGGGCTATGGTGTCATTCACCTCATTGCCATCCACAAACAACTTCGGGTCGTGGTTGGTTATCACATCTATGCTCATTGTATGAGTTGACGAGGTTTCCGCGTTCGAGTCCGTCACCTCGAAATCAAAACTTGCCCAGCCCAGGCCGGAAGCGCCGGGATCGGGGGCGAAGGTCAGCAGGTCGATGCTGGCGACGGGGATAGTCAGCGGCGCGACAACATCGGCGCCATTAAACTCAAGATCGCCTGCGGATTCCAAAGTGAGAATTGTGACAGATGCGAAGGTATCGCCGTCACCGTCGGAGAACGGAAAGTCTCCGGCGGCAAACGTGTATGTCACGTCCATGAAAGTCTCAACCGTGGCGTCAGATGAACTTGGCGATACTGCCCAGGCCAGGATCGGTATCAGGCAGAAAATGATGAAAATGCGCGAAGACAACCGCGGAAGCTGCTTCATAACTTTATCTCCTTGATCGTTTAGTCAGGGTCGAATGCATAGTTCTCTCTCAATATAGGTAAGAATATATGTGTCGAGCGACTTTGTCAATACAATTTCAGTTTTTTAACAAAGAAAAGAATGGGAATGCTGACGGGACTGTTACTCGATATTTTCAGACGCAGCGTTCGCGCAAGTAATAGCCTGCTGTAACGAGACTTACGAAATCCAGCCCGAAGAGCCCGCCTTGAAGTTTCTTCCTGACATATCTCCCGCGAATGACTTCGCCGACATTTGAACCCACAACCATCGAAGGGGCAAACGCAAAATTGTCTTGCCCGATTCCGGCAGTTCTCTATTGCTTCCGCAAGGAGAATTCATGCCCAAGTATCTTCTCATCGAGCTTCTAATCGTCCTGGCAATCCTGATGGCCGGAACAGCCCTGTTTCGCCTGACCGACCTCGACATCAGCATCGAGAGCGCCTTTTACCGTCCCGGCGACCAGCCCGACAGCGGCTGGTTTCTGGCCGAGAAACAACCCTGGAACGCCATGTACCATGCCGGCAACTTCCCGGCCATGCTGCTTGCAGGCGCCTCACTGATAATTCTGGCGCTCGGCTTTCAATACCGCAGGTGGCTGCCCTGGCGCAAGGCCACCCTGTTCCTGGCGCTCGTCATGCTCATCGGGCCTGGGCTCATCGTCAACATGGTGTTCAAAGACCACTGGGGGCGCCCGCGCCCGCGCAATATCACCCAGTTCGAGGGTGACAGCCAGTTTGAACCCGTCTGGGACAGAGGCATCGCTGGAAAGGGCAAGTCTTTCCCCTCCGGTCACGCCAGCATGGCTTTCTATCTCATCACCCCCTGGTTTCTGCTGAGGCGAAAGCGAAAGCTGCTGGCGGCGACCGTGCTTCTCGCCGGGCTGGCATATGGCCTGCTAATGGGCATCACACGCATGGTCCAGGGGGGGCACTTCCCCTCCGACGTCCTGTGGTCGGCAGGGTTCATCTACCTCACGGGGCTCCTGCTTTACTATGCACTGGGGCTGCACCGCTCCCTCGCATACACCCCCGCGACAATGAAGCGGCGGCGCTGGGCGCTGTGGGCAGCCGGCCCTGTTCTAGTTTTGCTGGCGCTCTTTGTACTGCTGGGAACGCCATATTATCGCGCCAAAAAGCGACGCTTGAGCCAGCCCCTGCCAGAGCGCGTCCAGCGCTTCGACATCAGCGTTCCACTGGGGGATGTCGTGCTCGTGTCCGCCGACAACCTGCTCGTTCGCTGGGAGGCGCGTGGATTTGGGATACCCGAGTCGTCCATGCGCGACGAACTGCGCGCAGACACAACAGGAACGGTCGTTAGCATTCGCTTCGAGCAGCGCGTCAAGGGAGTGTTCTCGGAGCTGCAGAACAACGTGGTCATCGCAACGCCGTTTGCGCGTTTCGATACTTTGCGCATCACCGCCGAGCAGGGCGACATCGTGCTGCCAAGCTCGTTCAGCAAAGCTATCGAGTTACTGCTGCTGCCTCCCGTTGATGGCCTCGAACGAATTGGTTCGGGATTGGAAAGCGAATTGCATAACAGCAGGACAGTTGTCATTGTATGGTCAGCGCCAAAGGGAACTCTGCGCTTCGCGCTCCCTGAATCCGTGCTTGAAGGAAAATCAGATGAGTAATCCTGAGATTATCCCGGCCGACAAGGCCTATCGCACCAAGATGTTCATCATTTTCGCCGTATTGATGCTGGCGGTTCTGGCGCTCGCGCAGTGGGGAATGCCACAGATCATGAGCCGCATCGAAAGCGCCCTCGATAGCGGTGACGACATCCTTTTCATGCGCTACATACGCGGCATAGAAGCAGGTCTGGCCCTGCTGTTCCTCGGTTTCATCCCGTTTTGCATCTATAACGTCCGTATGGGGCTGAGCGTTCGCAAAGAGCAGCGGTTTCCTTCTTCGCTCATGCGTGTACTGCGCGATACCACTGTTATCACGGGGGATGCCGCAGAGCGCCGCGGCAGGTTCCTGGTCGGCATGGGCATCGTGCTGATGGTGGTGAGCCTGGGGAGCGCCGCCTTCGCCGTCATTTCAATCGAGACCGTACTGACCGGAGGTTGAACACGCCCGCCAGGGTAAGCACAACGAAACTGCTGCTATTGAAGCGGCAGCCTGTCAGCGCACCTTCTTCGCTATCACGAGCATTTCGTCGCCGATATGGAGTTTCGAGAGAAGCGTATATAGGAGATTGTGAACGAACACGAAGAGCTTCAGCTTCCAGGGCGCTTTCGATGTCACCTTGTTGAAAAACTGCTGTCTCTCGGCTGGTGAAATATATGACCTGAGTTTTTTCTTTTGCAGTAAGGGCAGCACAAAATACATCAGATAGACTTTCATCTCAAGCGAAGAGAGAATTGATTTCACCCTGAATCCGTTTTGCTCCAATATCCTGGTGATAGTTGGTTTGGAGAAATAATTGACGTGATCCAGACCCATCCCAATCCACTTATCATCAAACAGTCGGGCAAGCAGGCTGTCTATCTGAGGGACATGGATGAAGATGTATCCATTGGGATTGAGAATACGGCGGCATTTTTTCAGGATTTCATCGGCGTTGTCCATGTGCTCCAGCACATCCCACATGGTGATGATATCATACTTTTCAGTTTCGTCCATCTCCATGAAATCGATATTGAGCGCCGGCAGTTCCAATACCTCGGTTGAATACTGATAGCCGGTCTCTGAGAGCTCAACCCCTTTTACCTTGTATCCGAGCTGCTTGCCGGTCAAAAGAAAGTGCCCCCATCCTGAGCCGATGTCCAATATGCTCCCATGCTTCTTGTATTTTCTTATTGCCTTGAATTTCAATAGGTTGCGTTGGATTTTCAGCCATTCGTTTCCCTTTTGCACTTCTTTGTAAACCGCATTGCTTTTATATTTTCGATATTCGATTTTCTCGCGATAGTACGGCGGAATGAAATTGAATCCGCAAATACCGCATTCCACAACAACACACTGTTCCAGAAAGTACTTGATATTCATTTTCGCAGTGTCATCGTTGCCACAAACAATACATCTCGCTTCTTTCAGACCATCCATGATACATCCTCAGATAATTTCTGCAATAAACCTTTTGTTGCTGCCTGAAGTCAAGAATAAAGAACAACGGGTGGGGGTATGCCCTATGCCGCACGCTTCTTTATTCTTGACAACTTCAGACTTTTCATTCAGGGTTGGCATATCATCATTCAAGGAGGTTTTCGATGCAGTACAAAACACTATCAGGAGTACGCCCGTAACTGAGACGGAGCACTGCGAACCCTCTTGAATCCGCACTGATGCGGTGACACCGCCAGGGAGCGGCCTATCGGTCGTTCCTCACACTTTTGGTTCCAGGGATCGGTCTCACAGACCGGTCCCTTTCTCTTTATTTCCAGGGACTGGTCACTTCGACCGGTCCCTTTTGCTTTTTCTGTTCTGTGGGATCGGTCACCAGGGAGCATCCGCTCCGCTTAGACAATAACCCTGAACAAGGAGCAAAGTTCTGTGTCCAACGACAATATCATGAAGACCGACCTGACGCGTTACCGCGAATCATGTGAGGATTTCGTTGACGAGCACATCGTCAGCGAGGTGCTGCGGGTGGTCAAGAAAGGCAAGGAAGCTGTGGTCGTGTGCTGCGAGGCGCATGCCGACATGCCCTGTGATTACATCGCCATGAAACTCTACCGCGAGCGCCGGTTTCGCAACTTCCGGCGCGATAACATCTACCATGAAGGCCGTATCTGGGATGCCCGCCTGCTGCGCGCCGCCGCCGCCAACACGCAGATCGGGCTCAAGGTTGGCCGCTCCGTATGGGTCGGCGCCGAGTACGATGCGCTCTGCAAGCTGTTCGAGGCGGGAATGGCCGTGCCGGAGCCGTTTGCCTGCACTGACGACGCCGTGGCCATGCAGTTCATCGGCGAGGGCGACGTGCCCGCCCCATTGCTCAAGGACATCCGGTTCGAGTCACCCAAACAGGCGCATGCCTGCTTCGACGCGCTCATCGACGCCATCGAAACGATGCTGCGACGCCACATCGTCCACAGCGATCTCTCGCCGTTCAACATTCTCTACCATGACCAGCGCCCCTGGATCATCGACTTCCCGCAGAACGTCGATCCGGCGGTGAACCCAAACGCCTGGGAGCTCTTTCGCCGCGACATTGACCACGTTCTACGCTTCTTCGAGCGCTATGGCATCAGCCAGGATGTCGATAATCTCGCCATATCGCTGTGGGAGCCGCTGTTCGGGCCGGTCCAGCAGGGGCTGTTGGCCAGGTAACGCCTCCCGGCGTTACCATCGAACGAAAGCTTTGCCACGAAGTGGCATGGCGAAAGTGGAGTAAAACACCGCGAGGTGGCCGGGTGGGGTGCGGCATCAGGCTCGACGAAACGGCCATGCGGAATACCCTCGCAAAGATGATTGATTCCAGCGTTTGCATAAACATGTTGACAGCCACTGTCAAATATGGCCTCATTAATAATCAAATCTGGAAAAGGAGAAAATAAATGATCAACGAACAAACCATAAGCCAATTAAGCAAAATGGCAGTTGAGTATGGCCTGAAATTGTTAGGCGCTGTTGCTGTTTGGATAATCGGAGCCTGGATCATCAAAGCCATAATGAACGCATTATGCAAAACGATGGACAAGAGAAATACCGATGAGTCGCTCAAACCTTTTCTAAGGAGCATTGTTGGCATGCTCCTGAAAATCATGCTGGCAATCAGTGTGTTACGCATGCTGGGTATCGAGATGACTTCATTCATCGCCATCCTCGCTGCGATGGGCCTGGCGGTAGGCATGGCGCTTTCCGGCATGTTGCAGAACTTCGCCGGCGGGGTGATGATTATGATCTTCAAGCCTTTCAAAGTAGGTGACGTGATCGATGCACAGGGCTATACCGGCGCTGTGCATGAAATACAAATTCTGAATACCAGCCTGAAAACACTTGATAACAAAGTCATCATCATTCCAAATGGAGGCCTGTCAACGTCTCCGCTGACAAACTTCACCACAGAAAAGCGAAGAAGAGTTGACTGGACAATTGCAATAGGCTACGGCGACAGCGTTGACAAAGCGAAAGAGGTTCTCAGGAAACTGTGCGACGAAGATACCCGAATCATGAAAGACCCGGAAGTCTTCATTGCCGTTTCCGAATTAGCCGACAGCTCCGTGAACCTGATAGTCGGCGCCTGGGTGGATACCGCTGACTACTGGGCGGTGTTCTTCGAGATGAATGAGAAGGTTTACAAGACTTTCGGCGAAGAAGGCCTGCACATTCCATATCCTCAAATGGATGTTCATCTTCATAAGGATGCATAGTACAGCAGCCGACTGAGTTCAGGGGCGCTCTTTGCAGCAACAGCCCCGGCAGTAGTCGGGGCGGTTTTTTGTTGCGGAAACATGCGGCTTGGCAGCGGCATTGCAAGGTATATGGGGTAATAATAAGGAGTTGTATGAAACCGGTTCACAAGACCTGGATTAACCCAAAAATCCGAATATGTGATAGTTCGATTCAGGGTAAAGGTATGTTTGCGCTTTCTGATATTCATGAAGATGAGACTCTGATTATTTGGGGTGATTGCTATACAGACAAAGCAGGTGCGATAATTGCTCAACAACAAGGCAAAGGGATAATGCAATGGGACGACGATGTTTTCAGCTATGAAACATCAGAAAAAAATGATGAATATTCGATTAATCATTCTTGTGACCCCAATAGCTGGATGTCTGATGCATTTACCCTGATAGCGAGACGAGCTATTAAAAGCGGAGATGAAATTACAGCAGATTATGCTTTATGGGAGACGAATGAGAGCTTCATCTCATCCTGGAATTGCAACTGCGGATCAGAATTATGTCGGGGACAAATAACAGGCAACGATTGGAAAAACATTGAATTGCAACGAAGATATGAAGGACATTTCTCTCCATTGATAAATAAACGGATTAGCAAAATCGGATCAATATGAATTAACCATAGGCATTTTCCAGAGACGATAAGGTATAGTAGCGAAAACCCCGGCCTGCGCCGGGGTTTCGCTTGCGTGGTATGATTAAAAGTCTGCGCCGCCCATTGCTTTGAGCTTCTCCATGGCGCGATCCAGCAGCTTCTGTTCGCGCTCGTCCTCAATTGCCTTGCGCTGTTTCTCCAGCAAGTCCATCGCCACCTCCACCGCGTATTCGCGGGGGACCATGTAGCGACAGTAAACGGTGTAGTAGTAGCGCAGTTCTCCATCGACATTCTTCAGGAACTTCTGCACGAAATATTCCTCGACCTCACCCGAGGTGATGCCGGCCGTCTCGATGCGCGTCATCTCGTCGCTCACGATGCCCGCGGAGAAGATGTCGTGGCTCATGTCGGCTTGCGAGGCGACCTCTTCGAGCTTGGTCTTCACATACACGCCCAGCGCTTCGACAGCCTGTTTGAAGGCATCGCGGCGGGCGTCGGTGCGGGCGTCCTGCTCCATGCTGCGCTGACGCGACACCCCCACGAAGGCGCGGGCGTCGTCGGTGGAAGCTTTTTCCGGGTTGTCGGCCCAGTTGGGCGTTTTTTCCATGCTCACCTGGCGGACTTCACCCGGAGCGAGAGCTTTTTTGTGGCAGGCGGCAAGCCCCAGAAGCAGGGCTGTGGCCAACAAAAGACAAACAAGAGTACGATTCATACTACCTCCCGTAGTAATAGCGGATTATGTTTCACCTTGTTCAAATGCAATCGATATGCCATTGGCTCAAGGGCCGCCGCAATCGAACAGTTCTTCGGCGCGGACGAGATCGTTGGGGGTGTCGATGCCGATGCCGCGGTAGTCGGTGGCCACCATGCGAATAGGAATGCCGTGTTCGAGCAGGCGAAGCTGCTCGAGCTTCTCGGTTTCCTCGAGCCGACCATGCGGCAGATGCACAAACCGCAGCAGCGTCTGCCGACGATAGGCATATACCCCGATGTGCACATAGCAGTGCGAGTGGCAGCCCATGTCGCGTCCATAGGGGATGGCAGCCCGCGAGAAGTAGAGCGCGTCGCCGTTGCAGGCGCACACCACCTTGACGCGGTTGGGGTCGTGCAAAGCGGTTTCGTCCTGCAAATGGTGCATGAGCGAGGCGACCTGCACGTCAGGGTCATCAAAGGCGGCCAGCAAATCCCGCAGCGGCGCGGCGGTGAGAAACGGCTCGTCGCCCTGCACGTTGACGATGATGTCGGCGTTCAATTCGCCGGCGACCTCGGCCACGCGGTCACTGCCGCTGGCGTGCCGAGGCGAGGTCATGGCCACATTGCCGCCGAACGCTTTCACGGCGTCGGCGACGCGTTGGTCGTCGGTGGCTACCACAGCCTCGTCGAACAACCCGCTGCTGTGCACCGCGTCCCACACATGCTCGATGACCAGCCTGCCGGCCAGTCGGGCCAGGGGCTTGCCGGGGAAGCGGGTCGATGCCCAGCGAGCGGGAATGACAGCGGCGGCTCGCAATGCGCTCATTGCATCCTCAATTGGGCGAACACCTCGTAGCTGTAAAGTCCGTCGGTGGATTTACGGTTCACATGCAGCCGGTATATGAACACCTCCCCCATCTCGACGACGGTCTCCATCGACACAGCCTTGCGCCCGATGCTGCGCTCTCCCGTGGCGTCGCCCTCCACAGTCTGAAAGCTCACCTCGCCATGCACGTCGAGCTTGCGGTAACGCGAAAGCTGCACCCGCGCACCGGCCACGGCGAGATCCACCGCGTTGACGAGGTCGGCGGTGCCGGCGCGATGCGTCGAAACGATGGCGCCGTCCAGCGGGAACACCAGGTCGCCTTCGTACCATTCGGGCGACACTGTGGGCGGAAAGCGTTGCGCCTCTCCAAAGTCACCGGCACCGGTGCGGCCATGCGCGAACAGCGCCAGATAGTAGCCATCAAAGCGGTGCTCGGCGACGAGCCGCAGGCGGTCGCACTGCTGCCGCAGGTCTGTTTGCGAAGTGACAAGAACTGCAAAGCGCGCTGTGTCCTCGGTAGAGTCTATGTCGTTGTCGCGCAGCACCATGATGAATTTATTGACGTTGTAAGAACTGATGTTGCGCGCTCGGCAGACGGCGGCGTATTCCTGCGCGGCGCGGCGCATGGCGGTCTCGTCGGCGCTGGCGCGGGCGATGCCCAGACTGTAGAAATTGTCGGCTGGGGGCGAGACAAACCACGCCGGCAGCTCGACCGGCGGGTTGTGCGGCACGGGCATCTCGAGGCCGGTGCGCCCGTCATCGGCCAGGGTGGGCGGACGGTTGATGTGGCTTGACTGCGTTGCACAGCCCATGAGCGCCAGAATAATGATTAGCATGGTTAGTTGTTTCATGTTGCCTCTTCTATTTTGATTATACACTACTTACAAATGATTACCTTTCTACAACAGGAACACTGTAACGCTCGTTCCTCACTTGGCATGCTATTTCACCAGTACCACCTTGCCGGTGGCAATGGCTTTGTTCTTAGCTTGAAGCCTACACAAGTACACGCCCGAGGCCACAAGTTGACCTTCTTCATTCCGACCATCCCAACCTGTGCTTTGCTTGCCTTTGACCCGGTAGCCTAAGTCCATCCGGCGCACCTTCTGGCCACGGCAGTTAAAGATATCAATGATCACCTCACCGCTCTCGGGCAGCTCGAATGAGAAGACCGTGCTGTTCCTGAAGGGATTAGGGTAGTTGCTCAGTCGGGTTTCAATGGCTTGTTCCGGTTCGGGTGGCAGCGGGTCGGATACAAAATGACCGGTTCCGTCGTTGTATACAACACCAACAGATGCAGTACCTCCCGTACCGACAATGTCAATCGTACCGTTTCCATCCATATCGGCAAAACTCATTGGATTGCACTCTAAATATGTGGTGTCTGGAATTGAAAACTCCAGCTCTCCCAGATTGAACATCATCATATTGCCGAATAGCATGTCGTTGAGGCCATTGCCGTCGAAGTCTTTGACACCGATGAAGCCGGCGTCATCGTCATACTGATATGTGTAGTCCAGGGTGAACGCACCTGCGCCATCGTTGCAGAAAATGGCAATGCGGACCGCCCCCATTCCCGTTGCAGCGACAATATCCAGATCGCCGTCGTTGTCCATATCGCTGAAGTCTACCATCATCATCGTATGAGGGGGTTCGATGGAGCTTGAGTTCCAGACTCCATCCTCAAAATCGAAGATCTCGAGCGTTGTACCAGTGACCAATACTTCATCTCGAGAATCGCCGTCGATATCGCCAACAATTACTTGCTGTCGCGGATTATCTAAGTCGAAGTACTGTGGAGGTGACAAAGACTCGCCTTGACTCATCAAGAACCCAACTTTTCTGAATGGGCTTGTATTAATCACAACATCGTCTCCATACAATCCATCAAAGTTCCCTGTGGCGAGTCCCCTTACTGCGAGATCATTATTGAACCGTATCGTATCGATGCTGGAGTAGCCGTGAAGAAAGTAGTCGTAGATACAAGATACGTATCGAGCTTCACTCTGGCCAGAATCAGTTAACAAGTACGATATCGTAATGATATCCGGGTACTCGTTGTCATTAATGAAGGCTGTGGTAACATGATCGTGGTGGCAAGCCATATAGCATGAGTCCTGCAGCGTCAATACACCATTCCCCTCATTGATGAACACCGAAATCCCTCTCCAGCTATCGAATGGAACAGGCCTTGAAGATGCCACAACATCAGGATAGCCATCAAGGTTGAGATCGGCAATGGCTGTCGACTCAATGTAATATGGCGCACGGAAACGCATGCCGCTGAGGCCAACCGCCAGCAGGCAAAATACGATGAGAAGCGTTCGTTTCATGGCGCCTCGGTTATGTTGGTTTTCACACTCCAATTCAGCAAATGCGATTCCCCCCTGGCCGGAGTACCGGCCTTCCCCCCTACACAGGGGGAGGATTCGCGATTTCATCGCGACGGGCAGACTCGGGGGGCTGCCCCTACGAAGACAGGCTGGCGGCGCCCTAAACACGCTGTGCGTGCTTCTTCAGCCACACCATCAGCGCGACAATATCTGTGTGGTTCACCCCGGCGATGCGGGCGGCCTGGCCCAGTGAGCGCGGCTGCATGCGTTGCAGCTTCTCCCGCGCTTCCCAGGCAATGGTCTCGATGCCCATGTATTCTACATCGGGCGGGATGAGGCGGTGTTCCATCTCCTCGAAACGGGCGATGTCCTGTCGCTGACGGGCCAGATAGCCCTCATATTTTATCTCTATGCGCAGCCGGTTCCAGATGTCCTGGCTCACATCGTCGGGAAGAACATAGCCCAGGCGCGGCAGGTCACTGATGTCGAGGTTGGGGCGCTTGAGCAGCTTGTAGAGCCGCGTGGGTTCTGGGATGTCATCAGTCGGCGTGCTGTTGGTGGATTGCAGGCGCTGTGTCTCGCGCCGCTTGAGGTGCGACATGCGCTGGAACGCCTGCCAGCGGGTGTCGCTGAGTAACCCCAACTCGCGGCCTGTTGGCATGAGGCGTTCGTCGGCGTTGTCCTGTCGCAGAAAGAGGCGGTATTCGGCGCGGGAGGTGAACAGCCGGTATGGTTCGGAGGCGCCCCGCGTCACCAGGTCGTCGATGAGTACGCCGATGTAGCTGTGGGCGCGGTCGAAGATTATCTCGCCCTGCCCGCCCAGAGTGCACACGGCGTTCACGGCAGCCACAAGCCCCTGCGCGGCGGCTTCCTCATAGCCCGATGTACCGTTTATCTGTCCGGCGATATACAGCCCTTCGATGGCTCGGCATTGCAGCGTGAGGTCAATCTGCCCGGGCTCGACGAGGTCGTACTCGATGGCGTAGCCATAGCGCATCACACGGGCTTGTTCGAGGCCTGGAATGGTGGCGAGAAAGGCCGACTGCACCGCAGGCGGCAGGCTATTGCTCACGCCGTTCACATAGGCCTCGTGCGTGTGCGTGCCCTCCGGCTCGATGAATACCTGATGGCGCTGCCTGGCGGCGAACTTGACGATCTTGTCCTCGATGGAGGGGCAATAGCGCGGCCCCGTGCCGCTGATGCGCCCGCCATACAGTGCGCTGCGCTCCAGCGCCTCACGGATGATGTCGTGAGTTTCGGGGCGGGTGCCGGTGAGCCAGCAGCTCACCAGGTTGCGAGGCTTGATGTCGCGGTAGTAGCTGAATCCCTGCGGATCGGGATCGCCGGGCTGTTCCTCGCAGCATGACAGATCGACGGTGCGCAGGTCAACGCGGGGTGGCGTGCCGGTCTTGAACCGCACCAGCCGCAGTCCCAGCGCTTCGAGTGAGGTGGACAATTCGCAGGCCGCCGGTTCGCCCGAACGCCCACCGGCAAAAGCGACATCGCCCACATGGATGGTTCCGCGCAGAAACGTGCCGCAGGCAAGGATGACACGCGGTGCGAGATAGTCCTCACCAAGCTGCGAACGCACTCCGCGCACGTTACCGTTTTCTGTCAGCACGTCGTCCACCGCGCTTTCCTTGATGTCGAGCCTGTCCTGCGCTTCGAGCGCCTTGCGCATCTCGACGCCGTAGAAGAGGCGGTCGTTCTGAGCGCGGGGCGCCCACACAGCCGGGCCTTTGGCGCGGTTGAGCATGCGAAACTGGATGCCGGTGAGATCGGCCACGCGGCCCATCTCGCCGCCCAGCGCGTCAATCTCGCGGACGAGGTGGCCTTTGGCAGGCCCGCCCACTGAGGGGTTGCAGCTCATGCGGCCAATTGCTTCGAGCTTGATGGTGAACAGCAGTGTGCGGGCGCCCATGCGAGCCGCGGCCAGCGCGGCCTCGACACCGGCGTGCCCAGCGCCCACAACGATTACATCGTATTCGTTCACCTGATTCTCCCTCAATGTAATTACCCCAGTATGTTAACATGAAGAATGCGCAGTGTTCTGTCAAAACAAAAGTGCTGACAGACGCTGACGAATGCAAGTCCACAAGTGAGCCGGTATTTTTCTTTCAGCCTGAATCGCATGAATAATCGGTGGGAAACCCGAATAATCGTTGACGGTTCGCGCTGATTACCGGTTTATTGTCACCCCCAATATGATAAACTGGGAAAGGAAATCATATGACGGCATCATTGCTTCCTATGGAAGATTGTTTTCACATTTCGCAGGAAACGGGTAGCCGGTTCTAACGGAAGACAAGTAACAACATACACAAGGAGTACACATGGCACGCAAGAGAACCACTATCATCAAGGCAAACGTGTTGTTCGACGGCGAAAAGCTGCACGAGAACAAGTTCATCACGCTGTATGGTAACGAAATCCAGTCCATCGACGACTCCGCCCCGAAGCATCACGTCGAGGGGTGGGTAACGCCGGCGTTCATCGACGCTCACTCGCACATTGGCATGGACCGCGACGGCGAGCCGTTTCAGGAAGCAGAGGTGAACGATTACATCGACCAGATCACCCCGCTGCTCAACCCCATCGACAGCATTTACTGGGACGACCGCGCCTTCCACGACGCCGTTGACTTCGGCGTACTCTATAGCTGCGTTATTCCCGGCAGCGGCAACCTGCTGGGCGGCAAGGCGATGATCATCCGCAACTTCGCCGCCAACCGCGATGAAGCGCTGGTCGAGCACTACGGCTATAAGATGGCCCTGGGCTACAACCCCCGCAGCACGACAGACTGGAAAGGCAAACGCTGCAACACCCGCATGGGCGTCTATGCCCAGCTCGAAGCGAAGTTCGACGAGGCGCTGCAAAAAAAGGCCAAAGCCGACCTGAAGCACGAAAAGGCGATGTATGAGCTTGAGCGCAAACTCAAGAAGCCCAAAAAGGTGACCAGAAAGGAATTCGCGCAGGAAAAGGCGATGCTGGAGCGCGAATACGAGCTTGGGTTCACACCCGAAGAGCGCGCCCTGCTTGAGCTGCTGTCCGGCGAAAAGACAGCCAAGGTGCACGTTCACAAGGACGATGACGTGCTCTATCTCATTCACCTGTGCAAGAAGTATGGACTCAAGGTGACCGCCGAGCACACCTGCGATGTGTTCCACACCAAAACATTCAACGCCCTGGCCAAAGCCGGCATTCCGGTGGTGTACGGTCCGCTGGGCACAGTGGGCTACAAGGTGGAGCTGAAGCATATGCTCTACACAAACGCCAAGCTGCTGATGGACTCGAACGCCGACTACGGCCTGATGACCGACCACAGCGTCATTCACACGATTTCGTTGCGCGAATCGCTGAAGTTCTTCCTCATCCAGGGGATGAGCGAAGCGGAGGCGCTGTCCATCATCACCAAGAAGAACGCCCGCATCCTCGGCATCGATGACCGCCTGGGCAGCATCGAGCCGGGCAAGCTGGCCAGCGTGGTTGTGTGGGATCGCAATCCGCTGCACCTGGCGGCCTTCCCGAAGATGGTTATCGGCGAAGGCGCTATCCTGCGGCAGAAGTAGGCTGGTTACTATTGGGGCATCCGTTGGGGGTGCCCCGAATTGTAACGGTGAACAATGCACACAAACAGGAGTCAACCATGAAACTTAAACTTGTTGTCAGCATCCTGTTTTTTTTACAACTTGCCGGTATTTGTTATTCACAAGAGCCAGAGCTTCCCTGGTATAAGAGACACAGCGAGCGAGTGTTTGCGAGATATTCACACGAATTTGATACTTTTGATCGATACTCATTTGGATTTGGTGTCAACCTGTTCGCTCATGTTTATACAGAATTTGATTTTCTGGGGATGGTTGCAACCAGTGAAGACCCATACTCAATTGGTCAGGGTAACTATTCAGTTGCACCGCTGGTTTTTTCAGCTTTTTGTCTCCTCACTGGAGGATTTCGTAAATCTCCTGTTTACTGGGGTCCCGACATCAATTTGATTTCAGCGCTCCCAATGTTACTGACTAATACAAGATACATTTTCCCTTTGTTTAAGGGTGCATATAAATATGACCATAGTGTGAAATACACCTACTTCCCTCGATTTTCGCTTTTTGTGGAAAACTCAACGGATTATTTCTACAATCGCAATCACAAATGGGCTCAAATTGCCCCTGGTGCTGGCCTACGGGTGTATTTTGGCCATCCGTATATTGAATGGGGCCTTTCGGTTGGTTACAAGCGCGCATTTCAAACAGACTTTTCAGGAAGAACACATTCTAAGAATATATATTTTGTTGGCTGGGGGGGGGACTTTCTTTTGTGTCCCGTTTAAGGGGCCAAAATCCTAGTGACAAGATTAGATTACAGCAGTCCACCTACAACACCGGAGGAACAACAGCACATGCCACACGCCGACCTGCTAATCGACAACGCGCATATCGTCACCATGAACAGCCGGTGGGACGAGTTCCCACGCGGCGCGGTCGCCTGTGCAGATGGCCGCATCATCGAGGTAGGCGACAGCGATGAGCTATGTCAGCGGCACACCAAAGCCCCGCGTTTCGACGGCGGTGGCAAGCTGCTGCTGCCAGGATTCATCAATGCGCATACCCATGTGGCCATGGCCTATTTCAAGGGACTGGCCGACGATCTCGTGCTGCAAACCTGGCTGCAAGACCACATCTGGCCGGCCGAGCAACGCTTCTTGAGTGACCAATTCGTCCATCACGCCTCGCTGCACGGCGCCGCCGAGATGCTGCGGGGCGGTACCACCACCTTCTGCGACATGTACTTCTATGAGGCGGCCACGGCGCGTGCCTGCCGCCAGATCGGCATCCGCGCTCATCTGGGCGAGGGCATCCTGAGCTTTCCGGCGCACGGCCACGCCGATGCCGCCGCCATGATCGCCTACAACGTCAAGTACGCCGCGCACAATGACGACCGCGTCCGCTTCGAGCTGGCCCCGCACGCCATCTACACCTGCAACCGCGACGACCTGCTGTCGGTGGCGCGGGCAGCCCGCGAGCACGGCCTGCGGGTGCACATCCATCTTTCGGAGACAGAGAGCGAGGTTAACGATTGCATCGAGAAGCACGGGATGCGCCCGGTGCATTACCTGCAAGAGCTGGGGCTGCTGGGACCGCATGTGCGTCTGGCGCACTGCGTTTGGGTGGACGATGAGGAAGCCGCCATCCTCGCCGAGACCGGCACGGCGGTGGCGCTGTGCACCCGTAGCCACCTCAAGCTGGCTTCGGGGTTCGCCCCGCTGCAAACCTTTTTGCGTCACGGCGTGAAGCTGGCGCTGGGCACGGACAGCGTGGCCAGTAACAACACGCTGAGCATGTTCGCCGAGATGAGCCTGGTCGCCCGCCTGCACAAGACACTGAGCGACGACCCCACCTTCCTGCCTGCACGCGAGGTTGTGGCCATGTGCACCCGCGATTCCGCCGCCGCCCTGCAACGAGACGACCTGGGCGTCGTCGAGGCGGGCAGGCAGGCCGACCTGACACTGCTGGCCACAGACAGCATCGAGGCCACGCCGCTCTATGACGTCTATTCGCACATCGTCTATACGCTGGGCGCCAGCGATGTGAGCGATGTCTTCGTGGGTGGCGAGCACGTGCTGCGCAACCGCAAGTTGGCCAACGTGGACGAGCGGGAGCTTGTAGCTCGCGCCCGCGACTACGCAAAAAAGGTGGTCACGCAGTGACCCCGCAACGCTTTCTGCTGCGACTGGCCTATGACGGCTCCGAGTTTCATGGCTGGCAGGTGCAGCCTGGCGTTCGCACCGTTCAGGAGGTGATCGAGCAGGCTGTCAGCGCCATCGCCAAGCAACCTGTCGCCGTTCATGGCTCTGGCCGCACCGACACCGGCGTGCACGCTACGGGCCAGGCGGCGCACATCGATTGGCCGCTGGACATGACCGCCGACCAGGTGCGCCTGGCTATCGGCAGCCGTCTGCCACCGGATGTGCAGGTACTCGAAGCCATACCGGTGGCCCCAGACTTCCATGCCCGCTTCGATGCTCGTGAGCGTCGCTACGTTTATCTGCTGGAAGAGCGCAACAGCCCCTTCACCCGCCGCTTCCGCTCGGTCATGCCGCGGCTGACCCTGCACCCGGAGCGCATGAAGAAACTGCTGCCCGCGTTTCTGGGCGCTCATGACTTCGCCGCCTTCTGCCGTCCCACGCCCGACCTGCCGCACACCCGCTGCGAGTTGCGGGAGTTCTCGCTCGAAGACGCCGGCGACCATCTGCGGTTCACTTTAAGGGCGAATAGATTTCTGCACAACATGGTGCGCCGCTTGGTGGGCTGCGTGGCTGTGCTGGCGGCGCAGGACGAGGGCATCGACACCGCCGCGCGCCTGCTGCGTGAAGCCACGCCGCACCCACGCCTCATCCCCACCGCGCCCCCGCAGGGACTGTACCTCACAGAGGCGCTGTATCCTGCACTGGAGACACCAGGGTGCGAGTTGGAGGTTTGATGCGTGTCGCCATACTCGTGCTGACTGTCTGCTGCCTGCTGCTGGTCGCCTGCGACAAAACCCAGAGCAACGAGTGGACCATCCTCGTTTACATGGCGGCCGATAACGGTCTCACCCTCAACGCCGACGAAGACATCAACGAGATGGAAGCGGGCGGCGTTCCCGCCGGAGTCACGCTCATTGTGCTGGTGGATCGCAACGCCTGGTCAAACGACCCCGGCGCTGTGGTCTATCGCATCGAGCCGGACAGCGACACCACTCGCATCAGCTCACCAGTCATCACCCATCTGGGCGAAGCCGATACCGCCGACCCGATGATTCTCGCCGAGTTCGCCCACTGGGGATTCAGCCGATGGCGCTCGGGCAAGCGTGCCCTGGTCGTGTGGGGCCACGGCAATGCCTGGTACCGCGCCGCCGACTGGAAATCCGTGTGCGACGACGCGCAGAGCAACTCGACGATGTCGGTAGCGGATGGCGAACTGCGCCAGGCCCTGCTGGGCATTCCGGGCGGAGTTGACCTGCTGATGTTCGACGCCTGCCTCATGCAGACGGCCGAGGTGGTTGCCGAGGTCAGTGACCGTGCGGGGTGGATAACTGGCAGCCTCGACAAGATCTGCGTGGACGGCTATGCCTACGATGACCTGATGCGCCAGTGGCCTGCCGCGGCTTCGCCCGCAGAAATGGCGGCGCGGACGGTGTCCACTTCAGTTGACTCCTACCGTCCAGGCGGCAGCCAATATGACCCAGGTGTGCAACATGCGGCGTTCTCGGCGACAAACACCGGGGCCTGGATAATGGCCCAGAACGCGGTGGCCGACTTCGTGCAGGCGGCGCTGGCCGCAGATGCCTACAGCCTGCTGCATGACGCCAGAGCCGAGGTCAGCGTTTTTAACGACCGCGATGAGATGATCGACCTGGTGGAATATCTGCGGATAGTGGAACTTGGGGCAACCGGCGCTCTTGCAACTGCGGCCGGGGAGGCTGCGGAGGCATTGGAGCAGGCCGTGCCGGAAGTTGACCTATTTGGTTACAGCGCAGGCGCTACAGGCCGGATTGCCGTGTGGTTTCCAGAGTATGCCTATGACTTTGATAACTGGCAAAATGCGTATGCCGGAATGCGTTGGCCTGCATCTACGGGGTGGGATTTGTTCCTTTCGGGCTATCATGCTGCCTTGCGGTGAGTTAGCCGCCAAACAGCCAGCTTGTGGATAATCGAAAGCGCTGCTCGTGCACGATTGGCTGTAACCACCTGAAAATAAGCGCCTTTGCGCTGTGCATAAGTTGTGGATAACTTGGAGGCGCCGCAAAGGGTGTTCCGCAATTACATTAATTACAGTCACTTACAAAACCGCCGCTTTTTTTGACCTTCGTGCATAACCCCGCCTGGACAGTCAGCAGCGAAGTGCCTGAAAAACCACCGGTTATCAGTCCTCTTCAGCAGGCGTCACCCGCGAAAACCAACCCGATACCTGCTTGCCGGCAAACCCGGGATCATCGTGGTGAGTCCACTCATTTGTCAGCGGGTCATAGGTGTAGTCGGCAGCCCATTCCAGCCCGTTCCGGGCAATGTCGCGCACAGCTTCGCAGATGAGCTCGATCTCGTCATCGGTCATCGTGGGATGGATGGACAAACGCACCCAGCCGGGCTTCTTCGAGAGATCACCCGTGTCTATGCGATTGGTGAAGTTCTTGGAGGCGACGCGACGAATGTAGAACAGATAGTGGCCATAAGTGCCTGCACAGGCGCAGCCACCGCGAGTCTGGATGCCATAGCGGTCGTTCAGCAACTTGACGACAAGGTTATAGTGCACATCTTCCATAGTGAACGAGATGACGCCCATGCGCTCGCGGATGTTATCCTGCAAAACGTGCAACGCGGGGATACCGTCGAAGCAGGCGAAGACGCGGGCGATGATTTCGTGTTCACGGGCGATGATGTTCTTCACGCCCATCTCTTCTTTTAGCTTCATGGCGAGGGCAGCGCGGATGGTTTGCAGATAGCCGGGCGTGCCGCCATCCTCACGCAGCTCGATATCGTCATAGTATGCCATCTCGTTCCAGGCGTTTGTCCAGCTCACGGTGCCTCCGCCGGGGCGGTCGGGGCTCTTGAGGTGATAGAGGGCGCCATCGAACACCAGCACGCCGGTGGAGCCGGGGCCGCCAAGAAACTTGTGCGGCGAGAGGAATATGGCGTCCAGCTTGCACAAGGGGTCGGCTGGGTGCATATCGACATCCACATAGGGAGCGCTGCAAGCGAAATCGACGAAGCAGATGCCGCCGGCCTCGTGCATGATGCGGGCAATCTCGAAGTAGGGCGGCTGGATGCCGGTAACGTTCGAGCAGGCTGTCACCGAGGCAATCTTGAGTGGCCGGTCTGCGAACTGTGACAGCATGTCGCGGAGGTTATCCAGGTCAACATGCCCGTCGTCGGTGGGACGAATGATGGCAACGTCGCAGATGGTCTCGACCCATGTAGTATGGTTCGAGTGATGCTCCATGTGGGTGATGAAAACCACCGGGCGCTCGTGCTCGGCGAATGGACAGCAGGCGCGGTGCTGCTCGGGAATTTTGAGTCCGAGCATACGCTGCAGCTTGACGATTCCCGCCGTCATGCCCGTGCCGACGGGCAGCATCACGTCGTCAGGCCCGGCGTGAACGTGACGCTTGATGATGTTCTGCGCCTCGTGGTAGGATAATGTCATTGAGGTGCCGGTGACGTTCGTTTCGGTGTGGGTGTTGGCCACGAACGGGCCAAACTCATGGGCGATCTTGTCCTCGATGGGGCCATAGAGGCGAGCGCCGGCCGTCCAGTCGGCATAGACTATGCGCTGGGTGCCAAAGGCTGTCTCGAACGGCTGCTCACGGCCAACGACATGCCGACGAAAACGGGCGAAGTATTGCTCGAGTGTTTGATTCTGCATGGAAACCTCTATTCGTTCGTCATTCTCTTGTGCTGCTTGCGAATTCTTGCGTAGGGAGCGGCCTGGGGTTATCAAGTCAAAATTTCACGCCTACTCTGCCGATGATGTCGCCGCGGCTGTTCACATACACCTGCACAGGCACCATTCCAACAGCCATGCCGGTAACGCCGAAGACGACATTGAGGATGCCTGTAAGCCGAAGATGCCCTGCTTTGTTCTCGAGATCCTCCGTATTGATAATGCCTTCAAGTTCATCAATCAACTCTTCTGTGTCAGCCGCGTCGTCGAGAAACATAATCCCGGTTGCGATGGCCGCGAGGCCCAGTGGAACCAAGTATGGTGCGAGTAAGCGCGTTTCGATGTGGAGTCCGTCCAACAAGCCTTCGCTGAGGTCTGGTCTCGACGGCAGGTCTGATAATTCAGAATTGGCCGAATCTTCGGCTGTCGCTCTGAACATTGCAAGTCGATACTCGATGCCTTCCGGTCGGTATTCCGTGGCGTTCTCGTAAGGAAACGCGGGGTTTGTTTCGTCAGGGCGCATGAAAACGCTCTGGGTAATGAGTTGTCCGCCGTATGAGATTCGCTCTATGCCGGCGCAATGGATGCGAAGAAGCCGGCCGCGCACGGTGTGCAGCACAATCTCGTTGTCCTGCTTGCCTACGATTTCGCCCTTGAACGTTTCGCCGTCGATGGTCGTGACATACACTTTGTCGGCCGCCAGCGTGGCCAGCATGGCCACCAATAGAACGATCAGCGTGAGTCTCATGTTTCCTCTCCCAAGATTGGGTCTGTTAAATGAACCTAAGAACCCCATCCCCGGCCATTCCCCTGCATAGGGGAAGGGAGACAAAAAGGGGTAAGACGCGACAGCGCGGACTCTTACCCTCTCCTATGCAGGAGAGGGTCGGCAGTATTCCGCCGGGGTGAGGTGTCTTTAGTTTTTTCATTCGAGCGTCCCCTCTTGCAGCTTGTCTATCCATCGACTACTCATCACCTCACATACACCGTCTTGACGTTGACGAACTCGCGGATGCCGTGAACGCCCAGCTCGCGGCCATAGCCGCTGTCCTTCACGCCGCCGAAGGGCAGGCGCGGGTCGCTGCGCACGAAGGCGTTGACGAAACAAGCGCCGGCGTCCAGTTCCTCGCGGGCAATGCGCTCGCCGCGCGCGAGGTCGCGGGTGAAGACCGCCGCGCCCAGCCCGAACGGGCTGTCGTTTGCTATGCGCAGTGCGTCGGCCTCGTCCTTCGCGCCGATGATGACCGCCACCGGGCCGAACAGCTCCTGCTCCCACGCCGGCATGCCGGGGCGCACGTCGTCCAGCACGGTGGCGGGGTACCACGCGCCGGGCCTGTCGGGCGCCTGGCCACCCAGCAGCAACTTCGCCCCTGCGGCGATACTGAGCCTTACATGCATGTGAAGCTCGTCGCGCAGGTCGGTGCGGGCCAGCGGCCCCACGATTGTGGCGTCGTCGAACGGGTCGCCCTGGGGCGCGGCGCTCATGCCCGCGAGCACAAGCCGCGTGAAGCGCTCGCGCACCGCCTCGACAACAATCCAGCGCTTGGCGGCAATGCAGCTCTGCCCGGCGTTGATGAGCCTGCCGGTAACGCAGGCGGCGGCGGCGGCTTCGAGGTCGGCGTCCTCCAGAATCACATAGGGGTCGGCGCCGCCCAGTTCGAGCACGGCCTTCTTCAGGTGACGCCCCGCCAGCGCGGCAACGGCACGGCCTGCCTCGGTGCTGCCTGTCAGGGTGACGGCGCGCACATTCGGGTGAGCGATGATGGCCTCCACCTGTGCGCTGCCGACGAGCAGCGTACGAAACAGGTCGGGCGGAAAGCCGGCGCTCAGGAAAATATCCTGGATGACCAGAGCGCAGCCGGGTACGTTGCTGGCATGTTTGAGCACGATGGCGTTGCCGGCCATGAGCGTCGGCGCAGCAAAGCGAAATACCTGCCAGAACGGGAAGTTCCAGGGCATCACCGCCAGTACAACGCCCAGCGGCCTGTAACAGACGTAGCTTGATGTGGCCTCTGTTTCCACCGCCTCCGGTTGCAAAAACGATTCGCCGTTGTCGGCGTAGTAGTCGCACACGAGGGCGCATTTCGCCACCTCGGCACGGGCGGCGCTGATTGGCTTGCCCATCTCGGCGGTCATAAGTCGCGCCCAGCGTTCACTGTCGTCACGCAGGATGGCGGCGGCGCGGCGCAAACACTCGGCGCGGACGGCAAAGGCGGTGCGTCGCCAGTCCAGCCAGGCCTCGTGCACCGACTCGACAATGCGTCCGCACTGCTCGGCGGTGGCCTCTTCGTAGCGCTGTATCGGTTCGTTCGTTGCCGGGTTCACGGATTGCACATACGTCTCCTACATCATTTTCATCGTGCCTTTGTAAAGGCTCACGTCGAGCGCGATAATCATGGCGCCCTGCTTCTTGTCCAGATCGCCGGTGATGCCCTCGATGCCCTCGACGACAGCATCCACGCGGGTCTCCGGCACCAGCGCGAGGATGGTCTTCGAGTGGTTCTTGTTCTGCTTCATAAAACCGATGAACTCGGCGAAAAGCGGAATGTTGCTGATATACTCGCCCATGCCCGAGCTGTCGATAACCGTCGCCCCCGCGATGCCCTCCTCGATGAAGAACTCGAGAATGTCATAGAGGAACTCGTCGAGATAGAGAATGACCAGCACGAGCTTCATCTTGCGGGTAGCTGCGACTGACTGACCGTTGCCGCGTGTATGCCGCTGGAAGCTCTCGACCAGCGCCACCGGCGACGGCGCGGCCAGCAGTTCGCGCACCACGCCCGGTCGGCGCAGCACGCCAGACACCGCCGAGAGCGCTTTGATATGCTCCTGCACCTCTTCCTTGGGACCGAGTATCACGCAGAACAGCTTCACCTTTTTGCGGTCAATGGCGTCGAAGTCGATGCCTTTGGGAGCGACGGCCAGGTAGAGCAAAAATCCGCTCATGCCCTCAAGCCGTGCGTGCGGGATGGCAATCTCACGTCCGAACCCGGTGCTGCCCTGCTGCTCACGGGCGCTCATCTCACGCAGGATAGTGTCCGTTGAGATACCATTGCACAGCGGGCTGCCTGCGGCCAGTTTTGCCAAGGCGCGCAGAGCCTCTTCCTTGCCACCGGCGGCGAGATTGGCGGTGCAGCATTGCGGGTCGAGATGATCGAACATCTATACCTCCATCTGATTGCCGCGCACAATGGCGTAGCGGGAGAAAACCGGGCCAATCAGTTCGTTTATGAACACCGAGAACAGGATGATGTTTACCATTGTGTCAATCATATACTGCTGTGCCTGGCTCAGTTCGGCCAGTATGGGCGATGCCTGTATGAGCAGCACCAGCCCGATGGCCACGCCGGCCTGCGGCAGCATCGAAAAGCCGAGGTAACGCCGGATGCGCGGCTCTGTGCCACTGAGCAGACAGCCCAGCCACACGCCGCCATACTTGCCCAGCGCCCGCAGCAGAATATATACGCCACCCCACAGCAGGATGCTGCCGGTGGCAATGATTTCCGGCCGCAGCTCGGTGCCGGCAATGACGAAAAACAGCGCGTAAACCGGCGGCGTCATTGGTTCGAGGGCGCGAAAGATGCGGTGATTGCGCGCCGACATGTTGATGATGACGGTTCCGACCGCCATATTTGTGAGCAGCGGACTGAGATCGAACACCACGGCGATGGCGGTGGTGAGCAATATCATGCCCAAACTGACGATGAGCAGCTCGTTGGTGTTCTGCTTGCGACGGGTCATGAAGTGGATGAGCAGCCCCGCCACGATGCCCAGAGCGATGCTGAACACCACGTCGAGCACCGCGTGCAGGACGATGTGCACCGCCCCGCCTGCATGGCTCAACATGCCGGAGACAATGGCGAACACCACGCCGAAAAGCACCACGCAACCTGCGTCGTCCAGCGCGACAACGCCATAGAGGTAGTCGATGAAGACGCCATGCGCCCGCAGGCTCTGCACGATGGCTACAGTGGCCGCCGGCGCCGTGGCAGTGGCGATGGCCCCCAGCAGCAGCGCGTAGGGCAGCTCCATGCGAAACACCAGCAGCCCTGCCATCACGGCAAGGAAGGTGAGCGCAATCTGCATGATAGTGATGATGACCACGTCTTTGCCCATGCGCTTCAGCTTCACCCAATAGAACTCGCCACCGATGGTGACGGCGATTAACCCCAGCGCCACTTCGGTGAGGGTGCTCAGCGACTCGTTCATGTGCAGGGGAATGATGCCCAGCGCGCTTTTGCCCAGCAGCAGCCCGGCCACGATGAAACCGGTAATTTCTGGCAGGTGCAGCTTTTCGGCCAGCTTACCGATGAAATAGCCCACCACCAACAACACGCCCACGCTGAACAGGGCATGCTCGCCCAGCTCGAGTTTCAGCTCACACAAGTGCGTCAGGAACGTTTCCATTCAGCCTTCCAATAGCAAGTATGTATATAACTTGTAAAACTATCCTGGATGTTTCATGCTGTCAAGAGAAACTGCCACAGGCAGTTCATGCATCCCTCTCGGTTGAGGGTGCGAAGCATACTTGAACAAGTCAGCTTAGTCACTTTCCAGAGATCAATGTCAGCAACATTATTCCTGTGAACACATGTAGCCACTAACAGATGACAACCCCTGATTGAGTATTGGCTGCTGTGTGGCTTGAATGAACCAAGTAATCCATTTCATGATCTCAATTTATTAATAATTTTTACCATAGTCTGAAACGCGATATTAGGCCTTGCCTGCTGGTTTGTAGATCCCGTTATATAGATATCCATCGCGGGCGAATAAAAAGCCACTGAACCGGTAGAACCACAATGCCCAATCATATCAGGCATTTGATGAAACGGCGAAAAAAAGCGAGGAGTATAGAATTTTTGTATGCCGATACCATATTTAAAGGGAAAGAAAATGTTATTCCACTTTTCCAACTCATATAATTTATCTTTTGAAAAAAAATAGCCGCTGAAAAACGCTTTTATAAATGCCATTTGATCTTCAGCAGTGGAAATTATATCATTTTGTGTAGAGGTGAGAAAAAGCGGGATATGTCTTGTTTCCGATTTATAACGGATAGGGACAAAATTTTTATCGTTTGCATCTTTACACACATAAGTTTTAGTCAGGCTCAGTTCTCGAAATAAATTGTTGAGAACAACATTTATAGGCTTTCCTGTAATGTTTTCTATTATCAAACCCAAGATTTGATGGTTTGTATCAATGTATTTTGCCTTATTTTCTTTCCCGGGAGGAAAGTGTGTTTTCATTCTTTTTATCTCATGAATCACTTTAGCAGTTTGCCAGGCTTGATCTTTTCCTGCTTCAAGCTCTTTCATCACTATTCTTCCATTGGCTTGTTTATCGGTCAGATAACAAGGAAGCCCGGAAGTATGAGACATCAGATGGGATATTGTAAGAGAATTTGAATAATCCTTTCCCTTATACAAATGCAATCCCAGAATTACCTCATCTGGAAGATATTTTGAGATTTTATCCAGCAGATCTAATCTGTTCTCAGAACATAATTTCAGAATAATCGCAGAAACAAAAAACTTGTTTATACTGGCGATATAGTATTGACTGTCATTTTCTATATTTCCGGATGCACTGATTAAATCAATGCTGTTGTCATCAGATGATATGTAAAAAACAGCTCCGAATATATTTTTCTTTGCAGCAACAGCATTTACTATCTGATCTAAATGCGATTTATTCAGTTTGCTTTTCATTCCGTCTCACTCCTCATCTCATATGTATTTTATTCATTTTCATTTTGATATGATCCCTATGCAGCGTTCAGGATATCTCTCGGTGTGCGATAGTCCTGCGTGATTATGAGACGTTCTTCGTTGTAGATCCGGATTGCTTCCTCCACATGCCGCAGCGCGTCGTCGTAGTCCCTGAATCTCTGCTTCAGCCCCAACTCGTGCTTCAGTATGCCGTTAATCCGCTCCGCCTTCGCGTTGTCGTAACACTTCCCGGGACCGGTCATGCTGGTACGGTAGCCGTATCCCCGTAAGGCCTTCTGGAAACGGTTGCTGGTGAACTGGCGACCGTGATCCGAGTGGTGGATGCAGCCCTTAGTCTCTACGCTTATACCAGCCTGACGAAGCTTCTTCATCGCCCGACGCAGAGCAAGCGCCGGACTCTGTGTTCCCAAATCAGGCTGCAGCGAGTAACCCAGAATCGCGTCCGAATACTGATCCGAAGTAAGTGACAGATACACGAAGCCCTTGCGCGTACGAATGTACATGATGTCGCTCGCGATGATCTCGCCAATACGCCTGACGACAGCTTCTTTGACCAGATTAGGATACTGGCTGCGCCGACCCAGACTCGTGCGGCGGTGCGAACGGTAGATAGGCGAGAGCATGCCATAATCACCCAGGATATCGAAGAGCCTGTCTCTACCGACTTGAAGTCCGCTCGTGACCAGCATGTGCTGTAGCTTGCGAGCGCCGACGAATGGCTGTTTCGCATGTATCCGCTGTACAGCGGATACGATGTCCTCGACCAAAGCCTGTCGTCTCGCGAAGCGCTTTCGATACTGGTAGTAGCTCTGCTTGCTGCGTCCAAACAAACCACAAATAGTCTGCATGTTCGCAGCTACTTCACTTTCTTGGGCAACGGCTCGACATTCGGTGATAATAGCGAACCAGTCTTTTTTTTTTACCCCAAGCCCGTACTTCCGCTCAGTCACGTTCACGATCGCCTGCAAGGCGCAGTTCTCGAGCACCTTCTCGCTGAGAGCAGCCTGCAATGCCTGTACTTTTTCTTCCAGTTCAAGGATTGTTTTGTCCTTGAAGCTGTCCTCAGGTTTCATGCAAATGACCTCTCTTCTCTTCGAGCTGGCCGCAACTTATTCTCGCGTATCCATCTCGCGTTTTCACTTTGTGCTGCCCGCCGACAAAACGGCGCTGTTCGTCACTGTCGGCGCCTGCGCGAGATATTGGAGCAGCAGCCACGCCTCATCAAGTCAACTCACAGCAACAGGGACAGCCTTGTCACTTCACGATATGGCGCAGTTTCTCCAACGATTTGTGCAGCTTGAGAGATTGCAGCATGTCTCCGTCGAGGGCCGGTGGCACACCGATGATGTGTACGGGATTCTGCTCGTAGTCGAAGACGTTTGCCAGATGTACGCACGTGAGCGCTACCGGCGCTTCGTGTTGCACCACCGAAGGCATTGGATGAAACGCTATCGCCTCAACGACCGGCTCCTGCAGTCCCCATAAACTCATGACATATGCGCCTAACTCAGCATGGCTTGCGTGAAAAGTCTCAACCTCGAGTTTATACATGCTGAGCTTCTCCCTGTTTGCCCGTTGGCACAGCTCGTTGTAGATGGTCGGAAACTCGGCAATAAGGATGAGCTTGCCTATGTCGTGCAGCAGCCCTGCCATAAAGGCGTAATCAGCCACCTTTTCGTCGAGCTTGAGGTGTCTCGCCAGCTTTTGGGAACTGTTTGCAACTACAATGGCGTGGTGCTGTATCTGGTTTAGAACCTTCGTTGCAACATTGTTCACTTTGAAGCTCTCGAACAGGTGGATTGACAGCACCAGGCTGCGGATGATGTTCATGCCCAGCATCATTACGGCGCTGGAAGGGGACTCAATGTGTGTTGCAATGCCGAAAAACGCCGAATTGACAATCTGCAGAATCTTGGCGCTCATGCCGGGGTCATGCTCGATGATTTCCCCCACTCGCTTCAGCGAGCTGTCATCCTTCTTCAGTTCTTCCATGATCTCATTGTAAACAGTAGGCATGCTGGGTATGGTTTTCAGTTGGGATGCGAGTTTGATGAGCCGCTTCTCTTTCAGCAGTTTCCGCAACACCATGCTGCGCAGAATGGCAGCCTTGATGTTCTCCACGTTTGTCGGCTTGCTGAGAAACTGGTGTGCGAGTTTCGTTGCCTGCATGATGACTTCGCGATCGCTGAATCCCGAAAGTATTATGCGCAGCATATGCGGGTACTTTTCCTGTACGATGGTGAGCAGTTCATGCCCGCTGGTGCCCGGCATCCGCATGTCGGTGATAATAACGTCCCAGGTTCGCTCCATCAACATGCGTTTGGCCTCGTAACCTCCCGAAGCGAAACCCATCGTCCAGACCTTGCGCATCGAGCGCATCTTACGGCGCAGGCCGTCTAAGATTTTAGGTTCGTCATCAACGAAGAGAACATTCAGTTTATCGTCAGCCATGCTGAACCTCCGTTTTCTTCTTTGGTGGATTAACGGGAATTCGGAGAGTAAATGTCGTGCCTTTGCCTGGTGTTGACTCGACATCAATTTTACCGCCATGCTTTTCAACAATTACAGCGTGGCTGATGGCCAATCCCTGCCCGGTGCCTTTGCCCACTTCTTTGGTTGTGAAGAATGGATCGAAGATGCGCGCGAGAATATCTTTCGGCATTCCAGAACCGTTGTCGGCGATAGTGATAACAGCGTGGTCTCCATCAAGGCGGGTGCCTAAGCGAATGACACCCTTCATCCCATTGTCTTTCACCACGTTGCCGATGGCGTGTGCGGCGTTGATGATCATGTTGAGAATGACCTGGTTGAATTCATCCGGCAGGCAATGTACCGGTGGTAGATCGGTATCGAAGTCCACCTCAACCTCAGCTACATATTTCCATTCGTTACGAGCCACAATCACAATCGTCTCGATAGCGTGATTGATATTGGTTGGCTTCTTCTCGCCGACTCCGGGATGAGAGAATTCCTTCATGGCACGTACGATTTGTGCGATTTTCTGAAGACCTTCATCACTTTGTGTCAGAGCTTCGGGCACTTCGTCGAGAAGAAAATCGAGGTCCAGTTCTTCCCACATTTTTGCGATGTTCTCCACCTCACCGGCAAATCCGTTGTCTGTTGGCAGCTGAAGGACCAGCTTCTTATAGGCGTCCAGCACTTGGACCAGGTCAGCGAAACTCTCGGCCAGGAAACTGACGTTGTCGCTGACAAATTGCACAGGGGTGTTAATCTCGTGAGCGATACCGGCGGCAAGCTGCCCTATCGACTCGAGCATCTGTGCGTTCATGAGTTGGTGTTCAAGATTTTTTCGCTCGGTGATGTCGGTACTGATGAGCATGATCGCGTATTCCTCACCGATAAGGGGCAAAGGATTCAGGCGGTTGAAGAGGTAACACAGCCCGTCCGGGAGTTCTATCTTTGTTTCCAGGGTCTGAAGCTGCCCCGTGTCGATAGCCTGCCGAAAGGCTTCTTCAAAAGCTTCGTGATACTTCGGCTGCATGAATGTAAAGGCCTTCTTTCCGACCATGTCTTTTTCATGCCAGCCGAAGGGAAGCCGGTTCACCTTCTGAATAACGCCGTCCCCATCGAGAACGAAGATGTAATCGGGCGACGTCTCTGTCAGCGTACGTTGAAACTTCTCCGACCTTGCAAGGTCGGACTCCCGCTCGATGATGCCCTGATCGACTCGTCGTAATACGGTGTACAGGAAACCGAACAGCCCGGCCAGAAGAACCAGCGCCGCTCCGGCAGTGACAGCAATCAGTCGTTTCAGCGCCATCTCCGACTCGGAAATGTCATGCAGCACGATCAGATTACCCACGTCGGCCCCGGATACATCAATGAGTTCAGCGACCGCTAACTGCAACGTTCTGCCATCCCATTCCACTTTAGCGGTTACCGCATGGCGCAGATGATCATCTTCATTGATGAAGCTTTCGAGAGCTGAGGGGAAATCGGGCATAGAGGTGTAGATCAGCGCATCATCGGGGAATCGGTCCCAGTCGGCATCCCGACCCAGCATCTCCATGCCCGCTTCCCAGTTGTTCCGATCAAGGGCATTCTTGTGGATAACCACCGCAAGCTCGATTTCCGAATTCTTGTGAATGCTGGCCAGAATATCCTCGATCTCCTTGCCTATTTCCATGTAGCCGATGAGCGTGTCGCCGTCAAAAACAGGCTGCACTATACGAAGTGTAAACGTGCCAAGCATTCCCAGCTCGATGCCGGAGGCCGTCCTGCCAGTTCGCTCCGCTTCACGCGCGGTGAACCGGTCGATGAGATCGCCGCTCTTGTCCGGCATGTGCATACGCAGCAGATTAACCCGGTCTGGACCGTGGAAGTGGAAGTGCGTGATGTTGAAATCATCCCGCAGATGCGCGAAAGTGTCCTCCCGGGCCGCCAGCAGAGCCTGCCGGTCTTGTCTTTTCAGCGCATCGCGCAGACCCTCGTCGTGAAGAAAAACATCTGTAAGAGCTTCCAGCGCTTTGGATTGTTCGATCAACAACTGGGTTATTCCGCCCACGGCCTGATCGAGCTTGTCTCGATTGATGTGATTCAGGTGTTCTTGCTGTACATTGAACAAAACCAGGCTGAACCCGCCGACCAGCAGCATCAATGACAAGGCCAGCGGAATCAGCAAGCGGCGCAGAACGGATTGGGACGAGGCTTCCGACTGGGTCCTGAACGCGAGAAGACTTGCCCCCAGTATTGTCAGCAGCGCCAGCATCAGGCCTATAGGCAGGATAGCGTCAGTAGTGATTTCGCATTTCCGGTTGCCTGCGTCTATATCTATGCCCAGTATGATGATCAGCGCGCCGGCAAACAAGATCGCTGCCAGCAAACCGACAATCCATTGTCCGGTTCGGTTTTTCTCGCTCATAAAGCTGTAACTCCGCTACTTGTTAATTGCTCTGTCATCTGACTTCTTTTCAACAAGTTCATCACGACCTGTTTCATGTGGGACATCTCCGGTCAATTCTCGAAACGTTCAACGTCGGAATAGCGCCTTCGCATGAAATCATCAAATGCTGCTGTCTTGAAGTTAACCTGAAAAGCATCTACTTGTACTCCTTCACACGGATAGGCGCTTTCACGCCGATACCTTCATTGAACGACTTCAGCATCTCGATGACAGTGAATGTCACTTCCTTTCCCTTTCGCACCAGCACCAGGCCATTTTCTGCGGTGACATTCTGGTCGAACACCATGTGGGTGTGGAGTCCGTCCACGCCTACGCTGCGGACGCGGATGTCATTACGTTCGATTGGCGTGGACTGCAAAGCGTTCAGCACTTCGGGGTTGTAAGCGCCTTCCTGTCGTTTCATGAAGTGCAGCGCCTCACCCTGATTCATACCTCGCAGAATCAGGGTGTCAAAATCATTGGCGGCGCGCAGAATCTGGCCGCCCAGAACGAATGACTTGGACATCATAGCTTCAGGGAAGTCTTGGTAGTCCTTGAGCTGACCCGAAATCATGTAGGCTATCGACTGTAGCCGGGGGATATTTGCGAGAAGCTTTTTCGCTACCATCGGATGTTGCTGAAACAACTCGTTCTCAGTCTCTGTCAATCTATCGCCGCTGTAGTACTTATCGACGATCTGCAAGGGCAATGTGATACAGCCGAGTTGAGAAAGCATGGCGGCAAGGTCGTATTTCCATTCTTCATCCAGACCCAGCGTCTGCACCATATGCCGTACATAGCGTTGGATACGACTCGTCTTGCCGGACGCGATGGGACTGGTGAGATTGAGCACCTCGGTGAGCACCTTGACGCTACCGCGAAGTGTCTTGCCCAGCAATTCCCTCTCGGAGATGATGAGCCGGTGTTGATGCAAGGCCGCGTTTACCGCCTTCACCAGCACCTCGTTGGGGCACGGCTTGGTGAGAAACCGGAAGATGTGTCCTTCGTTCACCGCATCGACGGCAGTTGTGAGATCGGCCTGACCTGTGAGCATGAGCCGGACAGTGTCGGGCCAGCGATCGTGCACTTCGGCCAGCACGAATGTCCCGCTGAGACCAGGCATCTGTTGATCGCACACGATAACAGCATAGGGCGTTTCGGCTTTCTGCATCATATCCAGCGCCTCCTGGCCGCTGTTGGCGCAATCGAAGCGTAATTTCCGACGTAAAGTTCGACGGAAAGACTCCAGTATGTTTACTTCATCGTCCACAAACAAAATTTTTTCTTCCATATCGTTACCCCTGTGGCTCTTTGGAGCCAATAACGAGCGGATCGGAAACCGTATGTCTCTCTTCTTCAATCTCAGCATAGAGCCGCTCGACACACTCTGGACAGATGCAATGGGAAAACCTGAATCCGAAGTGACGTGCGAAGAACAACTCGATGCGCTCCCAACTCGCGGGGTCCATTGGCGGTTTCTCCTCTTTGCGCACCTTTGCGCAGTAGGAACACACCGACAGCGTACTCGGAGTAGGCGTCCGCAAGTGCGCGTCGCTGCTGATTTCACGATTCATTTCATACTGCTCTACGGCTGTTTCGAGTATTTCAATGAGACTACCCGCCGGGAAAGGCTTTGTGAGAAAGCGAAAGACATTCCCCTCGTTCACGGCTCGAATTGAAGCCTCGAAGTCGCGATTACCGGAAAGCATGATGCGCACGGTATTGGGTGACGCTTCTTGCACTTTGGCCAGAAACTTCACCCCATCCATGCCGGGCATCTTCTGATCGGCGATGACAACGGCGCAAGCCTGGTTGCCCTGAAGCGCCGACAGGCCATCATGGCCGTTCGTGGCCGTTACAATGTCATATCGGCCGTGCAACACGCGAGAAAGCGACTTCAATACACTTTCTTCGTCATCTACCAACAGTACCATGTGTTTCATGCTATCCTCCTTGTGCGGATGTATATGCACCAATGATAAGGTTACTTGAAAGCTACTCTGCATTTCGTTCATTGTCAAGGCCGATTTCTCAGCAGAACCACATTTATTCATCCGTTGCTTGCACCCGAAAGATCAAGAATGCAATAACGATTTGGGATACCGCGCATCTGATTGAATAACAAATGCATGCGCCAGAGCGAAACCGATTTTCCAGAAAGACGTCAAGGGTGTCTCTTTACAGCAAAGTGACACTTATGTTTTCATTTTGTGACAGCATGATTTCACTACTTCCACTTGTTGAATGGACAGAGAGCGGCCTTATCTCTTTCATATCTCGTCGCTTAGGTGAAGTCTAACTTTGTGGCTGCAAGTGACGACAATTTTTTCTTAAGGAAAATATAAAATCTCACCCCCCTTGGCGAGAGTTACTATCGCTCCCAATTCTGGAGCAAGGGTTGAACGCACTTAGAGTTAAGTCGATAGTAGCGATAGTAGCTTTTTGGCAAGAACGGTTACTGTCCCGTCCTGAAATAGGTTGACCGCAAACTTGTTTTTGGAGATGCTATGAGTCGACAAATTTCACGAAGGGCGTACCGCCGAAATCTTAAAGACCGGGTATTGAATGAAGTGTTGATTGGAGACCTTAATGTTGCAGAAATATCAGAGCAGTATAAAGTACCCCCTGGAACTGTTTACATAAGGCCGTATTTCACAAAGTGAAAACGCGAGATGGATACGCGAGAATAAATTACGGCCAACTCGTAGAGAAGTCATTTGCCAAGTTGGTGATACTATTTGCCACGAAAAGTGATACTTCTTGCCATTAGGGTTGATACTTCGCAACAACCTGCCAACATTCACGACCGGCCACATGGCCGGTCGTGAAATAGTTGTCGAAAGCGCCCTACCGCAACTCGTCGAAGACCTCGCGGATGATGCCCAGCGCTTCGTCCATCTGCTCGCGGGTAATGACCAGCGGCGGCGCCAAACGGATGATGTCGCCGTGGGTGGGCTTGCACAGCAGTCCCTTCTCTTTGAGGCGCACACACACGTCCCACGCCTCGACGCCGTCTCTGGGACGGATGACGATGGCATTGAGCAACCCCTTGCCGCGCACCAGATCGATCATCGGGTGGTCGAGAGCGCGAAGCTCGGTACGCAGATGCTCGCCCAGCTCGAAAGCCTTCTCGGTGAGGTTTTCGTCGCGCACGACCTCGAGCGCGGCGGTGGCCACGGCGCAGGCCAGCGGGAACCCGCCAAAGGTGCTGCCATGCTCGCCCGGCCCGATGACCAGCATGATGTCGCGGTCGGCGAGGATGGCCGACACGGGCAGAACGCCGCCCGAGATGGCCTTGCCCAATATGAGGATGTCGGGGCGAACGTTTTCGTAGTCGCTGGCCAGCAGGCGGCCTGTACGGGCGATGCCTGTCTGCACCTCGTCGCAGATGAGCAGCGCGTTGTGTCTGGTGCAAAGCTCGCGGCAGCGCGAGAGATAGCCGTCGTCGGGCACGAACACGCCGGCTTCGCCCTGGATGGGTTCGACGAGGAACCCGCAGATGTCGTCGCCCTGTTCGCGCAACACCTTTTCGAGCGCGTCGGCGTCGTTGTATGGTATCTTGATGAATCCGGGGAGATATGGCCCGAAGCCCTTGTAGCTGTCAGGGTCGCTGGAGACGGAAATGGCGGTGATGGTGCGGCCGTGGAAGTTGTTCTCGCACACGACTATCTTCGCCTGGTTCTCGGCGATGCCTTTTTTGTCGTAGCCCCAGCGGCGGGCAAGCTTGACCGCTGTCTCGACGCCCTCGACACCGGTGTTCATGGGCAACACCATGTCGAATCCAAAGAACTCGGTGATGAACTTCTCGTATGTGCCCAGGCAGTTATTATAGAATGCGCGCGAGGTGAGCGTGAGCTGTTTCGCCTGCTCGACGAGCGCCTCGATAATGCGGGGATGGCAATGGCCCTGGTTCATGGCCGAGTATGCCGACAGAAAGTCGAAATAGCGATTGCCTTCGGGATCCCACACAAAGGGGCCTTCACCGCGAGCGATGACGACGGGCAACGGGTGATAATTGTGAGCGCCGCAACTCTCTTCGAGACGCATGGCCTCGTCGCTGCCGACGGGCCCGTAAACAAGTTTCTGGGGCATTTGTCCTCCCTGTCAAATATGTATTGATGCTCTGCATGTTGCTAAATCACCCGCTCGCGTTTGTGTCAACCCCAATTTTTCGCATAACACAATGAACCGCCCCCAACGGCGGCGCAAGTGGCTTTCTGCTTGACACCGCCGACAAACCTGCCGAAGGTGGTTGAATGAATGAGCATCAGTCAGCCACATGGAACAACACCGCCGTCGTTATCCCTGCCTACGAGGCGAGCAGGCACCTTTCGAGCCTGTTCGAGCGCCTCGGGCGTGTTTGCGGTCTCGAGCGGGTGTATGTGGTTGACGACGGCTCGGTGGACGATACGGCAGAGTTGTGCAAGCGCGCCGGCGTGAGGTTGCTTCGCCACGCCGCCAACCGCGGCAAGGGCGCCGCCCTGCGCACCGGGTTGAGCCAGGCGCTCACCGACGGCTGGGAGTGGGGCCTCACCCTCGACGCCGACCTGCAACACGAGCCGGAAAGCATGCCGCGCTTTCTGGCCGAGCAACGCCGTTCAGGCACCGATCTCGTTTATGGCAGGCGCTGTTTCTCGCGCCGCCTCATGCCCTGGCCGCGCATCGCCTCGAACCGCCTCACCAGCCTCCTGGTGTCCATCGCCTGCCGCCGGCGAGTGTACGACTCCCAATGCGGATTCCGCCTGTATCGACTGAACAGGTTGCGCTTCGCTGAATTACGCACCGAGCGTTATCAATTTGAGACCGAAGCGCTTTTCATGGTTGCCAGAGGCGGCGGACGACTTAGCTTTACTAATGTCCGCACAGTCTATGGCAATGAAAAAAGCCATATCAGGCACATGCGGGATATTAAAAATTTTGTGAGGATATTGCTTCATGCGTAAAGACACAGACAATCGCAATCGTTTCCTCGACCCTGACGAAGTGCATGACCTCCCCAACGAGCAGAAAGAATATATGCAGAAGATGGGCTTCAAGCCCTATCTCTCCCGCAGTGGCCGCGTCAAGTGGATCAAACCGGAACAGCACGGCTACAAGCGGTTGCAAGCATCGGCTTCCGGTCACTCTCGCCGTACGCCTGTCGGCAACTTCCTGGCATCGAGGTTAGGCCAGTTCATTGCCATTGCCCTGGCGCTGCTGGCAATTGCCGCAGGTTTCTATTTCATCATCCTACTGTTTTAGGAGCAAAATGCACATCCTACTGACAAACGACGATGGATTCGACGCTGCCGGCATTGTCGCCATGCGCGAAGAACTCGTCCGACGTGGCCACGATATCACCGTGGTGGCGCCCTTCAAACAGATGAGCGGCGCCAGCCACTCCATCACCATTCATGTACCTTTGCGGGTGGATGCAATCGAAGACGGTGTCTTCGCCGTGCACGGCACCCCCGTTGACTGCATCACTCTGGCGTGCGAAGCGCTTGTGAAAACCGAGGTGGACCTGGTTGTCTCCGGCATCAACGGCGGACAGAACATGTGCCAGGACGTGTTGTATTCGGGCACGGTGGCCGCCGCCATCGAGGCCATGATCGTGGGCTGGCGCGCCATCGCCACCAGCGCCTTCGGCTACCACGACCAGGACTACGAAAGCGCCGCATGGCACACAGCCGAACTCATCGACAGGGGCATCGCCAGTCTCATCGCCCCCGACGAAATCCTGAACGTCAACTGCCCCAACCTGCCACGCGAAGCAGTGCGCGGCTACAAGGTCACTCGTCCGGGAAATCGCTTTTATGACGGCTTCGTGCGCGAGGAGCTCGATGTCGATGGACACCGCTGCTTCATTGTCGGCGGCAATATGCCGAGGTGGGAGCAGAACCCCGACACCGACTACCACGAGGTTCACGCCGGTTTCGTTTCCATCTCGCCTGTGTTTCCGGCCTTCCACAAGCAAAGCGCCGACCAGAAGGTGAGCAACTGGCTGAACGCTCAGGGGTTATTGCGTGAAGTTTGAAGACCAGCGCGACATCATGGTGCAAACGCAGATATGTCGCCGCGGCATCAACGATCAACGTGTGCTCGACGCCTTCCTCGTTGTCCCCCGCCATGAGTTCGTGCCACATGATATGCGCACCTATTCCTACAGCGACCACCCGCTTTCCATCGGTGAGGGACAAACTATCTCGCAACCATACATCGTCGCGCTGATGCTCGATCTGCTGCAGGTGCGCCCCACCGACCACGTTCTCGAAATCGGCGCCGGTTCGGGCTATCAGACAGCCCTGCTGGCCAAGCTTGCCGCCGAGGTGTATGCTGTCGAGCGCATCGATTCGCTGATGCAGCACGCCAAACGCCTGCTCAGACAGCTCGGATATGGCAATATCCACTTCCGCACAGGCGACGGCACACGCGGCTGGGAAAAGGCATTTCCGCCACGCGACGCCTTTGACCGAATAATCGTTGCGGCCGGCTCTCCGCAGGTACCGCAGCCGCTCATCAACCAACTGGCCGAAGGTGGCCGCCTGGTCATACCGTCCGGCACACGCCTGGCACAGGAACTGCTGCTCGTCACCCGCAGGGACGGCGAGATACTCATCGAAAAGCACGGCGGCTGCGCATTTGTACCGCTGATTGGAGAAGAAGGTTGGCCCGACGCCTGACGCTGTTACTGATATTGTTCGCCCTCACCATAGGTCTGCCTGCCGGTGAGACCGAGGCCACAGGCCTTTCGCCCAACGAGAACGAAACCGCAGAGCTGCCGACTGTAGATATCGAGACTGATGAACATGGACTGAAGATGCAGGTTACCGCCTGGGTGGACGACGCCGGCATTCCCCCGCAGGCCAAAGTCTTTCTCATCGCGATGCTGCCCATCTTCGAGCTGCGCGGCGCCATCCCCTGGGGAATGACCATGGAGCGAGGCAGCATGAGCTGGCTCGAGCTATATCTGATTGCCGTGGCCGGCAACATGGTTCCGGTGTTCTTCATCATGCCGATATTGCGCCTGATGGAACGGCTTTTTTCACGCATCCCCGCCATGCGCCGTTTCCTTGACTGGCTGTTTGCACGAACACGCAGCCGCAGCGCGGTCATCGAGAAGTACGAGGAGATTGGGCTGATCCTCTTCGTGGCGATTCCACTGCCTGCCACGGGCGGCTGGACCGGCGCCATGGCCTCCTACCTTTTCGGGTTATCCTACTGGAAGTCCATATTGTTCATCCTGGCCGGCGTCTGCATCGCCGGAATAGTCGTCATGTTCCTCAGCTCGATGCTGCTTCAACTTGGACTGATGGGGCTGGCCATTCTGGTCGGTGGCGTGGCGGCCTGGCTCATCATCCGCTTCGTAAGGAGAAAGCGTCATGGGTCTGTTTCGCAAAAGCAATGACGAGAGCAAGTTTCCCGTGCTCAAGCAGGTAGGTTTTCTGCAACAGCTCAGCGGCCACGAACGCGCCCTGTTCTCGCACAGCCTCGACCGTCGCGACTTCCGTGATGGCGAATGGGTGTTCCACCAGGGCTTTCCTCAGGCCGTGCTGTTCATTGTAGCCACAGGCGAGGTGGAAATTGTGCTCGAATCGGCCGCCACGCAACCGGCTGTGCTGGACACGCTGGGGCCGGCTTCGTTTTTCGGCGAGACAGGTCTGTTCATCGAAACTCAGCGCACCGCCGGCGTCCGCGCCAAAGGAAACGCCACGCTCCTGGCCATCTCCCAGGAAGACTTCAACCACTTCGTCCAGCTCAATCCTCGCGCCGGCATCAAACTGCTGTATGGCCTGGGACGACGGCTGAGTGAAATGTTGGCTCGCACCAACGATAGGCTGCTCGAACTCGGGCGGGAGACCGCTGATGGCCAACCCACAGGCTGACCTGGACGACCACAACCGACGAACGAGAAGCGTCCGTAACGACATGCAAACACGAGGTGTTCGCATTGGCTGGTTCGTGTTGGTGGCAGCGGTAGCCGCCGGTACCCTAATGCTCTATTCGCGGGTGTTGCCCTATGTGCTCGCAGCCGCCCTTGCCGCCTATCTGCTCAATCCTGTCATCTACTGGCTCGAACGGCGACGCCTGCCGCGCTGGCTGGCCATTTGTCTCGTGTACGTCATTCTGCTTGCCGTTCTGGGGCTGGCGACATGGCTGATCGTGCCCCCGTTCCTGCAACAGGCCTGGGAAGTGACCGAAACCGCCGAGCGCTACATCCTGGCCGACAGCGCCCCGTTCGATCTCAGCCGGTTTCCGCAGCTCGAACGGGTTGACGACTTCCTTCGCAACGCCGGCGCCCGTCTCGGTATCGACATGGAATCAAATCGCGCCGCGCTCACCACTTCGCTTCAGGAATACCTCAGCGGTTTCCTGAACGGCCTCACCGACACCCTGCTTCGGCTGGCGGCGCTGGCCACATACGCCGTCACTGTTCCCATCATGGCGTTCTTCATTCTGCTCGACCACCGAAAAATGAAACGCTGGTTTCTCAACTGCATTCCGAATCGCTATTATGAACTGACCGTACTGGCAATCGAGAACATTGATCGCACCATCGGCACATACCTGAAGGCTGTGCTGGTCGAGATTGCCGCTGTGGCTGTGCTATCGGCGATAGCGTTGCAGATTGTGGGTGTGCGCTATGCGCTGGTCATCGGCCTGCTGGCCGGGCTGGCCAACGCGATCCCCTGGTTCGGCCCGGTGCTGGGCATGGCGCTGGCCGCCATCTCGGCGCTGCTGGGCGGTGGCGGCGTCTCGATGGCTGCCTGGTCAATCGTTTCGATGATGCTGGTGCAGGTTGTCGATAACAACCTCATCTACCCCATCGTCATTGGCAAGAACACCGAGCTGCATCCGCTGCTCATCATGTTGACAGTCATCGCCGGAGGCTATCTGTTCGGACTCATGGGGATGTTTCTTTCGGTTCCGGTGGTGTTCCTTGTGCGCGGCACTTTGCAGGTGCTGTACCACAACCTGAAAGCGTTCAACATCCTGTAGCCGTACAGCGACTCCACAAAAAAATTCGGGAATGCGGTGTTTCAAGAGTCGGCGTGGAACAGGCTGTGAGTCGTTGTATCGCACCGTTTAACAAGACTGAGGCTTTGCCCCCAGCCTTTTTTTTATATCCCGCGCCTCATTCGGAATGAACCTTGCATTGTTATAGAGTCAAAATACAGACATACGTTATTTGGAGGATTAGAATGAAACAACTGGCCATCTTGGTTTCCTTTCTGGCGCTCATCGCCATCTTTGCCGCGTGTGCAAAGGCAAACGACCCCGCAGCGCCCGCAGGCGTACTTTCCATCGTGGCGCAACGCCAGTTCGCGGGCGACCCGCAGGACTTCGTCGTCACCCAGGACTACGTTTATGTGGCCGAAGACCAGGCCGGTTTCTCGATCTGGCAGCGTGACGGATTGCAGCTCATCTCACAGAACTGGGATTACGACGTCGATATCCGCAACGCCAAGTACATCAGCGTGGTGGAAGAATATGACCGCGTGTACGTTTACAACACAACCGGCACAGACGGCATCTTCATCATTGACGTGAGCGATCCCGCCGCTACCGTGTGGGTCGGCCAGGACGTCGGCAGCACGCAGAATCTGGGCGGTATCCGCTACAAGGTCAATACACATGAATACCCCGAGCAATATTTTGACGAGGTCTCCCAGATTGTCGGTATGCGCACCATAGACAACCAGTTTCTCTACGGCTACATCGAGATTACAGACACTGCGGACATACCCAATGGTTCGCCCGACGACCTGCGCGTCACCCTGCCCAACGACCTGCGGGGCTTTGACGAAGATTTTCAGTATTTCTATCTCACAGGCGAGCAGCTTGGGCTGTATATCGTCGATAAAACCACCCACGCGCTTGGTCAGTGCGACACGCCCGGCGAAGCGCTGCAAGTGGCCGTGAACGGCGATATCGCCTACATAGCCGATCGCCAGGATGGCCTGGCGGTCATCGACATCAGTGACCGCGCCAACCCCGTGCTGCTCGATACCGGCTATAACACCTCCGGCTACGCCCAATCGCTCGACTTCGAGGGTGACTGGCTGGCTGTCGGTTCCGGCGGCGGCGGCGTCTATCTGTTTGACATCAGCGATCCCGCAGCGCCCAAGTTCGTGGACCGCATCCCAACATCGGAAGTGGGCTACACCCGCTGCGTGGATATCCAAGGTGGCCGCGTCTATGTCGCCAGCCGCGACAACGGCCTCGTCGAACTCACCATCAACCCCTGACATTTTACTATAGGAGCATCACATGTCGAAAGCCTTCTCACACGTCTGTTTCGCGTTGTTGCTGGCCGCCTCGCTGTCGGCCACGGCGTCACCTGCTATCTTCAGCGCCCCGTCAACGGGCGGAACCTATACAGAGCTAACCTTCTCTCTTCCCTCCATGCGCATCGAGAATACCGAGCTGGATGACGTCACTTATCAACGTCTGTCCCACCCAATGGCGGGTAGCTCCCGCCGAGTCGGCTACCCCGAACTGCCAACCTTCAGTACAACGCTGGCCGTTCCTGCTGGCGCACAGGTGAGCATCGAACTGGTGGACAGCCAACAGGAAGCCTGGCAAGACATGCGCGTTTATCCAGCGCAAGCCATGGGCTTCGAGGCCACACAACTGCCGGTGATCGAGCAGGCTGTCTATTCGGGCCGCCAGACCTGGCAACCCGAAGCCGTGAGCGTGAGCCAACCGGCCACCCTGCGTGATTTCCACGTCGTCACCTGCACGGTAAGCCCCTTCGAGTGGGATCCCGTCAGCGGCGAGATGACCATGCGCACCATGATGCGGGTTCGGATTCATCATCAGGGGCAGGCCACGCCCCCGGCGCGTATGTCTCGCAGCTTCGTGCCGTTGTATCAATCTTTCATCTCCAACTACGACAGCATTATGCGCGACGTCGAGCCGGAATTCCAGCCGCGCAGTCTCATCGTGGTTCACAACAACAACACCGGCCTGCGCCCGCACATCGACCAGTTCATGGACTGGAAGCGCACTAAGGGCTTCGAGGTGAACGAGTACTATGGCGGCAGCTCCAGCGCCGCCATCCGCGACTACCTTCAGGACGCCTATGCCAACTGGGACAACCCGCCCGAATACATCGTCATCATAGGTGACGTCGGCGGCTCCTATGGCGTACCAACCTTTTACGAAAGCGCATACGGCGGCGAGGGCGACCACCTCTATGGCTGCCTCGACGGCGACGACCTGCTGCCCGAAGCCTTCGTTGGCCGCATCTCCATCGATACGCAAACCGAATTCATCACCTATCTGTCAAAAATGAATATCTACGAGCGCGACGTTTACATGGACGACACATCCCTCTATCACCACTCGCTGCTCGTGGGCGACACCGCCCCCTCCGGCCTGTCGTGCGTCATCACCAACAAGTACGTCAAGGAACTGATTAGCGACGACGACCCGAACCACACCTTCACCGAGCTATACGCCGCCGATCCCAGCGCCAGCCAGATGGACACCGCCATCAACGCCGGCAGCCTGTTCTTCAACTATCGCGGCTGGATTGGCATGAGCGGCTGGAGTTGGACCAACATCAGCAATCTTACCAATATCAACAAGCTGACTAACGGAATCATTCTCACCTGCGCCACAGGCTCGTTCGCCGCCACCACGGCACGCTCGGAAGCATTTATTCGCGTAGGTACCCCCACAGAGCCCAGAGGCGCCATCTGCGCCATCGGCATGGCCACATCTGGAACGCATACACAGTATAACAATATCCTTTGTGGCGGCATCTTCGCAGGGTTGTACGCCGATCGAATGAACACGATGGGCGAAGCAACCATGCGCGGCAAACTGGCGCTATATCAGGCCTACCAGAACTGCGACCCGACCAACGTACTCAAGTTCACCTACTGGTGCAACCTCATGGGCGACCCCTCGATGCAAATGTGGCGCACCGAGCCGCTGCCCATGAACGCCACGTTCGATACCACACTCCCGCTGGGGCGTAACTGGATCGAGGTCGCCATCACCGACGACAACGGCCAGCCTCTCGAAGGAGCGTGGGTCACAGCCCGCATGGGCAACGACGACATCTTCGCCAGCGACTATACCGACGCCGACGGCACGGTCACGCTGCACTTCGACGGCTCCCAGTCAGGCGATGTCGATCTCACGGTCACCCGCGCCGATTACCTGCCCATCCTCGATGAATTCACCATCGAGACGGTGGGCGGCCTGGCTTACGAAAGCATGACGCTGAACGATATAGTGGGCAACGGCAATGGCCAGCCCAACCCCGGCGAAACCATCGAGATGGACATCGAGCTGCACAACTACGACAGCTCGGTGCACAACGGAGTTAGCGCGGTGCTCTCCAGCGAGAGCGAACACATCGCTGTCACCACCGACACGCAAAGTTTCGGAGACATCGCCGCCGGAACCACCGGCTCAAGCTCACAGCCGTTCGTGTTCACCATCGCCGCAGACACCCCCGACCGCTATGACGCCGCCTTTGAACTCGCCGTCACCGACGACGCGGGAGGCTCGTGGAACGAGGTGTTCTGGCTTAGCGTGCAGGGCAACGACCTCGACATCATCGAGTGGGAAGTGATTGACGGCGGCAACGGCGTACTCGATCCAGGCGAGACGACGCTGTTCGATTTTACCGTCGAGAACAACGGCATGACCAACCTGTTTGAAGTGTATGGGGAACTATCCAGTATCTCGGGCATGGTTGACATCCAGGACTCGATCGCCTTCTTCGGCGACATCGCCATCGGGGCCACCGCAGACGCGAGCGCCAACCGGTTCGAGATCACTGCGTTGGCGCAGCTCGTACCTGGAATGACCGTTCCGCTCACTCTGCGTCTCTATAATGCAGACGGTTACGAAGAAACCGAACACTATGGCCTACCCATCGGCATCACCACGCTCACCGATCCCATCGGCCCTGACAGCTATGGCTACATGTGCTACGACGACGGCGACACCGGCTACATCGAAGCACCCGTGTACGACTGGGTCGAGATTGACCCAACGCAGGGCGGCAGCGGCATTGATACCGGCATCAACGACAACGGTGACGAACAGGATGAAAACGCAAACATCGCTCTGCCGTTTACATTCAGTTTCTATGGCCTGGAATATGACAACGTTACCGTCAACTCGAACGGCTGGATCACGTTTGGGGATACCGAGAATCTCTGCTTCCGCAACTGGCCTGTCCCCGGCCCGCTGGGTCCCCGCCCGATGATCGCGGCGTTCTGGGACAATCTCTACACCACCGGCGGCGGCGTATATACATACTACGACACAGAGCTGCACCTGTTCATCATCGAGTGGTCGAACAACCAGGCGGTGTCGGGCGGAACCAACACCTTCCAGATCATCCTCTACGACCCGATTTCCTATCCCACCGCCTCGGGTGACGGCCCCATAAAGATTCAGTATCACACCTTCAGTAACACCGACGGCAACACTTCTGCCAGCGGCCCACAGGGCAACTACTGCACCGTCGGCCTCGAAGACCACACCGGCGTCGTTGGCCTGCAATACACCTACAACGACGAATACCCCGTCGGCGCCAAAGTACTGGATGACGAAACGGCAATCTTTTTCACCGGCATCCCCGTCAGCTACGAGAACGACTACCTCATCATGGGCGTTCCCGTGCTGCACGACGCCAACGGCAACGGCTGCGTCGAGGCCGGCGAAGTGGTGAACCTGGGCGCCTGGGTGAACAACATCGGCGAGGGCACGGCTACAGAGGTGCATGCCACACTGAGCAGCAACGACCCCTGGGTCACCATTTCCGACAGCCTGTCCACATATCTGGACATCGAAGGCGGTTACTGCGGTATCGGGCTCGACTATATGTGCTTCGAGGCCGACCTCGATGTCCCCGCCGGTCACTCTCTCGCCTTCGTTCTGCACCTCGAGAGCGCCAGTAACCAGTGGGACTATCCCTTCGCGATACCGGTGCATAAACCGCAGTTCAACGTGCCCAGCTACTTCCTCAACGACTCGCAGGGCAACAACGACGGCGTGGCCGACCCCGGCGAGACAGTGCTGCTGGCTATCAACGTCACCAATACCGGCCTCACCAACGCCTCAGACGTAACCGGCATCCTGAGTTGCGCCAGCCCCCATGTCACCATCGTCGAGGGAGAACACGTCTATGGCGATATCGCCGACGGCCAGACACTGCAACGCGCCTACACAGTTGACATCAGCGCCTCCGCTCCGACGCAGACAGCCATCCCGTTCAGCTTTGAAGTATCCGGCCCCAACGCGGAAACCCTCGTGTGGGAGTTCAGTATCGGCATTACGGTGTCGCCCGAGGTGCTCGATGAATTCTTCGCCTTCTGGCTACCGGACGGCTGGACAATCGACGCCAACTCGCAGAACTGGTCGCAGTCAAACACCAACCATGCGGGCGGCGTCTTCCCAGAAGCCATGCTTCTCTGGATGCCTCAGTTCTCGGGGGTTTCACATCTCATCTGCCAGCCGCTCAACCTGATGGGCGCGACCAATGTGAGCATCGATTTCAAACACATGATCAACCACTTCAGCGGCAACGGCTATGTGCTGGGACTGGACATCCGAGCAGGCGGCGGTGCCTGGGAATCGGTGTGGGAAATCCCCGCCGGCGATCAGTCAGCAGAATTGATTACCATACCCATCACCTCGCCCCTGCTGAATCAGCCCGACTTCCAGTTCGGCTGGTATCTTTCCGGCGACTCATATGACATCAACTACTGGTACATCGACGACATCTTCCTTAACGCCACGTTAGGCAACTCGGCCTCGGTCAGCGGAGAACTGACCATCGTGGGCGGCGAGTCCACGCCGGACAACGCCATCGTCAGCCTGGGCGGCTATGCCACTCATCCCGACACCGATGGCGCCTACACGCTGTTCGCCTCTCCCGGCGATTATGACCTGCTCCAGGGCGCGGCAACGTTCTACTCGCCAGACGAGCACACCGACCTTACGCTCTTGTTCGGCGACGAACTCACCGGCCTCGACTTCGAGCTGCACTGGCTGGCGCCTGCCGATACGCTATCGATGGACATCGACTTCGACGAATGTGAAGCGCTGCTGACCTGGGAATACACCGAGCCCGCTCCGCTGCGCAAGGTCGGCGACCAACAACGGCGGCTGCCAGGCGACCGCCAGACCTTCGACCACTTCAACATCTGGCGTCAGCTCGACACCGGCCCATTCATATTGCACCATAACACAATCGATCAATACTGGAGCGAGCCCATCGATACGCTGCGCAGCTACACCTACTACGTTACCGTGCAGTATGCCGAGGGCGTGAGCGACAGCACGAACCACCAGTGCACCGGCGACTGGGAACCACCCCACGACGAAAACGACGACGTGGTGGTGTACGGCGACTGGCTGGGCGCGAACTTCCCCAACCCCTTCAACCCGGTCACCACGATTCGCTTCAGCATGTCGTCACCGGGCAAGGTGGAATTGAAGGTGTACAACATTCGCGGCAGGCTCGTGCGCACCCTGACAAGCGAGCGTTATGAAGCGGGCGTGCATGAAATCCGCTGGGAAGGCGACAACGACAGCGGCCGCAACGTCGCCTCCGGCGTTTACTTCTACCGCCTGAGCACACCGCATCTCACCGAAGTGCGCAAGGCGTTGCTGCTGAAATAGCTTGACATGAATGTTTGGCGGGAGTAGGGAGTTCCTGTTCCCGCCATCAATCATCCTAAGGGATATTCCTAACGACAGTTAAGCCACGTTTTCTAAATCTGTTGTTGAATTTGGTGGAAAAATGAAAAACAGTAAGATAAACAAATTAAAAATGCAGCAGATTAAATATATCATTAAGACTAAAGAATATGAAGAAGAGCTAGAGCAATTAAGCAATGACATCCTCACAAATGCCCAGGTAGCCGTTAATGAGGCTGGCATCGAATCAATTTTCGAGCTAGAGTTATTCTGTTTTATAAAAGATAGTCTAGGTTTGAAGTATTATCCCGAAAAGGAAAAAGCAGTACATACAGAAAGACATATTGCAAAAGGTCGCATAGACAGCAAAATCGGAGCTTTAGTAATTGAGTTTAAGCATACATCAAAATTAAATTCACTTAGAGACAAGAAAAAGGCTTCAGCTCAATTAATTAATTATCTCAATGGTTTGTATACAAAGCATTCAAATGATTATTGGGGTGTTGTTACTGATGGTACTCAGTGTAAATTTATCAATATTGAGTCAGGCGAAATCAATGAAGGAGCATTTGATAACTTAAGTGGCAAACATCTTGATAAAATAGTCAGAAGCATTGTTTTACTTGATAAAGTAGCTTTAACTCCCGAAAACTTGGTTAAAGACTTTTGTGAAGCAAGAGGTAGTTTATCAAAAAGGCTTGTTCTTTGTTTATACTCAACATTAGCAAATGAACCAACCAGCCGATCTTTAATGCTATTTAATGAATGGAAAGAGCTATTTCGTTTGGCCCATGATGACAAATCAAAGCAAAAAGCAATTGAAGAAAGACGTGAATCATTAGAAAAAATAGTTTCTGATAAACTGAAAACTAATGATGAAGAATATTTAGCACTCTATGCATTACAAACCACCTATGCAATCATTGTTAAGATCATAGCATTCAAGGTACTATCTCAAATCAGATTCAATAGAAGCTTAATTGATTTTGACAAATTGTCTTTTGCCGACTTTAATACACTAAGGTTACAAATGAATTTACTTGAAGAAGGCGCGATTTTTAGAAGTTTAGGCATCGGAAATTTACTTGAAGGCGATTTCTTTGCATGGTATAGTACAAATACTCAATGGAATGATGATATTGGTGAGCTCATCCAGGAAATATTCAAGGTTCTGACAAGCTATGAGGACAAGGCTCTGTTTGAAAATGGTGAGAATGTTTGTGACCTTTTCAAAGATCTGTTCATGAAAATCATACCTGATAAAGTAAGGCACAGTTTAGGTGAGTACTACACACCTCCCTGGTTAGCGGACAATTTAATTACAGAAAGTATTAACCATTTAGATGTTTACACTAATTGGACAGCTTTGGACCCTTGTGCTGGCTCTGGAACATTCTTACTATCCTAATAAAAAAAGTACTTGAGGAGACAAAAAATCTCTCAAAAAGTGAGCGATTGTTTCAGGTCCTCGAAAGGGTTAAAGCCATAGACTTGAATCCACTTGCTGTGTTAACAGCACGGATTAACTATTTTATCAATATATCTCCACTAATTGAGGATTCTGAAATTGAAATTCCTGTTTATCTTGGAGATTCATCATATGTTCCATCCAAGTCGATAATTGATAATATTGAATGTGTAAGCTATAGTATAAAAACTATTAAAGGTGTAATTGAAATAGATTTGCCAAAAAGTGCTGTTAGGGACACACTAGCTTTTTCACAAACCATGACGAGTATTGAAAATGATATACGTAACTTAGATTCTATTTCTATTTCACAAAAGATTCTTAAATTAGTCCCTAGTAGTGAACAGTCAGAGATGATTGTATCCAAGATCCGTACATTGGCAGAACAGTTCGTGGAGCTAGAACAAAATGATTGGAACGGCATTTGGGCTCGTATAATTACTAACTTTTTGACCACTTCAAATCTTGGCAGATTTGATCTAATTGTTGGGAATCCACCATGGATAGATTGGAAGAACCTACCCGCTGGATACAGAGAAAGAATTAAATCAATTTGTATTGAGCGTCATCTTTTCTCAGGCGATAAAGTTACAGGGGGAATCAATCTAAATATATGCGCTTTAATCTCTAACGTATCTGCTCACAACTGGCTCAAGAAGAAGGGGGTGTTAGCTTTTCTAATGCCACAATCATTAATCTTTCAACAAACCTATGAAGGTTTTAGGAATTTCAACCTTGGTAAAAATGACAGATTGTATATTCAGGAGTTGTTTGATTGGACAAAGGCAGGCCACCCATTCAAGCCAGTACAGCATAAATTTCTAACCTTCTTTTTCTCTCGAAAGAAGATTGATTATTCAAGAGGGCTTCCTGTTAAATTTTTTATTAAGAAAAGAGGAATAGATTTATCAAAATACTTGAATGTCAATGATTTTGACAGAGTGCATGACATATTTGATGAACAAGAGGTAATAGTAGGACAAGCAAGTTCAAATAAGACACTATTTTCGTATGCTTCAGATGAAACGGAATTAGAAAAGTTTAAAAAAATTTCTGGGTTATCTTCATATAAAGGAAGGGAAGGGATTGAGTTTTATCCACAAGAAGTATTTCTGTTAGAAGTTGACAATGCCATTCCATCTTCAGAAGATACTGTTTTTGTAAGAAATTTTCAAAATAGAAAATCAAAATATAAAATTCCACAACAGACATACAAACTAGAGAGGCGATACTTACATCCATTAATCAAAGGGATTGACATTGAGAGATTTCATTTGAGAGAAACTTCTTTTGTCGTTCCTTTTCCTTACTCCTCTTCAAATACTCGCGGCCCAATATCAATCAAAGAACTTAGTAAAACTTCTAAGTTATTAGCTGAATATTTTAACCGATTTAAGAAAGTAATTCAGCAACAAACAAGCTACAATGAGAAGATTATTGGAAAAAAACACAGTAAAGAATTCTATGCACTGGCTAGAGTGGGTGCATATAGTTTTGCAGATCATTATGTTGTCTTTAGGGATAATACTAAATGGCAATCAGCAGTTGTGAGCTTAATGGAAACACCATGGGGTGAAGTAAAAAGACCCCAATTTCAAAATCATGCTGTTTCAATATGTCAGGATGACCAAGATAATTTCATTACAAATGATGAGGCTCATTTCATTTGCGCCATTATTAACTCTCGGGTGTCAGAAAAATATATTCTCAATTCATCAGATTCAAGATCATTTAAAATCAGGCCAAATCTATATATACCAAAATATGATGCCTCAATTGAATTACACGTTGCTTTGTCTTACTTATCTAAGCAAGCTCATAAGTTGTATGCTAACAAAGCTGAAATGGCAAAGATTGATTTGGCTTTAGATAATTTGGTTGTACGATTAAAATCGTAGAGCCCTCTGTGGTATATAACAGGCGTGTCAATATTGTAGTATCTGCTTCTACTGTAACGATAGATTCATCAATAAAAGCGCGTCTCAAACAAGAGGCGCTCTTTCCTTTTCCAGAACTCGCCACCCATTTCTTCTTGACGGAACACCCCCTCCTACTGCTTTGCTGAACTTATGAATATCGCCGTTGATTTACACTCACACTCTGGCTACGCCGGCGGCGTCGGGCAGTTGTCGCTGCACGACGTCGAACGCGCCATGCGGCTCAAGGGCA
>JAIOQZ010000030.1 GCA_021108395.1 Candidatus Cloacimonadota bacterium
CTTCTTCAAATATCTTATCATGTAACTTCGCTTCGATTAATTTATTGCGAAAGCGGCATATCGTTGAATGATCGGGGACGGATTCCGCCTGCTGTTTTACTGCGAGCACATCAGCGGCGACACCATCCAGTGCAAGGTCTATGGACGCAAGTTCCGTTTTTACAACGCGATCTGCCCAATCGAGGACGAGGATGCAGTGGTCGATGATAAGTCGGGGGTCTTTCCAACCTCTCAGCTCGATGAAATGCTCGCATGGCGGGACGAGACCTGCTCCGGCTACATGCCATTTGCGCCGTGGGGAACCACGCAAACCTTTGCCCATGCTGGCAACGCCTACTCTATCCAGATCAGCCATGTCGATCTGCAATTCGACTCCGCGCCGGAGCAGAAACAGATGCTCTACACCGGCAATGCTGTCCCTGCAAACATCTATCCCAAGGGGCTGTATGAGAGTGAGAACGAGCCGCTGGAGAAGCTGAAGGTTCTGAAAGCCGCGCTCCTCTTGCACAACCTGACTATTGTCTCAACCGCGAGCGGGACGCTGTGTCTCGTCAATAAAAGTGAGGTGTCCAACTCGCTGATACCAATAGCGGATGCATCCGTAGTGGAGGTCAAACGCAAGCGGCTGAACCGCTCGCGTCCCGACACATCCACACTCGATTGCCTGCTCGGCGATTTGGCCAACCTGAAACAGCAGATCTCAGACTACTACGAGGTTTTCTTCAGCCAGACTTGGGAGATTGAAGTCACCATCGATGGCCTCTCACAGTACGCACTCGCGCTGTTCGACCGACTTCAGATTGGTGGAATGTTACACCGCATCACTGAGCTAAAACGCGACCCGAAACGGGACGAGTACAAGATCAAGGCGTGGGAGCTCTGATGCTTTGCTATGACGGCTTTCGCATCATCAAAATCGCCGGTGGTATCTACTTCGGATACGTCGTGCCCAATGGCGTCGTCGAGTATCAGCCAGGCATCAAGTATCGCATCAACAAGAAGAACGCTTTCGACCCAACTATCAGCATTCGGCGCGACACGCACAGCGTGCTCACGTACAAGAAGTGTTGACCTTCCGAGACTACGCCGCGGCGCAGCCGCCTTTTCATCGAGTTCGATGCCGCAGAAACGACGCTCCAGTTCCCGGTCACAACGGACAAACTTCCCAAGTGCGGGCACACGCCCTGACGTGAACGTCACGCGCGGGAAGTATTCTTCAGCCTGATACGAGAGATAACGCCAGTTTGACAATCGAGAAATCGACGTTATATTATTGAAAATTCTCAATTGGAGGACAATTTTGTATCGTCTAAACGTTATTCTCTTCAGTCTGCTTCTCATTATTGGTCTACTTGTCGGTTGCTCCGATACGGACGACGCAGATGACTCAAACCATATCGAATCACAACTCCAGACATTGCTACAAGATGCGGTCACAGAAGCACACCCTGGATTCACCATGCGAGTGGAAAGCCCCGCCGGTGACTGGACGCTGTGCTCCGGACTGGCCGACACGGCGAACGCTACACCAATGACGCCTGACACACGACTTCGCATTGGTAGCTGCACCAAGACATTCACCGCCACCGCGAGCATGATGCTCGTCCAGGTGGGCGCCCTCGATGTCACGGAACCCATCAAAACGTACATCCCAGAAATCACCGTCCCCCATGATTCCCTGATCACAGTTGCTAATCTATTGAATATGACCAGCGGTCTGGGCGACTACTTGAATGATGACGACTGGGTGCTGTCGATGCTGGCCGCAGACATCGACAATCAGTTTACCGTGCAAGAGCTTCTCGATCATGCATTTGAACTCACCGATGTCGATGAGATGGACATTGGCGGTGACTGGAGCTATTGCAACACCAACTACCTGCTGCTAACGCTCATCATCCAGTCGTGCAGCGGGATGAGCTACACCGATTATATTGAGCTACACATCACAGGCCCCCTGGGGATGTCCAGCACCACGATCAGCACCGAGCCTTTCGATCTGTCACATGGATATGTTGATCTCGATGACGACGGTATCGTGGACGACGTCACCTCGTGGAACCCCACCTACACCTGGGGCGCTGGCTGCATCGTATCAACTGTCAGCGACATGGCAATCTTCGCTGGTGCGCTGTACACCGATGATCTGCTGTCTCCATCATCATTTGAACAGATGAATCAGTGGGTGGAGGTGGTTCCGGAGTTTTCTTATGGCTTTGGAATAGGTCAGTATACTGAGCTTGAAATCAGAGGACACAATGGCGCTGTTCCGGGGTACGCAGCGGAAATGTGGTTCCATCAGCCATCCCAGACCGTCATCACGGTTCTATCAAACAGCAACCGCATCGATGGCGACCATACCTTCGCCGTCGTGGAGCAAGCACTGCAAATCCTCAACGGCAACGAAACCACCCGCCACCCCACAGGCAACTCCCTCGCAAGAGAAATGCAATAGAATACAATGCATAGAGACCAGCTTTCCGCAAAGAATGCTGGTCTCCTTCAATGTCGGTTACTTGTTTTATCTGGCGAGCGGGGTACGCCTGTACGGTTTCCCAGGCCACAGACTGCAGCAGATCGGCTTCCGCCTGGGTAACCTCCTCGGGGCGCCAGCCGATGCCTTCTGGGCTTTCGTCCCAGAGCGAAGCGTAGAACACCAGTGCGTCCAGATAGGTGCCTTCGATACGGCTCGTATTCCCGCTCTGGACGCATCCAAGATCAGCACAGGCGCGTTCAATGTTGACCGCATCCCGACGCTGGCACAGAGCAAAATCAGCGATTTGACAACGGCTCTGGAAGGCAAGGTGGAGACCACAACCAAGGTCAATGGCATCGCGTTGGACCGTGATATTGTGCTCAAATCCACCGATATCATCGAGGAGGTGGCGGAGCTTCCACTCGATGGAATCATCGGAGAACTCATCGCGTTTGAGGGAGTACTCTACGTGTGGAAGGGAGCGCAATGACCTGAAACCAGCCACAAACAGGAGCCTGTTTTCTGTCAGAGAACAGGCTCTTCTCTGGTCGCATCACAAGATACTTCACAGAGTTACAGCAAAAAGTGCCAGCATGTTTTCCATTTGGGTAATTGAAGCGGAGTACGGACGTCTGATGCGTCGGTTAAATGTATGCAATACAGACTGATGGGGTTAATTATACTGCTCGATTACTGGCTTAGACTTCGATATTTCAGGCCAGCGTTTTTTCAGAATGGAAAAATTGCCGTCACTGGAAGTTTTCGTAAAGCATTGAAATTTCAGCACAATTGTCTGACGCCTGTGAACACCAAAAGTGCCAGCATGATTTCAATTTTGCCCAAATGGAAAAATTGCAATCACTTGCAGGTTTTGTAAGTCATTGAAAAATCAGCATAACTTTCGGAGACCACGCTCAGAAAAAAATGCCAGCATGTTTTCCTTAAGGAAGAATTGCCGTCACTGGAAGTGGCTGAAATGGAAGAATTGCCGTCACTTGCAGTTTCCGAAAATGACTGCATTTAAGCGCTTAGACATGAAAGAGATAAGGTCATTCTTTGTCCATTCGACAAGTGGAAGTTTGGAAATCATGCTGTCACAAAATGAAAACATAGGTGTCACTTTACAACAGCATTCCCCCAACGAAAAAGCCGCCTTGTGGCGGCAAAATGGTCGGGATGACTGGATTCGAACCAGCGACCTTACGGTCCCGAACCGTACGCGCTACCTAACTGCGCTACATCCCGATGCAGCCGACACTATCCTGAGCCGTGATATTCCTGTCAAATCATTTGTGATGGTATTCAGGAGCATTGCACAAGTTACATCAAAATGTTGTTTACAAACGATCCACACTTCGCCACTGTTGCCCCTAATCACTCGAAGGGAATCGAACATGCAGACAATAAAAGTCTTAGCCGAGGAAGTGGCCAACCGTATCGCAGCTGGCGAGGTGGTCGAGCGGCCGGTGTCGGTCGTGAAGGAGCTTGTCGAAAACGCCATCGACGCCGGCGCCGGCGAAATAACCGTGCGCATCGAGTCAGGCGGCAAGCGGCTTATCGAGGTGGCCGACGACGGCTGTGGTATGAGCGAGGAAGACGCACTCACCGCCTTTGAGCGCCACGCTACCAGCAAGATACGCACCGTTGACGACATCGTGAGCATTCGCAGCCTGGGCTTTCGGGGTGAAGCGCTGCCCAGCATCGCTTCGGTGAGCAGCCTGACGCTGGTCAGTCGCACCGCTGACGATGAACTGGCAACCCGTGTCGAGTTTGTTGCCGGCCAAATGCGCGATATGAGCAAAGCCGCCGCCAATCCCGGTACCACCGTGAGCGTACGCAAGCTGTTCGCCAACGTACCGGCTCGCCGCAAGTTCCTGCGCACCGACGCTGTCGAACTGCGCCATATTCTGAATTACATGCACTATCAGGCTGTGCTGCTGCCGCAGGTGCATTTCCGACTTTTTGTGGATGGCAAACAGCGGCTCAACTACCCCTCCACCGAAACCCGACACCAACGTATGCTGGCAGTTTTCGGCAGCGGGTTCGAGCGACAGGACATGATTCCGGTCAAAGCGGAATCACCGCGTATCAACATACACGGTTACATCAAGGGCCTCGAAGAAACCGGTCCCGGGTTCGACGATTACCATTACCTTTACGTCAACGGCCGCTTCATCCGCGACCGCATCGTCAACCATTCTATCAGGGCCGCTTATGATCCATTCGTGAAAAAGATGCGCCTGCCGCGACAAGGCCTGATGCCATATATCCTCTTCCTCGAGATCGACCCGGCGCTGGTTGACTTCAATGTGCATCCGGCCAAGCTTGAACTGCGCTTCCGTGATGCCCAGCTCGTGCACGGTTTTCTCAAGACAACGCTCACCGGCGCGCTCACCGACTACGAAGAGAACAAGTTCGCCTCGGTGAAGCAGAAACTGAAGCAAGGCAGCGGGCAGTTGAGCCGTGCGGAGAAACACATTCTGAGCAACCGCGAGCAACCTCCAGCGCCGCAACAGGTGCGACAGGAGATGGATGCGCTCTATCAGCCCGACCTCTTCCGTCCAGACGACCCACCCGTCCCCCGCGAGACGCCCCAGCCCCGTCTGGCTCTTCCACCCGAGGAAGAGCTTGTCAACCCCTGGCAGTTGCACCTCACATACATCCTTGTGCAGGTGGAGGAAGGGCTGCTGCTCATCGATCAACATGCGGCGCACGAACGTGTTCTATACGAGCGTTTCATCCAGCGCATCGCCGGTGGGCCATCGCCGGTGCAAAAGTTGCTATTCCCGCTGGTCATCGACATCCCGCCGGTGGTGCGGCATGTGGTGGAAGACCTGGTGAGCGAGAACAGCGAGCAAATCGAGCGTGCCGGGTTCGGTCTCAAGACATTCAGCGGCGACTCCGTAGTCATCGACCAGATTCCCGCCGAGCTTGAAAGCTGGGAAGGCGGCGAGGTGTTCATCGACATCCTGCACCAGCTTGGCGAGGAATTCGGCGAGACCGAAGACTTCCGCGACAGCCTTGCGAAGTCGATCGCCTGCAAGGCGGCCATTAAAGCGGGTAAGCGCATGACGCGCAAGGAAATGGTGCAGCTAATCAATGACGTGTTCGCCTGCCAGATGCCGTGGTTCTGTCCGCATGGCCGTCCGCTGATGATTCGCATGACACTCACCGAACTGGAAAAACGATTCAAGAGGATAGAGTCATGAGTATGCAAATAGGTGGCGTCTGGTGAGCCACAAATACACTTCTCGCCAAACCTGATGAATGATAGCCTCCCCCGTATCGTCACCATACAAGGCCCAACCGCCGCCGGCAAGAGCGAACTGGCCCTGCGCCTGGCCACAGAGCTCGGGGCGCACATCGTTTCGGCAGACTCCCGACAGGTCTATCGCCTGCTCGACATCGGCACAGCCAAGCCGACCGCCACCGAGCGCGAGCAGGTACCTCACCACCTCATCGATGTCATCTACCCGGAGCAACGCTACAGCGCCGGCCGCTTCGCTCGCGAGGCAATGCAAATCATCACTCGGCTGTCGAGCGACGGCATCCCCGTGCTGGTGGCCGGAGGAACCGGGTTCTATATCCGAGCTTTGGTCGATGGCCTGTTCAGGGCGCCACCCGTGCCTGTGGAGATGCACGAGCGGCTGTGCACCGAATTGAAAACACTGGGCGGCAGTGTGCTGCACGAACGCCTTGCCAGCGTGGACCCCACGATGGCCGAACGGCTGCCCCCGCAAGACGGACAGCGCATCGTGCGGGCGATCGAGGTATTCGAGACCACCGGTCGCCCGATGAGTGAACTCTGGCGCGAGCAGCAGTCCAGCCCGCGCTACCGATGCTTCAACGTTATGGTGAACCGTCCTCGACAGGAGCTGTATGAGCGCATCGACAGTCGCTACGACGCCATGCTGGCTGCGGGACTCGTCGATGAACTGCGCGAGGTGCTGGCGGCAGGCTACCCGCCGGACGCGCCGGGCCTGCACACCGTCGGTTACCGCGAGCTATTGCCGCATCTTCTCGAGGGCGCATCCCTGTCCGATTGTGCCGCGCTGACCAGGCAGCATACCCGCAATTACGCCAAGCGGCAGCTCACCTGGTTCAGAAACCGCGAATTTGATTTGACAACCAAACCCGCTTCAGATAACTTTTCGCAAACACTGGACAGCGTTGGGCGTTTTCTTTCTGAGAGCGGCGAATGTTGCCGTGGGGGAATCAGGGAATGAAACAAGTTATCGCCATCGTGAACGACTACGAAATAACCGAGCACGAATATCAGGTGGAGCGGCTGCGAACGCAGAAGAAGATGCGACTCGACGAGCCGAACGATGAGTGTTGCCGCCGCGCAATCGAAAGCCTCATTGACGGCATTCTGCTGTTGCAGGAGGTTCGCCGGAGCGAAACCGAAGTGACGCCGGACGAAGTGCAGTGCGAGATGCTCGATCTGATGATGGAGTTTGAAAGCGAAGAAGAGTTTGACGGGATGCTGGCCACGCAGGGTCTCAGCATCGCCATCATTCGCGAGCGTATGGCCGACCACCTGCTCATTCAGAAATACACGCGGCAGCGTTTTGCCGTCACGCCAGATCAAATCCCGGAGGACAAGCTGCGCGCTTTCTACGATGACAATCAGGAGTCGTTCATTACTCCAGAGATGGTCAAGGCGTCTCACGTTCTCATCAAAGATCCCGGCGATGAACAACTGCGTATTATGAAAGAAATAATGACCGATCTGACTGACCCGATGAAGGAATTCGGCGAGATTGCCGAGTTGCTGTCGGACTGCCCCAGTTACATGCAGTCCGGCGATCTCGGCTGGCTTTCGCGGGGGTGCATGGTGCCGGAAATCGAAGAAGCTGTCTTCTCGCTCGAGGTGGGGCAGCTCAGCGAGCCGGTGCAAACCAAGTTTGGCGTACACATATTGCTGGTCACCGGCAAGCGTCGTCAGCAGGTTGCGCCGTTCGAGGAGCTTCGCGATGCACTGCGGGAGCGTCTTTTGCAGATCGAGAGCGAGTTGCGGCTTATCCGCCACCTGAAAACACTTCGCCAGCAGGCCAATATCGAGATTCTGCAAGAGCTCAATTAGATTACCCAAGAGGAACAATGACACATCTCGGAGTCAACATCGACCACATCGCCACACTGCGCCAGGCGCGTATGGGCGTGGAGCCGGATCCTGTATATGCCGCGCAAATCGCCGAGCAAAACGGCGCCGACCAGATTACCGTTCATCTGCGCGAAGACCGCCGCCACATCCAGCTTCGTGATGTGAAACTGCTGCGCGAGGTGGTGCAGACACGCCTCAACCTCGAGATGGCGCCCACCGAAGAGATGATCGCCATCGCCAAGTCGCTGCAGCCCGACACCGTCACCCTCGTGCCCGAAAAGCGTGAGGAGTTAACCACCGAAGGCGGCCTCGACCTGAGCAACTTGCAATCGCAGATGGCCGCCATCCGCGACGCTGGTATCGAGCTGTCGGTGTTCATCGAGCCCGAACCAGACCAGGTGAAGCTGGCCGGCCGGTTTGGCGCCGATGCTGTCGAGATTCACACAGGCCGCTATGCCAATCTGCACCGGCGCGACGAGATTGACGCCGAGCTGCGTCGCCTCGAAAAAGCCGGCAAGATGATCCGCTCTGGCGGCATGCGCGCCGTGGCCGGGCACGGGCTCAACTATCACAATATCACAGCGTTGGCGGCGCTGGGAATATACGTCGAGTTCAACATAGGCCACAGCATCATCAGCCGAGCGGTGTTCAGCGGCCTTGCCGAGGCCGTGAGCACGATGAAGCGGCTCATCGGCGGCTGAGACCCTTCAATGCCTCGAAAACTGCTGCGAAGCCGCACCGAATACGTCGCTTTTTATCTGACGTATGCCGTGTTGCGCATCTTGCCCTATTCCTTCGCCGCCTGGCTGCTCACCCAGCTTACCGTGTTTACCGGCATGAGGCTCGGATTGCGCCGCAAGCTGGTACATCGCAACATGCACCGCGTTTTTCCCGACTGGACGGAACATCGCCTGAAAAGCCAGATGCGCGCTCACTATCGCCACGTTGGCCTCACACTCTCAGAAATCTATCTCACTCGCGGTGACCAACTGGTGCGCCGGGTGCGCCCCGAAGGCTGGGAGAACATCGAGAAAGCGCTGGCGCTGGGGCGGGGCGTGATTGTGATGAGCGCTCACCAGGGTAACTGGGAGCTGTGCGGACGCTATATGGCTCGTCGCGGGTTGACGTTGCAAGCCTATATCAAACATCAGCGCAACCCCTGGTTCGATCGTTTCACATGGAGACTGCGGGCAAGCGCCGGCATTGGACAGATATTTACCTCACAGTCGCTGCGGCCGGTTCTTCGGTCATTGCGCAACAACGAGATTGTCGTTTTTCTCGCCGACCAGTATGCCGGCAAAGAAGGCGTACGCATGAGCTTCCTCGACAGCGATGCGTCAGTTCACACCGGCCCTGTGCGAGTCGCTCTGAGAACGGGTTCACCAATTGTTTTCACTTTCGGGATGCGCAACCCCGATGGTTCACATATACTATCCTTCGACGAGCCGATTTTTCCACAGAGCGGTTCGGGTGATGACGCCGACGTCGATAAGCTGACGCGCCGCCTCGCAGACCGCATGGAAGAGCGAATCCGCGCCTGCCCCTCGCAATGGCTCTGGATGCACAACCGCTGGAAAAATCCGACTCGAGCCCGCCCACAGGCGAAGGGCTAAGGAGGACGCGTGAAAGTGCTGATGGTGGTACCCGAACTGGCGCCGTTTTATAAGTACAGCCGCCTGGGGCTGGGCGAGAACCTGCGTAGCCTGCTGTTTCATCTGCCCAAGTCTGCCGTGGCTATTATGCCATACTACCGCGACATCGAGATTCCGACTTGTCGTCAGGTGGACACACTGCCCGAACTGGGGCTCGAGGTTTGCGAAACGTTGTTCCCCGCCAGTCAGCGCCGAGTGCTCATGATTCGCCCCGCAAGTGATGGCGCTTTCGATCCGTTTATCGCGGGCAAGGCCTCGCTGGAGCAGGTGGCGCTGTTCAGCCGTGGCGTGGCTGCCTGGGTGCAGCGCAACCCGGGCTGGGACGTGGCGCACTGCCACCACTGGCAAACCGGCCTCATACCGTTGCTGCTGCGCAACCTCGACCACCCCGTGCCCTCGCTGTTCACCTTCTACGATCTGGAACCGCAGATGTCACTTTTCGCCGATGATTTTTGCGATCTCGGGCTGAACCCAGCGCTGCAAAGCCGCGTCGAGAAACTCACCCCGCTGAACCTGCTGGCGCTGGGCGTTCGCTTTGGCAAACTGCTGTCCACTACCAGTCGCCGCTATGCACAGGACATCCGCACAGAGAATCTCGGCCACGGTCTTGACCGGCTGCTCGTGAGCCGCGAGTCCAGGCTGTTCGGTATCATGAACGGGGTGCGCTACGACCATTGGAATCCGGCCGGCGATGCCTTTTTGCCCGTGCGCTACAACGACGCCACCGGCAAACTGCACGCCAAGAGCGCCTTGCAGAACGAGCTTGAGTTGCCTTGTGCGCCAGGTGTGCCGCTCTTGTTCTTTGGTGGTCGCCTCACCCGAAGCTATGGCTGTGACCTGCTCCTCGAAGCTTTGCCCGACCTTGCCGACATGCCGCTGCAACTGGTCATCTATGGCACGGGCGACGACGAATTCATGCTCAAGCTCGAAGATCTGTGCGAGAAGTGGCCCAACGTGCGCATCCGCCTGGGCTTCGACGAAGCGTTCCTGCATCGGCTGGTGGCCGGCGCAGATATGCACCTGCTGCCCTCACGTGAACAGCCCGGCGGCACCAATCACCTGATATCGCTGCGCTATGGCGCCATTCCCATCGCCAGGCGCACCGGCGGCTACGTCGATGCCATCCACGATCAGACCGAGCGGGGCAAGCACAGGGTGAACGGTTTCCTGTTTGGCAGTTTCTATGTCAACAGCCTGCTGCAGACCGTGCAGGAAGCGCTGGATGTGTACGCCGAGCGTGACCTGTGGTGTGAGTATATCGAGAGCGCTATGTCCGCCGACTGGTCATGGAAAGAAACTGCAAAAGCGTACAAGAATCTTTATCGCAAACTGCTGCCGTCGTAGAGGAGGGGAATGAAACGCCGCGACCGCATCCAGAATCACTATATCGACCGTATCCGCGACGAGATTGACCATCATGCCGTGTTAGACTGGGAGAACGCCGACGCCCAGCGGCTTCGCTTTTCCGCCCTGGCCGACAACCTTGCATTGCAGGGGCAGTCGCTGCTGGACGTGGGAGCAGGCCTCGGCGATCTCTGGGCATACTTGAAACAAAGAGGCCTCGAGGTGAACTATCACGGTGTCGATATTCTGCCCGACATGGTCAGCCGCGCCTGTGCCGCTCACCCCGAAGCCCGTTTCACCTGCGCCGACATCTTCACCCAGCCGGACGTGCTTGACCAGAACTACGACGTCGTTTACACCTCTGGCATCTTCAACCTGAACCTGGACAACAACGAACGTTTTCTGCGCGAGGCGTTGCAGGTGTTTTTTCGTATAGCGCGGCGGCACGTCGTCTTTAATCTACTGCACGAGCGCTCCACCGACCAGGAGTCTCGCTACTGGTATACCACGCCAGACCGCGCCCTTGCCATTCTGCGCGAGTTTACCGACGAAGTGCGCATCATCGACGATTACCTGCCCAACGACTTCACAGTTGTGGGGGCGGCGCCACAGCGTTGAAAACTCCTGACACGCGCCGATTGCTCGCGCTCATTCTGCTCGCGATGTTTTCGCTCGTGCTGGCGGCGCTGCCGCCGTTTGCACCGGTGCGCAAAGCCGACGTGGGCTTCATCTTCTACAGCATCGAGCGCGACAGCGTTGTACTGGCTCACAACGCTGGTAGCCGGTTCGTGTATGCCAGCAACGTCAAGCTCATTACCACGGCGGCCGCGCTGCATCACCTCGGCGGCGGGCATCGCTTCTACACGCACCTGGCCTACGACGACTCCACCCGTACGCTGTTTCTGAAGGGTGGCGCGCAGGCCACCACCACATCTGAGGATTTCTATCTGCTGGCGATGAACCTCGCCGAGCGAGACATGCTGCCCGTCGATACGCTCGTGGTGGATGATTATCTCTATGGCGACAACCGCTATACGCTGTCGGCAGGCGAGGACGACGACGGCGACAACGCCTACCTTGCCTACACCGGGCCGCTGTGCTTCAACTATAACGCTGTCCGCATCGCTGTGAAGCCAACCACTGTGGGGCAGCCGCCAGAGGTGCACCTGCGCGCCCCGGGCGGCTACGTTCAGATTGACAACCGCGCCCGCACGGTCGAGGGCCAGGCCCATCATCTCGATATCACCACAGAGTCAATCGATGGCCATACCACTGTGCTGGTGAGCGGCGCTATCGGGGCAGAGAGACGCCGTCCGGTGGTGAAGTACAAGCGAATCTATCATCCCACAGAGTACTACACGGCAGCGCTGCTGGCCGGCATCGGGGCATCGGCTGCCACTCCCGTGCGTCGCGCCGTTTTGCCCGACAGCCTCTTCGCCGCCGACAGTCTGCGCACCTGGTGGCTTGCCTCGCCGCCATTGCGCGAGGAGCTGCGCACGATGAACGTGTGGTCGTCGAACATGATGGCCGAAACTCTCACCCGTGTGCTGGGACTGCACATACTTGACGATCCAGACGCCGGCGCTCGCGTAATCGAGGCTTTCTGCCGCGACGAGCTGGGACACGAGGTGGAGCTTGTGAATGGTAGCGGGCTGGGCAACGGCTTCAACCAGATTCCGCCCGAGGCGATGCTCGCGCTGTTGCGCTGGGCATGGTCACAGCCGCTGCTGTCCATCGATTTCTTTGGCAGTCTGCCTGTGTGGGGTGAAGAAGGTACCGTGCACGACACGCCCGAGTTCGAGCAGGCAGGCGTCATCCGCGCCAAGACCGGCGCGCTGTCGAATGTGGCGGCGCTTTCGGGCATTATGCAGGGCGCCTCAGGCGAGCTGTACCTGTTCACGTGGGTGGTAAACGATTTCCCGCTCACCGGCAAACTCGACCGCTTCACCTACCGCAACCGCATGCTTAAAGCTATCTGGCAAGAGCTGTAAGAGCAGGGGTTCCACCCCTGAACCCCACTCGCTTTTTGTAAAAAGCGAGACCAAAAACTTCTGGCGGATGCTAACGCATCCTTGTGTCATAAGAATATCATTGTATATAGCAAACGTAGTTTGCGCAGAAGTTTTTGATCCAAACTTTTTTCAAAAAGTTTGGTTAGTCGCGTAGCGAAGCGAAGCGGGCTTTCTATGGGATGGGGGCAGCGCCCCATCTTAACAAAAAGTTTGGCTTGCGTGTTTCTCTCTTTTGTTGCAACTTGCCATCAAACATTTCGGGAGGCCTTGATGCAATCAAGCAATGGCAAGAAAAAAGCTCGTCTTATCATAGTGCTGCTAATCATTTGGATAGCGGCGATCTGGGTGGTTTTCCTCAATCGTACCGAAGAAGCGACCGGTGACGACGTTGCCATCCCCGCCGCGCCACAGGGGAACTCCCTGGGCAGCGAGCGCAACCCGATCAAGATGTATTTCGTGCCTTCGCTCGAGGCCAACAAGGTGCTCGAATCCGGTGAGGAGGTTGCCGAGCTCGTGCGGCAGCGCACCGGCTACCACTTCGAGGTTGCCGTTCCCACCAGCTATGCGGCGGTTATCGAGGCAATGGGCACGGGCGAGGCCGACATCGCCTGGCTGGCCACGTTCGCCTATGTACTGGCCAGCGACCACTACGGCGCCGAGGTGGGCCTGACGACCGTGCGCAACGGACTGCGACAGTATCGCGGGCAGTTCATCGCCCACGAGAGCAGCGACATCAACGGCATAGAAGACATCGCCGGCAAGACCGTGGCCTATACCGACGCCGCTTCGACCTCAGGCTTCATCTATCCCTCCGCGATTCTCAAACGTCTTGACATCGAGCCGAGCGCTTTCTTTTACTCCGGCGGGCACCCGCAGAGCGTTCTGGCAGTGTATCAGGGCACCGCAGATGTGGGTTGCACCTATTGGTCGCCGGTGGACGACGAGGGCATCCCCCGCGACGCTCGCTTCCGTCTGTTCGAGAGCCATCCCGATGTGTTCGAGAAGGTGAAGATCGTGGGCTTTACCGACTGGATCCCCAACGATACCGTCACCTTCGCCAAAGGATTCCCGCTGGAACTGCGCGAGAACATTATCGCCGCGCTGCTCGACATCACCGGCGAGGAAAGTGGCAAGAATCTGATGATCGACCTGTACGAGATTGACGGGTTCGTACGCTCGCAGGACAGCGATTATGACGTCGTCCGCCAGACGCTGGCAGACCTCGGCGTCTCGGCAGACGCTTTCATCGAATAGGAGCAACATGCCTCAACCGCTTTCCATCACCGGACTGCACAAGACATATGCCAACGGTACCAACGCCCTGCGTGGCGTGGACCTCGAGGTCTCGCCGGGCGAGTTCGTTGTGCTGGTGGGGCTGTCGGGGTCGGGCAAATCAACCCTGTTGCGCTGCGTCAACCGGCTGGTCGAGCCGAGTGAGGGACGCATCCTGTTCGAGGGCGAAGATGTGTGTGCGGCAGGCAGTGCAGGCCTGCGCAACATCCGCCGTCGTATCGGCATGATATTTCAGCAGTTCAACCTGTTACGCAACCTGAGCGTGCTCACCAACGTGCTCAGCGGACGGCTGGGCTATCTGGGCCTGGGCGCGAGCCTGGCTCCCTGGCGAAACCAAGACCTGGTCGAGGAAGCGCACGTCAGCCTGAGCCGCGTGGGACTGAAACATCTGGCTGACCAGAAGGTGCGCAACCTCAGTGGCGGGCAGCAGCAGCGAGTGGCAATCGCACGGACACTGATGCAGCGTCCCCACCTCATCCTGGCCGACGAACCAGTCGCCAGCCTCGACCCAGCCACCGCCGACAGCGTCATGCGTCATCTGGGCGACCTCAATCGCGATGAGGGAATAACCGTGCTCTGCTCGCTGCATTTTCTCAGCCTGGCTCGCAAGTATGGCTCGCGGGTCATTGCGCTCAAGGACGGACGCATCGTGTTCGATGGCCTCCCCGCCGACATCGACGACACGCGTTTTCGCGCCATCTACGGCGATGATGCCGAAGAGGTGGAAATCCGATGAGACGGCCAATGCGCATCTTGCAGGCGCTGCTGATTGACCTGCTGCTGCACGGCTATATTCTTGGCAGTGTGGCGTGGCTGTTGCAGCATTGGGAGCTGCTGTCTGTGCCGGTGGCGCTTGTGCCGCTTTCGGCGGTGATGCTCACCGCTGTCGCCTGGCTTGCGGGGGACAGCCCTGGCCGTCACTTTTTGCTGGGTGCGGTCGCTGGCCGCTGGTATCGCCGCTGGTGGGGCATCTGCCTGATGCTGGCGCTGGCGCTCACTATGCTGGTGGGTTGGCTGGTGGTGCGGGTGCGCCCTGTCAAGTTCGTCATGCAGTTCGCCAACGCAAAACACATCGTCATCAGCCTGCTGTCGCCCAACTGGAAGCTGCTGCTGCCGCTGCTGGGCAAGCTGGCCGAGACCATCTATCTGGCTCTGCTGGCAACCGTTTTCGCCATTCCCTTCGCCTTCGGGCTGTCGTTCTTTGCTGCGCGCAACATCATGCCGCACAACCTGCCGGGCAATTCCGTCTATGTGGCGGTGCGCACCGTGGCCACCATTGGTCGCTCGATCGAGGCCATCGTCTGGGCTATCATCTTCAGCGTGTGGGTGGGCATCGGGCCGTTTGCCGGGATGTTGGCGCTGATGGTACACTCGGTAGCGGCGCTCACCAAGCTCTATAGCGAGCAGATTGAGAACATCGACCCCGGGCCGGTCGAGGCCATCCGCGCAACGGGCGCCGGCTGGCTACAGGTGTGGTTTTATGGAGTGGTGCCGCAAATCTTCGCGCCCTACCTCGCGTTCACCATCTATCGCTGGGACATCAACGTGCGCATGGCCACCATCGTCGGCTTCGTCGGCGGCGGCGGCATCGGACTGGCCCTGCAACAGCAGCAGCAGATGCTGGCCTGGCGCAATGTGGGCATGATCATGTGGCTCATCGCTTTCACGATATGGCTTATGGACATGATAAGCGGCAAGATGCGCGCTCGGCTACTCGAGATCGACTCGTGACCCCACGCCGCCTCGACGCCGTCATCTTTGACCTCGATGGCACCCTCATCGACTCGATGGGCATCTGGCTGGAGGTGGACGCCGAGTTTCTGCGCCGCCGCGGCATCGACCCGCCCGACAACCTCTTCGACGACCTCGCCGAGGGTAACAGTTTCGAGGAAGTGGCCGCGTATTTCAAGTCCAGGTTCGCCCTGAACGAGACAGTGCAGGAGATTATGGCCGAGTGGACACAAATGGTGGCGCAGCATTACCGCACGAGTGTGCCGCTTAAGCCTGGCGTTCGACCGTTTCTGGAACGGCTGCGCGTCGCCGGTGTCAGGCTTGGCATTGGCACCAGCAACAACGAGACCCTTGCCCGCGTGGCGCTCGAAGCCAATGGCGTGGCCGACTGGTTCGACTGCCTGGTGGTGGGTGGCGGCGAACTGCGCGGCAAGCCCTTCCCAGACATCTTTCTGGCGGCGGCGCGCTATCTGGGAGCGCAATCCGAGCACTGTCTGGTGATCGAGGATGTTCTGGTTGGTGTGCAGGCCGCCAGGTCTGCTGGCATGACCGTGCTGGCGGTGCGTGATGAGTCGGCGAAGCACGAATGGAGCGCCATTGCAAGCGAAGCGGAGTTGCTGGCCGATGATTTCTTTGCCATCGCCGACTGGGTTATGCAGCGCTACGGCGTTTGAGCGGCAGCCGGAACCCGCGCCAGCGTCGTTTCCAGATAATCCGCCACTTTCACAAAGCCCAATCTTTGATATATCCTGATAGCCGCCTCGTTGTGCGCATAGACGTTCAGTCCGATGCAGCGCACTTCCGATGGCAGCGCGTGGCACACTGCCAGCGTGACTGCCCGTCCCAGTCCATGGCCGCGCCTGTCTGTCCGCACACCGATGTTGCCCAGCGCCGCCACGCCCTCTTCGGGGGCGTTCACATGCACTCCGCCCACAGCCACGAGCTCTCCGCCCTCACGAATCCCCCGGTACACCCCCGTAGCGAGCGTCGCCTCATCGAAGTAGTGGCCGGGATAGGCGGCGTCCAGCAGCGCCCGCACCTCGGGGCCGTGCTCCGACGTCAACGTTTCGCAGGCAGGTGCGGGCGGTAACGCCGTACGGTCGGCCAGGCCCATCTTCAACGCCGGGGTGGCATCGCCGGGCAAGAAGCCGGGCAGGCTGTCCACCAGATCGGGATGAATGTGCACATACAGGCGATCGGGCAGATGGGGCGCCAGCTCTGCGGCGAATTGACAGAGCGTGTCGTTGATACCTGGCGCGAGCAGCAGCAGTACCGGCGTATCGAATTTGTTGTACTGCAACGCCGCCACCACCAGGCGACCATCCTCGAAACCGCCCCAGAAGCTGCACCAGCGGCTCCATGCCGGGGCAAGATCGCCCAGTTCATATATGTAAAGCAGCGGGCGCTTGTCCCAGAATCTGCGCAGGCTGTCAATGTCGGTTGTTTGTCGGATGAGCATCTTGCCTCCTGAATCCACCAGGCCAGTCGTAGCGCAATTTGTCCAGCGAAAACGACGCGGGAGCTTTCCCATATATGGGATGGCGCTGTTTGCAGGGCGGCGGTGCACCAACAGAAACTCACGAAGGACGATAGCGTCAGCTTTTGGATGCTCACCATTAATTGCAGCTTGCTGTCTCTCTAAAGTGTCTCATATATGAGACACACGCTTGTTCGCCAATGGGGCCGGCAGGAATAGCCTGATGCTGGGCAGACATGCCTGCATCGCGCCTTGTAAGCGGGTTCCCCGTGTCTCGACCAGTCATTGCCCGGCTGCGTCCCAGGCGGCACACTGTGCAGTCGCATCGTTGCGCCGCATCAGTCCCGTATATAGGAAACAGGATGCTGTTGATATGTGACATATGTAACGTTGATATGAAATGCTGTCTCGGCTGCGACAGAGCGATTTGCGCCAAAGACATACAGGACAGTGAGATAATAAGCGTCATCTTGCTGTCGGAAGCGATTGGCACAGCCCTTGCACTTGTTACAGCTCGTGTTGAATGAAGCAAAACACAGGAGTTATCAGTGGAAGCATTGATGAAACGTCTAAATAAAATTTCCGGTGGAAAGGTTCTCGATGTGGCGACCGGAAGGGGGGAATTCATCCGCGTTCTGAAAGACGTGCTGATGGATCACCGGGAGTTCATCGGGATCGATAACTCTGATCGTTCGGTCGCGTTTGCAACCAACGCTTTCGCGGCCGAGCCGGTCAGTATCGAGAAGATGGACGCTACCGCCATGTCATGGAGTGAAGGCAGTTTCGACACAGTCGCTATCTCCAATTCCCTGCATCATATGGACAAGCTGGACGCCGTTCTGTCCGAGATGGGGCGCGTGTTGCGCACCGGCGGACACTTTCTCGTCAGCGAAATGGTGTGCGACGCCGACCAGTCACCAGCCCAGATGACGCACGTTCTCCTGCATCACTGGTGGGGCAGAATAGACACCTGCCTCGGTACGACGCACCGTCCCACCTACACCCGCGCCCAGCTCGATGAAATCATGCGGGCGGTGCCGCTGAGGTCACTGGAAAGCTATACGTTTTCCTATCCGATGGAAAATCCTCACGATCCGGAGTTCGTCGATCGCCTGATGCAGATGATGGACCCATATGTAGAGCGCATCAGCGAGCACGTCGATTTCCAGTCTCTCAAAGCCGAGGGCGAAACACTCAAGCAGCGTCTGCAAGACACTGGCTACGCTTCGGCGCAATCAATGTTTTTCATAGGAAAAAAGTAACTGGAGGATATCATGAAACGTTCTCTTATCTCTTTGGCAATCATCGCAATGTTGCTCCCAGCCACTCTCGCTTTCGCCTACCACGGCACAGGCAAACCTTACCAGTGGACTCAACCGCCAGTGCCCGACCGCGACCCGCCGGAATTTTCGGTAATCATCTCTCCGCAGGACATCATCACAAATTTCTATGATTACATGCCAGGCAGCTATCAACAGCCTCCGCTGGCAGTGCAGCCGGAGACATCGATGGTCAGCGGCTTTCCAGCCGGCGGCGCCTATGTGGTTTTTCACGCCATGGAAACCGCAAATTCCACCCGTCGCGCCTATTGGGGCTACATCGACAGTGACGGTGATGTCACCAACTATGGATACGTCGGCTCGGATGACCTCCGTGAAGGCTATCCAGGGGTGTGCATCGACCCATACAGCGCCAATCCGCTGGTGGCCTATCATACAGACTTTGAAGTGGACACCAACCTGGAGATAGTTGTCTCTACGGATGCCTATGCTCTGCTGGGTGAGCCCGGCCTCTGGGGCACTCCCACAGCCATCATCGACGACGACATTCCCGAATGCGTGGCGGCCATGCCCCGCTCCGACAACTACTATGTCTGGCCATATGTGCACACCGGCCCCTCGCCGTTGGGCGGGACATATCGCCGCATATATGTCATCGCCAGCAACCACAAACAGCATGAAGAGCAGTTCTCCACACAAAACCCGCTCATAGCCTATGCCGACTATAACAGCGAGACAGACATGTACGACCTCGGAGCGCTCGACTGGGGCTACACGTCGATTCCGCAGCTCGACGCCGGCGACGTGGCCGCTCCTGACTTCAAGCAGTGCAACAACTCGCTTTGCGTCTCACAGACCGATGGTACTCTCGTGCTGCTGGGCTATGGCAACCAGGATCAGAACGCCTATGCCGCAGTGAACACGAACTTTGGCGAGGGTGCCTGGGAGTATTACAGCGAAGAGATGCACATGTTCGTGGACAACCCGCAGAATCAGGACGGCTCGTATGTGTTCATGAATAATGACGACCCCTACGATAATCTCATGTTCTCATTCACGCGCACCAGCCACTTCAACGCCCTGCGCAGCGGCAACGACGTCATGTTTCCCTGCCACTTCGCCCTGCGCTCCAACAACGCCGACGACACCTTCAACTGGTGGTATAGCCTGGTGTTTCCCAAGGTGCTGCACTTTGACATGACAACCCATGAGTTCACCTTCCAGGATCTTTATCCCACCGGCGCCAACCCGAGCGACAACAACCCGATGCTGCCGTGGGACATCGACGAAGACGGCGTGGTCGATGAATTCAGCGATGAAGGCAACGTGCTCATGGTCGGCGGTTGGCCCATCTATCATTGGGACCAGAACAACGCCGGCCACGAGAACAACTGGAAGCTGGTGAGCAACCCCGAGTATGGCTGGATGGCGGTCATCTGGCAGGAAGGCCTCAAGTGTCGCTATGCCAATGACGGCGTGGAAGGCTATGCGACCTGGGACGGCAAGCCCGAGATCAAGATTTGCATCAGCAACGACAATGGCGCCACCTGGAGCGAACCGCTCGTGCTCAACGCCAACCCGGACGACGAGGACGGCAACTACATCGCCGAGCTCGACGGGATGATTCCCGAGTACATCTATGGCGGCGACCTCATCGAGTACCTCTACACAGACACGAACGGCGACGCTCACGGCAAGCTGCACCTGATGTTCCTCGACGACAACAGCTATGGCAGCTCGATCCAGGACGTCGGCCCCGCAGACGGAGGCATGCTCAAATATATGGCGCTGGACGTCAACATGGGCCCCATCACCTCTATTGACGACGAGGAAATCTCGCCGGTGAGCGCCATGCTGCGCCAGAACAGCCCGAACCCCTTCAACCCAGAAACCGCCATCACCTTCAGCCTGCCGCAGCAGGGCAATGTTAGCCTGGATGTGTATAACATCCGTGGCCGGCACGTGAAGACGCTCTATAGCGGCCAGGCCGAAACCGGTGATTATACGGTGATCTGGCGGGGTCTGGACAACCAGGAAACGCCAGTGGCCAGCGGTGTCTATTTTTACCGCCTACAGGCTGGTGGACGCGAAGAAGTGAAAAAGATGCTTCTTCTGAAGTAACCCGAAGCACCCGCTGAGAAGAAAGGCCAGGATTAGTCCGTCTCCTCAGCTATGCTAGACCTCCCTCAATACGGTGGCGGCCATACTGGCCGCCATTTTCACCCCCCTGTCAAGGGGGGCAGACCCGTATTCGGGTCAGGGGGGTATGAAAAGTAGAAAATTCAAGAGAAGAAAAAACGATACCCCCCTGCTTCGCTTCGCTCAACGTCCCCCTTTGACAGGGGTGTGTAAAAAACAAGACAGTGGCATTGTCGGTATTTCGTGATATACTTTTTTTTCTTGCATTGGAAGCAGCATAATGTTTAATTGAACAAATCACAAACCCCAAGGAGAAGTGCATGTTCGACTCACTCAAGAACGTCCTCGCTCTCGTAGATGCCGATTACGCCGATATTCGCTACGAAGTGAGGAAAACCAACCAAGTTGCCTACAGCCGTGACGAACTGACCCACATTTCAGCCGACAGCACCGACGGTTTCGTGTTGCGAGTGCTCAAGAATGGCGGGTTCTCGTCGGTGGTGTTCACCCGCCCCGATGACGCCGCCGCTGCCGCCGCAAAGGCGATGGAGAACGCCCGCCTGCTTGCCCAGCGGCAGGACAAACCCGTGCGCCTCGCATCGGTCGAACCGGTGGTGGCCACCTTCTCGCCCACGCTGGTGGAAGACCCGCGCCTGATAAGCATCGAGGAGAAACAGGAGCTTGTCCGCGCCTACAACGCCATACCGCTCAAACACGACAAGATAGTGACAACGATGACAGGCTACACCGATATCATTCGCGAGAAATACTTTCTGAGCACCGAGGGCGCTCAGATACACGAAGACCTTGTCACCTCGCTCTTCGGCTGTAGCATCACCGCCAAAGATGGTACCCTTACTCAGGGTCTTGTCGTCTTAGGCGGCGGCAGCGATGGGTTCCAGACCGTGCGCGGCCTGGAAGCTTCCATCGAACGCTACACAGGGCTGGCCATAGACCTGCTGAATGCCGAGCCGGTGCATGGCGGCGTGTATAACTGCGTGCTCAATCCCTCGATGACAGGCGTGTTCACTCACGAGGCATTCGGTCACTTTTCCGAGGCGGACATCATCGAGCGGCTGCCGGCCATGCGCAAGAAGATGTATCTGGGCAGCAAGCTTGGCAGCGACGTGCTCAACATCGTCGATGACGCCACCATCGAGCATGAGGTGGGCTTCTATCGCTTCGACGATGAGGGCGTGCCCGTGCGCCGCGTTCAGCTCATCAAGGATGGCGTGCTCACCGGTCGCCTGCATTCACGCAAGACGGCCGCCGAGTTCAACGAGCCTGTCAGCGGCCACATGATTGCCGAAGACCACCGCTATGCGCCCATTATCCGCATGGGCACCATCTACATAGAGCCGGGGGAATTCTCGCAGGAGGATCTGTTCGAGCGCCTCGGCGACGGCATCTACCTGGTCGATAAGAAAGGCGGCCAGACTGCCGGCGAGAACTTCAGCTTTGGCGCGATGTACGGCTGGGAGATAAAGAACGGCAAGAAGGGGCGCCTGCTGCGTGATCTCAACATATCGGGTAATCTCTACCAGACACTGGCCGACATCAGCCATATCGGCAACGACCTCGAATTCAGCAAGCGGGGCGGCTGCGGCAAGGGCCAGATAAACCACCGCTCGTGCATGGGCGGTCCACACGTCCTCATCAAGAATCTCGTCGTGGGAGGCGCCTCATGAAGCTGCACAACGATAATTCGCTCGAAGCGCTCCTCGCTCTCGCCCGCGCCCACGCCGATCAGGTGGAAATCCGCAAGGTCGTGACCAATACCAGCTCGGTGAGCTTCAGTGACGCCCACCTGGATGAAATCAAAACAAGCATTCGCCAGAAGATATTCCTGCGCCTGCTCAGGGACGGCAAGCAGGGCAGTGCCGTCACCTGCAACCTCATCGACATGAACGAGTTTGTGAAGCACGCGCTACACTCGCTCGAAGGTGGCGTCGAGGCGCCGTTCGATCTGCCGCTCACCCGTGATTTGCCCAACCTGGCCACTTATGAGGCTTCCGTCGAGAGCCTGAGTAACGAAGCCATGGTCGAGGAATCGGAGCGTGTGTGCGAGTATCTGAGCAAGAACACATCGGGTGAGATTGGCACGCAGGCCGGACGGCACATCTCGCACATGCGGTTGCTCAACAGCCAGGGTACCGACCTGAGCACAGACACCACCGCCTATCATCTGTGGTTGTCATCCGGTTACCCGGGCGGCGCTTCCGGCGTGGGCCGCCTGCTGATGAGCAAAGACTTTCAACCGCTTGCCGATGAAGTTCTGGAAACTATTGCCACGCGCTACAATCAGGGTGATACAATCGTTAAACCAAAAGACGGCCTCATGCAGGTGCTGTTCACGCCCGGCACGATGCTGACGCTGTTGTGGCGGCTTTCGATTGCGACCAGCGGCTTCAGCGTCTATCGCAAGACTTCGCCACTGCTGGGCCGCATCGGCGAGAAGATCATCAGCGACAAGCTCACCATCTACAACGACCCGCATGACGATACTTTGCCAGACGCGGAAACCTTCGACAACGAGGGCGTGCCCACCCGCAAGCTGATTCTGTTCGAGAACGGCGTGCTGCGCAACTTCTACTATGACCTCAAGTACGCCGCCAAGTGCAAGGCGCAGTCCACAGGCAACGGCGACGGCAGTGGCCCCGTGTTGAATCACATGCGCATCGAGCCGGGCGAACACAGCATCGAACAGCTCATTGCCGGCATGGAGCGTGGACTGGTGCTCGAAGGCGCTATGGGCGCTCACAGCGGCAACCTCAACAACGGCGATTACTCGATTGGTGTCACACCCGCCTACTACGTCGAGAACGGCAAGGTGGTTGGACGGGTGAAAGACGCGATGGCAGCCGGCAATGTCTATGAGACCCTGTCGCATGTCGCCGGGATTTCCCGCGAGCGCGGACTGGCCCATATGAATTATGGTGGCGGACTGGGCCATGTGCCCGCCGTGCTTTGCGACAACGTCAGTGTGACTATCAAGCAGTAACGCTGTTGGCAAGCAGTGGCGGCTTGCTCCTGAACCCCACCCGGCCGCTTCGCGTCCACCCTCCCCTACATAGGGGAGGGTAAGAGAGGCTGCAAATCTGGTATACGATCGGACTCCCTTCCCCTATGCAGGGGAAGGGCCGGGGATGGGGTGTCCCGTCCCGAAATAGGTTTATCAGCAACAAAAAGCAGCGACCATTGCAGTCGCCGCTTTCTGTTATGTTGCCGTACTATTCTTTTGTTTCGTCGGTTTCCTCAGCCGGAGCATCCTCAACGGGAGTGTCCTCAACCGGGGCATCCTCAGCCGGGGCATCCTCTGCTGGAGCTTCCTCAACTGGTGCTTCCTCAGCCGGGGTTTCCTCAACAGGCACTTCCTCGACGGGGACATCCTCTTCGGGAGCTTCCTCGACGGGAGCTTCCTCAACTGGAGCTTCCTCAACTGGCTCTTCCTCAGCTGGAACGTCCTCGACGGGAGCTTCCTCAGCCGGGGCATCCTCAACGGGAGCGTCCTCTGTCGTGGCTTCCTCGACGGGAGCTTCCTCAACTGGCGCGTCCTCAACTGGCACGTCCTCAGCGGGGGCATCCTCTGTCGGGGCATCTTCAGCGGGAGCTTTCTCAGCGGGAGCGTCCTCTGTCGTGGCTTCCTCGACGGGAGCTTTCTCAACTGGCGCGTCCTCAACTGGCACGTCCTCAGCGGGGGCATCCTCTGTCGGGGCATCTTCAGCGGGAGCTTTCTCAGCGGGAGCGTCCTCGACAGGCGGCTCCTCGACTTGCTCTTCCTGTGGCAGCTTCTCGCGAAGCTTTTCCTCGAGGCGTGCGCGTTTCTTTTCCTGCTGCACACGGGCTTCTTCCATGCGTTCCTGGATGCGTTGTTCGTGCTCCTGGAGGAAGGTGAGCTTCTCGTCCTTGGGCTTGCCAAAGAAATAGGCCTTCACGCTGAGGATGAGTCGGCGGTTCTCGGTGTCGAGCTCGATGACTTTCAGCGGCAGTTTTTCGCCGTCGTCAAAGGCGTACTGGAGCTTCTCGAAGCGAGGCAGGCCCAGGTGGCTCATAGGCACGAAGCCTTCGACCACCGAGTCATTCACCGGAACATCCACCAGCACACCCTTGGGGATGAGCTTGGAGATATGGCCAACCACCTCTGTGTTGACCGGCAGTTTCTGGTCGAGTTCGCTCCAGGGGTCGCCGGCGAGTTGTTTCACACCGAGCGCGATGCGATGCAGCGCTTTGTCGATGGACAGCACGAGCGCTTCGATTTCCTGACCCACCTTGCACACCTCGCGTGGATGGTAGATGCGCTTTGTCCACGAGATGTCGGAAATATGGATGAGTCCGTCGATGTCGTCCTCGATTTCGATGAAGACGCCGAACGGCGTGATGCTCTTTATCTTGCGCGTGAGCAGGGTTCCGATGGGATAGCGTTCGTCGATGGTGAGCCACGGGTTTGGCTCCATCTGCTTCATCCCGAGCGAGATGCGTTGCTGCTCCTTGGATACCGACAGCACAATCGCGTTCAAGGTTTCGCCCACCTTCAGCACCTGATTCGGGTGGTTAATCTTCTTCGTCCAGCTCATCTCGCTGATGTGCACCAAACCCTCTACGCCCGGTTCGAGTTCAACGAACGCGCCGTAGTTGGTGATGTTCACCGTGCGACCCGAAACCTTCGTTCCCTCGGGGTACTTGGCTTCGATGTTCACCCACGGGTGGGGAACAAGCTGCTTGAGGCCCAGCGAAACGCGGTCCTTCTCTGGTTCGTAGTTGATGACCTTCACCTTGAGCTTATCGCCGATGTTGAGCATCTCGGATGGATGCTTGATGCGGCCCCAGCTCATGTCTGTGATGTGAAGCAGGCCGTCGATGCCGCCCAGGTCGATGAAGGCGCCATAGTCGGTGATGTTTTTCACCTCGCCATCGAGCTCGGCGTTGACGGTTATTTTATCGCGCAGTTCACCGCGTTTTTCTTCAAGGTCGGCTTCCATCACCAGCTTACGTGAGACGATAATGTTGCGTCGGTCCTCATCGAGCTTGACGATCTTGAATTCGCTCTCCTTGCCGATGAACTGGTCGAGATTGGGAATCGGTTTGAGGCTGATCTGTGAGCCGGGCAAAAATGCCTCGAGCCCGAAGATCTCGGCAATCATGCCACCCTTCACGCGGCGCTTGAGGACGCCGATAACCGTGTCTCTGTTTTCAAAAATCTCGCGCAGTTTGGTCAGGTTCATGAAGAAGTCGGCCTTCTTCTTGGAGAGCTTGAGCTTGCCCTCGCCATCCTCAATGGCGTTGATATAAACCTTGACGCTGCTGAATTTCTCAGGCAGGTCGGTGTTCGAGAATTCGCCGATTAGAATGGAGCCTTCCGACTTGAAACCGATATCGACCAACACCTCTTTGTCGTTGATGTCGATCACGGTACCATCCACAATCTGGCCGGGCTTGATGTTGTTGAACGTTTCTTCATACAACTCCATCATGCGTTCTTCTTCGGTCAAGGGCTGCTCTGGTTCCGAGGGTTCTTTCTCAGCCTTATCAACTTCAGGCGTCTCAACTTCCGCCACTTCAACTTCTGGCTTGTCGTCATCTGCCTGCGTGACTTCAGTTTCTTCGACTGCGGCTTCTTCGACCTCAGTTTCTTCGACTTCAGTCTTTTCGTCTTCAGTTTTCTCGTCTTTAGTTGGTTCGGGCTGCTCTTCCGTTGCCTCGGGGGTTGGCGCTTCTTCTTTGGAAGCCTGGGTTTCCGTCTGCTCGGTGTTCTGGACGTTCTTGGTTTCGTCTTTTTCTTCAAACAACATTCATTCCTCCTGGTAGCCGGGGATGTCTGCGACGTTATTTGTCTTACAGTCCCTGTCTCCTGTGTATTCGTTTATCTTGTTATATACGTCAACAATGATCCAGTCTGGCGTGGAGGCGCCGGCGGTGATGCCAATGCGTTCCCGTCCCTCGAACCACTGTGGTTTCAGCTCGCTGGCCATCTCGATGTGATATGTCTGCACACAGCGAGAACTGATGAGCGCCAGCATCTTGGTGTTCGAGCTGTTGTGCCCGCCCACCACGATCATGATATCGCTGTCCTGCGCCAGCGTGAGCGTTGACTCCTGCCGGATGGACGTGGCGTTGCAGATCGTGTTCATCATCAGCAGGCGCCCGCAACAGGGCACCGCTTTCGTGACCAGTTCCTGTAGCTTGCCCAGAGGCTGGGTCGTTTGCGAGATGATGCCCAGCCGAGCGTAGTTCTTGGGAATGAACTCGTCGGCGCTGGCCACAATTATCGCTTCGCCATCAGCATAGCTCTGCAAAGCGATTACCTCGGGATGCTCGCGGTTTCCCAGAATGAGCACGGTGTAGCCCTCTTCTTTAAGCTGTCGCGTAAACTGCTGTGTGCCGGAAACATGAGGACAGGTCGCGTCGATGATTTTGACGTTTTTCTGTTCAAGCTCTCGCAGTGTTTCACGGGTCACGCCGTGTGAGCGGATAATGGCGGTATCGCCTTTTCCCAGTTGCTCGATGCCGTCTACATATCCAATGCCATGCTCGGCCAGCCGCTCCACCATCTGCGGATTGTGAATGATCGGCCCGAGAGTGACAATGTTGTCTCCATCGGCTGCGGCCTTCATGGCGCTGTTGATGGCCCGCTTCACCCCGAAGCAGAAGCCAGAATGACGCGCCAGGCGTATCAACATGAGTCGTCCTTTGGCTCGGTTCTCGGCTCATCGCTCGACAAGCGTTTCTCACTCAACGCGAGAATGCGTTGCAAGATGTATTCCGATAAAGCGCGATAATCGTCTTTCGTGTCTTCATATTTCCCAATGGCTTCCCGTGTAATCGGTTCGCCCACCACAATGCGCATTGGTCGCCGACCCAGCAGGCTCGAACACGGTTTGCCTGTGTTACACAGCAACACCGGCAGCACAGACGCGCCCGACTGGATAGCAATTTTGCCGATTCCCGGCTTCGCGGTGAATTTCTTGCGGCTGCCCTCGGGAAACATCAGGATGCTTTTGCCGCTCTCGACAATTTGTTTCACCCGTGCGGTTGACTGCCGATCGATGACCCCACGGCGGATGGGGACGGCGTTGAGGTATTTGATGAGTGGGCTCAACAGCTTGACCTCGAACAGTTCACGCTTGGCCAGAAAGTGAATCTCATTTGACCAGACACATCCAACCCAGGGTGGGTCGAAGTAGGAAATATGGTTGGCCGCGATGATGCCGCCATCCCACTCGCGTATGCGATTCGCGTTTACCACGCGGCCGCCGACAATATGAAAAATGGCGTATGTCAGGGTCTTCGCCAGTCGGTAGAGCGGACGCATAACGTATTGTGCAGGCCTATTGCTGTAGCGAGCGGATATGCTCGTGCAGCAGCTCCACCTGATCGTCGAGCGAGAGATCGCCGGTATCGATCTCGATGGCGTCGTGTGCGCGGCGCAGCGGGGCAATGGCGCGATTGCTGTCGTTCTTGTCCCGCCAGATCATTTCCTGCTCCACCTCGGCCAGATCGGGATCGAGGCCTTTGGCCTCCAGCTCAATCCAGCGACGCTTGGCGCGGGTTTTCATGTCTGCCACCAGGAAGAACTTGATGTCGGCGTGCGGGAAAACCACTGTGCCGATGTCGCGCCCATCCATGATGACCCCGCCCTGTTCGCCCAGCTTGCGCTGCAAATCGACCATCTTCTCGCGCACAACGCCAATGGTGGCGATCTGCGAAGAAAGACGGGAGATGTCTTCCTCGCGGATGCGTTCCGAGACATCCTCGCCATTGAGGATGAGGCGGTTGCCATCGGGAGCGTAGCGGATGTCGATGCGAATGTCGGCGAGCATGAAAGTTAGAGCCGACAGATCGTTCAAATCGATGTTTCGTTTCAAAGAACAGAGGGCACAGGCACGATACATAGCGCCCGTGTCGATGTACACATAGTGCAGCCTCGAAGCGAGAATCTTCGCCGATGAGCTTTTTCCCGAAGAGGCTGGACCGTCGATAGCGATAATCAGTTTACGTTCCATAATATTCCACCAGTATAATTGTCAGTATGATTCATTTGCAAGCTTCCGTCAACATATTTTCCTCAGTCGCTATGAAAAGTGCGGGATGAACACCACCTCTATCAAAGAGGACAAAGCCCATCCCGCCCAAATTTATGCTGTCGGCGCCACCTATTCGGCGGTTACATAGTAGAAGTAGCGGGTCTCGGTGCCGCCGGCGCCGACATCGGTGTAGGTGAGGCCGGCTTCGTCAATCAGGAACGTCAGGCTGTCGGGTGATGTGCCGCGATATATGTGGTATATGGTGGCGCCAGCCACGGCGTCCCAGTTGAGCACGGCATCAGTGCCGCTCATGGTGATGAGCAGGTTGGCAGGGGCGTCCAGTCCGCCGCTGTTTGACTCGCCAGGCGTGCCGAAGTCTCCGGCGCTGCCTGTCCAGGCGGTGGTGGCTGTCTGCCACAGAGTGCCGTCGTTGTTGTCCTGCGTCCAGGCGCCCATGAACATCATGCTGGCGCCGGTGGGGTCTGGCCAGACGGCGCCGCCGTCCCACTCGACGCGGTCCACCTCGGTGCCGTCTGCCATGGACAAAACGATTTCGTCGTCGCTGTTGCCCAGATAGAACGAGCCGTATTGGTAGTCCACCGGCACGCCGCCGTTTGTGCCCGTGTCGGCGTTTCTGCCCAGAACGAAGTATTGCCCGGGCTGAACGACGAGTGTGTCGCCCGAGCAAGTGAGCGTATCGAGGTTGGAGCCGAGGTCGGAGATGATCCAGCCGTTCATGTCGATGGCCGTGCCGCCGTTGTTATATACCTCGAAGTATTCGCCGTCGTTGTCCCCTACGGCATCGGGATTCTGCATCACCTCGGTGATGACGATATCGGACGCTGCCAGGTATGAGAAGTTGAAGGTCTCGTTTTCACAGGCGTTGCCGCTTGTGTCCTCGACGTCGTTCACTTCGAGCGTGTAGTCGCCGTAGTTAAGGTCGGTGACGGTGAGCGTGACTATCGTGGGATCGACGCCGTCTAACACTGCGGCGGTAATGCCCACACGCACGGAGATGGAATAGTTGAATATATCCTGCGCCGTGTCGGCGTCGAGCTCTTCATTGAAGTTGACGACAACGGTGGCCGCGTCTGCCACGGTGACGCAGGTGACCTCAGGGGGAGTTAAATCGCCGCCGGATTCGATCACATCGGCAGCGTCGCGGGGCAGGAGCTTATAGGCGCCGTAGCCGTAGGTGACTGGGCCGGTGATGCTGTAGGTGTAACTCAGTGTGGGGCTGTAGGCGTAGATCACGTCGTCCACTATCGCGGCGCCGGTGCCGTCATTCACCTGCCATTCGCCATAGGTGTTGGGCAGGACGATGCAAGTGGCGTCTATCACCTGAGTAAGCACGCCCTCGTAGGGCTCCAGCATCGCGCCGGTGGCCACCACAGCAGCGGTCGGCAGCGGGTTGCCCGCCGAGTTGACGGTGGTGCTGCCCACGCTGGTCAGTTCGGTGAGGTCGTAGTATTCCTGCACGAGCGCGGTGATGGTGATGTCGTCGCCCTGAACCACCGTGTGCGCGCCGTCATATACATAAATGCCGTTCCATTCGCCTGCGCCGTCCTGAATGAAATAGCTGCCGCTGGCCACAGCGGTTACGATACCGTTGGTGGTGACGATCTGGCCATCATAGGGCGAGGCGTCCACCTGACCCTGGATGTCGTAGATGGTGACAACGCTGACAGTGGTGACGGTGTAGTTGTCGGAATATTCGGAAGTATCGCTTTCGTCGTCGGTGGCGGTGATGCGGAAATAGACGGTTGTGCCCTCGGCCTGCGCCGGGATGTCGCTGTCGGTGACGTAGTTGTCGCCGGCGCCCAGGCTCATGCCGATGTTGTTGGGGTAGGTGGTTCCATCTGTGCCCCAGTCGAGCACAACGGAGGCCACCGAACGCGCCGCATCGATTACGTCCGCGCTCACCTCGACGGCGTCCGTTGGCGTGGGAAACCCAGGTGTATATATCACGTTGGAGATAGCCGGAGGCACATTGCCGCCGACAAGGTCATGGCTGCCGAGGTAGCTGAAGGTGTCCTGCGGATAGACAAGCCACTGAGAGTTGGTGGCATTGGCGCCTGCCGAGGCCGCCCAGTCGGTTGTGCCGGTAAGGATACCCGATTTGCGCACGAGCGTGTGCTCGCCGGTGGCGCCGCTAACGCCGGCCACGTCCCAGGCAGCAGGCGGATTCGGATCGGCTTCGCCAATGGCGTCGATGAGGGTCCAGTCGCTGCCATCGAAGTAGGCCAGGCCCATGGCGTCATTGCCGTTGTAGTAGGTGGCTGTGCTGCCGATCGAGTCGGACACGGCCTGGATGGCAGGGTCGGCGCTACTGTTGCAGATGACCCAGACACCTTCCGCGGGAACAGTGCCGACAAGCTGCACGGCATTTGACTGGCCTTCTGTCCAGTCGCCGCCGTTACTGATGCGCCAGATGGCGTAGTCGGCGAGATCGACGGCGACGGCGCCGGAATTGCAGATCTCCAGCGCTTTGTTGTTGCTGCTGCCCTCGATGTACTCCGAAAAGAACAGGTCGGCGTGCAGCGGCAGCATCACAGCCGCCAATAACAGAAAAGCGAATACATTCTTCATCTCAGTCTCCTTGTCATGTTGTATGTGGTTCACAGATTACTCAACACAATGAATTCAGGAAAGAAGTTTGGGAGAATGGGGAAAAACTGTCAACACTTTTTCCTCTTGTTAATAACTGGTTAATGTGGCGTTAACTGGCTGTGAATATATGATATATGCGTTATGGCACGTTGGATGTAATCACTGAGAAAAGTTTGCATCATGCGGTTCGTCAAGGGGATGGGGCTATGCGGTCGATTCAGCGATTTTGCATTGGATATTTTGTACCCAGGATACGAAGTATCCATAAAGTTTCGGTCTCGCCTTTTTCAAAAGGCGAGCGGGGTTCAGGGGCGGCGCCCCTGTCTTATTGCTGCTCGTCACCCCATCATTCCTACGAACGGGTTGCCCACCGCTTCGTCCTCGATGGTGCTGGCGGGGCCGTGCCCCGGCAAGACAAGCGTGCCGCCGTCGAGCGTGAGCAGGCGGTCGCAGATGGAGCGCAGCAAGGTGTCCATGTCGCCGCCGGGGAGGTCACAGCGCCCTACGCTGTGGTTGAACAGCGTGTCGCCGCTCACCAGCAGTCCCGACCCCAGCAGGCTGATGCCGCCTCTGGTATGCCCGGGCGTGTGAATGACCCGCAACACTGACTTGCCCAGTAGCAGTTCGTCCCCATGAGTCAGCAGGCGGTCGGCCGGGGGCGAGGAAATGCCGCCACCGACGAGCGAGCTGAGATTGCGCTGCCCGGAAGTGAGCATGGGGGCGTCGTCCTTATGGATGCACAGCGGCGCGTTGAAGGTTTGCTTTGCCCAGGCATTGCCGCCTATGTGGTCGAAGTGGCCGTGCGTGTTGACGAGCCACCGAACCAGCAGGCCCTTCTGCTCGACGAAGCCGGCTACTGTCGGCCCCGGATATGATGGATCGACCAGCATCGCCTCTTTGGATTCATCATCCCACAGCAACCAGGTGTTGGTATCGTAGCCCGGCAGCAACGAAAAGCTTTTATATTGCATATTTACCTCACGCCTTGATCCAGTACGGCTCAAGCGCGTCATCGGTTATCCTGTTCACCTCTACGCTGTCATCGAGCTGATAGTTGAGTCCATAGTTCACCGGCGACGGATCGGCGGCCTTGCTGCTGTAGCGCAGCACGATGGAAGCGGCCAGTCGCAGCGTTTCCTGCGGGATGTCGCCTTCGCACATGAGCACACCCAACGGGCCAGGCCCCTGCCGGGCTTTGAGCACAGTTTCGACTGTGACCAGGTCGGAGATCGCCTGGTTGTCGTCGGCGGTCTTGCCAATGATGAGCTTGCAGGTGTCGCTGAGACGAAAGTGACGGCCAAACTGAAGAAATTCGGCCTGCCTGGCGTTGAGCGCGTCGTGTCCCAGCAAATCGTGCACTCGAATCCCGAATCCCTGCTCGGTGAGCAGGCAGCCGCCACCGGGATTGCCAAACTCTTTGATGCCGAGTTCGGCTGCCAGTTCCATCTGGCGCTTGCGGCCACGACCCTGGAAATCGAGCATCTCGTCCTTGTTCACCCAGCCCTCGCGGATGGGGAGTGTATCGGCCATCAGTTTCTGGCAGAGCGGGCGCACCAGCAAGTCTTTCATCCCGCTCAACTTACCAACGGCGTTCATGGCGTCCATGCGCTGGCTCATGGGGCGCTGTCCCAGCACTTCGCCCGAGATGATGAAGTGGGCGTCGTATTGTGGCAACAAACCGGCGGCTGTGCGAAACATGAGGCCGTGGCAATCGATGCAGGGATTGGCGGCGCGGCCAAACCCGTAGCGGGGATTGTGCAACATTGCGAGGTGATCTTCGGTGATGTCGATTACCTCGATGTCGAAACCGTTGGCGCGGGCTGTGTGCCGAGCTTTGTCGGGGCCGAAAAACGGCGTACGGAAGAACAGCGGCGCCACGCGATAGCCCAGCCGGCGCATAAACAGCACCGACAGCAGGCTGTCGAGTCCACCAGAAAAGAGCGCCAGAGCGGCGTGGTCGCGTTGCGGAGCGTTTGTGTTTTCAGTCATGGGGACAAGGGAGCGGGGCAGGGGCGTTTGGCGTCAAGCGTTTTTGGTGTTCTCGCTACGAGAAACCACACAGCGGCAGAATCCGTGATATATGGCGCAGATACCGCCGAAAAGGCAGATGAGCCCCCAGAACAATGGGCGCAGCAGGATATGGGAGAGAATCGGCTCACTGACGGGCAGCAGGTAGATACCCCAGGTGATAAGGAAGCATCCGGTGACGACGAACAGGTGGCCGATGAAGATGGTTGTGCCGCGCCCCGGAATGAACGCCAGAAGGAAGAGCCCGGCGGACACAAACAGCGGCGTCAGCCCCAGCAGCGCCCCCGCGATTACTATCAGATATATGGCGAGCGCGAGTACAACAACGGCAACAGCGAGATGCAGCCACTTTTTCATACATGCCTCCAATGGATTATGATGTCACGATGTTTCAACTGTGGCAGGTTGTCAAGCAAGCCATGGAAGAGGGGCAGCGCCATGCTCAAAGCGAGCGGGAACTTCATAGCATGAATCGGCAAGCTACTGGCGGAAGTTACCGGTTTGTGTTTTGCAATTACTCAATGACACGGTAGTTGAAAACATCGTGGAGATTTACTGGAAATAACACCGAAAAATCTAACTTGACAAGAAGGCGATTGTTAATAATGCTATTTTACTTAGGTATCAAGAGAAGCTAATGCAGGGCGGAGTTGCATCTCGCAGGCGATTTCGAGATAGCCGTCTTGAGTTTGCGCTCCGCATCGAACTATGCCGACAGTTGCCGCGATTCGGTAATTTAGAAGTGTTATCATGTAGTAAGGAGAATCATGGCCCGAGCGTTTCTGATGTTCATTGTCGATATTCTGTTACTGGCCAACAGCATTATGGTCATGTTGCTCCTGAAGCCCGATATCAGGCTCTATTTCACGCCACTGTATATTCAATTCTTTAGTGGCTATTTCATTCTCTGGATATTGTTTTACTCACTCAGCGACAAGCACAATGTGTTCTTCCAAACAAACGGCCTGGCACAGAAGCTTTGGTCCATAGCGAAAACTGGTTCCTATGTCTTGTCATCGCTACTCATTATATTCATCGGGTTCAAAATCGAGCATATCTCGCGCAGTGTTTTCTTTGGCAGCCTGCTGTTGACAGTCGGCGGGGAGATTGTCGTTTTGTGCCTGCTGCACATATTGCTTCCCCAGTCTGCCCGACAAAAACAGAGCCATAATGGCGACGATAAGCCAGGGTTCCTGAACCACTTCAAGCTTACAAGCCTGGACTTCTTCAGCCTGGATATCTTGCTTCTCTGGTTCAGCTTTTTAGTCACGACCTGGATCAAGCCTGCCACAATTCGGATTGTGCTGCCCACTCACTGGAAGCCGTTTCTGATTGTCACCATCATCTGGGTTTTGCTGTCTCTCATCAATCAGAAGTATGACCTGAAAGACAAGAAACGCTTCACAGAGGTGCTCAACGGCATTGTTTACGCCGACATTTTCATCCTTGTCGTGGTGGCGTTGCTGGTGTATTTTATCAAGATGTTCCACCTGTCACGACAGGTGATTTTTGGCAGTATGGGTGTGACGTTTGTACTTGAGGTGTTCGTCTCAATGCTGATTTTTCGAACCCGTGAGTTCAGCCGAAGCGAACCGACATACTCCAGTACTGCCATCCTGAGCCACTCAGTAGCGCTCGAAGTGGATGCCCCGGAAGATACCCATGTTCCTGTGAAGTCGTTTGTTCCCGAATACTATGAGCCTGGATTCCGCTCACAAGACGATCCGGAAGATTCGGCTTGTCAGACTATGCAAAATGTGTTGCGCGAGAGCGAATTATGTGGCGTGTGCGAGTTTATCGGTTCGCATGTCGATCTTGACCAGATTCATCATCATGCCACTTTTATTGGAAACACGGCCACACGGTTCAACCTTCAGGGCTTCGACAACGGCCAGCTCGACATGTTGATGAACCTGCACAAAATCAACGACTTCAGGCGAATCAACCGCTACTTGATCGAAGTCAACCGCATCTTGAGAGATGGTGGTGTGTTCATCGGTTGCGGCCAGACACTCGCTGAAAGGCACCAGGGCATTCTGAAACGGTTTACGCCAATCCTCGGCTATCCCATACATGCAGTCGATTTTATTTTCAACCGCATCTTCCCCAAACTAAAGCTCACTCAAGGCCTCTACTTTGCGCTGACCAAAGGCAGAAACCGACCGTTATCCATGTGCGAGATTCTGGGCAGGCTCCATTTCAGCGGTTTCCGCATCGTTCATGAGCAGGAGGTAAACGGCCTGCTCTACTACATGGGGGTGAAATCCGGAAAACCGAGTGATGACCCCAACCCATCCTATGGCCCCTTGTTCCGTATGCGACGCACTGGAAAAGGCGGCAAACGGATCTATGTTTACAAGTTCCGCACCATGCACCCCTATGCCGAATACATGCAGCACTATATGGTCGAACGTTATGGATATGGCTTGAAGGGAAAAATCGAAGACGATTTGCGGGTGACGTATTGGGGCAAATGGATGCGCAAGCTCTGGCTCGATGAGTTGCCTCAGCTCATCAACATCGCCAACGGCGACATGGCGCTGGTTGGCGTTCGGCCACTCAGCCAGCGCTTTCTGGCAGAATATCCACAGGAGCTCAAAGAGGAGCGTTCTTTCTATAAACCAGGTTGCATTCCTCCCTATGTAGCCCTGAAAATGCAGGCAGTAGAGGAATATCTCGAGTCGGAACGCATCTACCTGCAAAAAAAGAAAAAACACCCCTACTGGACAGATATTCAATTTCTGTTTGCGGCGGTTTTCAACATTCTGACAAATAGAATCAGAAGCGAATGACAAACAACGATTATCACTTGACAGAAATCTGCGTATCTGGCTCGTTCCCAAGAAACAGTGAAACTACAGTTGTCACTGAGGAGATGTTATGTTGCGAATAATATCGGGTTTATCCCTTTTGTCTCTCATGCTTGCCGCGATATTTCTCTCTGGATGTGGGGGGGATTCAACGGAGCCGTCGAGTAATTCAATCATTGGCCAGGTGCTGCTTGATGGTGAAACAGACCACAGCGGCATTACCATCGCTGTATATGCAACACCTCAAGATAGCGAACTCGAAGCAATCCGTCATCAATACCCTCAAACAGGTATGTCCTTATCAAATCCCCTGTTCGATCATCGCTTTCACACGCCACTGGCAACAATCGAAACGGACGCTGATGGCAACTTCAAAATAAGTGGCCTAAGCATAGCAGAATACATCGTAGTCGCTTTCAAGAGCGATTTCGGGTTCCGCTATTTCTACTACCAAATTCCCGGCGCTCGCAATGACTGGCCTGTCAATGTCGCGCTTTATCCGGAAACTCCTCTCAGCGGGTCATTGACCAACGGCTACACCTTCGAATCAGAGCATCATTACATTGTCACGCAGAATCTCTGGCTGACTGGCTCTCAAACGTTTGTCTTCGAGCCAGGCGCATGGTTTCGCATCGATCCAAACATGACAGTCGATGTATCCGCTCCCATTTCCTTGCAGGGCAACGCCCAAAGCCCTTTCCACATCACCTCGAACGACGGCCTGACTGCCTTTTCGCAAGGGCTTGATCCAGCAGGCCTCAGCAAGTACTATCAGGTGAAACTGGGATCTGATGCGCAGCCTCAGGGCGGAATAATCGAGTGGGGTTTGTTTTCGCTGGGACAAAAGGGACTCGACGTCCAGGTGAACAGCGTGACGATGCGGAACTGCCTTCTGGAGCATTGTTTCAATGGTGTTGTGTTCAGTCTTGTACAGGAAGCCCACTGCACCAATCTGTTGGTTAGAGACAACAACCACACCGGTGCCATCGGGATTGCATTCGAGACGCTCGAAACGGGGTCATTGGCGCACAACGTAATACTGGGCAACGCCACAGGGATGAAGGTGCAGACTCATTACATGGGCTCTATTGAGGACAACCTCTTCCAAAGCAACACAACAGGCCTCGAGTTCAACCAAACCGTCAGTACGATTAACAACAACGAGTTTTACCAGAACAGCTACGTGGATGTTTTATTCAGCCATAACCAGAATCCGACGACCGATGAATTAACGGTGCATCACAACGTCTTTGGTTCCAATAGCTCGATGCGTTCACGTGAGCTGAACCAGTTTTATTCGCCAAGCATGCTGCACATCAACTATAACGAGTTCAATTCTTCAGCGTGGTTTATCTATTTGTATGGATATGGTGGAGACGAAGATGTTAATGCCAGATATAACTACTTCGATGGGCTGAATTCGGAAAGCGACATCAAGGAGCGTGTGTGGGACCGGGACGATGACAATGTGGCTCCCTTTGCGCCAATAGTGGATGTTTCGTATTTCTACACCACTCCGCCGGATGCAGGCATCCGGTGATGGATGCAGTAATCGAATTGCAATTGACGGTATCAGGGAGTGTAGTTGAGTCTGAATATTCGTAGAAACATCAAATCTGCCAGATTCAGACAGATTATCTCTCTCTATGGCGCCACTCTGCTTTCGATCGTGTTGGGCGTTGGCGTCAGCAAACTCAACACGCATCTGCTGACCCCTCTCGAATATGGAAACCTGAAGTACATCGAAAAAATCTTCGTTATCGGCACAACGATTCTCTCCTTCGGGTTGTTCACTACAATAAAATCTCTCATCCCCAGAATCAGTAGTAGCGCTCGTAAAGGGAGATTCCTCGGCGCCAGTCTCGTGATTCTGCTGGCTGTCAGTGGGATATTGACACTCTGTTTGATTGGGTTTGCGTTCATACAGCCGCTTCTATTTGAGCAGGATCTTCGCTGGTTCCTTCTCATCTCTTCGTTTCTGGCAATTGCAATAGCGGGTGAAAGGTTTCTTCAGTCTGTCCTCACCGGCGACAACGAGATACAAAAACTATCCTTGTTCAGGCTTCTACCTCGGATACTCAACATCGTATTTATTCTTCCTTTTCTCTGGTTTTTCACTTTTAATGTAACCTACGCCTGGTTTGCAAAGCTTATCGGCATCCTCATAGCTTTCATAATTATTTATGCGGGGCTGCGTCCGAGATTTGGAGGGCTGAGAACGAACGTAAATCTGATACTGCGCCATAACAAAACGTTTGGCCTGCATATCTATACAGGCGCCCTATTCGGCGTTCTCAGCGGTCAGCTTGCGGTTGTTTTTATCAGTTATTTCACCAGAGACAACACATATGTGGGCTATTTCTCGCTGGCCAATATGACTACGATGCCTCTGATGCTGGTTCCGTCGATTGTCGGCGAAACCTTTTTCAAGGATTTTGCCCGCAGCAAGTGCATCAAGAAGAAGATATTATCATCAACAGTTTTGATTTCCAGTTTTACGCTCGTTCTGTTCTTTCTCACCATCAAGCCAGTTATGCTTCTGTTGTTTGGCCAGGAGTTTGCAATTGCAGCCGATCTTGCCCGAATTCTGGTAATCGGCAAAATACTCTACGGATTTGCAGATATCTTTAATCGGTTCCTCAGCGCTCACCGCATGGGAAAATACATTCGAAACAGCGCGATAATGACAGGTATCGTCAGCTTTCTCGGTAATGTCTTCGCAATCAAACTACTGGGAGTTAACGGGGCGGTGCTGACGGTCGTGGCGGCAGGTTCAACTTACTTGATGATGTGTATTTATTATTACCGGAAGTTCATCAGAACTTCTGCAACGCCTCCTGGCCCTTAAGTGGCCATTCTCAACTTCCCCGCTATCACCCTGCGCAATGCAATCGAGCGTCCCGAAGCGTTGGACGCAGGCACCATCGTGCTCACCGCTTCGTAGCGGCAAAAAAATGACCGTCAAACTGAATGAATGATTTTACGCCAACAAATGGGACTTGACTTTGACAATGCGTGATAAATTATTGTGCCTTGTTAATTGGATTCCAGAATTGAGTTATATGATTGGATAAGCGTTAATTCTTTTTTGTTATCAGGAAGGACAGAAAGGGAATCATATGAGATTAAATGACGAGTTCCTTTACAAACCAACTAAGAAACAAGTCATTGTCAGATCAATTGACGAGTACAAATTGAGTTACTGGTTGCTCATGAAGCTCAAACGATTTCACAATAATTTGTTACGGGTTATATTGCCATCTATTCGCAGGCGTATCGCCAAGCTAATATGTCAGAATAGCCAGTCGGTGGACTGGGATGTGTTACCCATTCAGAAGCATCACCCGGAGGCTGTCAATGTTGACTCGGTTGTTGCTGCTGCCGATATGGCGCTTCAAGGAGTGTTTGACGTTTTAGGCTCCGGTCCGGTGCAAACCTCGTCGCCACCCTGGCACACCGACATCATCAGTGGCTATCACTGGAAACCTGGCGCATATTATCTTTTCTACCCGATCATCAAGGGCAATAACTCAGATATAAAAATACCTTGGGAAATCAGCCGCATGCATCCATTGCTGGTGGTGGGTCAGGCATATCAACTGACAAAAGATGAGAAATACGCCAGGTTTTTTGTTTGGCTTGTCAGCGACTGGATTCAGCGGAATCCACTTCGTAGAAGCGTCAATTGGCGCTGTGCAATGGATGTGGCGATACGGGCTGTGAACATCATGTGGGCTTACCGCTTCTTCGAAGCATCACCCTCCCTCACCGATGAATCACGCCGTAAGATACTGACCAGCCTGTATGAACACGGCTATCATATCAGACGGGAACTCGAGAAGGCTTGGAAGTATAACCATAATCACTATTTGTCCGACCTGTGCGGGTTAATGCATCTTGGACTGTTGTTCGAGGAAGTGGGAGAGGGAAAGAAGTGGTTGGAGTTCGCTAAGCACGAGTTGTTTACCGAGATACGGCTTCAGATATTGCCAACCGGTTCAACGTACGAGCGTTCCATCAACTACCATCGTCTCGTCACCGAAATATGTCTCGTTTCTATTCTGTTGCTACACCGGAACGGACACGAGATTCCCCTCGATATCTCGTATCGGCTGCATCAAATGCTTCTTTTCATCGCGGCATATCTCAAGCCGAACGGGATGGCGCCCGTGATTGGCGACCAGGATGACGGCCGGTTGCTTCCGTTCGATCAGGCGGTAAACCTTGACCATCGTTACTTGTTGTGCACAGGGGCAATTTTGTATAATGACCCCTATTTGAAAGCTCGATCTGAGCGCTTCTGGACTAGTGCAAGTCATTATATTGGCGTCGGCGCCAAAACAGCGTTCGATTTGATTCCAGACAGCCAAATCACACCTTGCAGTCAGTCATTTCCTGATGCCGGATTCTATATCATGAAACATGATGACAATTACATATTCATCAATAACAGTGGGCAGGGACGATATCCCGAGGTGTGCCCGGCGGCGCACACTCACAGTGATATCCTGTCGTTTGAACTTGTCGTAAACGGGCATGACATATTAGTCGACACTGGCAGTTATGTATATTCTCCTGACCCGGAAGCCCGCGTCTTTCACCGATCCACGAAAATGCATAACACGGCGACGGTGGATGGGCTGGATCAGAATAAACTGTCCACTGCCAACGTATTCTGGTTTCAACGAGAGGCTGTTGCCACGACGCTCAGATGGAATTCCACTCCCACCCGTGACGAGTTCGAGGGTGAACACGACGGCTTCACACGATTGCCGGATCCGGTTGTACACAGGCGAAGTATTGTTCTTGACAAGAAACCTTTCTGCATGAATTTGTGCGATTCGTTCACCGGCTCTCAGGAACATCGTGTCTGTTTGCATTTTCACTTTGCGCCAGAGGTTTCAGTCGAAGAAGTCGATGAAGGTTTTCTCGCGATTGTCGAAAATACAAAAGTGAAAATGATGTTTGAATCGGAAAATCCGATAGAAGCAAAACTTGAAGATAGCTTCGTATCCAGAAGCTACGGATCCCGTCAACAAGCACAGGCGCTTACTGTGTTGGTCAGCGCGGTTGGCGCAATCTCGATCCGGACAAAGATTACATGTGAGGATCTATAATATGAAGCAGCTATTTCAAGCGGCTGGCCGCATCTTAGTTGAAAATGTGCCGGCGCCAACTTTGGATCACGGGGAAGTCCTCGTTCAGGTTCATTTCAGCCTGATCAGCACCGGTACAGAGACATCATCGATGCGCAAGCAAGCCGAGATGTCGTTTGGAGATAAGGTTTCCGATACGATGAAAAAAGTAGACCAGGTGAAAACGCTCGTTCGTGAGAAAGGCCTATCGACAGCCGCCAATAAAGTTCACGAAAAGCTTTTTTCAACCAGTGTGGATGACAAGATGACTGCAAAGGGTTATAGCAACGCTGGCATGGTGATTGACATTGGCGCGGGGGTGACACGTTTCAAGCCCGGCGACCGTGTAGCCTGCGCAGGTTCCGGCTATGCCTCACACGCAGAATTTGTGTGTGTGCCAGAGAACCTTGTTGCTCACGTTGATGACTCTGTCGATTTACAGAAGGCAGCTTTCACTACTGTAGGTTGCATCGCGATGCACGGTATTCGACGTGCTGCAGTCACACCCGGAGAGATTGTCGTTATCAGCGGCTTGGGATTACTCGGGCTCATTGCGGTTCAAATTGCAAAAGCCTGGGGACTTAAAGTCATTGGTATCGACCTTAAGGAACATCGTCTAAATCTTGCCCTCGATGTGGGTGCAGATGCAGTTTTCATGGCCGATAGACAGGACCTGGTTCAACAATGTATAGCCTTCACTGGCGGTCAGGGAGTGGACGCTGTTATAGTATCTGCCGCCACATCCAGTACGGATCCTGTGCACGATGGTTTTGAGATGTGCAGAAGAAAGGGGCGCGTTGTTATTGTCGGTGATGTGGGAATGGATCTTCGGCGTGACCTGATGTACAATAAAGAGCTCGACTTATTGATGTCTACTTCCTATGGCCCTGGCCGCTACGACTCCAATTACGAGGAAAAAGGGCAAGAGTACCCGTTAGGTTACATTCGTTGGACAGAAAATCGCAATATGCAGGAGTTCTTGCATATGCTGAAGGTGAAGACAGTGGATACATCAATGCTTGTACACGCTGTTCTTCCGATTGAAAGAGGCGCCGAGGCTTTCAAGATTCTTGTGGACGAACGCAACTCAATCGCAGTGTTGCTGCAATATTCACAGGAACCCGAGCAGAAACAATCAGATTTGTCCAAGCGCCTTGATTTACATGTCTTGAATAAATGCGAAGGAAAAATCGGTGTGGGCGTAATTGGCGCGGGGGGATTTATGTCACGCAACATAATACCCCACATCATGTCTCTATCCGATTCATGCAAGGTAATCGGCATATGCAATAAAACATCTGCAAGCGCTAAACAAAAAGCCAAGCGGTATAACGCAGACTATGCTACTACCGATTTCCGAGAGATCATACAGGATAGCAATATTGACGCTGTCTTCATTGGAACGCATCACAATACACACGCTATGCTAATATGTGAGGCGCTTGCTGCCGGTAAACATGTCTTTTGCGAAAAACCATTGGCTATGAACGAGACGCAACTTGATAGCATCCTCTCTGCGCTGGAAAATTCCGACCGCCAGCTGGCTGTAGGCTTCAACAGGCGTTATGCCCCGATGATTGTTAAGATGCGCGAAGTGATTTCACGAAAGGTCACCCCTGTGATGGTGCAATACCGCGTAAATGCCGGACACATCCCACTCTCAAGTTGGGTGCAAAATGAAGAGATTGGTGGTGGTAGAATCATTGGTGAAGGCTGCCACTTCGTCGATACGATCAGCTACCTTGTCGATTCGCGACTCGTAGATATTCAAGTCGCTGGTCTGCCAGTTAATGGCGCTGGAATAATAGCCAAGGACAACTATAACGTGCTTCTCCGATTCGAGAACGGATCGGTGGGTTCACTGCTGTACACCTCCCTCGGAGGAAAAAGTCTTGAAAAGGAGCGAATTGAGGTATTCTGCCACGGAGGTTCGCTCGTGCTGGATAACTTCATGTCACTTACATGTTACAATACTGGCGACAAAAACATTTCCTCCCGGAAGATGGAAAAAGGGTTCACGCAGGAAATTGAGCAGTTTATGCTACTGCTACAGAACAAACCAAATCATTGTATCAAGATCGATGACATCGTGTCGGCTACACGAGCAACTTTTTTCATCAAAGCACTGTATGAATAATTTAAACATCGTTCGATACTACTTCATTAAATCACTGACGGTTGTGATGGAGTCACAAGTTATCGGCTGGCTGTCAAACCACAATAAGCTCGGTCTCGCATCGAATCTTATTATCCTGAAACATCGGAAATCTTCTTTCTCAACAAGTCCTGAACGTCTGAAATACATACGTCAACAAATTGGCGGATCCGTATTGATTCAGCCTATACTGTTACTTGATTACATCAGTGTTGGTGTCATCATTATACTGCATGGGATCCGCATCTGGCTTCGGGAACGTAAAAGCAAGCGGACAATCATCTTACAATCCAGGAATCTACATCATGCATTCTGTCTGCTCATGCTGTCGCGGCTTCCACGCGTTAAAGTGGTTTGTGAAATCAGGGGAACGACAGTTGAACTCGTTAGCTACGCGAAAACAAATAACATCCTGAAGGCTCTGAAGCACAAAGTTGTCATTCGATTGTATTCGATATTCGAAAAGCATGTACTTGCCCAAGCGCATGCAGTAATTCTTGTCTCACATTCCATGAAAGAGCATTTCATTAAGAAGTATCCGAAACTATCACTCGATCGTGTGTATGTTATTCCTGGAGCTGTGAACGAGGACATCTTTTTTTACGATCCAGAAACAACTCGCCAGGAGAAGCGCCAGAATAACCTGGAGGGCAGGAAGATCATTGTATATTCTGGCGGTATTGATCTTCCCTGGCAAATTCCACAGAAAATTATTCAGTTGTTCAAGTCGCTACATGCACTTGACTCTTCCTATTTTCTTCTCATTCTCACGAGAACCCCAGAACTTGGAACCAAAATGTTGCGTGAAGCTGATATTGCATTCACTGACTTCAAAGTTGACTTTGTGAAACATGATAAGTTGAACCGATACCTTAACATGGCCGATGTGTCTTTGCTCCTTCGAGGAAACAATCCGACGAACCATCAGGCATCACCTACAAAATTTGCAGAGTACATATTAGCGGGATTGCCATGTATACTCACAGCATGGATTGGTGATTACTCCCGGATGAGCAAAAAGATGCAACTGGGATATGTGCTTGAAAATCTTGCTTTCAGTACAGAGCAGATTCAAAACTTGCATCTGTGGATAATACAATACATTGAAAATGACTACTTGCCTGCGCGACAGCGTTTGAGCGAAACAGGGCTGAAGCTTCTAAGTAAATCAGTATATAATTCTTTTATTATAGAGATGTTGCAACAGGATGCTCCAATGAAACAAGAAAGCATCGTGTAAAAAACTCTTTGAACACTATGCGTTTCCCCCTACCGGTGATTATTGTCCAATTGCACCTGCCATGCATCGAGACGTTAAGCGCCATGAATGCTGATGTGGCGAAGAAAGGTATTGGCAACGCATGGGGAGACGCATCAGGCGTCGGCAAGAAAAATCCGCAAGGTTTTCGATGGGAGAAAAATAAATGAAAACAATCCACCTCGTTGTGGGAGCAAGACCAAACTTCATGAAGATTGCGCCGTTGCACCACGAGCTTTTGAAGTACCCTGATGAGTATGCTATTCGACTCATTCACACCGGACAGCACTATGATAAGCGTATGAGCCAGTTCTTTTTCGATGATTTGGGCCTGCCCAAACCAGACGAATATCTTGGTGTCGGTTCTGGTCGCCACGGAGAACAGACTGCACGCATTATGGAGCGCTATGAGAAAGTTTTGCTGAAAGAACGCCCTGACCTTGTGGTTGTGGCAGGTGATGTTAACAGTACAGTTGCCTGTGCCTTGGACGCTGTTAAGATGCATATTCCTGTGGCGCATCTCGAAGCAGGTTTACGCAGCTTTGATCGTGGAATGCCGGAAGAGATCAATCGCATAATAACTGACAGTATCAGTGATTGGCTACTTACTCCATCACAAGACGGTGACGCGAATCTGCTGGCAGAGGGAATTGCGCCAGAGCGTATCCACTTTGTTGGCAACATCATGATCGACTCGCTGGTGCAGCACCGTGAACGCGCTGTCGTCTCGACAATCCTCAATAATCTGGGCCTCAAATCACATAACTATATTCTCATTACGTTGCATCGGCCATCCAATGTTGACAACCGTGAAGGTCTTGATACGATTCTATCCGCTTTCGAGCAGCTTGCTCCCGAAATCAACCTCGTGTTTCCCATTCATCCCCGCACTCTCAAGCGACTGGATGAATTCGGCTTACGCCAACGACTGGACGCTATCGAAGGTCTGATGATTATCGAGCCCGTGGGCTATTACGACTTCCTGAGATTGCAGATGGAAGCGCGGCTTGTACTCACCGATTCCGGCGGCATTCAAGAAGAGACCACTTTTTTTGGGGTGCCATGTCTCACGTTACGACCCAACACCGAACGCCCTGTAACAATTGAAGAGGGCACGAACCTTCTCGTGCCCCTGCACACTGCAGGCATTGTTGACCAGTCACATAAAGTATTGTATGGAAAGTCAGAACCGGCCCGTATACCCGACCTCTGGGACGGCCACACAGCCGAGCGCATTGTTGCGTTATGGCGTCGGGACTATGACCGGCTTGGTAGCTTTGGATAAACCGCTGCCAGCTTTCCCGCTTCACTTTCCACAAGGAGGGTATAGGTGAGCAACAACAGCCTGCACGTTTTTCTGACAGGCGATTATTGCCCCATCGGGCCGATAGAGAGACTGTGTGCCGAGCATGACTGGAACGGCCTGTTCGGTGATGTGCTGCCTGTGCTGCTCGACAAGGATATCTCTATCGTCAACCTCGAATGCCCGCTGACCGACAAAGCGCGGCCAATCAGCAAGACGGGGCCGAACCTCATTGCGCCTGCAAGCCACATCGAAACGCTGAACGCGATGGGCGCAGACGTGGCGGCGCTGGCCAATAACCACATCCTCGACCAGGGAGCGCAGGGTTGCCTCGACACGATCGAGACTTGCCTGGCAAACGGCATTGCAACTGTCGGCGCCGGCGCAAATAATGCCGCGGCGACAACCCCGCTCATTCTCGAACAGAATGGCCTTCGCCTCGCCGTTATCAACGTGGCGGAGAACGAGTGGTCAACCACCTGGGGCGACACACCCGGGGCGGCTCCGCTCGATCCGGTGAAAAACGCCCGCATCATCCGCCAGGCTGCCGAAAAGACAGACGCGGTGCTGGTTATCGTGCATGGTGGCCACGAGTTGTATTCGCTGCCCAGTCCCCGCATGGTTCGTCTCTATCGCTTTTTCGTGGAGATGGGGGCGGCAGCCGTCATCGGGCATCACACCCATGTGGTCGGCCCCTGGGAAGTGTACAGGGGCGCGCCCATCTATTACAGCCTGGGCAACTTCGTGTTCCCATGGACGAACAAGACTCTTGCCTGGCGACGGGGCATGTTGGTACGACTGACATTTCGCCGCGGCGAGCCGGTTGACCATGAACATATCCACATTGAACAGAACGAAAGCGGGCCTCTGATAAGACTTTTGAGCGACAAAGAAAACCGCGATGCCGAGGTGCAGCTTGAGGCGTTGAACGACATTCTGTCCGACGATTCTCGGTTGCATGAGCGCTGGGAGCGGTGGTGCAAGCAACGAAGCAGAAGCGCCATCGCCGGAATTCTGGGGCTGAATAGATGGCAGCGCGCGCTATACAAACGCAGACTGTGGAAACCTGATCGACGGAGACTGCAACGTCTGCTCAACATCATCCGCTGCGAAGCGCACCGCGATGTGCTGCAACACAGCATCGAGATGGAAAACAAATAGTCACGAACAACGACGTGACATCGACTATCGCTCGATTATCCTCTTTTGTTCGCCTGGCGAATATTCTTGACAATCGGTCGTATCACGAAGATTATGCTCAAATGGATTCGTCAGTTTTTATGGAGCGGTTTTCCATCGAATCGATGGTTCGCGTCTATCGCAACATCATAGACGAATCCTCGAAATATAAAATTGCACGAAAACAGTATCATACTAACTCATTGTGAGACAAAGCACATGAAATACAGCTTCGCCATTTTGCGTAACGAAAATGAAATTGATCATCAGTTCTGGATAGAAGCATGTCAGGCTCAGAATGATCGCGTTCAGTTTGATGTTATCGATCTCACTCGCTCGGACTGGCTACAGCAGGTTACCCGCAAACCTTACGATATGCTGATAGCGCGTCCTCCTGGCATAACATCCTGGTTCAAGCAGCTTTACGATGAACGTATTTATATCATTCACGACGTATTGAAGATTCCAATCTATCCCAGTTGTCAGGAAATCTTCATGTATGAGAACAAGCGAATGATGGCATATTGGCTTGCAGCCAACAAACTGCCGTATCCTCACACATGGGTGTTTTACAATCAGGACGAAGCGCTCGAGTTCAGTCGTACATGTCAATACCCGCTGGTTGCGAAAACAGCTATTGGTTCAGCAGGATCGGGTGTCAAAATCCTTACATCGCCCGGGGCGACAAAGCGCTACATCAATCAGGCCTTTTCCAACCGAGGCATTACAAGAAAATGGGGGCCGAACCTTCGAAAAGTGGGGCTGGTGCAGAGAGCGAAAAAGCGCCTCAAAAAGCCTGGGGAATACCTGAAATTCATCACGAAGCATCGAGGGCAGGTCGCCGCCGACGCCCAATGCTGGTTTGTAATATTTCAAGAATATCATAAAATATCGTTTGAATGGCGAGCTGTGAAAATCGGCGATTCCTATTTCGCGCACAAGAAGATTGCTACACGAGGGAACTTAATCAGTGGTTCATCGCAGGTTTCGTGGGATGGCCCATCTCCCGAATTGCTTGATTTTCTGCGTAATACCAGCGAATCACACGGCTTGCAGGCTCTTGCTTTCGACCTCTTTGAGACGGAAGATGGTAAATTTCTGATCAACGAACTGCAATGCTATTTCGGTTCGTTCAATCCTCACCAAATGATTCTGGACGGAAAGCCGGGGCGTTACAGGCATATCGATAATGCCTGGCGCTTTGAGCCAGGCGAGTTCAATACCTGCAATTCCCACGATTTGCGTTTGCTGCACATATTGCAGCTTCTGGATGGGGAAAAGTAAAACAAGCAGTATCGCACAATCCGCTGACGCCCCTATCGTGACACCCATTATGCCATTTCGCCAGCTCGCTGGCGAACCACTGCCCTCCTGCTCTTGTCAACTCTGTCAATCTTTTTTCAGCATATAGTCGGCACAATCGGCCATGGTGGCAATCCAGAGATCTCCGCTCTCACGCCTACTGGCGGCATAACGCAGCAGAGACGGCATGATTGTGGCAAGGAACCAGCTGTCGATGTCGGGGTGAAACCAGAAATGGACACAGGTTCGTGTCTTGATGGCTTTGTCGATGTGACTGCACAGGTTCTTTATCATGTAGTCGTGGCTCCAGCCAAATTCATTGTCGCCCAGTCCTTTACTGGGAGAAACAACCAGGCCCATCTCGTCGATATAGGGGTAGTGAAGCACACATTGTGACTTGCGACGGTAATTGGTGAACCCGTGTTTCTTCAGGATTTCGACATTGCCGTATGTTCCGCCGGGAAAGACCATCGACTTGAGCTCGATGCCCCATTCCCTCGCTGTTTCAACACATGCCTTAATCTCGTCGTCGGCCACTTCTGGTGGGCAGTTTCGGTCGCTGAAGTCCATGTGCGAGAAACTGTGGCAACCGATTTCATGGTCAACCGGCGAAGCGAATATCGCTTCCAGCAAATCGGGGGCATACCAGTGGGGATCACGTTTCCAGTCAGTGCCGGGATCGTGGTCGAACCAATCGCCGCTGGTGAATCGCCAGTGGTCGTCGAAATGGGGGATGCGTCGCATCCAGTCGTGATCAACACGATTGCAGGAGCGCAGGAAGAGGTGTCCCACAGTTGCCCATGTGACTGGAATGTCGTAGGTTTCAAACAGCTTCAGCAGGGCAGGGAAGTTGTCACGGGTGCGTTGCGCCATACCCAGTGGGTCGTTGCAGGTCTTGGAATACCGATAGGCCCAGGCGAGTTCAAAATCAGCGGAGAACAGCAATGCTCCCCGTGCCGAACCCGGAAATGTCCGTTGGGCTTTTGGCGGGTCCTGGGCGACGCGCGGCAGGACCGAGAAGGTGTAGGGTGCCTTGGTCAGCCAGGTTTGCACTGGTTTTGGCAGTTTTTTCCGCATTTGACGGTATTGCTTCAACAATGGGGGTTTCCCTTATGTATTGAGTCGCCGTGTTCATCGCATTCTTTCAACCGAGGAATGCGCTCGCTTCGCTGAATGCTGTACACAATCGACTCATAGTTTGTATGCATCGCCTGTAGGGCGAACCGCGACAGTCCGTAACGCCGTGATTCCCGCCCCATTTCCTGGCAAAGCTGTTCATTGTCGAGTAACGTTTTCAGGTGACAGAAGAGTTGTTCATCGTCTTTATAGTCAAACAGGAGAGCATTCTTCGCGCTCGTGGTTTCTGGGATACCGCCCACGCGAGTGGCCACAATGGGCAGGCCCTGCATGGTCGCTTCAAGGATAGCGTTTGAACAGCCCTCTCCCAGGCTCGAATGGACAAATATATCGGCGATACGCAGGTACTCGGGTACGCGATTTGTCTGTCCCACCAGCACCACGCAGTCTTTCAGCCCCTGTTCGACGATGCAGTTTTCAATTACTGTGCGCATCGGCCCGGTGCCGATAACGACGTATTGAAACCGATAGCCCGCGCGCTGCAATTTTCCCAATGCCTTCATAACCGTGATGTAGTCCTTGAATGGCACAAGATTGGAGATAGACAGCAGACAGGGGCCTTCGGCGGTGTTCCCCAGAAGTTCTGAACGCAATTGCGTGCGTGCTGCGTCTTCCAGGCGAACCGAGAAACGCTCTTCGATACCGTTGTATAGGATGTGGCCGCGTTTCAGGCCATTTGCCCTCAAGCCTGCCTTCGAGTTGGCCACAACGTAACGGCTGAGGTGCAGCAGGAACATGCGCCGCGTGTGCTTTTTTGTTTTCAATCGAATACCATGGCGCACGGTGCTGTTTACAACACGGGCTCCGCACAACAGGCCGACAGCCCAGGCCATCAACAGCTCCACATACCCCCAGGCCCATATCTGGTTCGGCTTGAAACGGCGACAGACGCGCCACAGCTCGATAACATATCTCAGGTGGTTGCCACCAGGCAATCGCTGGCTGCGGCTGCCCAGGTTGTACTCGTCGATGTATCCCGTTACGCCAGAGCTGTCTTTCCAGTACACGACAAAATGATCGAGCTTTCCAGTAGCGTTGTGGCCGGCCAGCAAGGCAATCTGTCTTTCTCTGCCGCCACGCTTCATGGATGACGCCAGGTGGAGAATGCGAACCGGTTTGTTCATGCAAATTCTTCTGAGAAGTCTGGTTGCTCAAGCTCAGGCATTTTCAGGAAATCGACGAGATGCAGATATTCAGGCCAGAAGTGGCCCTCGTGATAATTCATATCGGAGTCCCAGAAGCCGGCACACTTGAACACGGCTAAATCCTGGTAAGTGTAGGATATTTCACAAAAGAACGGTTGGCCGGAGGCGTCGTACAGAAAATCGTAAGTCATTGTCTGAAAACGTTGCTCGCGGCTGATTCGTAATGCAATTTCAAGACAGTTGCGATCGATTTTCTCGCAATTGTATTCAATTTTGCCGCTGCCGGAGGCTCTGAAATCGTTTGGGCGGTTGTAGCGCAGAAAGCCGAAGGCGCGATCACCGATAGTTGTGATCCGCATGTCAAATTCATTGCCCGGCATGAATTTCTGGAACATTATATAGTTTTTATCACGCATCCAGAAGCGATTGCTCTCATGTCCTGCGGCCTTTTTTTGCATCCGACGAATAAATTGGGTGGTACGGTGACGCAAAGACTGGTCGCTCCAGTGGAACTTTCCTGACATCAGGCCGGGACCAAACATCTGGCGCACCAGCTTTTCGCCCTGCTGTCGTGTTTTCACCAGCACGACATTGGAGGAACCGGCGCCGCCCTTGAGCTTGAACACGACGGGGTAATCGGTGGTTTTGAGCCATTCGAGGGCATCGCTACGTTCCCAGAACACCCAGCTGGGAACCATTGGGTAACCATGAGCATCGCATAGGTATTTCTGTCGCAGTTTATCGTCGTAGCTCCACCAGGTTGCACGATCCGGGAAACATGGGATATTCAAGTGTTCTTCCACCACCGGCAAAATCGTCTTGATCATCTGGTGGTCGAAGCTATAGTGTCCCCATGTGTTGATGAGGAAATCGAAACCCTTGATTTTATCGATCAACCCAGGATCGCTCGGGCTGATAAGTATGGGTGCAATATCGTTGTGGACGAGGATTTTCCGCATCCGTTCACCCCAGAAGTTCAGCTCACCATGCTGGAGCGTTAGTATGCCAATGTTCATGACAATTTGTCTCCCTGCTTACTCTTAAGTCTTCATAACATCTCACAAAAATAGTGAGACGTTGTGTGTCAAGGAATATTGAGCATGTGAGACATGCCTATCCCCTTCTTTTCATACCATTTCAGCCACAGCTCCCGCGTTGAGTTTCGTGCTATATGTCTGCATAATTGACGCTTGCCGCAAATCAACGCAATAGCGCAGCCGCGAATGCAGATGGACTCGCGACAAGTGTGGCGGTGAAAATGCTGGACAACTTCAGGTTAACTTGGAATTTGGTAAAAAAATCATGAAGGAAATATTCATATGCAGTACTTAGTCACTGGCGGCTCAGGATTCATCGGCTCAAACATCGTTCGCACTCTTCTCACTCGTGGCGAAAATGTTCGCGTTCTGGATAACTTCTCAACTGGGAAACGGGAGAACATCTATAGTCTGCTCGACAACCCGAACCTGCAACTCATCGAGGGTGATCTGCGCAGCTTTCACATCGTGCGAAACGCTGTCAAAGACGTTGACTACATCCTGCATCAGGGCGCTCTTCCATCCGTGCCGCGTTCTATCAATGACCCGATTACCACCAACGACGTGAATATTCTGGGTACGCTCAACATTCTCGAAGCCGCCCGTGAAATGGGTATCAAGCGTGTTGTATATGCCTCGTCATCCTCTGTTTACGGTAACAGTGAAAAGCTGCCCAAGACCGAGGATATGCCCATCTCGCCTCTGTCGCCTTATGCGCTCAGCAAGTACACCGCCGAACGTTATTGCCAGCTTTATTCGCAGCTATATGGCCTTGAGACCGTCTGCATTCGTTACTTCAACGTGTTCGGGCCATACCAGGACCCAACTTCGCAATACAGCGCCGTGATTCCCAAATTCATTCGCCTCATCGCCGCTGGCGAACGCCCTGTTATCTTCGGAGACGGCCTGCAATCGCGCGATTTCACTTTCGTGGCCAACAACGTCGAGGCCAATCTGTTGGCAGCGAAGGCGCCAGGCATTGGTGGCGATGTGTTCAATATCGCCTGTGGCGAGCGCTACACGCTTCTCGACCTGGTCGATCTCATAAACAAAATCATGGGAACGAACATCGAGCCAATTTTTGCCGAATCCCGAGCCGGTGACGTGAAACACTCTATGGCCGGTATTGACAAGGCAAAACGACTGATGGGCTACACCGCAAACACGAAATTTGAGGCCGGCCTTCGTCAAACTGTAGCCTTCTTCTGTCCGAAAGCTTCTGTCTGAGCTATTGTTGTAATCTTCCTATGCAGCAAGAGTCTCGACAGCAGCCAAGAGCCGACAGACGTGTTATCTGCTTATGCGTGAGAACGCTGCTCAAGGGCGGCGCAGAGAAACAAGCGCTGCTTCTCACCAAGCTTCTGCAAGTTCACCACGATGCATTCTGTGTTGTTTTTCACGGCGAGCAGGTTGACGAGCAGAATCGGCAATTCATCGAGCGAGAAAGTATTCCAGTCGTCAGACTCACCGGTTCATTGCCCATGAAATTTGTGAAGCTCTTTCGCCTGTTGCGTTCGCGTCGGGTGGAGGTTTTATTCACCTACCTGGCGCTGTGCAACGTAGCAGGTACCCTCCTGGCCAAGCTTGCCGGTGTTCGCTATGTCGTTAACGGTGTGCGCAGTTCCCGCTTCAGCGCTCACAAAATAGTACTGCAAAGGTTCATTCACAACTGGCTGGCCCACCGCACGGTTTGCAATAGCCACAGTGGGTATAATGAAGTAATCAGACTCGGCTTTCGCACAAACAAACTATTGGTGATACCCAATGGTATCGAGGTACCTTCTGAGCCTCTGATAAGGCGGCCTTCGTCAGAAATGACGACCATCCTTTCGGTAGGCCGCTACAGCCCTCCGAAGGACTATCCAACTGCATTGAGTGCGTTTGCTCAGTTAGCGCAGCGTCACCCTGAGCAGCAGATGCAATATATTATCATCGGCTTCGGTGAGCTGGAAGTGGCGTTACGGGAGAAGATTGGGCGACTCGGGCTTGAGGGCGCTGTTCACCTCGTGATCAATCCACCCGACGTGCACAAGTATTACCGGCAAGCCGATATTTACCTGTGCTCGTCCAGCTTCGAGGGCCTGTCCAACAGTATTATGGAAGCGATGGCCTATGCTTTGCCTGTTGTGGCCACTGATGTGGGCGACAATGGCAAATTGGTATTGAACAACCGGAGCGGTTTTTTTTGCGCCAAAGAAGATGCGGCAGGGCTTGCAAGCGCTTTGGAGAAGCTCGTGGATTCCAGCGAAGCCAGGGAATCGTTTGGCAAAGCTGGTTGGCGACACCTACAATCTGGTTATAGCGAGCAGGCGCTGTTGGAGCGTTATCTGAGCCTGATCAACGAGCTGGTTGTGAAGACCTGACGATAATAGACAACGTGTTGTGATTGCTTGACGCCACTACTCGCTACGGCAACATCCTTTTGTAAAGGTGATCGTATTGGGCGGCCACGACGTCCCAGTTGAACACCTCAGCGAGTTTTTTTCTTGCCTGCTTCGCCTTCTGCGCCATTTCCTCTGGGTGATCAAGCGCCCATTCCAGCTTCTGTTGCAAATCTTCGGCGTTGTCGTTTTTGAACAGCAATACTTCATCGTCCGAGAAAACGTCCATGTTCTCAGGAATATCGCTACATACGATGGGCGTGTCAAGGGATGCAGCTTCCAGCAGCATGCTCGACATCGCTTCCAGCGTTGAGGGAAACACGAACAACTGTGCATGTTCGATGTAACTCATAAGAAGCGCCTGATCTTTGATAAGACCGGTGAATGTCACTGGCAGGCCTTCGCTCAGTCGCTCGATTCGCTTCTTGTATTCCTGGTCCTGGTTCAAGTCACCCGCCACAATGATTTTTCCATCGAACTGCATCTTACCCAACGCCTGTAACAATGTGTGCAGGCCTTTGATGCGCAATATTCTGCCAGCGGCAAAGAAGATATAGCCCTGATGAGAGATTGCGGGCAGTTCGCCATGGTCGGTTTCAACGGCATTCGGGATGTAGTGCACATGTCGTTTTGTCCGCTTCTGATATTGTTCCTGGATTGATTTGGCCACGGTTGTCATCGCATGAGCCGGGCACTTGAGATAGATAATCTCCATCAACCGGAAGAAAGCTTTTTCGGTTGATGACCATTTGTCAGCTTTGAATGTAATGCCATGCGAAGTGGAGATAACCTTGTACTTCAGCTTCAGCAGTGGGATGATGAACGCTGCATCGATGTGATGCACGTGCACGATATCATAATTGCCTACGAACAGGCAATGCAGTGTAGCTTTGAAATAATAGAACAACGTGCTCAGTTTTTTATGACGCAACTTCTTGAGAACGATTTGGGGGCACTCGTCATAAATCCCGTTCTGGTTGGCATGCGAAGAGAGGGCGTAAACGGTGAAATCATACGAACCATGCAGCTTGTGAATAAGGCTTTCCACTACTCGAGCTGATCCGCCGAAGGCCGGCAATCCTTTACATCCAATAACAGCGATCCTGGGTTTCACCGAAGTATTCTTATCGTAGAGAGTGCTGGCGCCCATTTAATGTATTGTGTTTTCTATCTGCTTTATTTCGAGTTGATTGCCATTGATGGTTTGATTCTGCATTTCATGTATCTGTTGTTCGTAATACCGCTTGAACACCATCGCGAGGATATGACCCATCTGGAATACAAATAAATTCACCAGAGTGAAATTAGCAATAACAAACGTTAGCATCCCAACAAACGGTCCCCATTTTCCCAGTACTTTGCCAATCCTCCACAACCGGCGCATAAGGAAGAAGATAAAGCCGATATATAGAAAACCGCCGATTAGCCCATAGTGATAGAACAATGCCAGCCAACCGACGTGAATCTGTGAAGACCGGCCGCCGATTTCCTGAAGAAGCTCACTGGATAATGTACTGCCTGCCCCAACTAACATGCTTTTCGGAAAGAGCTTAAAGAACACATCGAAAGCCAGAAAGCGGGTTGATACATCGGAAAGAATACGCGAATGGATGAAGTAATTCATATCGATTCCGAAAATGAAGCCACCCAAATACACGAGAAATGCAGAGAGGATGATGAAGCTGACGTATTTTAGCACTCGAACAAGCATGAAGCCTTTTGCCTGAGTGAAAAGAGTGAGAACTATGAGAAACGACAACATTACATATCGCGTCTTGGTTAGAAACACCACAACAAGAACCATGGAGAAGTACAAAATGGATTGCCTTTTATTTTTCTTGATTTCAGGAATCAGAAGCGCAAAGATAATTGGTAGAGAAAAACCAAGTGCACTGAAACCGAGCCAGGAGAATATGGATGGATGCCGGTATTGAATGCCGTGCTCCAGTCCCCAATGGCTCTGGCGAAACAGTTCTGACACTAAGAAATGTCTGTCGAAGAATACTTGAATCAGCACAACGATAAAGGAAATGATGATTGTGAATTTCATCAATTTGGTCAGCGTATTGATAAATCTTTCCGAGAAGTCAACGTTCTCGATAAGGAAAAAAGAATATATGGCGAAGACATAGATATTCTTTATAAAGAGAAGAATAATTTCTTGTGGTGATGCTTCTGTGATGTCGTAAGTCCATAATAGCAAAGATATACAGAATAATATGTAGAAACGCAAATACATTGGAAACCGGAAATGAGTACGGGACGTTAGGGCGCTTTCACCAATGAATAGTACAAAAAGACATACCATTACTGCCCCGAAAAAAAGAATAGGCGCCAAACTGAGTATCATCTCAATTCCCATCGCCGCAATGGGCATTACCGCGACAAGCGCAATGGTAATGAAGAAAAACATGTGGAAAAGTGACAGTTGGCGCATTATGGAATAATCCTCAATAACAAACGATGTCCGAATTGAGCGAAGTTCTCGCCATCACCCAAAAAGCGTTTCCGGTGAGAATCCGCCGAAGTTACCAGATGCCTGGCAATGGCTGACGGTAAACCGAAAGGGTTACTGTCAATAAGACATAACCGTGTGGGACAAGCTCTACATTCTGTCATATCGCCGTATATCCTTGCTTGATGTGAACGTGCCGACTCCCTGACATCTAATTGCTCGATTGAGCGGACATAATGGCCGGACATTATTTCACTTAGATAATAAACTTTGTTTGTAACTCTGAATAACGCATTTCCAAGTGTCAAGGAAATTCAATCATATCGAAGCCACCTCAATGTGATTATCGCTATTCACTTGTCGGTGACAACTCGGCAACTCGCTATCGGTAAAGAACATGCGCCTATAGGGAAGCCGCATCGTGTCGCCTCGTTTTTTCATGGTTGCGAATTCATATTCCCAGCTATTGCCTGGAAATCAATGTTTGGTTGGATTTCTTTGCTACAGAGAACTGATGAGAAAACGCCCCCGGAATCACTCCAGAGGCGTTGTCGCAACCGACGTAGCAGGTGCATTTATGGAGCTGAAAAGGGGACTCGAACCCCTGACCTGCTCATTACGAATGAGCTGCTCTACCAACTGAGCTATTTCAGCGTTATTCTCGGTATCCAATGATGAGTAACGGGTCGTCCAGGCCGGATAAATCAAACCTCGCTCGACTCATCGCAGGCGTAACTTCTTCGGAGGCGCTACGGTTGTCAAGTACTTCCAGGGAATATTGTGTTGGATATGTCACCTCGATGTGGAACGGGTGGTCGTTCTGAAGATTCGAGGGATACCAGAAACCGATGCCGTCGAGGATGAACTCGTTGGTATCGAACTGGCAGGACGTCATTTCCTCTGTTACCCGCAGGTTGTATTTCATGCTCAATTCCAGCGATCCGCCAACCGGTTTTCGAGGGAAATCGATACGGAAAAGCGAAGCGAACTCGGCAATGCGGTCCCAGTCGCTGTCACTGATGTCTTCGCCGAAGTACTTCTGCTTGATAACACGCACTTCATGCAACTCAACATCCCGTCCGTTCAGCAGCATTTCTTCTATGTATGCATGCCTGTTGAGCAGAATGTAGGCGTGGTCGGCGTTTGCAACCTTTTCTGCCGAGATTGTGAGATGCGAGCGCAGCAGCAGTAGGTGAATTTCCGGTTGCACCGTAAGCTCAATCCTTTGTTGCTCGATGGCAAGCAGGTCGCCCAGGTCGATAGTCTGCTCCGGGGTGTCGGCTGTTTCGGAACCACCGCCGGCACAGGCGCTGAGGACAAAGGCAACGATTAGAAATATCAACGATATGCGTAACATTGCGCCTCCTTAGAAAAAAGACATTATAATAATAACACTCATCGGCGTCAAGTCAGTCATGGCTTACCAGGCAACAAAATCTCCGCAGCCTACACGAACCGAAATCCTTTGCGCGAAAAAGCGTTCAAATCGAGCTCGGCGAAATCGCCGGCTTGCACTTTGTCCACCGCGGCGGCGGCAATCATGGCGGCATTGTCGGTGCAATAGCGTGTCGAAGGAAACGACAGCTCGGCGCCCATCTTTGAAGCGGCTTCCTGCATAGCCTGTCTCAGCCTGCTGTTAGCCGAAACTCCGCCTGCCATTATCAGTCGCCCGATACCGTTGGCGCGTGCGTAGCCTGTAGTTTTGCGCACCAGAGGATCGATGATTGCCTCCTGCACCGAGGCGGCGATGTCGGCGGTGTTTGCCCGCACGAAATCCTGCCCCTTCTCCTGCACGAACTTCATGACCGAGGTTTTCAGTCCGCTATAGCTGAAGTCATACTCGCCGCGACGATTGAGCCCTCGTGGGAAGGCAAACGCTTTGGCATCGCCCTGCTTCGCTATACGGTCAATGGCAGGCCCGCCAGGATATCCCAGACCCAGCAGCTTGGCGGTTTTGTCGAAGGCCTCGCCTGCCGCGTCGTCGCGGGTTTGGCCAACAACGGTATAGTCGCTCTCGGTGTTGAAGCGAATCAATTGCGTATGGCCGCCAGAGACCACCAACGCCAGGAAAGGCGGCTGGGGAGCGGCGTGTTCGAGGCGGATGGCCGCCACATGGCCGGCCATATGGTTCACAGCTACAAGGGGCAGTTCACGCGCCCAGGCATAGCTCTTGGCGAACGACACCCCCACCAGCAGCGAGCCGATCAGCCCTGGGTTGACAGAGACCGCCACCGCATCCACATCGTCAGGCGTAAGCCCTGACTGGGTGTAAACGGCGCGAACAAGGGGCATCAGGTTGCGCAGGTGTAACCGCGAAGCGAGTTCGGGAACGACGCCGCCAAAGCGGGCGTGCTCCGGCTGGGTTGAGGTGACGTTGGCCAGAACCTGGTAATCGCTGTCCACCAGCGCCACCGAGGTATCGTCACACGAAGTCTCAACGCCCAGAATCAGGTAGCGGCTCATGAAAGATAACCTGGACGGTCTGAGGCGTATAGCTGATGAGATTATAGCCGCTCGGCGTCTCGATGCGCAGGGCGATTTCGCCGTTGCTGTCGGGGGCGTCAGTGGCCAGGAGAGCGCTGATGTCGGCACGATCGAGTTTAGCCAGAGCTTCACGGGTACCCTGCACCAGCAGGTTTACCTTGCCCGGGAAGATGGCGAAGCGATCCTCATGCGGGTTGCGGATGGTAATCTGGTTGAAATCCCTGGTAATTATTTCAGAGTGGGAAAGGCGCACTCCGATGTTTTCGCGGCCGAGTTGAAATAGTGTGCTCGGGGAAACAAGATTAAGCTCGATTGTGCGGTCAGTGGTGGGCTTACGCGCCAGGGGAACGGTCTGGATATTTTCGATCTGAGCGAGTCCGCTGGCCGGGCCTTGCACGAAGATAGAGTCCGGCTCGAGGCTGACAATCTGGCGGGCTACCCACGAGCGGTCTTCCTCGCTTGCGTAGTTCAATTCGACCGGTTTGAGCACACGTTCCAGTCGGTCCAGCGCGAACGAAAACGGGTGTCGAGCACGGATTTCCATCTCGTGAGTCTGCACATAGTCTGGGGCGACAAGCTCCTGCATACCAATGGGGAATGTGTTGCGTCCCTGCATGGAGTTTTCGGCTGGCAGGCGCAGGCGGGCATTGCCCGTCGACAGCAACATGATGTCCACGCCACGCGCCGTAACGATTACCGATACGTTGCCAGTGGGTTCTTGTGCCAGGGTGAGCGAATCGGGAATCTGCACAAGCTCGAGCGGCAGTTCAATTATGGCGGTCTGTTCGCGCAGCAGCATGTGTTGCAGCCACAGGAACAGCGCGATAAGGATGGCGAATATTTTGAGCCAGAGCGAGCTTTTCATCAGTGCTTCTCCGCGTGTTTGCTACATAAAGTTGCGCGGGGCACAGTTTGTCAAAGCATTCCTGTGCAAAAAGAACAAGAATGACAGGATTTCGCGCCGATGGAGTTGTCAGAGAAGCCGGGTTGCGCTGGTTGGCTTCGGGAGTTTCATTACCAGCGCTCGGACATCTTTCTCCGTTTCGTTGTAGATGCAGTGGACAATATCCTTTGGGCTTTCGACAATGTCATTTTCGCCCACAACCACCTTCTCATTTCCGACCATGACGGTAGGAGCGCCCTCGAGGACATAAAACGCGACATCGACCGGTGTGATGTGCGGTTTCAGAGCTTCGCCCGGCTTCAGCAACAGGTGCATGATGAGCGCGTGCTCTTTGTCGTAGAGCTTTGTCGCCTGGATGCCGTGCGGTGTTTGCGTTATCCCCAATCGTTTATAATTCCTAATCTCCATTCGCTTCCTCCTGTGATTTATTCCTTACTGTCAGTTACTGACCCTGAAGTCATATCTGATCTTCAGATATACCATGTCGTTTGCGTTATACTGGCCAAACCTCCCCTCATCGCCAATGAAAATATTGGCGCCCAGCAGGAAGTTGAATCCATCGGCAATGTCATAGCTGAACTTGGGCCGCAGCAGCGCGTCCTGCTCATTCACGCCGTAGTATGAGAACAAACTCAACTCAAGCGTTTCCCGCAGGAATGTCTTTGATGCCAGAAAGGTCGCCGTGCTGGTGAATTCATCGTTCCGAATACTCTCGTCGTAGTCCAGAATGTACTCTTGTATGAACTGGAAACTGACATTGATCTCAAACCAGTTATGGTCATAGCCAACGAGATAATGCACGAAATCTCTCTCACATATCCCGTTCGCCGCCAGGTCTTCAGAGGCGAATTTCTTGCCGAAGTAGTAAGCGCTCTCACTGCGCACAACTGCCCCGCCCACCGGCTTGCCCAAGCTCGTTCCCGCCAGCGGCAATCGATGATGCTGCGGCACTGCCTTCAAGGTGTTGTCTGCTTGCGGGTAGAGGTGCATCGTCGGGTTGTCGTCCCACAAATACGCCGCCATTATCTCGAAGTCCATCGAGCTGCCCATGTAGGAAAATTTCAGAGCGGCTTCACTGTTTGCCGGCTTGTCATTCACCGTCGCCTTAGAATAATCGAAAGTGGCCGGCATAGGGAAGTCGGGGAGAGACGGCGCCCAGATCGAGCTTGAATCCGGTAAAATCGTTGCCTGGAAGGCTGGAATCCAAACCGCTTCGAGCGTGGAATTCCCCAGATACCAGTTCAGCTTTGCGGCAGTGACGGCAATGCGGATTTCTTCAAAATCGGGCAGGATGAACTCCGAAAGGTCACGCGGGGAGATAACATCGGTGATGAAGGCGCCGTCGGCTTTGCCCCAGATTATCTGTTGTCTGCCCAGGCGGATGTCCACATTATCGAAGTAGATGTCGAACCAGGCCTGTCTGAGGGAAATATCCAGCTCGTCGCTCAATCCATCGTGGGTGAGCGCCGAACTGACCGAGAAAGCCGTGTTGCCCTTTTTGTAGCCCAGTTTCCACTCGAGAGTGTTTTCGAGAACGGCATACTCAGCGTCCTCGCCAACCAGGGTAGCGAAATGGGTGCGAACAAATCCCACCTGGCTGGATTGAGCGTTCAGGTTCAGCACAGCCGTCAGCATCAGCGCTACGATGATAAAACGGTTCATTTTTCCTCTCTCATGCAATTATCGATGCAAGTTCAGGTGTTACAGCCCTCTTTTCATCATGCGCTCGGTGAACTGGCTATCGGCAACTCCGGTGTCCACCTGCACGTTGGTCAACACCATCCGGGTCTTGTGGTCTGACTGGACATTGTGCATCTCGGAAATCGTGATAATGTCGTATCCGTTGATTTCCTGAACTTCTATGACGGACAAGATTTTGAGAAGCTCGCCGTCCTCATCATAGAATTCCTTTTTCAAACCGAACCAGCGCTCCCCGTTTATCCAGCTGACTGTCCTTGAGTACATATAGTCCTCTTCGAGCGGTACGCTCTCGACTACATAGTAGTCCACGCCATCGATGGTGTCAACCCGCAGCAGTTTGTGCGTGTCTTCACCTGGCCGGCGGTCGCCCATGTCATCATAGGTGAAGTCTGAACCCATGAAGTAGTCGCTCTTGCTGTCGCTGGAGATGCGTTTCACTCTGTTCAGCGCCGGCAGGAAAATCCATTGGTCGTCGTCTCTGCCGTTCTCTTCGTAGCTCCAGTTCATGAAGGATGTGTTATACACATCCGCCGGGGAAACGAAGAACATAATCTTCTTTTCCAGCTCGCCGAAATCCTTCAGGAACTGTTTTATCTCACGAATACGCTGGTCGCCGCGAGAGTTCTCCAAGGTCATTTTCAAATCGGCTGCCTGATCCTGGCCAGATGGCCGATTATACACATTCTCGATAATCTGTAGGCCGGTGATGTCTTGAGCGGACAATCCGGCAATCACGAGAGTAAACAGGGCGAGTGCGATGATTCTCTTGTATTTCATTTTTCCTCCGGTGTTACCAATACAACTCAGGCGGATGTTTCGTATCCTATGTACAAAATAATTTTACTGTACATAGCAAACGCAGTTTGCGCAAAAGTTTTTGATTCCACTTTTTACAAAAAGTGGGTGGGGTTCAGGCCCCTGTCTTCGTCTTACCGAAGAACAGGTTTGTCTTGTATATCAGCAAGTACATTATGGTGACGGTTCCCAGAAAGCTGGTGAACATATTCAGTGAAACCAGCGCCCCCAGGGTTCTGTTGGGCGGGAACACGGAGAACAGCAGAACCATGAACCCGGCGATGACGACAACTGCGTTAAGGATTATCGCTCGGCCCGAATGATGCATCGTTCCCATCATCGTCCGCTGTTTATCGCCCGTTTCCAGCGCGTATATCTTGTAACGTTCCAGAAAATGGACGGCGTAGTCAATCCCGATACCGATGGCTATGCTGGAGATGAGGGCTGTTGTCGTGCTGAGCGGAATGTTCAGCAGGCCCATCACCCCAAAGCCGATTGTCGCCGTTATCACGATGGGCGCCGAGCCGATCAGCCCCGCCAGCAGGTTCTTGAACATGAATGAGAGCAGAATTATGATGATGAACAGCGACATCACCAGGCTCTTGATCTGCCCTTCGAGGATCAGGTCGGTGAAGACAAGAGCCTTGTAGCCGGAGCCGGCATAATTCACGGCAATCCCCTGCTTCTCGAACTCGCTTCTGAACTCGTCAACCGCTGCAATAGCGCTCCGTATCACCTTCGAGTTGTCGCTTTTCAACTGGATGGTCACGTTTGCGGACTGGTAGTTGTAATCCACCACCTTCCAGAGGTTTTCGGGGTCTCCCGACATCTCGTACAGCAACAGATATTGCGCAATCAGTTCCCGCGAGTCGGGAATCATGTCAAACTCGTCGTTGTCTTCGTGCATGACCTTATTCATCCGCTTGAGAT
>JAIOQZ010000001.1 GCA_021108395.1 Candidatus Cloacimonadota bacterium
TGCGCCTGCATGCGATGGCGCACATCACCGGTGGGGGCATCCCCGGCAATCTCAAGCGCGTTATTCCCGAAGGGCTGGCCGCCGAGATCGAAACATCCGCCTGGGACACGCCACCGCTTTTTCAGTTCCTTGAACAGCAAGGCAAAGTAGAGCGCGACGAGATGTATCGTGCCTTCAATATGGGCATAGGCTACATCGTCGTCGCCGACGAAAACACTGCCAATGATGTGATCGATGCCACCGATGGCTTTGCAATCGGCAGCATCGTCGCCTCGGAAGGGGGCGACCGCGTGAGGCTGCTCGGTTGACAAACTGGCGTATCCTCGACAGCGGCGCCGGCGCCCCCGCCTGGAACATGGCCGTTGACGAGGCCATTCGAGACGGCGTTCTGCGAGGCGACTCACCGCCAACCGTGCGTTTCTATGGCTGGTCGCCGCCTGCGGTTTCCATCGGCTATCACCAGGAAGCTGAGAAGGAAGTCGATATGGAGCGCCTGGTCGCACACGGCTGGAGCTTTGTGCGCCGTCCCACCGGCGGACGCGCCGTGTTGCATCGCGACGAGGTGACATACGCCGTCATCGCGCCCATCGAGAGCATGCTGGGGGGCAGCGTGAACGAAAGCTATGCCGCCATCAGCGAGGCGCTGGCGTGCGGGTTGCGATTGCTGGGCGTGCAGGCCGAGCTACAGCGCGGCAGCCTTAGCGCGGCATCCCAGCGGGAGGCGGCCAACCCGTGTTTTTCGAGCACATCCAGGTTTGAACTGAGCGTGGACGGGCGCAAAATCGTGGGTAGCGCGCAGATGCGCAAGGACGGTGTGCTGCTACAGCACGGCAGCATCCTGCTCGCGCATGACCAGTCTGCAATGGCCTGGCTGTTGCCCAGCCTTGACGACGCCAGACGACAGCGGGTGGAGGCCTACCTCGGTCGCAAAACAGTGAGCGTCGTTCAGGCCAGTGGCCGCAATGTTTCTTACGACGAAGCGGTTCAGGCTTTGAAGGGAGGCTTTCAACAGACTTGGGCCGGGTGCGAATTTGAAATATCCGGCGAGTTGCAAGCCGCAGAGCGATTTGCAGCCTTCGATCGAGTGCGTATGCGTTACGGCACAGATGCCTGGAATTGGCGGAAATGAAGCCTCTTGCGCAGCTTCATATCAAAAAAACATTTGACATGGTTATTCTGCATGGATAATGTTGGCAGCTATATGGTAACGTGTAAAGCATTGTCGCTTGGCGAGTTAGTCTCGGCAGCCATGAGGAGGGCACCGAGCTTGAGCGGCGTGAACCATAAATAACTATACAGAATATACATTGCATGAACTGTAAGGGGGTCTTGACATGCGTAAGTCATTTTTATTGGTGATCGTGGTTCTTTTGGCTGCGGCAGTCCTGCACGCCGGCACCACCGGCAAACTTCTTGGCAAAGTGAAGGATGCGTCTGGCAATCCGATTCCCAACGCCAGCGTAATCATTCCAGATTTGGAAACCGGCGCCAAAACCAACGAGAAGGGCGTGTTCATTATCATCAACCTGCCGCCAGGCTCGTACAGCGTTATCTGCCAACTCATGGGTTTCCAGTCGCAGCAGGTGAACAACGTGCAGATCAGTGTTGACCTGACCACCACTCAGAATTTTCAACTCAACAGGCAGTCGGTCGAGATCGAAGGCCTTATCATTACCGAGCGCGCCGAGCAGCTTGTGAAGAAAGAGGGCGGTTCGGACATGACAATTAACGCCGACGCCATTGGGGAGCTGCCGATGGACGACATCAACGAGATCGCCTCGCTTCAGGCGGGCGTGAGCGTCGTCAACGGCGTGCTTCATGTTCGCGGCGGCCGTGGCAACGAAGTGCAATATACTGTTGACGGCATGAGCGTGAGTGACCCGGTGGACGGCGGCCGCGCCCTCACCATAGACACCGACGCCATCGCCCACATGAAGACGATGATTGGCGGCATCACCGCCGAGTATGGCAATGCCCAGTCCGGCGTCATCAACATCGTCACCAAGTCTGGCAATCGTGAATACAGCGGCAAGATCGAGGCATCGAGCAATCACCTGTTCGCTGACGGCAGCAACATGGACGAAGTCAAGTTCGCCATCGGCGGCCCTGTGCTGGGTTACTTCAGCGATGGCCTGCGCAACCGTTTCACTTTTTTCCTCAATGGCGCCGCGCTGTGGCAGGACGGCAGTCTGGGTTCATACCGCGTGGGCAACCCCAACGCCGACTTCACAATGGATGGCCGCCCGCTGTTGTTTCAAGACTTCGACAGCTTCGATCCTTATCAAAATCGTGATAACGTATTGGGCTTCGACACCGGCGACCGCAACTACAACCAGTACAACTTCAACCTGAAAACCAGATTCAATATTACCAATACCTCGAATATCACTGTCGCCGTCCGTGGCGACATATCTCGTTCAAAGCCATTCGACTGGGGCTGGCGTTACGCCCTGCAACATTACCAGGAAGTGGAGACCATCCAGCGTCAATACATAGCGACGTTCGACCATACATTCACTCCTCAGATGAACCTCAAGGTGAAGCTGAGCTACTACAACAAGACCATCGAGCGTGGCCCTATCGGGATTGGCAGAAACGACTACTTCTCCATCAGCGAAGATCCCGAAGACTACAACCCCGAAAACAGCCTGTACGGCTATAACTCCATCGACGCCAACAACGACGGCGTGGTAGATTTCGGTTATCTTGGCGCTGAGTATCTTGACGCTGACCAATGGGCATACCAGGTGCAGGGCAGCGCAAACAGCCGCCCCGTCCCCGGATTCAACGCTCCGGGCACAATCTATAACGTCATCTGGGACGACGAGACGAGCAATATTCAGTTCCGTTCAGATTTCGAATATGCCTACAACACGGTTCACGGTTTCAAAACAGGCTTCGAACTTATCTCGCACGACCTGTTCAAAGACCGGTTCACCAATCCCTGGTTGGTCGAGGAAGGCCGCTTTCAGCGTTTCCTCCAAAACTTCATTTGTACTAATCCAGACTCTACGGATTTCTTTATACATACCTTCAACGGGATAATCGATACCATCCGGGTGGGCGGCGACCCCCAGAATCCAATCGAGATGCTGGTTTTCATGGATCCTGTCAGTGTCGTTGACAGTGTGCGCATTTATTACGATACATCCGGTGAGATCACGGCTGTTATTCCTTACTTTCAGCCCAACATCTATCTCGACGCAGCTTTTGCCGCGTCGGGTGAGAGCGACGGCTACAAGGCCAATCCCTGGCAGGGCGCATACTACATTCAGGACACCATGGAATGGGAAGGGCTCATCGTAAACCTCGGCCTGCGTTTTGATGGCTGGTATCTGGGCAAAAGCTATGATGTGAGGAACGATGACGGCAGCTACTCGACTGTCCCCTTCGACAAAGACGACCGCTACCAGATTATGGTATCGCCACGCCTTGGCATCTCGCATCCAATCTCGGAGCGCGACGTGATTCACTTCGCCTATAACTATCAGAATCAGTTGCCGCAGTTCCAGTACATCTTCACGAGCGCCAAACCCGAAGACGCCATTATCAGTACCCAGAACATCATCGTTGGCAACCCGGCTCTCGAACCGCAGATTACCATCACCTATGAGGTGGGTTTGCAGCACCAGATGGGCGAGGACTATGTCTTTGACATCACCGCCTACTATAAAAACATCTACAACTATGTGAACACGAAGAAGGAAATACTCGAGGGAGATGAGACTATTAGTTACTATAAGTACATCTCCGAGGATTACGGCAGCGCTCGCGGCCTCAATCTCAACCTGCAGAAGATGCTGTCCAGCTACATATCGGGCAGTGTCTCCTATACCATCGCCTGGGCAGACGGCAACAACTCGGCGGCGGTTGTGCAGAATGAAAACACCAGCCTGCGAGAATTCCCGCTCGATTGGGACGTGCGCCACGACTTCAACCTCAACTTCCGCTTCACCGTGCAGCGAGACGAGGACTTCTATCTGCCGTTCACCGACTGGTCAATTCCTCTTGGTCGCGCCGGTGACTTCAACACGAGCCTCGTATATCACATCGCTTCTGGTAAACCATACACTCCCGCTACAGAGGAGGGTACGGCCCTCACCACAAACAGTGAGCGCATCGAGTTCTCGCAGAGCGCCAACTTCAGCCTCTCGAAGCGTATTTTCCTGGGTGAGAGGACCAACATGAAACTCTCCTTTCAGGTCAGTAACCTGTTCAATCACAAGAATGTGCTGGGCGTATATCCCATCACCGGCTCACCCACTGACCCCGGCGCTGACATATCCGAGCCGAATTCGGACTATGTCAACAGCGAGGTGAGTTTCATGAATGACAAGTTCACTCACAACCCCGAGAGATATAGCGCCGGCCGTACGTTCACTTTCGGCATGGCTTTCAACTTCTAACACATAGTAGTACATGAAATATATTCAGGAGGATAGACTCATGAGAAAACACTGGGTGATCATTGTGATGCTTTTGAGCATGCTGATGTCGTTCGCCGTCTGTTTTGCACAGGATGACGTGATTCAGGTCGAGCAAAAGGGCGGTGGCCTCGAAGACGTGGCGGCCAAAATCGTGGGCAGCGGATTCGTCAAGCTGTTCAAAGAAGGTGGGTTCGTTATGTGGCCCATGTTGATTCTTGTCATCTGGTCGCTGGCCACCATCATCTGGAAGATTGTGGTGCTCAGTTTTGCCAAGATCAATGTGAACATGCTGCTCGAAAAGATGATTCCGATGGTGGAGGAAGGGAACTATTCCGAAGCCGCGACTGTGTGTGAAAACGCACGCGGACCGGTAGCATCCATCTTGCACATGGGCCTGCTGAAAGCCGACTTTGGGGTCGAGGCGGTCGAGAAGGCAATCGAAAACGCCGCCGTGCTCGAAATGGCATTCCTCGAGAAGGGAATGATCGCTCTGGCCACCACCATCAACCTGGCGCCGATGTTCGGTTTCTTCGGTACGGTGGTTGGCATGATTCGCGCCTTCAAAGACATTGCCGCTGCCGGCGAAGTGGAACCCACTATCGTCGCTACCGGTATCCAGATTGCCCTCATCACCACTGCTGCCGGTCTGGCCGTGGCCATTCCGGTGCAGTTCTTCAACAACATCTTCGTATCCATGATTGATGGTCTTGTCATGGACATGCAAAAGGGCAGCGAGAAGCTCATAGAAGCTATGGTGGAGAAGAAACAAGCCGCCTGACCGAGGAGTAGCGATGGTAACGAAAAAGAAGCGCGACATGGGTGGGATTCCCACCTCCTCGATGGCTGACATCGCCTTTCTGCTGCTGGTTTTCTTTCTCACGACAACGGTGTTCGACATCAAGAAGGGCCTGGGCATGACATTGCCCCCCCACAGTGAGAACACCGACGTCAAGCAGCGCCTGAAGGACGAAAACATCCTGCGAGTGTGGATCAACAAGCAGGGGCTTATCTACATCGACGGTATCCGTATGCAGATTCCCGATATACGCGCCGAGATAGAAAAGCGAATCAATGGTCGCCCCGAGTTGGTGATTTCGCTCAAGACGCACCGTGAAGCCCGATATGAGCTGATGGTGAAGGTGCTCGAGCAGTTGCAGCTCGCCGACGCTGAGAAGATTTCGCTGTCAACGGGTTTCCAGGGCAAGGAAAGCCCCTAAGGAGACGACATGGCCAAAATAAAAAAGAAAACCAAGCTCACGACCGATATTCCGAACGCTTCGATGTCGGACATCGCGTTTCTGCTTCTCATCTTCTTCATGGTCAGCACCGTTTTCGTCAAGGAGCAGATCCCGAAGAATCTGGTTATGCCAAAGGTGGGGCGCGACATCCTCGAAAGGGGCAAGATTCCCCGCAAGCACGCGGCCACCATCTATCTCGATGACCACGGCGTCATTCGCATCGACGACTATCCTATCGAATACACCCCGCTGGGATTCGAGCTTATCCGTGATATGATCGGCAAGAAACGGCGCATGGACGCCAACCTCATCATCAGTTTCCGTGCCGATGAGGCTACCCCATACAGCATGGTCGATGACATCATGCTGCAGCTACGCAAGGTGGAAGCGCTGCGCATCTTCTTTGAAGCGCGGCTCAACCAGATAGATTAACCGTTCGGCCTTCTGTGGCTGCACGGTAACGTTAAACGGAGCAGAGATATGACGAAGGGAAAACTCGACTGGAAAGATGTCGCCTCGACATATTACGACAAGGCAATGGCTCTCGCCGTGCTGTTTCTATTGTTCTCGTTCATGGTCTCGCCGGAGATAAAGGTGAAACCCTACGAACGCCAGGAATTGCAAGATATCCAGGTGATCGACATTCCCGAAATATCCGAACCGCAGCGTCAGGAAATCCAGCAGACTAAACCGATTGTGGAGATTGTCATCGAGGACGACCTGGGTGACGATGACGATGACGAGATCGAGATTATCGATACAATCGAGGCCACCTCGCTGGATGCCTGGGAAGTGGTGGTGAACGTTGACGAGATCGGCCGCGCCGAGACATCTCGCTTTACCGTATATGATGAAGCCCCCGTTCCCATTACCCGCATACCTCCAGATTATCCCCAGTTTGCGAAAAACCAGGGGATTCAGGGCAGCGTGCTGCTCGATGTAGAGGTTTACGAAGACGGCACTGTGGGCCATGTAGATGTGGTCGGGTCATTGCTTGCCGGCCCTGGCGGGCTGGATGAAGCCGCCGTCAAAGCGGTGAGGCAATGGAAGTTTCAACCCGCCAAGAGCAATGGCGAGCCGATTGCCTGCTGGGTGTCGTTTCCAATCGAATTCACGTTGCGCGATTAGAATAAAGAAAACATATCATCTGCACCGGTTGCAGACGATTGATAGAGTGAACTGAGAAGAGGAGGACTCGCCGGGATGGCGCTACGCGCCTGGTTCCGGTGAGTGTGAGGCATATTGCACACCCTCCTGAACTTCTCCATGTATTATACAAAAAATCAATACAGTATCTGGAGGATCCTGATGTTTAATTTCAGAAGGCTGGCATGGTTGCTGCTCATGCTGTTTGTCCTGGGTGGCGCCCTGTATGCCATGCAGGCGACCGAAAGCGCACCTGACAAGAAATTGGACCTTCTCAAGTGGCACGATGTGGGCAATATCTGGCTTCGCGTGTCCAATTACGGTTTCTTTGGCTCGGGTGACGACGTTATCCCGCGGTATCCCTCGCTGGAGTACCCCGGCGGCAGTGGTATAGATTATCTCTACCAGGGCTCGTTGTGGTTCGGCGCCAAGAAATACCGTCGCAACGCCGCCGGTAGATTGCTGTACTGGAATCACATGCCACCGGAGGACGCAGACGACTATCTGGACGAGAATGACCCTGATTGCATTTTTCTGTATCCTGTCATCGACACGCTGGTCACGGTTGGTTTTGACGGCGACAGTGACCTGTACGAATTTCTGCCTGCCTACAATCCGCTCGAACAGTCGGCGATGGGGCAGACGTACCAGATGTACAATCTTCGCGATACCGTCCTCTATTCCTCGACCCGCAGACAGCGCGCTGGTACAGATGACGATGGCGACGGGCGCATCGACGAAGACCCGCCTGGCCAGGCATTTCCGCTTCGCCCTGGCGATGAATTACCCCAAGCGCTGGACGAAGCAGGTTTTGGCGGACAATATCTTCACATGATTGAACCGGATATCCAGTACAGTACTATTCAGTACGTCAACGAGGAGTTGGGCATCTGGTTCCCGCTCGGCTTCGTCGATCTTGGCATTGTCGAGAGCGAAACCTGGATATTTTCCGAACCCTGCGACGATGACACCGATGGTCTCTTCGACGAAGACGGCTATCCTGTCTCCGAGCAGGACTACATTTCCTACTACTACGACTACAGCCCGTTCGACACGCCAGGACAGCGAGACTGGGGTGGGTCCAGGACCCGGAACACCCATGTGCCGCTCAATATCATGGTTCGCCAGATGAGTTATCAGTGGAGCTACGATTACATCAAGAACCTCGTCTATGTCGAGTTCGACATCACCAACAAGAACGACATCGACGATTTATACGACTGCGCAATGGGCGTCTATATGGACTCGGATGTCGGCCCCCAGAGCTGGGGCGCCGACGAGGTTTCGCTGGACGACATATCAAGCTATGTTTCCGGCGAGGGTTTCGAGTTCGCCTACACCTACGACGCAGACACAGACCAGGGTCTCACCACCGGATATGTAGGTTCGCGCGTATGTACGCCAGACCCTGATCAGCTCGAGTTCGCCTGCTGGACATGGGAGCGCGGCGACGGCCCTGATGACGAGGACCCGCTGGATGTATCGCCAACAGGCACGATAACCGCCAACGAGAAATACTATCTGCTCACCGACCGTAACCCGGATAACAGCAAATTCACCTCTCTGCGCGATTTCCCCGACACACAGCTCAACGACCCATGCGATACGCGCTATCTGTTCGCCTTCTATGGCGACATGCAGGGAATCGACAACCCATCGGAAACCTCGTGGAACCTGGAGCCGGGCGCAACGATGAAGATCGTTATCGCGATATTCCCGGGCGAGTCGGTGGAAGAACTGAAGCAGACCGCAGAATGGGCCAAGGAAATCTATGGCGACGCACAAGTTCTTGAAAATGTCGTTATGCCCGATATATTCCCCCACTACACGCCGCCGGAACCACCGACCGTGCCCAACGCCGCCTATTTCCCCAGCGCCGATGGCCGCAGCTTCCGCTTTGTGTGGGACAACCGTTCCGAGTTCTTCTACGACTACCAGACAGTGAGCAACGGCTCGATTGGCTATCAGGACTCGATTCCCGTATTGCCCAGCTACGACCCGAACGTGCATGAGGGTGACGAAGGGTATAACATCAACGCTATCCTCGATCCCACCTCCGCACATATTCTGCGCCACGACTTCCAGGGCTATCGCATCTGGCATCGCATTGGCTCTGGCAGCTATGAGGCGTGGATGTCTCTCGAATCCTGGGACAAGGTGGACACGCAGACCGACCTGTGGCATTACGACATCGTCAAGGATTTGTTTGAAGCCAATTACCTCGACTATGGCGGCGAGCTTGGCCGTGACACCGGCTTGCCCAATCCTGGTTTCGCCACTGAACAAGACACGGTGTTCTATCGTCTGAACAACGTTTACGAACTGGTGCATTACGCCGTCGGCGACACCATCTATGGTAGCCCGCTCTACGACCCGGCGCTCACCGATTCAACAGAAATCTTATACATAGCGCAGAACTGGTACGATTCGGCCATCAACCCGAAGTATAACCCGCTGTACGACCAGTTTATCAACGAGGCGCTCATCTTCCGCCACCCAGACGTTTCCGAAGACATCTATCTGGCGCTGTACGATGACAACCTCATCACTGTGGCCACTCATCTCGGCCAGAGCTTCACGGGTGATTTCGATACAGTGAAGGATCGCCTGGCGCGCCGCTACTACGATGTGTATATGCGCGACATCGGACGACGCGGCATCGAGAACTACCTCGCCGTGACCGCCTTCGACCGCGGTATGCCATCGAAGGACCTTCTGGCTCTCGAATCAGGCCGTGACGCAGACGCCAACATGGTGGTGTTCTTCCCCGGACCCAGCGCCACAAATGGTTCGAGTGACAACGTATATGTCGTACCCAATCCCTACACCGGCCTGTCGGCATTCGATGGACGCCGTGAAATGGATGACAAGGGCGACAAGAGCCGTCGTGTCTGGTTCGTAAACCTCCCCGAGGAATGCACGATTCGCATCTTCACCCTCGCCGGTGACCTCGTGGATACCATCGAGCATAATGGCGCCTACATGGAAGACGTCATCAATCCCAGCAAGGCCGCTCAGTTCGGTATCGCCGCCAGTGGCACTCACACCTGGGATTTACTGTCACACAACAATCAAATCGTCGTCAGTGGCGTCTATCTGTTCAGTGTCGAAGACGCTGGCGGTGATGTCAAGGTCGGCAAATTCGTTATCATTCGATAAGGGGGAAACGTGAAACATACAATCATATGGCTCGTCATTTTTGGGCTGATTCCTGCATTCGCGTTTGCCGAAATGTTCCCGAAGTCTGGCACGGCCGGCCTTCAGTTCCTGAAGCTGGGCATTGATGCCCGCGCAATCGGAATGGCCGAAGCCTATACAGCGGTGTCCGATGACATCTCGGCAATCTACTGGAACCCCGGCGGATTGGCCGTGAAGTACCAGAACCAGGTGATTTTCTCGCATACCGAATGGCCGGCAGACATCATGCACGATTACTTCGCGGCGTCATACATCTCCGACTACGGCACATTCGGTTTTCAAGCCAGCGTGCTGCACATGGATGACATGCCTGTGAGAACCGCAGACCATTATGAGGGTACCGGCGAATTATTCACCTGTAGCGACATCTGTATCGGCCTTACCTATTCGCAGGCTTTCACCGACAAGTTCAGTTTCGGCATCACCGGTAAATATCTGCGCGAGAACCTCTCGGAATACGATGTCAATGGTTTTGCCTTCGACGTCGGCTCGCTCTACAATACCGGCTGGAACAATCTGACTATCGGCATGGCTCTGCGCAACTTCGGCCCCGACCTGAAGTATGAGATAGACAATGACGGCGACGGCCAGATCGACGAAGACCCCTTCGATCTGCTCGACAACGATGGCGATGGCCTGATTGACGAAGACCGCGAGGAATTCCCGCTCAAGATTCCAATGAGCTTCTCGTTTGGCATCAGTGGTGATATCATCCGCGATGACCATAGCCATCTCATTTCATCGTTCCAGATTGATAACTGCGTTGACCGCGAGGAGACATTCAATCTTGGATTTGAATATCGCTGGTCAGCGCTTTTCGTGCGTAGCGGTTGCCAGTTCCAGATCGATACAAATGAGAGCGGGGTGCGCCCCACATTTGGCCTCGGCTGGAAGGTAGCAAGCAGAATTGGCGTGATTAACGTTGACTGGGCATACACCGATATGGGGTGGCTGGCAGAAAGCTTCATGACAAGCGCTCACCGACTTTCGGTGAAAATGGCGTTTTGATCGAAACTGAAGTGAGCCACGTTTTACGATAACGAATAACTTTGTGTTGAGGGACATAGAGCTAAACGTAGCAACTTAACCAAACTGAGGAGGAGAGTTATGAAGAAAGGACTAATCCTGGCCATGTTGGCCGCACTCGTGGTAGTAGCGAGTGCAGACATGATGCAGGCTATCGAGAAGCAGGAGATTCCCTACGAAATCGATGCCAACGCAATTCTGCGGCCACAGAGCCGTATCGTACCTGAGTTTTCGTTTATGATCGAACCTCAGGACATTGTAACCACATTCTATGATTACATGCCCGGCAGTTACATCTCGTATCCCCTGCGGATTCAGAGTAACAACGACCCCGGCGATAACGGAGCCTACATCGGCTTCCACGCCACAGAAACCGCAAACGCCACCCGCCGCGGCTACTACGCCTACATCGAAGCCGACGGCACAGTGGCCTCGACTGCCTACATCAGCCAGTCGGACCTGCGTGAAGGCTACGTTGGCACGGCGCTCGACCATGAGACGCAGGATCCGTTCTTCGCATGGCACGTCGACCTTGACGAAGATGTAGATTACGATGTCGCCATGTCGTTCGACATGTGGCATGTGCTGCAAGGCCCCGGCCTGGTTTCGACCCCGATCAACGTGCTCGATCCCGCTGTGTACGCCGGTGTCTATTCACCTGCCGACGATGACGAATTCATCTGGCCAACCATGTTCATCGTCCAGTCGCCCACCTACAACACCGACGGCAAACGCCGCCTGTTCGTAATTGGCAGCAACTACGTCAGCCATTCAGGCAACCCGTCCGAGAACGTGCTGATCAAATGGTGCGACTTCCAAACTTCGGACATCGACAACACCAACTTCGCCAATCTCGAATGGACATACCTCACCTTCCCGCTGCTCGACGCCTACAACATGGGCCCGACCTGGGGTCGCTATAACAAGGGCTTGGCCTTCACCGACGACGGCCAGTGCGCACTTATCGGCTACCTCGGCGCCGATGACATCGATCTGGGCAACGACCTGGTTATCTTCTACAACGATAACTGGGCTGAAGGTACCTGGGAAGTCATTCAGACAGGTTCCAACTTCATCGTTGACATGCCTTTAAACCAGGACAATACTCCTTACTTCGACGTGAGTTCGGATATTTTCTTCTCATTCGTCAACTCGAGCCACCCGAATGCCCGCTTCGATGCCGAGGGTAATCTCCATTTCCTGGGCAACATGGTTCTGGGTCATATCGACGACACAGGCTCACATATGCTGTGGGCATACTTCAGCTACCTCAAGGGTGTGGTCTATAATCCGTTGAATGGCGATGTGACCTGGCAGGACATCTATCCCCAGAGCACCAACGAAGACCCCACCTTCCCATACCTTCCCTGGGATGGGGATCAGGACGGTGTGCTCGAATATTCTGATGAAGGTAATTTACTCAACGATCTCGGCTGGCCCATCTGGTGGTACGGCTGGGACGAAGCCTTCCATGAGAACAGCTTCAAGTTCGCCAAGGGCGGCGACTACATGGCTGCCGTATGGCAGGATGGCCTCTACAGTCGCTTTTACAACGACGCGGGTGACGAGGACTACGCAGACTGGGCGACATGCCCCGAAATCGCCATTTCCCTGTCAGCCGACAATGGCGTCCACTGGTCAGAGCCCATCTTCATGAACGCCAATGTCAACGCAGAGGTTGGCTATACAACTGAAATCGACGGCATGATGCCCAACTACGTCTATCCCGGCGACATCATCGAAGATATCGGTGAAGGCCACGGCAAACTGCACTTGTTCTTCCTGGACGACAACAGCTTCGGCTCATACATCCAGGAACAGGGCGCCAATGACGGCGGTACGCTCAAGTACGCCGCCCTCGACGTAGATTTCAGCCAACTGCCCGGTTATGGAGCCAATGATGATGGAGAGGTCACTCCCTTCACTACCAGCCTCATCAACTACCCCAACCCGTTCAACCCCACCACCAACATCAGCTTCTCGCTTCCTGTAGCCCAGGACGTCGAGCTGAAGATCTATAACGTGCGTGGCGAACTGGTGAAGACTATGGCCACGGGCGTCATGCCCGCCGGCCCGCACACGTTCGTTTGGGAAGGCAATAACAACAACGGTTCGGCCGTTGCCAGTGGCGTTTACTTCTGCAAGCTGAGCGCCGGCGGCAGTGTCGAGACCAACAAGATGCTGCTTCTCAAATAAGCAATCACCAAACGCTGAATATTCCGGGCGGCTTCTGTCGCCCGGTTTTTTTATCAATTGAGGCGTATGCGCGCTACGCGACGATATTGTTTGTCCGTTATGTTGGATGGATTATCTTGTTGTTGTGACAAAAATCCTCGATTGCTATTTGATTGCGAGTGGGTATGAAACTTGTTCATTTGCCGTCACTTGCCGGTGGGGGATTTTTTTTTGTAAAAACCTTGATGGAAAAATGGGTGGTAATAGGTTTGGCACGAATTACTGGGACAAGGAGTCCACACATGGCCGAGAAGATTGAAAAGCATCGGGAAGGAAGCATAATCCTCCAGGAGGATTCCCCCGAAAAGATGGAGGTTGAAGTCACCGAGGTGAAAACATCGGGCGACTACAACAAAGAACCCGTTTTCATCTATCACCAGTGGTGCAAGCGCTGCGGCATATGCAGCACTTTTTGCCCCACCGGCACCCTGGGCCGCAATCCAGACGGCTCACCGTTCGTCGAACACCCCGAAAAATGCATTCACTGCATGACCTGCGATCGCCTGTGCCCCGATTTCGCTATTACCGGGGCCAAGAGGAAGTAGGAGGAGCAATGCCCAAGAAAACAACCAAAAAGACTACTAAGAAAACCGAAGAGCTGGATTCGATTGTGCTCATGCAGGGTAATGAAGCTGTGGCCCGCGGAGCCGTTGACGCCGGAGTGAATTTCTTTGCCGGCTATCCCATAACGCCATCCACCGAGATTGCCGAAATCCTCTCCCGCGAGTTGCCCCTGCGCGGCGCCGCGTTCATTCAAATGGAGGACGAGATCGCCAGCATCTGCGCTATCATCGGTGCGTCTCTGGCTGGAGCCAAGGCAATGACGGCCACCAGCGGCCCAGGCTTTTCGCTCATGCAAGAAGCAATCGGCTACGCCAAGATTACCGAAACCCCATGCGTGGTGGTGAACGTGATGCGTGCCGGTCCCAGTACCGGCCTGCCCACCAGCCCCTCGCAGGGCGACATCATGCAGAGTCGCTGGGGTTCTCACGGTGACGCTCCCGCCATCGTGCTCTATCCAGACTCAGTGAAAGAGAGCTATGAGCTCGCCATTCGCGCCGTCAACCTCAGCGAGAAGTATCGCACCTGCGTGGTGCTGTTGCTGGACGAGGTGCTGGGCCACATGCGCGAAGCGGTTCGCTTGCCCGATCTTCGCAAGCATCGCGTTATCAACCGCATCAAGCCGACTGTGCCGCCCGAGTGGTATAAGCACTACGACGAGAACCAGAAATACCTCTCGCCCGTAGCCAGTTTTGGCGAAGGATACCGTTTTCATGTAACCGGCCTGGCGCACGATGCCACCGGCTTCCCCACCGGCAGGCCCGCAGAAGTGGCCGATATGATGGCACGCCTGAAGAAGAAAATCACCAGCAACATCCGCGATCTGGTTCAGATCGAGAGCTTTCATATGGAAGACGCCAAAATCGCTATCTTCGCCGCCGGCATTACGGCGCGGTCTGCCAAGTCCGCCGTTATGATGGCGCGCGCCGAGGGGCTCAAGGTGGGGCTGTTACGGCCGCTCACCATCTGGCCATTCCCCGATGACGCCGTGCGCAAGATGCTCAAGAACGTCGAGACAGTCATCGTCGCCGAGCTGAACCAGGGACAGTTCCTGCGTGAGATTGCGCGATTGATTAAAGACAAAGACGATTCGGACATCGTTCCGGTGCGTCGTGTGGACGGCGAGTTGATTACTCCGGCTCAGATTCTGCGGATCATCAAGGAGGTGAACTGATGAAAAATCAGCCACAGAAGACGGTTCACAGCTACCTCCGGCACAACAAGAAATTCCCGCATGTATGGTGCGCCGGTTGCAGCAACGGCATCGTTCTGGGCGCGCTCATCCGTGCGGTGGACGAACTGGGTCTTGGCCGCGACGATGTGGCGATGGTCTCCGGTATTGGCTGTAGCAGTCGCATGCCCGTGTATGTGGACTTCAACACGCTGCACACCATACATGGCCGTGCTATCCCATTCGCCACAGGCGTGAAGCTGCACAAACCGCACCTCAACGTCATCGTCGTCACCGGCGACGGCGACTGCACTGCCATCGGCGGCAACCACTTCATCCACGCCTGTCGCCGTAACCTCGACCTCACGATTGTGGTCGTGAACAACAACATCTATGGCATGACCGGCGGCCAGTTCTCGCCCACCACGCCCACCGGCGACATCGCCACCACCAGTCCCCACGGCAACATCGACCCCGTGTTCGACATCTGCGACCTGGCCATTGGCGCCGGCGCCACCTTCGTGGCTCGCAGCACCGCCTTCCATTCACTCGAAAGCGAGGAGTTCATCAAGCGGGGCTTGGAGCACAAGGGGATGAGCGTCATCGAGATTGTGAGCGCCTGCCCGGTCATCTATGGCCGGCTGAACAAAAAAGGCGGCGCCCCTGAGATGATGAAGCAGATGCGAGACAACTCGATTCCCGTGAAAGCTCTCGATAAGCTGCCCCCCGAAAAGACCAAAGGCAAGCTTGTGCGCGGCATCCTGAAGCATGTGGAAAAGGACGAATACACCCTGCGTTACCAGCGACTTGTCGACAGCCTGAAGCAGGAGGAGTCGAAATGAGCAAGACATATATGCGCAAGGAGATTCGCCTGAGCGGCAGCGGCGGCCAGGGGCTCATTCTGGCCGGCATCATTCTGGCGCGGGCAGCCGTGCAGGAGCGCTATCGCGTGGCCCAGAGCCAGAGCTACGGTCCCGAGTCTCGCGGCGGCGCCAGCCGGGCCGATGTCATCATCAGCAACGACGATATACACTTCCCCGAGGCCACGCACTTCGACGTGCTGCTGGCGCTCACCCAGGAATCGTGCGACAAATATCTGTTCGATCTGAAAGACAAGGGCATCCTTATCGCCGACACAACCGGCGTGAAGAACATTGCCCTCGACAGCTCCAACATCTACGAGCTGCCGTTCACCGACATCGCCGCCGAAAAACTCGGCACGATATTGCCCACCAACATCCTCTCGCTGGCGTTCCTGGTTCGCAAGACAGGATTGGTGAGCGAGGCATCGTTGCGCAAGGGCATCGAACAGTCGGTGAAGCCGCACTACATCAAGCTGAACCTCAAGGCCATGAAGCTGGGCTTCAAGCTGGCCGACGACTACGGCAAAACGGACTGACTCGCGGGAGTGAGATGATTACCAAAATCAGTCATATCGGCATCGCAGTGAAAAATCTGGAAGAGTCAATCGAGCTCTACCGCCGCATGGGACTGGAGTGTGAAGCAATCGAGGAAGTGCCGTCGCAGAAGGTCAAGGTGGCCTTTATTCCGGTGGGTGATGTGCGAATCGAGCTACTTGCGGCCTCGTCACCCGACAGCCCCATCGCCAAGTACATCGAGAAACGCGGGGAGGGCATTCAACACCTTGCCCTGGCCGTGGACGACCTACCCAAAGAGCTTGCCAAAGCCGAAGATATCGGCCTGCGGCTTATCGACAAAACACCACGCCCTGGCGCACACGGCGCCAGCATTGCCTTCCTGCATCCCAAATCCACCCACGGCGTCCTGCTGGAGCTGTGCAAGGAACGTGACCACAACGAGGAGTGAGCATGGAGATGGAGAACAAGATCGCCCGGCTGCGCGAGATGCGCGCCAAAGCAGAACTGTGCGGCGGACAGAAACGTATCGACGCGCAGCATGCAAAGGGCAAGCTCATAGCGCGTGAGCGTATCCGCAAGCTTGTTGACCCCGACAGCTTCGAGGAATTCGACATGTTTGCGCAGCACCAGAGCCACAACTTCGGCATGGAGAAGAACAAAATCCTCAGTGACGGCGTAATCACGGGTTGCGGCACCATCAATGGCCGTGTGGTTTACGTTTTCGCGCAGGATTTCACCGTGTTCGGTGGTTCGCTGTCGAGCACATACGCCAACAAGATATGCAAGATCATGGACATGGCGATGAAGGTGGGCGCTCCCGTCATCGGGTTGAACGATTCCGGCGGCGCTCGCATCCAGGAGGGCGTTGACGCGCTGGCCGGCTACGCCGAAATCTTCTGGCGCAACGTGCAGGCGTCCGGTGTCATCCCGCAGATTTCAGCCATCCTCGGCCCCTGCGCCGGTGGCGCGGTCTATTCGCCGGCCATCACAGATTTCGTCATCATGGACCGCAAGAACAGCTACATGTTCGTAACCGGCCCTAAGGTGGTGAAGACGGTGTTGAACGAGGACATCACCACCGAGAACCTGGGTGGCGCTATGGTGCACGCCGGCAAGAGCGGCGTGGCGCAGTTCGTCACCGACGATGAGGAAGAGACGATTCTGCTCATCCGCAAGCTGCTCAGTTATATTCCTTCCAACAACATGGAAGAGCCTCCCTGCCTCACCACCACCGATCCCATCGACCGTGTGTGCGAGGAGCTGAACAACATCATTCCAGAAAACCCGAACAAGCCATACGACATTATCGAGGTTATCCATACACTGGCCGATGACGGCGAGTTTCTCGAAGTGGCGCGCAACTTCGCGCAGAACATCGTGGTGGGCTACATGCGTCTCAACGGCTATGTCGTTGGCGTGGTGGCCAATCAGCCGCGCATACTGGCCGGCGTTCTCGACATCAACGCCTCGGTCAAGGCCTCGCGCTTCGTGCGCTTCTGCGACGCCTTCAACATACCCCTGCTCGTGATCGAGGACGTGCCCGGCTTCCTGCCCGGCTCGAACCAGGAGCACAACGGCATCATTCGCCACGGCGCCAAGCTACTCTATGCATTCGCCGAGGCCACCGTGCCCAAAGTGACTCTCATTGTGCGCAAGGCCTACGGTGGTGCCTACTGCGTGATGAACAGCCGCCACATGCGCGCCGACATGGTCTATGCCTGGCCCAGCGCCGAGATTGCCGTGATGGGGCCCAAGGGCGCTGTCGAGATTATCTTTCGCAAGGAGGCCAAAGACGCCGCCGATGCGGACGTCCTGCTGGCCGAACGTGAGGAAGAGTACCGCGACAAGTTCGCCAACCCCTACGCTGCTGCCGAAAAGGGCTACATCGATGACGTCATCGAGCCGGCGGTAACACGCTTCCGCCTCATCCGCGCCTTCGAAATGCTGGCCACCAAGAAAGACACGAACCCGCCGAAGAAACACGGCAACATCCCGCTGTAGGCGCTGATATGAGATGGATCATCGCCCTCGTCGCTACGCTGTTGGCCGCCTCCGTGTCTGCTGTGCCCTCAGCCGAGGCAGCGCAGCAGCCCGAGCAGCCCGAAGTTTCCACGCTGGCGGACTTCGCCCACCAGGAGATCATCCCCGTCGCTACGCTCTTTGTCTTGCTCGAACTGCCTGCCGAGACACCGCCGCAATCAATTCTCGACGAGTTGAACATTGCGCCGGAGCGCCTCAATGCCGCCGTGCAGGCTTACTACACGAACGAGTCGCTCATCACGATTGCCAGGGATCGAGGCATTCCAGTGAAGAAGCTGATGGTATTCCTGCCTGGCGAAGACACCGATCCGAATATGACATTAGGCAAGCTGGGCCTTGGCAAGAGCGATGTGGACGCGGCGCAAACGGAGTTCAATGCCCAGAAGCTGACATTCATCTTCGGTATCATCATCATCGGCATGCTGGTTGTGTTCACCAGTCTCATGCTTACGGGGTTCATCATCAGCCAGTTGCGCCGTCTCAACCCGCAGAGCCGCAAGAAACCAACCGCTTCCGCTCCCACAGCAGCGCAGCGGCAGGAACCGGAACCAGATGTGAGCACCAACGCCATCATCGCCGTTATCACGGCCCTGCACCTGCATGTGCGCGAGGCCGAAGAACAGCACAAACTGATGCTCACCTGGCGTCGCACTTCGCTGTCGATGTGGCGCGCCGGTAAGCTTACCATGCCTAACCGCGAATATGTCCTCACCAGGAGGAAATGATGAAGACCTACAAGATGAAGATAGACGGGCAGAGCTATGAAGCCCGTGTGCGCAAATACGACGGCTCTACCGCCACGGTCAACGTCAACGGCGTTGATTACCACGTTGAGCTGGACAACCAGGCCCCGCAAGGAGCGCCGCGTTTGGTCCGCGCCGAAAAGAGCGCTCCCAGCGTCAGCCTGCGCTCCGACAGCAAGCCTGCAATCGCCGGTGGCCAGATTACCGCGCCCATTCCGGGCGTCATCATCGATGTGAAGGTGAAGCCTGGCGATGTGGTTAGCGCCGGTGACGTGCTGTGCATTCTCGAGGCGATGAAGATGGAGTCGGAGATTACCGCGCCTTTCGAGGGCACGGTGAAGGAGATACGCTGCACTAAGGGCGGCAACGTGAACGAAGGCGATGTGCTGGTCGTGCTCGAAGCCGTCGGCGGCGCTGCCGAGCCTGCTCCGCAACAGCCCACTGTGCAAAAGCCTGTCCAACCGCAGGCCGCGCCTGCCGCCGCTCCCACGCCACCACCACCACCGGCAGCGGCTGCCTGCGATGTGTGCGCACCAATTCCAGGCACCGTCCTCGACATCAAGGTGAAGGTGGGCGATATGGTGCAGGCCGAGCAGACGGTCGTCATACTCGAAGCGATGAAAATGGAATCCGAAATCGCCGCGACAACTACCGGTCGCGTCAAATCGATCCCTGTGTCCAAAGGTGAAAACGTGCAGGAAAACCAGCTTCTCGTCGAAATGGAGGGTTGACGCATGGCCGAACTGACCCAGTTCTACCAGACCACCGCATTCGCCCAGATGGACTGGTCTTTCGCCATCATGATCGTCATTGGGCTTGTCTTTGTGTGGCTGGGCATCTCAAAGGACTATGAACCCCTGCTGCTCGTGCCCATCGGTTTCGGCATCGTCCTGGGCAACATCCCCGGTTCGCTTGGCGTGTATGTGCAGGGGTCGGTGCTCAACCAGCTCTACTTCGGCGTTCAGCACGGCCTCTATCCGCCGCTCATCTTTCTGGGCATTGGCGCCATGACCGACTTCTCGACTCTTATCGCCAACCCCAAGCTCATCCTGCTGGGAGCGGCAGCGCAGTTCGGCATCTTCGCCACCTTCATCGGGGCAATCTATCTCGGATTCAGCGTGGTTGAGGCAGGCGCAATCGGCATCATCGGCGGCGCCGACGGCCCCACATCCATCTTTCTCAGCAGCAAGCTCGCACCTCACCTGGTGGGGCCTATCGCCATCGCGGCCTACAGTTACATGGCGCTGGTGCCGGTCATCCAGCCGCCCATCATCAAGCTGCTCACCACGAAAAAAGAGCGCGTCATCAAAATGAAAACGCCACGATTGGTGAGCAAACGCGAGAAGATTCTGTTCCCCGTCATTGGCGCCATCGTCACCATATCTATCGCCCCGGGCGCTTCGGCGCTGCTGGGCATGCTGTTCCTGGGTAATATCCTCAAGGAGAGCGGCGTTACCGAGCGACTGGCCAACACTGCCCGCAACGCACTGATTGACATCGTCACCATTGTGCTCGGATTCGCCGTTGGCGCCAGTACACAGGCGGACTACTTTCTCCGTTTCGACAGCGTCAAGATATTCGCGCTGGGTGCGTTCAGCTTTTGCATCGCCACCGCCGCCGGACTGCTCTTCGCCAAGTTGATGAACCTCTTCCTCAAAGAAAAAATCAACCCGATGATCGGCGCAGCCGGCGTCTCCGCCGTCCCCGACAGCGCCCGCGTGGTGCACACCGTCGGCAGACAATACAACCGCACAAACTTCCTGCTCATGCACGCCATGGCACCTAACGTCTCCGGTGTAATCGGCTCCGCAGTCGCCGCCGGTGTGTTGCTCGGCATACTGGGTAATTGAGGAGAAGGAAAAGAGGCAAGTCACCCACCTTTTCGTGAAAAGGTGGGGCCAAAAGCTTTTGACAGATACTTCGTATCTTGGGCTCAATCACATTAATGAAAGCAACAGGGGCGCCCTCTTCGGGTACCCCTGTTGCTTTCAATGATATCATAGGATCAAGGATGCGCAGCATCCGTTAGAAGTTTTTGGTCTCGCTTTTTTCAAAAAGCGAGTATTCGCCTTCTCTTCTTTTCCTCAATTGCCGAGCAGCAGCGCTGTGGCGTAGGCGATGGCGAGCGAGATGATTCCTGGCATGATGATACGTCGGTAGAACTTACGCATACCGCAGCCGAAGAACTCGAGTGTCACCAGCACACATGGGTGCAGCGGACTGATGACGTAGCCCATGAAGATGCTGAAGTAGAGGATGCTGAAGCTGGTGTAGTCGAGTGCGCCGAACTTGGCTGCGAGGATGGGCAGCATCAGCGACATGGCAGCCGACACCCTCGCGGTGACAAGGCCTACGGCGGCGCTCACCACCACCAGCATGAAGCTGTGCGGCAGCTCGATCGAGGCGATGAGATCGGGCAGGGGGGAGGCGCTGAAGACGTGCAGGAAGAAGAAAATCATCACGATGAGCAGGAAGAATATCCAGGGTTTCATGTTCACCACCACCTTGCCGAACGAGCGGAAATCAGTGCGGGCGAAGTACATTGACAGCACCATGCCAAAACTCACGCCGATGAGCAGCGTGATGCGCTCGTGCAGACCTGGCAAAATATACTGTAGCAGCACATGCAGTCCGGGCGCCGCCAGGATGATGAACACCGGGATGACGAGGTCGCGGCGACGGGCGTTCGCCGCACGCACCAGCTTGCCGCGAATGCCTCGCAACAGAAACACCCAGCCCAGCGCCAGCAGCAGCACCAGCCACGGTGACAGATAGAGCATTGCCACAAATGGGTTCAGGCCGGCTATCTGCGTGCATATCAGCAGCGAGGCCAGCGGATAGATGAAGGTGAGCAGGTGGCGAAACCACACATTGATGGCGGCGTAATCGGCGGTGGAAATATCATCACCGGCGCGCAGCACCAGCGGCGCAGACAGCAGAGCGCCGCCTGGAATGGGCAGCATACCCAGAAAGGCCGGGCCGGTGACGAGGAACATGTCGCGGCGCATGGAAAGGTTGTCCACCATGCCACTCAACATGCCGCTCTGCTGCAGGATGCCGCCCATGATGGGGATGATGGCCACAATCAGCCCGAGGTAGATGATGCCGGGGTCTGCGATGGTGTGCAGCGCCAGACGCCCCAGCTCCGGCAGCGGCAGGTTGAACACGCCCACGATGAGCGCGGCGGCCATGAGCGCCACCCACAGGCTGCGCCGAGCAACGACCAGCAGCACAACGATGGCCAGCACGAGGCTGAGAACGGGCATCAGCATGAGGCAACCCCCAGAACGAGCTTGCGGGTGCGCGGGCCATCGAATTCACAGAACCAGATGCCCTGCCATGTACCTAGGAGCAGGCGGCCGTCCTGCACCAGCACGTTTTGACTACAACCCACCAGACTGCTTTTGATGTGGGCGTCGCTGTTACCCTCGGCGTGGCGGTAACCGGCGTCTCTGGGCGCCAGCTTTGCCAGTCCTGACAGCATGTCGGTGACGACATCAGGGTCGGCGTTTTCGTTGATGGTAACCGCGGCGGTGGTGTGCGGCACAAACAGCGTCAGGCGGCCATCGCGGATGCCGCAGTCGCGCACGAATGCCTCTGCTTCGCGGGTCACGTCGAGCATCTGGCAGCGCTGGCGCGTGGATACGGAAATGGTTTTGAATTGCATGTCAATCGTCCTGTTGTGTGGTTTGCCAGAAGCGGTGCAGGGCACGCTTCACCCCTGGCGTGTTTCTCTCATAACGAACATGGCGCCAGTGTGGCGGGAAGATGTTTCTGTAATCGCGCCGTGCAAATCGCTCGTCCACCAGCGCCACAGCGCCGCAGTCGCTGCCGGTGCGGATGACCCGTCCGGCGGCCTGCATCACGCGGTTGAACCCCGGCAGCATGTAGGCGTAGGCGAACCCCCGGTTCTCGCGCTCGTCATAGAACTTGCGCAGCAGCTCGCGTTCGAGGCACACCTGCGGCAGCCCCACGCCCACTACCACAGCGCACACCAGGCGGTCGCCGGCCAGGTCGATGCCCTCGGCGAACACGCCCCCCATCACGCCCATGCCCACAACGGGCGTTTCGCCGGGTGACTCGAACGCGGCGAGGTAGGTGTCACGCTCGGGTTCGCTCATGCCTCGGCTCTGCACCAGCAGCGTGGTTTGCGGCAGTTGCACGAGGGGCGCTACGGATTCGAGGTAACGGTATGAGGGGAAATAGACGAACGTGTTGCCCGCCGCCGCCTGCACTGCCGCCTCGATTACCCGCGCCACCTCGTCATACGACTCGCCGCGCCGTCGCCAGGTGGTGGGAACGCCGCCATGCACCAGCAACCCGAAGTGCTCTTCTGGAAACGGGCTGCCCAGCTCGAACTGTGGGTCGTCGGGGCGGCCGCCCAGCAGTTCGCGGTAGAACGACAGCGGGTGCAGCGTGGCCGAAAACACCACCGCCGCCGCGCTGCGCTCGAAGGCAGCATCGAGCAGGCGCGCCGGATCCTGGCAGAACAGCTTCAGCACGAGGTCGCGTCCCTGGCGCTGGGCATAGGTGACGTAGTCATCGCCATACATCTCGGCAATGCGCAGCACATGAAGTGACTCGAAATACATTTCCAGCAGGTCGGCGCGGAAGGAGGCCGGGCGATTGTGCGCCAGCCACTGCTCGGCAGAGCGGGTAAACCCACGCAACGCTTTGCACAGCGCTTCGGGCAGCTCCGCTTGCACCACTGCGCCACTGCCGTCTTCGTCGCAAAGCTTGCGCCAGGCCAGCAGCTCGGTGTTCACCTTGCCCAGCGATTTATACACGGCGGGCAGGGGTTGTCTCAGCGGGCGTCGCACGTCCAGCACACGCCGTTTACTCAGCATGGCCGAGAACATCTCACGTCCGCGATCCACCAGGTTGTGCGCCTCGTCAACAAGGAACAGCCACGGCTCGTTGCTCTCCAGGAAGAAACGGCGCAGATACACACGCGGGTCGAAAGCGTAGTTGTAGTCGCAGATGATGCAGTCGGCGTACAAGCTCATTTCGAGCGAGAACTCGAACGGGCACACTTGATGTTCACGCGCCAGCTCCTCCACCGCTGCCCGGTCGATGGCCTCGTGCGCCAGGCTTGCCTCGAGTGCCCCACGCAACTTGTCGAAATATCCCGCCGCATATGCGCACGAGTCGCCGTTGCACTCCGACCCCGGCGACAGGCAAATCTTTTCTTTGGCGGTGATAGTAAGCGCTCGGCAGGCCATCCCTCGGGTTCGCATCTTCGCCAGCGTTTGCTCTGCCATAGCGCGGCCTGTTGTCTTGGCGGTGAAGTAAAACGCTTTCTCGGCATGACCGTGCGCCAGCGCCTTCAGCGCCGGATACAGCACCGCCGCCGTCTTGCCGATGCCTGTGGGCGCCAGCGCAAACAGCCGCTCGCCGCGCTCGAAGGCCTTCCAGGCGCGCACAGCGAGGTCGCGCTGTCCACCGCGATACTCCTCGAAGGGGAAAGGCGCGGCTTTGATTGCCTGGTCGCGGCGGGTGCGCCAGTTGGCTAAGCGTTTTGCCCAGCTTGCATAGTCGGCCAGCAGGCGGGCGAAGAATTCCGCCAGTTCTGCGGCAGTGTAATCGCGGCGATACTCGCGGGCCTCGCTGCTGTCGAGGCTGAGGTAGGTGAGCTGCACCCCCACGCGCTCGTGGCCTTCGGATGCCGCCAGCACATGCGCATAGACCTTCGCCTGCGCCCAGTGCAGTTCGTTGTCGTCGGCAATGGCAGTCACAGGCAGCGTGGTGGTCTTTATCTCGTCGATGATTGGTCCGTCCGGCAGGCGGAAAACGCCGTCCATGCGGCCTCGCAACTGGAAGCTCAGGCTGTCTGCCTCGCAGTCCCAGGCGAAGGCCACTTCGGCCTCGTAGTGTGCGGGGCGCGCTTTTTGCACCTTCTGGTGTCCGCGAGTGCCGGCAACAGCCCGCGACGGCGCACTGAATGTAGTGGCCACCAGGTCGCCGCGCCGCAACACGAACTCGATGAGTTGCCGTACGGCCAGCGAAATCGGTTGTGGCATAGGTCAGTCGAGGTCGATGGTGTGCAGGCCGATGGACGCTTTGCCGGTGCGCTCGATGCTGGCGGCAAGCGGACGCAGCACGATTTCGCAGGTGGCGCTGATCTCGCACTCGAACAGATGCCCGCCGAACAACTGCAGTTGCTCGTTGGCGAAGCTGATGTGCACATGGGCGAAGATGCCGCCCTCTTTGCGGGTGATGTTGCCCAGCAGGCTGGTAATCTCGAACTCGCCCTCGAAGGTCTTATCGACGTATTCTCGGCTCGTTGTGTTAAACAATCCCGCTCTGATGCGCCTTGCCGCCCCGATACCGCGAAGCTCGGCGGTGGCGATGCCCTGCTCGGCGCAGAAGGCGGTCAGCTCGTGCATAATCTCCTCGCCCGGATCAAAACGCAGCACCCATGTATCGTCGATGCACTTGCTCTGCATGGAACGCTCCTTGTCTGTTTGGCGCAGGGTGAGCAAGCGAGAACATGGCGACAAGCTTTTTTTCGCGGAGGAAAACAATTGACACTCGCCGGAAAAATGAAAAATTCACACGGGGAGCGCACCATGTGGGCAGAAATCCTTTACAGCAGCATCTGGTTTCACCTCGCCGTCATCGCGGCTGCGTTCGTCATTCTGTTTCGCGGCGCCGATCTCTTCGTTGATGCGGCGGTGGGCATCTCCGAAAACCTGCACATGCCGCGTATGCTCGTGGGCATCGTCATTGTGGGGATTGGCACTACCGCTCCCGAGATCACCGTCTCGATCATCTCAGCCATGCGGGGCAAGTCGGAGTTCGCGCTGGGCAACGCGCTGGGATCGGTCATTGTCGATAACGGCGTGGCTCTGGCTCTGGCGGCCATACTGGCGCCCACGCTCATCCTCATCGATAAGGTGATATTCAAACGCAACGGTTACTTTCTCATGGCAGTAGCCTGCTTCACTTACATACTGGGCTTTGACGGCCTCATCACCAGGTTCGAGGGAATCCTGCTCGTGCTCACGCTGATTGGCTACTGGGTCTGGATGTTTCTGGCCGAACGTAGCGACAAGAAGAAGCGCACTCCGCCTCCCGAAGCAGACCAGGCCGGTATCGGCAGGCATGTGTTCAATTTTCTGTTGGGACTGGCCGGCGTCATCATGGCCAGCTATGCCGTTGTGGGTTCTGCCGAGGTTGTTGCGTTGCACTTCGGCGTGCCCGAGGTGATCATCGGCCTCACAATCATCGCCATCGGTACATCATTGCCAGAAATCAGCACTGCCATTGTGGCTGCCCGCAAGAACGAGGGCGAGATTGCCGTGGGCAACATCCTGGGCGCCAATATTCTCAATCTGCTGTGGATCATCGGGGTTTCTTCGCTGGTCAATCCCATAGACATTCGCGGCGACAGAATCGACGTCGGCCTTGTCTTCACCCGCCTGCACGACATCCCCTCGGTGCACTTCAGCTTCCTGTGGATGTTTGTGCTCACCTTCATCATGCTGGCAATGATGCGCACCGGCTATAGTCTGCGCAAGCGTGAAGGGATCATTTTGCTGGCGTTGTATGCCATCTATTTCTACATGAACTTCTCGATGTTTACCTAAGCTTGGCCTCTTCTAAGTCTTGCCCACTGGTGCGCTGTCGGCAAACCGCTCGGACGGGATGACAATGCTGAAACGGCTGCCGCGCCCCAGCTCGCTATTTACAAGAAGCTGCGCTCCATAGGCCGAGAGCAGTTGCCGCGAGATGGACAAGCCAAGTCCCGCCCCGGTGGTGTCATCCTGCGTTTTCGTCGAGTAGAACGACTCGAAAATCGTCTCCAGCTTGTCCGCCGGGATGCCCACGCCCGTGTCCTCGACTGTGATGCGCATGCCTTTCTCGCACAGCTCTGTGCTGATGCACAATTCTTTGCGTTTGCTGACCTTCAGTGCGTCCACAGCGTTGGAGATGAGATTGGCTACCGACTGGCTGATGTCGCTATAGACGGCCATCACCAGCGGCAGATTGGGCGCGAGTTCGATGCGCTTTTGCACGTTGTTCTTGAAGTAGAGGTTGTGGTCGAAAAAGTCGAGCTCACGGCGCACGAGTTCGTTCACGTCGATTGGCCTGGGAGCGAACACCATCTCCTCGCCCATACGGTTCATTAGGCTTTTAATGATGTCTGCCATGCGGATACCGTTGGCCTGGATACGATTGAGATCACGGTTATCGGGGTAAACATCGAGCAGCAGGTGCACATAGCCCAGAATGTTGTGCAGTGGACCGTTCAGGTTGTGGCTGATGCCCTCGATGAGCAGGCCGAGGTCGGCCAGTGTACGCGCTTTTGCCAGCTCGAGCTCCAATTTCTTGCGGGCTTCCTCATGTTCTTTCTGCTGGGTGATGTCGGAGATGAGGCCGAGAAAGTTGGGGCTGCCATCGACTGTTATCTCGTTAACAAACAACAGATAAACACGCTCGCCAATGATAAACTCACGGCCGTCGAAGAATTGCGAGATACGCTGATAGAAATGTTCCGGCTTCCAGAAGAACAGGTCTGGCAGATTGTCGGCCTCGCGCTCGAACACGCGCATAAAGGCATCGTTCGAGATGATGAGCCGTCCGTCCTCGTTGGACCAAAAAATGCCCTCCTGTAGGTTGGTGACGATAGTCTGGAATTTGAGCACAGACTCGAAGTAGCTCTTGAATGAGCGCAGGATGCCGTTGAACGAGTTGATTACCATCTCCAGCTCTGGATATTGGCGCTGAGACAGCTCTTCGGAGTTAATCGGGTCGGCGGCGATACGGTTCATTTCGAGCGCCAGCTTTTCCACCGGATTCACGATGTAGTTGGCCACACGGTGCGACAGCAATGTGGCCAGCAGGATAGAGAAGAACGAGAGCGTGATGCCTCCCAGCCAGAACAGGCGTCGCATCTGGTTGAGAAAGTAGCGCTCGGTGCGCATGGTGGTAATGGCCAGCGGACGTCCCGTCACGTCTTTTATGAAATAGTAGGCTGCCAGGTCGCTGGGGTCTTCTTTTTGGATGTATGTCTGATCGGCGCTGAGGAAAATGCGCTGTATGAGAGCTTTCAGGTCCTCATTTATGTCTGGTTGCGATGTCATGATCGCATTATAATCGATGTCGAGCAGGTTGAAGTCTTTCAGCGCGTGCACATAGATATTCTCGACGGGCACGGTTTTCCACAGGATAACCATGAATTCGTTGTCATGATCGAGCTGCGAGAACGACAGAATGTACATGCGGTTCTGGCGACGCAGGTGCCCCACACCCTCGGCCTGATGCTGGAACATCCTGTATAGCTGGCCGGTTTCTTCGGTTGGCAGGCCAAGCTGTTGATGGAGGCTGGTCGAGTCGGTGATCGAGTGCGCTTCGATCAGATCGGGGTGATTTATTGCCAGGCGTTCAAGATATTGCGACTGAGAAGGTTGCGGAAATTGCAGCAGCGAATCGGCCAGAGCGCTGTGACGGGCATTATATTGGTTCAACCGCTGAGACTCGAGTTGCCTGACAGTGAGCGCCAGGTTGCGCAGGGTGTTGTTGTCCTTTTCCGAAACGATGTAGCTGACCAGCATGTAGCCGGTGAAGAGAAAGGCGCTGATGGGCAGGATGAGCGACAATGCCAGCAGTCTGGTGCCGCGTTCCTGAATTCGTCTGCGGGATGTTTGTGCCATTGCTCGTTCCCTGCATTTTTTCACATTCAATCATTCAGCGTGTCACTGTCAACTCAAAACACGCTTTGCGTGCGCTTGAACATTGACAGCTTTGCGCTTTGGTGCATCCTGACGACATGAATGCCCTCACGCGATTTTATCTCGAACGCTTCCTGCTTTCGCGCCGGCGTTGCTGGTTGCGGTTCGACACTTTGCTCACAGTGCTTGGGGTTGTCATCTCGGTGGCGGCGCTCATAGTCACGTTCGCCGTGTTTCGCGGCTACGAAACAGCGCTCAAGGACGCCATTCTGGGCACCAACGCGCACGCCTATGTGTTCGCCTGGGGCGAGGACGGCATGACCGCCGCCGATGTCGATACACTGGCGGCATACTTCGAGGGCCGTCCCGAAGTGGCGGTGTTCGCCGGACTGGTGAGCACTCAGGCGATGGTGCTTCGCGGCGAACGTCAACACGGCGTCATGCTGCGTGGCATCGACACGGAGGCCGAGGCCATGCCCACGCGCTATGCCGACTACATCACGGAAGGCCGGGGCCGCCTGGTCGGCGACGGCGAGGCGGTGGTTGGCGCGTCTCTGGCGCAATCATTAGGTCTTTCGGTGGGTGACACGCTGCGGGTGGTGAGTCCACTGAACGCCAAGCCCAGCCTCATGCGGCTGTTCCGGCTGCAGCAGAGAAGCTTTCGCATTGTGGGGTTGTATCGCAGCGGCATGCATGAGTTCGACAGTCGGCTGGTGGTGGTCACGCCGGCTGCCGCGAGGCCGTTCATGGCGGGTTCGGGCGAGTTCACCTGGGTAGAGGTGAAGCTGCGGGCGGACGCCGTTGACCAGGCCGACCTGCTGGCTTTGAAGTGGGAGAAAGACCTGGGCAACAGCTACCAGGTACATTCGTGGATATTCTTCAACCGCGAGCTGTTCGCGCTCATCACACTCGAAAAGTGGATATTGTTCATTATCCTCAGCTTTCTGGTGCTCATCGCTTCGTTTAACGTGGCCTCGTCGGTGTCAACCACCATCATCGAGCATCAGCGCGAGATTGGCATCATGAAAACATTCGGGGTGACCAACCGAACGCTGCACAATATTTTTCTTGGTCGCACCGTCCTCATCACCGCGTTATCCGTGTTGTCTGGCGAGTTCGTCGGCTGGGCGCTGGCGCAGGTTCTCACGCGGCAGAATTTCTACCAGCTCAAGGGCGATGTATATATGCTCGAGCGTATCCATGTGCGCTTCGATGTGCAGACATGGCTGCTGGTGTTTGTGGTTGCCATGATTATCGTAACGACCGCCTCGCTGCTGCCATTGCGGCGTCTTGGGCGGCTACAGGTGATAGACGTGATGCGAAACGGTTAGGAGGGCGCAACTCATGCGAAACAGAGATAGACATCAGCGCAGGCGGCCACATGCCATTGCTTGAAGCCAGAGGCCTGGCGAAAACCTACAGCGAAGGCGGCGAGAGCATCGAGGTGCTGCGCGGGGCCGGCCTGGTGGTGGAAGCGGGCGACACTCTGGCCATTCGCGGGCGTTCTGGCAGCGGCAAGAGCACCCTGCTGCATATGCTGGGCCTGCTCGACCTCCCCGACGCCGGCAGTGTGCTCTACGACGGCCAACCTGCGCCCACAAACGACCGTGCCGCCTCTGCGTTCCGCAACAGCCAGGTTGGTTTCGTTTTCCAGTTTCACTACCTGCTGGACGACTTTACCGCCGAAGAAAACGTGGCCATGCCGGCCATTCTGCGCAGCGGCAAGCGCCAGCGCAGCCTCGCTGCGTCCCGTGACCTGCTGGGCCAGGTTGGTCTCGGCGACAGGCTGGGGCACTATCCTTCGCAGCTTTCTGGCGGCGAGCAACAGCGCGTGGCGCTGGCGCGGGCGCTGGTGAACCAGCCGCGCGTGGTGCTGGCCGACGAACCCACCGGCAACCTCGACAGCGAGCACAGCGCCGAAATCATCAGCCTGTTGCTCGATATGAATCGCACGCTCGGACAGACTTTCATCATTGTCACCCACGACGAATCCCTGGCAGCGCGCATGAAGCGTGTCATGCTGCTCGAGGGTGGTGTCCTGCGGCCTGTCGGCGACTGACGGAGCGAAGGTGAAACGGCGCAAGTGGTTGTTCGTGGTGGTGGCTGTGCTGATAGCAGTCGGTGCCGCGTTCACTCTGGCGGTGCGCTCGGGATGGGCAGATGAATTCATCCGGGAGCGCATCGAGCGCCAGCTTGCCGAGGCCATTCAGGCCGAAGTTCACCTCGGGCAGCTTTCAGCCAACGACCGTTCGGCATACATCTTCGACACCTCAATCCAGCTCAAGGATGACCTGGGCGCTCTCTACGTCCGGCGGCTGTATGTGCGCTATAACCTCTGGAGATACCTCTTTTCGGGGTTCCAATTTGACGGCGTTATCGAACACGTCAGCATCGAGGAGCCGGAACTTCATCTGCGCCTGAAGCCCGCCACAGCTGACACCACTACCACAAAAGCGTTTGAGCTGCCCGACCTCGCCGGATTTTTTGACAGCATAGAGCTGAAAGACGGCAGTGTACACATAGTGGCCGGCGACAGCCTGGCCGGAATTGCCCAGACCATCCGCGACATCCAGCTCGATGTGAATAACCGGCAGCAGACGCAAGGCGTGCTGCGGGCGAGATTGGGAGAGGCCAGGCTGGAAGGCAGCGCCACGCTCGAGGGCGGCGAGCTGCTTCTGGCCGAAGTGAAGCTGCTGGGTTGGCATCCTCACGCTGTGCATCTGCCCGTGCTCGATTCGCTCGATTTGCGCCTGGATGTCTCTGTGCAACTGCACGGCGACACCCTGAGCTACACTGGCCGTATTGACAGCCTGCATGTGGACGCAGCCGGACGCACCGTTCGCGGCGGCATTACATTCAAAGGCGGCCTCGAACGACTGCGCGTCGATTCGGAGTCGCTGCTGATTGACGGCCAGCTTGTGCGGCTGGCGACAACGTTGCGTCAGCCATTTGACGCCGAGCGGCCATTGGATGGCAATTTGCGCGGCGTAATAGATATCGATCGCTACACAACGCAAGCCGGCGGCAAAGTGCGGGTGGATGTCGAGCTTGGCGGCACAGTGGGCCATCCGCGCATCCGCGCCCAAATATCGAGTGATAGTTTGGTGGCGTCCGGTGAAGCGCTGCGCGATATTCGTGCTCGTGTCAACTGGCAGCCGGGCAGCGCAGACTTCGAGCTGCGGCAGGCGAACTGGCGGGGCAATGCTCTTTATGGCCGAGGCGATTGGCGTCCCCGTGAAGGCCTACAGGCTTGGATCGATTGCGATACGCTTCGGTTCACGGCCGGCGGGTGGTCGGTGGCCGGATACACTCGTGCGCGAGTGGAACTCCAGGGGAGCAGCATTCGTGGCGAGGCCGAGGTGTTTGACATGTCGGTGCGGGGCGGGCCGGTTGCGCTCAACGGACTGGGCGTGCGCGCCCGTTATGGCCGCAATCGCCTGCGCCTCGAGTTGCAAGACCCAGAACGGCGGATGCAGCTTACGCTCAGAGCTTCACCGGTAGATTCGACCGCGACCGTGTCTGTCGATTTTCGCCGCTTTCCACTTGCCGAAATACTTCCCGGCGTCGCCAGAAGCCTGCCGAGCCTCAGTGGCGGCCTCGAACTGACCGCCTCGCCCCGCAATGTTCAACTCACCAGCGGTTTGCGTGTGTTCGACAGCCGTTATGGTCAGCTTGACGGTTTTTTCAAGACATCCGCCGCCATAGATTTCGTTCACGACCGGAGCTTTCTCAGCTTCACCACCGAGCACGGCGTGTATAACTATGAACCGTTCTCACTGAACCTGCTTGCCGATGGCGCCATAGACAGCATCAGTACGCGCAACTTCACGATAAACGACGAGATCGACATTGACATGTGGGTCAAGCTGGCACCGAAATTCGACATCGGGTTGCGTCTGCGGGCGCCGCGGGTGCGCATTCCCCGGTATCTCGCATACGTTATGGGTTCATATGCCGCCCGCCAATATGGCGGCTCTCTCGATCTTGAACTGGCCTACAACCGTCGCGGCGGGAGGCGGATTTCGGCTCGCGCCCGCACCGAAGGGCTGCATGTGGCGGGCCTGAAAAACCTGGCGATTGACCTGTCGCTGTCCGGCACGCCCAAACGCCTGCTGCTCGCTCGCTCGCGATTGCTCTCCGACGATCGCATCATCTGCGACCTTGGCGGCAGCGTCAACCTCACCAACGGCGAATATCGCATCAACGCCATCAACGACAGCCTCAACCTGGCGCATGTGTTTCCCGGCCAGAAGCTACAGGGCAAACTGCGATTTCAGTGCACTGCTTTCAAGCACACTGTCGCCGGTCAGGGTCTGGATGTGCGTTTGAATGGCCTGGACTGTAATTTTTATGGCATCGAGGCCGACACCCTCGAGGTTGAGCTGACACAGCGGGAGGAACTTCTCTCGGTGCATCGGCTGTATTCGCACAGTCGTGCGCAATATACCCTGGAAGCCGATGGCGCCATCGCTTATAACGTATTGACCAACAAGGCGTATAGCGATTCGGTGTCGTTGAGCCTCCGCTTCCTGGGGGACCCATTTCGCATGCTCAGTAACGCCTCGCCAGTCTTTGAGAACGGCCGTGGATTCGCAAAGCTGGACCTCGATTTGTCGGTGCGCGACGAGCATCTGTCGGTTGAACATGGCAGCATCGAGGTTACCAAGGGGCGGATCGAGATTGTCGGGCAAGTCGAACGCATCGATAAAATCAGTGTTGCGATGAACATCGAGCAGAATGTGTTGAGTATTCAGCGGGCGCGCTTTCGGATGGGTGAGGGCAGGATATACCTTTCCAACGATCATGAAAACGCCGAGGAGTCGCTGTTTCTGGGGCGGCTGAATCTCGGCGCGTTCAATGTGCGCACGAACAGCAAGGGCTTGCTGGTGCATGTGCCGCAATTCACGCCGGAGGGTTCTGTTGTGAAGGCGATCATCACCGGCCGCGACGGGGACGCCATGCGCATCACCGGCCCGTTCGACCAACTCGAGATCGTGGGCGATGTTTTCCTGTCGAACGGTGAGGCGATCTTTCCGCCTAACACGAAGAACCTGATGGACTTCGTCACCGGCAAGCCATCCGGGCCGAAAGAAGGCGAGGTGGTGAACCTGCCGTTGCGTTTCGACATCATCATCCACGTTACCGAGCATATGCGCTATGTTACCCGCCCCGCCGACTTTCTGCTCAACCCCGACAGCTTCCTGCATCTGGTCTATGATGGCGAGCAGTTCCTCGTCCCCGAAGCCGTCTTCACGAGCGAAAGAGGTACCGCCGAAGTGTTCGGCACCATGTTCCATGTCGATTTCCTTCAGATTCAAATCAGTCAGTTCAATCCGACGCCGCGCATCGTTGGCTCCCTTTTTCGCAAGACCGCCGACGGCACTCTCATCACGCTCAAGGTGTTGCCGGGCGGCGAAGACGCTCCGGGTACCTGGGTCATCGAGTTGGAGAGCGACGACCCGGCCGACCAGTCCATGATGGACATCCTGGCCAAGCTTCGCTACAACCGCAGTCGGGACGAGCTGTCGCCACAGCAGCAGCAGTCATTGTTGCAGGACGAGGCGCTCGACATGGCAGGGGTGGAAATCGAAAACGTTTTGTTCGATCCGCTCATCTCTCCGCTCGAGAATCGTGTGCGGCATCTGCTTCGCCTCGATTCATTCACCATGCGTCCCAGCGTAGTGCGCAACCTGTTCAATGAATACACCGGCAGCGATGATCCGGCAGCCCACGAAATAGACGGGGGCGACGCTGAACTCCTACAAACGGGCGCCGGTCTGCTGCTAAACAACCTGTCGATCAATTGTGGCAAGTATGTGGTGCGCAACGTTTACATCGACTACGAGCTTCTGGTGCAGGAGACGACGGACATCGAGACGATGGATCTGAAGCTCAATCACACAATGTCGCTACGCTACGACCTTCCCTGGCGTCTCCAGCTTTCCTATAAATACATCATTGACACAGAGGCCGAAGAAACCAATCATGAGATATGGCTTGAACGCGGTTTCCGCTTCTGATAAACGAAGGAAAACGATATGATCTGGCGAATTGACTGGAAAGAACTGCATCGCTTCATCGGGGAAGTATTCGTTAAACTGGGCGTACCTGCCGCCGATGCCCGAGTGTGCGCGGATGGCACGGCATCGAGAGTCACGGCATTGGCCGACTGAAGATGTATTTCGACCGCATCCGCGCCGGCATCCAGTTTGCGCATACCGACATCGAAGTGGTGAGCGACAGCGACGCCACCGCCGTGTGGGACGGCCGGCACGGCATGGGGCATGTTATCGGACACCGCGCCATGCACGTGGCCATCGATAAAGCCCGTCGTTTTGGACTGGGCAGCGTGGCCGTGCGCAACTCGACTCACTACGGCATCGCGGGCTACTACGCCAAGCTCGCCGCCGAGAACGATATGGTCGGCATGACGTTCACCAACGCTCGGCCCAGCATCGCGCCCACGTTCGCGGTCAGTCCCATGCTGGGCACCAACCCCATTTGCCTGGGGGCGCCATCGGATATGGATTTCCCATTCCTGTTCGACGCTGCCACTTCCATTGCCCAGCGAGGCAGGATCGAGATGAAAAACCGCGCCCACGAAGACATGCCGGCGGGCTGGGCCATTGACAGCGAAGGCAACCCCGCCACAGACACCGCACGCCTGCTGAACGACCTGGTGGCAGCGAAGGCCGCGCTGCTGCCGCTTGGTGGCGCCAGCGAACTGCTGGGAGGGCACAAGGGCTACGGACTGGCCACGATGGTCGAGATTCTGAGCGCCGCGCTGCAAAATGGCAGCTATCTGCACGATCTTCACGGCTGGAAGGATGGCAAGCAGGTTCCCTATTGCCTGGGGCATTTTTTTCTGGCCATCGACATCGCCCACTTCATCGATCCGGCCATCTTTCGTCGCATTACCGGCGATATTATGCGTCAACTGCGACAGGCCGACCGTGTGCCCGGCGAGGAAAGGGTTTACGTTGCCGGTGAAAAGGAATGGCTGAGCGAACAGCGCGTTCGCAGCGAGGGTGTGCCCGTCAACGAAGAGCTGGCGGCCAACATCCAGACGATGCAGCGCGAGCTGGGTATTGACTATCCCCGCTTCGAGACGAAAACGGAGGCTTGACAACCGCGCAGTCATCGGCTAAACAGGAAACGATCAACGAAAACTTGGAGGAATCGCATGAAACAATACACGATCACGCTTGTCATGGCAATGCTGGCATTCTCGCTGTGTGCCCAGCAACCGCCACTCAATCTCACCGCCACGCCGGGCAACGGCTATGTAAACCTCAACTGGCAGCCGCCAATGGTCAACGGCATGTATGAGCTGGTTTATCATGACGGCATACCCTTCAACGGATACATCCAGCACTACGACCAGGGCTACGGCGTCATCTTCGACCTGAGCGAGTATCCCTCGTGCACTCTGTCCGAGCTGGATTTCCGTCACTCGTCCTATGGTATCAACGGCCCGCATCAGTACAACATTCACATCATCGACTGGGTCAACCAGCAGTCGCTTGCCGTTGTCGAGAATCTGACCACAACGGACGACGATGCCTGGGAAGAGGGTCTCGAACTGGGCGACGTTACCGCTTCCGGACTGGTGGGCGTGTTCATCGAGCCGCTCAGCAACGATTCCGAGGATGCCTATCCAGTGGTGGACTGCGATGCCCAGCTCGACTACACCTCTTTTGTTATCGACGTGGACAACCTCCAGATTCTGACCCCAGGCGGCGCTGACGGCGATTTCCTCATCGACTTGTGGATTACGCCTCAGGTGGGTGCAGTCGTGCAGGCTCCGCAGGCGCCGATGCTCTCTCCTCTGGCCCATCGCGCCACTGGCGTTTCCACTCAGCAGCTTCGTCAGGGCCGCCCGCACCCGCTGCCGCCATCACGCGATCTGTTGGGCTACAATGTATATCGCGACGACGACCTGCTCACGCTCGAACCGCAGTCATATCATCTGCTCTCCTACACAGATGACGACGTAACGAATGGTCAGACATACACCTACTGGGTCACCGCGCTTTATGACGAGGGCGAATCCGGCCCCTCGAATGAGGTGCAGGCCACGCCCACAGGGCCCGCCGACATCATCTTCTATGAGAGCTTTGAGAGCGGTATCATCCCAGGCGGTTGGGTGTGCCATGACGAGGACGGCGACGACTTCCAGTGGCAAATCGCGCCCATAGCCGTCGAAGCATACGAGGGACAGAAATGCATCTGGTCGCAGTCATTCGACAACGGTGTCATGCAGCCGCTGACGCCCGATAACTGGATCGTGACGCCGCCCATCGAGATTACGGAGCCCTGCTATCTCAAGTTCTGGGTGCGCACACAGGACTTCGTCTATCCCACCGAGCATTTCGAGGTGTGGGTCTCGACGGACAGTAGCGATGTCGAGGACTTCGCTGTAATGCTTTACGAAGAAACGACCGTCGCCGAGGACTGGCACAGGGTTTCGCTCGAGCTCTCCGACTACGTCGGCCAGATATGCTACTTCGCCTGGCGTCATTGCGACAGCAACAACAACTACGCCGTCGTCATCGATGAGATATTCATCACCACCAACCTGCCCACCAACGACGATATGGCTCCCGCGCTGCAAAATGAATTGCGCGCCTGGCCAAACCCGTTCAATCCCACGACGACGCTCGCCTTCGAGCTGGAACGCCCGGAGCGCGTCCGACTGGCAGTCTATGACGTCCGCGGTCGTCGGGTGACCACGCTTATTGACGGGCCGATGGCCGCCGGCGCCCACAGCCTGTGCTGGAACGGCGTCAATGATAACGGCGAGTCCATAGCCAGTGGGATATATTTCTGCCGCCTCGAGGCAGGAGAACATAAGAGCGTGCGCAAGCTGGTGTTGCTCAAGTAAGATATTAGTCGAGAAAAAGGGGATACCGGTCGGTATCCCCTTCGATTGCTGGTGAGGTCAGAAAGCTGATGCGTATTGCTTGTGTGCCTAATACACCCAGGGCACTACTTTCTTAGTTCGTTTCATGTAGTCGATATACTTTTGCCCAAATTCATCGATCATCATTTTTTCTTCGTCAGGCAATCGAGTGAAGAATAGTATGCTCCAGGTCAACAAGCCGACTATTCCAACAACCCAATTCGATAACATCAACCACTGGCATATCAACCAAATCCATATGTAGGTGTACATGGGGTGTCTTACATATCTGTAAGGTCCGGCGGTGACCAACTTGTGATCTTCTCTGATTTCCGTTACCGGAGACCAGTTTCTGCCCAACGTTTTGTGTACCTGCCAAAACAGGATAAGAGCAAACACGGAAGCCACGGCTCCAATCCATCTCGCCCAATCGGGCAAACCCATATTGAAAGAATCCAGCCACGGAGAAAAAACATAGACCATTGGTATCAGCATCATGCCAATTGAAACGAGAGAAATATTGACTATTTCTCTTGAGGTAGCCACGGATTTCTTTTTTATGGTTTTTTTGTATCTTTTGCCATGAGGCATTCTGATAAGACCGGAGCTAATCCAAAAAACGACATAAATGATTTTCCAGATAATCTCTTCCATGCTGCTTCTCCCTTTGGTGTATGTGACAAGTTCCGCGATTCTCCATATCCAGATACACAATTGTTAGGCGCGCCTAACAATTGTCAAGTTTTTTTTGGGATGTCGCCCTGCTGTATGCAAGAAATCTTACTCGACGACCCGTGTATAAACGGTCTGTCCGCTCAGTGAGCCAAACCAGCCGACGCCGTTGTGGACGCCGCCGTGGCGGTAACCCTCGGGCTTATAGAGATAATGATAGTAGTTGTCATCTATATGGTCAATGGTGATGCTGTAGCGACCATAGAACCAGATGTTCATATTGTAGCCACGATCGATGACGTAATAGTTGCCGTCGTCGTGAAGCTGGGGTTGGAACTTATAGAAGAAGTCATTCTTGCGCGGCCAGCCGCTGACCGGATCTTCATATTCGTCTTCATCCTCTGGCTCGCCGCTCATTCCCATAAAAGACATCGTGTAGCTGACGTCCTGCCACTCTTCGAGGCAATAGAACTCGAACCGCAGCACGGTTGTGGTGTCGGTTTCCGCTTGCAGGCGCAGCGGATGTTCGATGTTGGCCGTTTCCCACACCAGTTCCGGCCAGCCACCGGTTGTGTCGAAGGTGAAGGCGTCGTCGGACACTATCTGAAGCGGATTTGGGACGATGGTTTCGGCCCAGATGCTGTCTGCTTCACCAGGGATATTGACCACGATGCGGTACTTGTGTCCCACTTGCGGTATGAACGAGCTGTCAGGATCGATATAGCCCATAAGGATGCCGTCATTCGAGAGATTGGAATCGAACTCGAGCGAATCGACTGTGCCGTCGTTCAGATCACGCACAATCACTTCGGCGTCGTCTATGAACATGTCCATATAGCTGCCACCGTTGGTGCTGGTTGTACGGCCTACAAAGATTGCGCGTTCGAGCGTGATGGGTCGGCCCATCTCCAGATTGCCGGTTATGACAATGTAGGGGCCATTGGTCCAGCGTTCGGGGCCGGTGAAGCTTTCGCAGGCCGCCAGCAGCAGCACGGTCAGAAGGATGAGGGCGTAGATGATATTATTGCGCATCGTAAACCTCCTACCACTCCACATTCACGCCCAATAAGGGCAGGAACGGCAGCATGGTGGCGTCGTCATATTTGAGGGTGATTATTCCGACATCGGCATCGTCCGGGTCGGTATGATAGTTACGGAACCAGACGTTTTTCTGGTTGAAAGTGTTGATAACCTGGAAGTATGGTTCGATGGCGCCCCAGTTATTGGTCCATTTCAGGTATATGGCCAGGTCCAGGCGCGAGTAGGCGGGCAGGCGGAACCGGTCACTGTAGCTGTAAAGGAATTGAAAGTTCTCACCATCGAAGTAAACTTCCTCCGGCTCCAAATATGGTTGGCCGGACATGAGCGAGTAGCTTGCGCCGAACCGCAGATCACCTTTCCAGAGCTGGCGTCCGGTTGCATTGCTGAAGTAATAGTTCTCGATTATATTGAGCTGATGAGTGCGGTCGTACTTGGGGTAGAAATATTGCTCCTCGTCTGTCTCTGGATCGAGATTGAGCGACGTGATCTTGCGACGAGTCTGGCTGAATGAGTAGCCGATAAAGCCGCGCAGGCCGTTCCAGTCGGTGCGGAATAGGAAATCCAGACCATACGAGTAGCCCTCGCCCATATTGACGACATCTCCCAATGTGCCCTCAGCATTGTTCCATTCGTAGTCGGTTTCAGGTCGGTATTCGGCGAGATTGTCGTAGGTTTTGTAGTAGGCTTCCACGTCAAAGCCGAACTGCTCGTTGAGCTCGGTCTTGTAGCCGGCGATGTAGTGCACCGACTGCCCTGGCTCGACCGTTTCGTCGATGGGGAACCAGAGGTCCATCGGTGTGCTTTCGCCCATACTTAGCATCGAGAGATATTGGTGATACATGCCCCAGGCGACGTAGATGTTGCTTTGCGGAGTGAGCTTGCGCCGCAGCGAAGCACGCGGTGACCACCTGTAGTAATCGACGGTTGGTTCGCCATCGAGATATACCGAGCGGGTGTTGCACCAGGTGACGCGCAAGCCGGGCTGGAACGTCCAGAAGGCGTCGATGTCCCAACTGTCCTGCACATACATCGCGGTGATGACGCTCTCGACTTCGATGTCGTCCGGCATACTGTTTTGGTCCACATAGGCGTTGGTGTCACTATCAAACAACACGCTGTTCCACTTGAGATCGAAGCCGTAGTCGATCATGTGCCGCGAGTCGGGCTTCCAGCTCAAGCCACCCTTGATGGAGAGGTCACTGATTTTGTTCGAGCGTTCCCAGAATTCGTCGCCGTCGGTCTCGAAGCGCATTAAACTGAAGAACCTGCTGCCGGCGAACAGGAAATGCGAGAAGAGCTGCGGGTTGAAGATATGCGTCCATTGCGTACTGAAGGTTTCGTTTCCCCAGCTCATGTCCATGTTGAATGGTGGATCGAAGCTCAGCACGTCTTTGCCAGTGTAGAAGCTCACACTGAACTTGTCACGCTGAGAAAGGTCCCAGTTGAGCTTTGTGTGCCCATCGTAGAAATAGTAGTCGGGCATGTCCAGGCTTGCCAGCTTCTTCACCAGGTCGATGTAGGTGCGGCGGAACGAGACCATGAACGAACCTTTCTGGCCTGCCAGCTTCCACGGGGTCTCGAGCGTGACGCTGCTGGCGATGAGGCTCAGGCGGGCAACGCCGGAGAATTCTTTGCGGTTGCCGTCTTTGTTGTCCACATCCAGCACCGACGAAAGCCTGCCGCCATACCTAGCCGGGTAGCCGCCCTTCAGCAACTCGACATTCTTGATGGCGTCTGTATTGAAAGTACTGAAGATACCGCCAAAGTGGGCTGGATTGTACACGTCGATACCGTCGAGGAGAATAAGATTCTGGTCGGGGCTGCCGCCGCGAACGTACAGTCCGCTCGAAAAGTCGGAGATGGGAGTGACGCCGGGCAGCGCCATCACCGAGCGGAACAGGTCGGGCTCGGCGAGACTGATGACTTCCTTGAGCTGCTCGGTGGTCTGATAAACATTGGCCACCCGGATGTCGCGGCTGTTGACCGTGAATTCCTCGCTCTCGCCTTCCACCACCAGACCTTCGATTTGCACTGCGGCTTTCACCATTTCGAGGTTAAGCGTGACCTGCTCGTCTTCCGAGCTGATATAGATGGCCTGCGAGGTTACTCGATAGCCGAGCTGCTGCGCCGCAATCTCGATATTGCCGGTGGGCACATGATTCAGGACGTAATAGCCCTTCCTGTTGGTGTATATCCCCAGATTGCTGCCGCGAACCATCACCGCCACGTAAGCGAGCGGCTCGCCTGTGGCCGCTTCGGTCACGAAGCCATTGACGATGGCGGCAGGCAGCATGGAAACGGCCAGCCAGCACGTTATTAACAAAAGAGTTCGTTTCATGAATACCTCATCTATAATTAATCAGACGCAAGGTGCGGCTGGGATTATTTCTGTCAATGTATAATGAAGACTGGTTCATTATCGGCAAGAGCTTTGACGAATGCTGCGTGTCCTCGTTTCTTTTCCCCAGTTTAATAAATATTCTGAAGCATGATTTTCAGAATTATGAACTAAGAGCAATGGCCTGCTTGTTCTATGTGAACCGTTCGCGCAGCGCGGTTCTATACTCATCATCTTATCCAGAAAATATCTTCAATCCTGAAAATCATGCTTCAGAATAAGATATAGGCCCCCCTCTCAATCGCCCATCCATGCCCAGGACAAGCATTCCCTGCCAAGCTATGACGCTCAGTTTCACCACTTCTTCCTGCCGAAAATGGCGCCGCTGTTGAACATTGAGAAATGTTTTCAGGAAAAAGTTCTTGCCAAAGTAAACAGGGAATTGTAGATTAGTGTCGAAGTTCAGAAGAGCCTTCTTTACTTCAATCGAAGATTCTTGGAATCTTCGACCTTTCCCCTGGAAGCCTGTTTTCCCCCCAGATGCAGGCTTCTTTTTTGTGTACCGTCATTTCACTGAGCAGGCTGTCTGTCTCGCTCCGTCGTTCGCCCACAAACACGCCAAACTCGCTCAAATCCAGTAAAATCTCTTGACGCCTCAATTGTCAATCGACACCCTATGGTCATCAAACTCTGGAGGCTGCCTGATGAAACGAATGCTCGCTGTTATAATGCTTTTAAGTCTGATTGTGCTGCCGCTGTGCGCCACCAGCTATGCCGAATGGCAAACCTCGATGGGCATGTTTCGCTGTGAACTGTATGAAGAGCTTGTCCCCATCACCGCCAATAACTTCATGGACCTGGCCAACGCCGAGTTCTATGACGGCTGCATCTTTCACCGCGTCATCGATGATTTCATGATTCAGGATGGCGACCCCACAGGCACCGGCTACGGTGGCCCCGGCTACGCTATCCCCGACGAGTTTCACCCCGACCTCGTTCACGACAGCCCTGGTGTGCTGTCCATGGCCAACGCCGGACCGAACACCGGCGGCTCGCAATACTTCATCACCCTGGCGCCAACCCCCTGGCTGAACGGCGCTCACGCAATCTTCGGCCACGTTATCGAGGGCATGGACGTGGTCTTCGACATCGGCGCCGTGCCCACCGACGAGAACGACCGCCCCATCACGCCGGTTGTCATCAACACCATTCGTATATTCGATTTCCAGGTCGGTGGCGTTTTGCCGGAGGATTTCGAGATCACGCTCGAAGTGGGCGTCGAGGAATTCTTCGTTGTCCAGGCGACCGGCATCGAGAACGACCCGACCTTCGCGTGGACAGTTGACGGCGAGCCGGCCGGCACGCTGTTCTTCATCTACCACACGTTCACCCAGCCCGGCGAGCATGAAGTCATCTGCACTGTCTCCGACGGTACCTACGACCTCGACTTCACCTGGCAGGTGGATGTGACCGGCACCGACGTGGACGGCGACACACCGCTCGCCGCCGCGCCGCTTCTGGCCTGGCCCAACCCGTTCAATCCAAGTACTACGATCGGCTTTGGCATGCCCAAGGCCGACCACGCACGGCTCGACGTGTTCAACGTCCGTGGCCGGCGCGTGGCTACGCTGCTCGACGAGCACATGCCGGCAGGCACGCACAGCGTTACCTGGACAGCCGAAGGCCTTGCCAGCGGGGTGTACTTCGCCAGACTGAATACACCAGCCGGTGTGAAAACAACGAAGTTGTTGCTGATGAAGTGAAAGATGGGGCGGCGTCTATGCTCTTAGCGCCACCCACTTTCAACTTGACAGCATCTACCAGCCTCCCATCTTGAATAATCTGAATAACTGAAAGGGAGAGAGGTTGGATACCAACGCGGATGTAACCAAATTCGGTACGTTCCTGGGAGTATATACGCCCAGCGTTCTCACGATTCTGGGTTTGATCATGTATCTGCGTTTCGGTTGGGTTCTGGGCAATGTCGGCCTGGGGTTAACCGCGTTCATCGTTCTTCTCGCGGGTTCAATCACTGTCATTACCGCTCTCAGCGCCTCTGCAATCTCAACGAATATGCGAGTGGGTGTGGGCGGCGAATACTACATGATCTCTCGCAGCCTGGGACTGGAACTGGGCGGAGCGATTGGTATCCCGCTGTTCCTTTGCAGAACCCTGAGCATTACATTCTACAGCTTTGGTCTGGCGGAAGCCATCGCCATGTTCGTTCCAGGCGATGTCTCGGCGCGGACGATACAGCTAATGACAGCGATCATCATTATCGCCATCACCTTTGTATCGGGCAAAAGCGCTTCGGTGGTGCTCAAGCTTCAAGTACCTATCATGATTGCCGTCGGGCTATCGATAGCGGCATTGATAATCGGCGCTCTCTCAAGTGATTTGCGAGCGCCGGAAATGGTCGCCACATATCGAACAGCGCCACAGGGATTCTGGTATGTGTTTGCCGTATTCTTCCCTGCGGTCACCGGATTTACGGCCGGGATCGGCATGAGTGGCGACCTGAAAGACCCGCGAAGATCGATACCTCTGGGCACAATGCTGGCAGTAGCTACCGGCATGTTGATATATCTGCTCGTTCCTGTCCTGCTGTCAGTCAGCTCCACAATCAGCTTCGAGGATCTGGCGAGCAAAGGGGTGGTGACATGGAGCATGATTGCAATCCTGGGGGCGTGGCTGGTGGTTCCCGGGATATTCGGGGCAATCCTGTCCTCTGCATTCGGTAGCGTTCTGGGCGGGCCAAGAGTGTTGCAGTCACTGGCGACGGATGGCCTTGCTCCTGGGTTCCTCTCGAAGCTGTCCAAAACCGGCCAACCAACGGCGGCGACGTGGGTAAGTGGCGGAATCGCCCTTCTGGCGGTTGCACTGGGCGGGCTGAACGCTGTCGCCCAATTTGTGACGATCATGTTTCTCACGCTTTACGTTATGATTAACTTCAGCGCTGCCATCGAAAAGCTGACCGGTGATCTCTCATACAGGCCAAAGATCAATATCCCCTGGTTTGTCTCTCTTCTGGGTTGCCTGGGCGCTGTTATCGTAATGGCGCTTATCAATCCAATCGCCTGTGTCGGGGCAATCATGCTGGAAGCTCTTTTGTTTATCGGGCTGCGGCGGCGTGCGATGAAGAAAGAGTGGGGGGATGTTCGCGCCGGGTTCTGGGGCACCCTCGCCAGATTCGCCCTGCAAAAACTGAAAGCGCACGAGGATGACCCTCGCAACTGGAGGCCGCACATTCTGGTGTTTTCCGGTGAGGTAGAGAAAAGGATGTCTCTGGTTTACCTGGCCTCTTGTTTCAACCGACAGCGTGGAATACTTACCATCTGCAATCTCGTCATAGACAGTTTTTCTCACAACAAGCTCGATATCAGGGCGGAAACGGAAAAAATGAATGCCTGTCTCGAGCAGGAAGGCATCCTTGCTTTCAGTGAGATAGACTTGGTCCCCGATTTTGAAAATGGGGCGATAACCGTAACGCAGGCGAACGGCATCGCCGGCCTCAACTCGAATACCATACTGTTTGGCTGGTCGGATAAAAGGGAACGAATGCAGGCGCAGATTCGCATAATGCGCGCTGTGGAAATAGCCAATAAGAGCACGATTATTATTCGCACAGATGAGTTTTCCAGAGAGACGCCCAAGAAACGCATCGACCTCTGGTGGCGGGGCAAACACAGCAATAGTGACATCATGCTTCTGCTGGCTTACATGCTCACCCTCAACGTTGACTGGAAAGGCGCGAAGATATATCTTCAAACTATTATCCTGCACGAAAACGATATGGAATTCATGATGAAAAGCCTTACGGATATGATTGATGAAATCAGAATCAGCGCAGAGCCGCGGGTAATTGTCAAACCACCGGAAAAAACGGTTATCGAGCTTATGCATGATTACAGTCAGGACGCGGATGTTGTGTTCCTCGGACTGATGATTCCCGCGGAGGGTATGGAAAGTGAATACGTCGATAGAATGGATGAGCTTTCCAGAGGATTCAGCACAACGGTATTTGTGAGAAATGGCAGCAAGTTCGTCGGTGATCTGTTGTAAATCAGACACCAGCTTTTTGTAAAAAGTTGGAGCAAAAAAATTTGCGGATGCTGACGCATCCTGGTGTCATAAGAGTAACGGTTGTACACAGGAAACGCAAAGCCGCGCAGTCCACAAAAAATGAGTGTGAGAAAGTAGATTTCCGGGGGAACAGATGTTCAGTTTTCTCAAGCAATATGTGAAATCCATGCGACTGTATTACTCCTTTGTCACTGGAATTGCCGGTTGGCTCGGAGTCGCCTTTTATGAACACATTGCCACCGACTTTCACACTGTCGAGATATTGCCGACTGTCGAAAAGAAATTGGTGATAGTCACCCTGTTGTTTCTCAGTTGGGGAATCAACCAGATAGTCAACGACTACCTGGGGCGCAGGGAAGACAGAATCAACGCGCCGGAAAGGCCGATGGTGAGCGGCAAGCTCAATCCGCGCGCCGCCATTACTCTCTCTGGGGTTCTGATGGTCTTGTGCGCGGTGATTACATACATCTATCTCGAACCAATCGCCCTGATTCCCCTGGCCGCCGGCGTTGTGCTGAATATTATTTACGAATACGCCAAGAGTTACGGTATATGGGGCAACATCATTTTTGGACTCATGATTACCATGTGCTCCGCCTTTGGCTTTCTGGCTGCCGGCCCCAGCTCCGTTCCCTATTTCACCTCCAGCAGAATTTCGGTCTTGCTCGTCGTCTGGCTGATGAACGGCCTGATGACCTTCTACACCTATTTCAAGGACTACGAAGGCGATAAAGCCGCCGGAAAGCGCACAATCGTCGTGAAATACGGCCTGGAGAAATCCCGTGTTATCGCGATAATCTCAGCCTTTCTGCCCATCATTCTGTTCACGGCGCTATACTGGAACAATCTCATCGTGGCTTCCCTCAACAGCACATTCATCATTCTCGGCGTATTGACCTTCTTTCTTGAAATTCAAACAGGATGGCTCTATTTCAAGAATCCCAAGGGCAAAGTGACCTACTACTCCCTCGCGACCAATTTCCGCGCCTGCACCTGTGGCCAGGCCACTTTTGTGGCGCTGTTCAACCGTGAGCTTGCCCTCATTCTGTTTCTTGTTTCCTATGTGTTTGTCGGGTTTCTGTTTAACCTGCATTCCAACAGTAAGGCCTGATGAAAGCTTTCAGAAAGTTTGACCATGATGCCTGCCGCGTAGAAGATCATACCATCAGGTCAGCGACCTTCGAAGGAATGTGTGATGACGCAGGGCGCCCCACAGACGAGTACCGGCGGCATTACGAGGCTCTCGCCAGGGGTGGAGTGGCCAAAATCATCACCGGTTTCGCCTACATCTCGGTGCAGGGCAGGGCAATCCACCCAGGCCAGGCGGGGATTGATTCAGACGAGAAAATACCCTTCTTCAAAGCTGTCACCGACGCGGTTCATCGACACGGCGCAGAGATATACCTACAGATTGCCCACGCAGGCAGGCAAACGAGCAAAAGTGTCACCAACACAGACATTGTGGCGCCTACGCCGCAGAAATCACGCTACTTTGGCGGCAAGCCACAGGCTCTTACGCTTTCCCAGATCAAGGCTGTCGTCGCTGACTTTGCCCAGGCGGCGCTGAGGGCAAAGTCGGCAGGGTTTGACGGTGTTCAACTTCATGCGGCGCACGGGTATCTGATTCACGAGTTCATCAACCCTGTAGTGAACAAAAGGACAGATGAGTACGGAACCGGTGAGCCGCATCGACCAGGTATCCGCTTTCTGACAGAGATTGTCGCCCGAACAAGAGAGCTGTGTGGGGCAGACTTTCCCATTCTGGTGAAGATCAGCGCGGGTGATGGCAAAGAAGATGCCGCCAACCACTTTCTGCACCTGATACAGGCGTTGGACAAGCTGCAACTGGCGGCGATTGAGGTCAGTTATGGAACGATGGAGAATGCCTTCAACATATTTCGCGGGGAGAGCATCCCATATGAGACGATATTGAGATACAATTTTCGCTATGGAACCGACAGCGCAGTGAGAAAGTTCCTGTGGAGAGTGTTCGCCGCTCCGATTCTCCAGCACAGGGTCATCAAATTCTCGCCGAACTATAACCTGAAATACGCCAGACTGGCGAAGCATGGAACCGACACTCCCATTGTGTGCGTGGGCGGATTTCGTACGAAGTCATCCATCCATGAAGCCTTGCGGCAGGGCAGCGTCGATTATGTGAGTATGTGCAGGCCATTTATCTGCGAACCGGACTTGATGAAGAAATTTGCCAGGCACGATGACTACACATCCCTGTGCCGGAATTGTAATATCTGCGCAGTCATGTGCGATTCAACGAAATCCACGCGGTGCTATTGCGTTACTAAGGAGAGGAAACGATGAGCATGGAAACAATAATGCAGATAATAGCGGACAACCTCACGGATGTTCCGCAGCTCACGGAGACCACCTCCCTGCGAGCCGAATTGAACGTCGATTCGCTGGACGTGATAATGATTATCAACGCCCTCGAAGACGAATTTTCGCTCACCATAGACGAGGATGATTTCGTCGAGGTGGATACCCCGGCGGAGATATTCAACCTGCTGAAAAGCAAATACTCTGTGGAGTGAGGATGAGCGTCAGAGACAAATTCGCCTTCAACTACCGCGAGGAAGACAGGCTTGTGCGGGAGCTGAAGTATAATCCCTACTATCAGGTAATAAGTTCAGGGGCAGGCAGCTCTGTCGAGATAGACAGCCGCGAATATCTGAATCTCGCCTCGAACAACTACCTGGGTTTCTCGCGCAACCCGGAGATACTGGCCCGGATGAAGCAGACCATCGACCAGTATGGCGCCTCGATGTGCGGAACACCGGTGGCCTGTGGGAATGTCGATTTGTATGCCGAGACAGCCGTAGCGTTCAGCAGGTTCCTGGGGCTCGAAGACACCATCATCTTCCCGTCCTGCTATCAGGCAAATGCCGGCATCATCGGCACGCTGGCGAAGCCAGGCGATATTATCCTGGTGGACAGGTCTTCGCACGCCTCCCTGCTGGATGGAATCCGAGCGGCAAAATGCAAAGTGCGCCCCTTCAAGCACAACGACGTCGATCATCTGCTGCGGTTGATAAAACGCACCGATGGCTATGACAATATCTTCGTCATCACCGAATCCGTGTTCTCCACCGAAGGCAGCATTGCCCCGTTTGACAAAATCTACCGCATCTGCCAGGAATTCGACGCCATACCCATTGTTGACGATTCACACGGCATCGGCGTTATCGGCAAAAATGGCGGGGGGATACTCGAAGAAAAGGGAATAGAAAACTACGAGGGGATTTACACGGCGTCAACGGGGAAGGCTCTGGGACTTGCCGGTGGCATAGTGAGCAGTGTTTCCGAGGTGATAATGTACTTGAAGTACAATTCCGCCAGTCTGTTGTATTCCACAGCCCTGCCCCCTGTTTTCCTTTCGGCGACAACGAAGGCTCTCGAAATCCTGAGCGCCACTGGCGCAGAACTGATGCAGAAGCTGCGGGCAAACAAAGCCTTTCTCACCAGCCAGCTTACTGAGCTGGGTTATCGCACCACAGAGGCGGAAGCGCCCATCTGCTCTGTCATTGTCGGCTCGAACGAAAAAACGTTCCTGATGAGCAAATTGCTGTTCGAGCAGAGCATTCTCACCACGCCTTTCATCTTCCCGTCAGTCGCCCGTGATAAGGGGGTTATCCGCATGATTCCGCGGGTTGACCTTACTCAACAGCAACTGGAGTGCGTAATTGAGGCCTTCAGAAAAATCAAGGCCGAGCGCCCTGAACTGTTCGAGCAATGAAAATGAGATACTGCTTTATCCACAATCCCGGTTCAAATCACGGCAGAAGCGGAAAATGTGTGCCTTATTTTCAGAACATATTGAAAGCCCAGAATATCGCCCATGACTACAACATCACCAGCAGCCTCGCCGAAGCTGCCGAGCTGTCTGAAAAAGCGAACAGAGCAGGCTGTGACTGCATCGTGGCCGTGGGTGGAGACGGTACCATAAACCGTGTTGTCAACGGGTTTTATGACACCAGCGGCAAGCGATTATCAAATGCACGGCTGGGGGTGGTCCACACCGGAACCAGTCCCGATTTCTGCCGCAGCTACGGCATCCCCACAGAGCCGTTTGCCGCCCTGGACACCGTTCTGGAAGGCCATACGGTCAAAATCAGCGTTGGCAAGGTCGATTACCGCAAATCTCAGGGCAACAGAGAGCGCCTGGACACCAGATATTTCTCGTGCTGCGCCAATATCGGCCTGGGGGCGGCGGTGGCGCGGTATGCAAACTCGGGTTTCAGACGGCGGCTTGGAGACAGCTCGGGTACCCTTGTGGCCATTCTCATGGCTCTCATCACCTTCAAGCTCTCGCCCATCGAGATTGTAGCCGACGGCAAAACAACACGCATCCCCAGGAACATCAACACCTTCATCGGCAAGACAGATTTCGTCGCGTCGGGCATAAAAATATGCAATAACCTTGAACTGGACGACAAACGACTGTATGTGCTGACGCTCGATGATGTTAACTGGAGGAACGTCGTTCCCCTGCTGCGGTGCATATATTCCGGCGCGCCTCTGAGGAACTCTCGCAGCCTGTCGTTTGGGTATGCGACAAGTGTTGTCATCGAAGCTGAGAGCGATAGCTATGAGGTGGAGTTTGACGGTGATCCGCAGGGGACGCTGCCGTGCACAATATCTGTTGCCGAGGAGCTGTTGGACTTGATTGTGGAGCAGAGGCCATGAGCCGCGAAAAAGAGATAATCAGCCTGATTAACGCGCAGATGCCTACATCCCCGCTGCGAGCCAGCGCCTGCTTCGAGGCAGACGCGGAGGCCATTCTTCTGGACGACAAGGTATATCTGTTCACAACCGACGATTTCTCCGCCGAAGACCTGCTGGGGGAGAGTGACCCGTTCACCCTGGGCTGGAACTTGGCCTGCGCCTCGATCAGCGACATCGTGGTCTCCGGCGGCAACCCTTTGACATATGCTCACTCCATGGCGCTGCCCGGCGCCTGGTCTGCCGACTACATCCGCAAGCTGTCACAAGGCATCGCCGCGGTATTGAAAAGGCACGCAGTGTCCTTTATCGGCGGAGACCTGGGCGTCTCGGCGAACTGGCGCTACACAGCCTCGGTAATCGGCTCGCCCATCACAACGCCTGTCACCAGAAAAGGGGCGAAAGCGGGCGACCTGGTTTACATCACGGGCGACGTGGGCAGAGGCAACCTGGCAGCGGCAATGAATCTCTACCCCGAGGCGCAGGAAGCCGACCAGTCAGCCGTGCCCATCAAGTTCCGCTGCCTGAGCAAGCTCCCGGCGTTGGTTTCCCGCTTCGCCACCTCCGCCATCGACACCAGTGATGGCGTGCTGTGCGGCCTCAAGACAGTGGCGGAGATAAACAAGACCGGCTTTGCAATATCAGACATCCCATACAACACTGCCGGGCTGCTTGCCGCCGAAGTTCTTGGCATTCCCAGCACATTGCTGCTGGCTGGAGAATGCGGTGAATATGAAATCCTGCTCACTGTCAATTCCTTGCGGCAATCGGAATTGAAACAGTATGCCGAGGATAGTGGCATAGAGATTCATGAAATCGGGAAAATAGTGAGTGACGCGAAGTGCCAGCGACTCATTGAAGGCGAGACGGAGTATGATGTGCTGGGCTATCACCTGAGGGCGCGAGACTTCGCTGTCGTGACGGACTATTTGCGGCAGATGACGGAGTGGTTCAATGCCAATGGGAAACGCCATGCATAGAAGAGTGGTCATTACGGGCATCGGGCCGGTTACAATCGCGGGAATCGGCGCGGCGGAGCTGTTCGCCAATCTGTTGAACGGCATCGATGTCGCCAGGGAAATCGAGATTGACCTGCCCTACAAAAACAGGTCGTCATTCTATGTGCCGCTGCCGGAAGTGGAAATAAGCCATTATGGTATTGCGAGGTATTATAAGTTTCTGCAACCGGAAGATAAAATGGCGATCATCGGTGCCAAACTGGCCTTGCAGGATGCCGGCATCGAACAGGCAGGCGACGAACAGGCTTTCGCGGACATCGAAGACGCCTGCATTGTGCTGGGCACCGGGTTCAGCGGACTGGAACCAGCGTTTTTCTCCTATCTGTCGCATCTGGGGCACGAATATACAGCGAGAGCCACCAACAGAAAAGTTAATTTCAATCGCATGGTAATCCCCATGTTGATGCCGTCATCTCCAGCCGCCTGGATTTCTATCCTGCTGGGCGTGAAGGGCGAAAGCTATACGCTGAACACAGCCTGCGCTTCGGGCACATTCGCCATTGGAGAGGCGTTTAGAAAGATTAGGTTCGGTCTGGCGGATATGGCCATTACGGGCGGGGTGGAAAACCTCCACGATGAGAATTACGCTATCTTCCGCGGTTTCGATTCTTTGGGGGCTTTAACTCGTTCAAGCCAGGGGCAGGCGTTCTCGCAGGATCGTTCCGGTTTTCTGTTCGCCGAAGGGGGGTGCTGCGTCCTCGTCCTGGAGGAGCTGGGCAGGGCAAAACGCCGAAACGCCCGCATTTACGCAGAAGTGCTCGATTACCAGGCCAACAGCGATGCCCACCACATTGTCAAAATGGAGCCGGATGGCAAACAGGTGACGGCGCTTCTCGGCAGCTTTGCGTCCCGGCACAAAATCGACTACCTGAACTCACATGGAACCGGCACAATCCCCAACGATAAAATCGAAGCTCAGTCAATACAGGATGTGTTCGGGGCAATGAGCGCGCAACCGTTCATCAACTCGACAAAAGCGGTTCTGGGGCACACCATCGGTGCGAGCGGGGCCATCGAAGCAGCGGTGACGGCTCTCAGCATATTCAACGGCAAAATTCACCCGAACCGGATAAGCAACCCTATGGTCAACCTGAACCTGGCCACACGGATAATCGAGCAGCCGCTTGACAGGGCGCTGTCGGTTTCGTACGGATTTGGCGGGCACAACGCCGGTATTCTGCTGGGTAAGCTTGATGAGTAAGACGCTTATCACCGGAGGCTGCGGGTTCATTGGCAGCCACATAGTGCAGGAGTTTCTCGCCAACGAGGTGGATGTAGTTTGCTTGGTGAAATCGTCCAGCGACACATCCTTTTTGAACTCGCTGAACGTAGAGCTTGTGACAGGCGACATAACCGATATTGACTCGATTGTCAGCGCTCTCGCGGGGATTGATTATGTGGTTCATGCTGCCGGCAAGTCTTCCGATTGGGGCAGGTATCAGGATTTCTATAATGCAAACGTTCTGGGCACGATGAACATCCTGAAGGCGTGCCGGAAATGCGGGATAAACGACCTGACCATCACCGGCTCTATCTCCTCGTATGGAGAGGAGAACAGCAGGACTGTGAAGGATGAGAACTCGCCGTACAAGTCGCATTATTCCTATTTCGGGTTCTTCCCTTCCGCCATGAACTACTACCGTGACACGAAAGCGGAACTAACGAGGCAAAGCATCGCGTTTGCCCGACGCAACGCCATGAACCTGACTGTGATCGAGCCGGTCTGGGTGTACGGGGAGAGAGAATTTCACACTGGCTTTTACGAATATATCAAGGCGGTTGGCAACGGTATGAGCTTCGCGCCCGGCTCACAAACCAACCGGTTTCACGTTGTCTATGCAAAAGACCTTGCCAAAGCATACTATCTGGCCTATGCAAAAAGACTCAACGGGGTGAGCAGAATGATAATCGGCCAGCCGCGTACTGTTTTGCTGGATGATGTTTATCGGCTTTTCTGCAAGGAGGCGGGACTGAAGAAGCCAACTTCTCTGCCGAAATGGCTGGTCTATCCCCTGGGTTTTGCCCTGGAGGCGTTATATACGTTGCTGCACAGTGCCTCTCCGCCAATACTCACCAGAGCCAGGGTGAACATGATGTACGACAACATCGAATATTCGACAGAGAAGGCGAAGAACATGCTGGGGTTCGTTGCAGGCACCTCTTTGGAAACAGGCATAAAGAACACTGTGAACTGGTACAGGACGAACGGATACTTGTAGCAGGATGATGACAAAGACAAGCCAAACTTTTTGCAAAAAGTTTGGATCAAAAACTCTTGCGGAAACTTCGTTTCCTATGTACAAAAGTATTTCTATGACACAAGGATGCGTTAGCATCCACAAAAGTTTTTGGTCTCGCTTTTTACAAAAAGCGAGTGGGGTTCAGGGGCAGCGCCCCTGCCTCTCAGGAGGAATCATGAAAAGCGTACGCGGGTTCAACAAGATGCTGTTTATCCTGTATCTCAAGCTCTATGTGGGCGTGTCCGTCATCATCGGGTTCCGCCGCAAGCGCAGCGTTGGCCAGTTGATAACCATCCTGAAACGGCTTAACTACTTCATCGACAGGATACGGCACAACAAGTTCATTCATACGGCAAAAGGTGTCCGGCTGAACCTGTATATCCCGGCATTTCCCAGCAGAGCTTTTTTTACCTCCTGCGCCAAGTTCGCCGTCTTCGGAGAAAAACTTCCGGCCACAACCGCCTTGGTGTCAATCACTTCCGCTTGTCCATACAGTTGCAAACACTGCTACCAGAAACTGGACACAGGGCCGGACATTGACATCGAGTTCTTAAAAAGCGCTGTCGCCAACCTTCAGGACAAAGGAATCGCCTTTTTCAATATCGAAGGAGGGGAGCCATTCCTGCGTTTCGATAGGCTGCTCGCATTGTGTGAGGTAATCGACAGCAGGTCTGAAATCTGGATAAACTCCACCGGCCACGGGATTACCAGAGAGAGACTGCTGCAATTGAAAGCGACGGAGCTGACAGCCATTATGTTTTCTCTGCACTTCCACGAACCACAGCAATTGAACTCATTTATGGGTAGCGACAATGCCTGGTCAACTATGGAAAACGCTATCGCCTTGTGCCACGAGCAAGGTATCCCGGTGGCTTTTAACGCCTGTCTGGGCAGAGCGGATTTCTATAATGGCAACTTCGAGAAAATCATGCAAACCGCATATATGTTTGGCGGCTCCATTATTCAGCTCATCAAGCCCAAACCATCGGGTGGCTGGCTGGCCGATGGAGTCGAGGAGTTCACGCTTGCGGATGTGAAGCTGATTGCGGAAAAAGTGGAGCTGTACAATTGCCACAGGCTGTTCTCGGGCTATCCGGCCATTTCGCCTCAGATTCTCGAAGAGGCGCCCGAGATGTTTGGTTGCACCGCGGGTGGAACCGACAGGTTTTACATCAATGCAAAGGGCGATGTTCAGCCGTGTGAATTTCTCAACATCTCTTTTGGCAATCTGCAAGAGGGTGACTTCAACAGTATTTACAGCAGAATGAGGGCCGTTTTCGATACGCCAGGGGACTGCATTCTCTGCGAGAAGTACTCGAAGAAGATACACGACGTTTTCTTGCGGAATCAACTGACGGTTTTACCGCTGGATAAAGTTCTCTCTGAAAAAATCTACCAGGACTGGGATCGGGGAAGGCCCACCAGGTTGTACTGGATGGTCGAGAAGGTGCTCGAGTACTCTGGAGGCAAGCAAGGCCCAGAGTGAGCAGAACACGGCTGCCGGGGGCAATGGCTGCGTTTTGTGCCGCCCGCCGACACAGAGACCGGCGAGCGTGTTTTATATTCGTGTGCCCTATTCTGTCATGCTCTCCAGTTGCAGTTTCACCTCAGACCAGCGTACCGGTTCCTGCGAGATGTTCAATTCATCCAAGAATGTAAGTTGCCTGGTAGAGTAGGTTTTAATCGCCATGACTCTATAGAACATATGGTTAGCGGGAGCGCCATTGTTGCCATACTCCAGTACGCCAATATGGTTGAAGCTCGTATTGGGATGCAGAACATAGTATAAGTAGTAGAATTCACTATCCTCGGCCACTTCACTGTATTGAAGAACATACAAGCTTGGGGTAAGTGGAAGACCATCTATATCGTGCGTAACAGCATCCCAGGAAATGATGGCATCATCGCCAGAAAGTGTTATCTGAACATTCTGTGGAGGAAGCGGGGTGTTGTTCACCGCTATATAGTCTGCTCTCACAAGTGAATCAACCTCAATACCATCGGTGACGGTTAGTTTCACAGTGTAGATGCCTGAAGAACTGTATGTATGGCTTGGGTTCTGCTCAATGGAATCGTAAGTTTCGTCATTCTCGAAATCCCATTGCCACCCCGTAGGATTGTTGATGGAGGTGTCGGTAAACTGAACTGGTGTCCCAATGAACATTTCTGTGGGCGTTGCAGTGAAATTGGTTCGATCCACTTGCCATGTTAAAAACGGATAGTTATCATTGATGTAAGGGATGATATCCCAGTAATCGTTGTTACCGCTGTCATCATTCGGATTGCCGATGAAATCCCATGCAGTGGATAAACCTACAGTGAGTAAGTCAGTAAATGTAGCCACGTCTTGCATTTCGGCTGTTATTTTGCCGGTGCCGCCGGCGCTGGCGCTTTGCCCGGATGTCTGGGTATCCCAGAAAGAATCTGTAACAGAGCAGAAATTATACCCCACCAGGCCGCCGGTGTAACTTGTTCCCGTTACACTGCCGGTGCAGTAGCAGTTTGTGATGCTGGAGCTATAGCTATTCTGTCCCACCAGGCCGCCGGTGTAACTTGTTCCCGTTACATTTCCGGTGCAGTAGCAGTTAGTGATGCTGGAATAATCGCAGTTCCTCCCCACCAGACCGCCAGTGTTAGCGCCACCGCTTACACTGCCAGTGCTATAGCAGTTGCTGATGCTGGAGTTTAAATAGTTATACCCCACCAGGCCGCCGGTGTAACTTGTTCCCGTTACACTTCCGGTGCTGTAGCAGTTAGTGATGATGGAGCAGCTATTATCCCCCACCAGGCCCCCGACGTAATTTGTTCCCGTTGCACTGCCGGTGCTGTAGCTGTCAGTGATGGTGGAAGAGTTGACATTACGTCCCACCAGGCCGCCGACGTAATATGTTCCCGTTGCACTGCCGGTGCTGTAGCAGTTAGTGATGATGGAGCAACCGTAGTTCCTCCCCACCAGACCGCCGGCGTGATTTGTTCCCGTTACACTGCCGGCACTGTAGCAGTCAGTGATGCTGGAGTTGACTATATTCTCCCCCACCAGGCCGCCGGGGTAGCCGCTTCCACTCACACTGCCGGCGCTGTAGCAGTTGCTGATACTGGAGCTGCCATTATACCCCACCAGGCCGCCGCTGTGGGAATTTCCGTTCACATAAACATCTGTAACACCGAGATTCTCGATTGTGGCGCTATCGGTGCGACCAAACAAGCCTTGATAGTTAGTTGCTGGCCGGTTGACATACAGGTAGTTAATTGTGTGGCCCTGCCCATCGTAGGCGCCTGTATAATAATTGGGATAGCTACTACCAATCGGGATAAAGCCTTCGCCGCCGTTCCAGCCGCTTGTGGCTGTGGCATCAATATCGGCTGTCTGGATGAAGTGGGAGCTCAAGTAATTGCCGACGTCCTGCAACTCGGTTACATTACTCACCTGGTAGGGGTCACCGGCCGAGCCGTCCCCGCCGGCAAAGGCGGACAGGTTGACGCTCGCGAGAAGGGTGATGATTACAAAAAGGCTCAGCTTCTTCATGGCTCTCTCCTTGTATGGTTTGTTGATAATCATCCAGTTCAGACTGACAATCTAACGGTATGTATATGCGGCAATCTTTGTCAAGATTTCTTGTTTCAGGGGTTGCGATAACATCTAATTGCTTGAAATGTATAGGATACAAGAAATGGCACCCCCGACACGACTCGAACGTGTGACCTTTTCCTTAGGAGGGAACTGCTCTATCCAACTGAGCTACGGGGGCACGGCTCCCAGCATCGGCGTCACCGGCTTCGTGTCAAGCCGAAATGTTTTGCGTTGACAAATCGGAGCACACCAGTACTCTCACACAAAACATGCGGGAGGCTGGATGAAGATTGCCGTTGCCGGAGCCACTGGAGAAGTCGGGCGCATGATGGTGCGCACCCTGGCCGAGATGAACATCCCTGTGAAATCGCTCACGCTGCTGGCCAGTCGGCGTTCACAGCATGTGCGCATACCCTGGGGCAAAGCCGACCTGCCGGTGTTCGAGCTGACAGACTCCAACCTGCGCACCGGGTTCGACTATGTGCTGTTCTCGGCGGGGGGCGAGGCTTCCCTGCGGTTCGCGCCCGTGGCCGCAGACGCCGGAGCAGTGGTCATCGACAACTCGAGCGCTTTTCGCCGCAACGCCGCCATCCCGCTGGTGGCGCCGGAGGTGAACGGCGATTTGCTGCGCGACTACAGCGGCATAGTGGCAAACCCCAACTGCTCGACAATTCAGCTTGTGCTGGCGCTGCACCCGCTACGGCGTTTCGGCTTGACACGGGTGGTGGTGAGCACCTACCAGTCGGTTTCGGGCGCAGGGCGCAGGGGCATCGAGGCCTGGGAAGCCGAGCGTGAAGGCCACGACGCAAAGCCCGTGTTCCCCCGCCGCATCGACGCCAACGTCATCCCGCAGATCGGTGAGATTTTGCCCGATGGCTGGTCGGTGGAGGAAGACAAGATGCGCCACGAAGTGCGCCGCATCCTCGGCCTGCCGACGCTGTCTGTCTGCGCCACCGCTGTGCGAGCGCCCGTGCGCTATGGCCATGCCGAATCGGTGTGGGCACAGTTCGAGCAGGCGATGACGCCACAGGCGCTGGCGGAGGCATGGTCTGCCGCCGCCTCGCTCGACTATGCCGGAACGGACTACATCACCCCTGTTGAACTGGCGGACTCAACCGACAGCCATGTGGGCAGAGTGCGGCTGCTGGACGATGGCCGCTGCATCGCGTTCTGGAATGTGGGGCACAACGTGCGATTGGGCGCAGCCACCAACGCTGTGCGCATCCTGGCGCATCATGCTGCGCTGAATCGTTAATAGTTTCCAGAAAAACATTGCCCATGAGAGCTGAGTTGTATTATCTTATACAAGATTTTCATTGCGGAGGACACAGTGGCTATACGAGACGCATTTGCCAGCGCCGAGGAGTCGGTGACGCGCTATCCCATTGCGTATCAGAAAGAGAAAATATATGTATATGAGCTCAAGCTGAGTAACGCCGAGGAGGTGTTGCGCCAGTGCCTGGCCCTCGTTCAGAGGGATGCGACGAGGCAAAAGCGCTTCGTTCTTGTCTTCAATGCGAAACATGTGAAATCCACCACCGTTGGCTTGATGAAGCTGAAGAAGATTCTGGACGACTATAAGGACTTACTGTTCAGCGACCGCCTGCTCAAGTTCGCCATCATTGTAAAAAGCTTCATTCTACACCGCCGAGTCATCGGCATGTTTGACGACATATTCGATGAGGCAGGCGTGAGCCGCTCGAAGTACAATTATTTTACCATGAAGGACAAAGATAAAATGCTGCAATGGCTCGTAGCCGACAAGTAGTAGTTTCGGAGGAAACGTTTTGCGCCAGGAAAGAGTCAAGCAACCAACTCCCTTTGTCATTCTCGTCATAGAGGACGACAGGAGTTTTCAGAGCCTTGTACGGGAAGTCGCCGAAAAGAGTGGGGCGACATGCGCTGTTGTCTCCAGCGGTGCAGAATGCCTGGCCAGGATTGAAGCTGTGCAACCATCTCTGTTGCTTGTCGATTATATGCTGGGAGACACCACCGCACCAGAGCTTGTCAGGAAGCTGCGTGGACTGGGGCATGAGCAGCCCTTCGTTGCGATGACTGGTTATGGCAGCGAAGAGATTGCCGTTGAGATAATGAAACAGGGCGCCCTCGATTACATCAACAAGGATGATATATTTCTCGACCGACTGTCAATCGTGCTTAAGAGCGCCAGAGAGAAATTGAGGATCGAGCAGGAACTGGCTGCTGCACAGCTTGCCCTCGAGCAGCAGAAAAACTATTATCAAAGCTTCATCGACCACAGTCTCGATATCATCATTCTTTTGGATAACCAGGGCCGCATTCGTCAGACAAACCCCGCGTTTCCTCGTGAAACCGGTTTCAGCGACGCAGATTTCAATGGGCTGTATCTCAAGGAGATGCTCGACGGAGATAGCCACGCCAGATTTGACGCCATGCTACAGGCCGCCAGGCGTGGCCAAACTCCCGAGCCATGCGAGATGCTGCTGCTGGACTTCAACCAAGCGTTGCTGCCCATCGACGCCGTTTTGATTCCCCTGCCCGCCGACGATGGCCGCGAAAGTGAACTTCTGTTCATGGGGCGTGTGCTCAGCGAGCGCAAAAAGCTCGAAGAGCAGCTCCGTCAATCACAGAAAATGCAGGCGATTGGCCGCCTCGCCGGTGGAATCGCCCACGATTTCAACAACATACTGACGACCATCATCGGTTTCTCGGAACTCATCGCCCATAGCGTACCGGAAGACTCGGAGGTGTTTGAATATATCAATGAGGTTCGTGGCGCCTCGCGGCGGGCAACCTCGATTACCAATCAGTTGCTGATGTTCAGTCGCCGACAGGTGTTACAGCCGCGAGTGCTGCATCTGAACAGATTCATCCACGAGATGCGCCGTATGCTCGATCGGCTGCTGCTCGAAGACATCGCCCTGAAGCTCGAACTGGCCAGCGAACTGATGGCGGTGAAGGTGGATCACGGCCAGCTTTCGCAGGTGCTGCTGAACCTGGCGGTAAACGCCCGCGACGCGATGCAGGATGGCGGCACACTGCTCATCCAGACCCGCAATGTGTTGTCCGGCCAGGTGCCTCGGCTGTCAATCGAGTCGCAGCGCATCGAGTGGTATGTTTGTCTCACTATGACCGACACCGGCACAGGAATGGAGCCTGAGGTGTGCAAACAGATATTCGAGCCGTTCTTCACCACCAAACCAGAAGGCAAGGGCACCGGACTGGGGATGGCGGTTGTCTATGGCATTGTCAGCCAGCACAACGGCGTAATTGACATTGAGAGCGAGCTGGGCGTGGGCACGTCGGTTCATGTCTATCTGCCGGCTGTGTACCGCGAGAAGCGGAGGGCAAGCAACGAGGAGGAGACCCCGCGAACAATGCTTCAGGGAAAGGGGCGTAAAGTGCTGATTGTGGAGGACGAACCGCATGTTCTGCTCATCGCCCGAAAGATCCTCTCACGCAATAACTATCAGGTGATAGAGGCCACAAGCAGGCACGAGACCGAGACTATCCTGGGCAATGATGATGGCGGCATCGATCTCGCGTTCATCGATGTAGTGCTGCGTGATGGCAACGGCCTCGAACTCGCTCGTCACATCCGCAAGCATCACAGCAAGATACACGTGCTCCTCACCAGTGGATACACCGGCGATAAAGCCCAATTCAAAAGCATCAGCGAGGAAGGATTCCCGTTCCTGCAAAAGCCGTTTTCAGCCATCGAGCTGTTGCAGGCGGTCGCGGATGCCCTCTGATACCCACCTGCATCACAAGGAGCGCATGCGCCAACGCTATATGCGCGGGGGACTGGCCGGTTTTCACGACTACGAAGTCCTCGAACTCATCCTCTCATACAGCCATGTACGCCGCGATACCAAGCCGGTCGCCAAGCGTCTCATCGACCGCTTCGGGTCGGTCACGGCGGTGATATCCGCGCCGGTTAGCCAGCTTACCGAGGTGGACGGAGTGGGAGAGCGCACGGCTCTGCTGCTCAAGCTCTTTCGCGATACCGGAGAATATCACATGCGCGAGAGCATCCTCGGTCGAAACGCTGTGGCCGGCAGCAAAGAGGTTTACGACTACCTGATGCGGTTCGCCAAGGGCAGGTTGATCGAGGAATTCAAGGTGATATACCTCAACGCGCAAAACATCATTCTGGACGAGGAGACTCTGTCGAAGGGCACAGTCAACGAGACGAAGGTATATCCGCGCATTATTTGCGAGCACGCGCTCATTCGGCATGCGGCGGCGGTTATTGTGGCGCACAATCACCCCGGCGGCAGCCTCAAGCCCTCCACTGGCGACATCGCCATTACCGCACAACTGCAAAGAGCGCTCGCTCTGCTCGACATACGCCTGCTGGACCACATCGTCGTCACCGGCGAGGGCTTCTTCTCCTTCGCCGCCGAAAAGCTGCTCTGAG
>JAIOQZ010000061.1 GCA_021108395.1 Candidatus Cloacimonadota bacterium
GAATCGCGTCATCCGCCGCGCCAGACAGATTCTGGCCAACCTCGAGGAGCACGAGTTGAGTCCGCAGGGTCTCACGGCGCGACTGCGCAAGCAACTGTCCGGCTCCAGCCCGCAACGCGACATCTTCGAGGTGATCTGCGAGAAGGCCGAGGAGAAGAACGAGTTGCTCGAAGAGCTGCGCGGCCTGGACGTGGAGAACATGACGCCGCTCGAAGCGCTGACGGCACTGGCGGAACTACAGAAGAAGCTGGATGAGCAGAACTAATAAGAAGGAGTTAACAATGAGTTGGAATCCGATTACAGACTTGCCAGTCGATTGGCGTTCTTTGGAATCGACAGAACTGCATGGTTTGATAAGTGTCTGGAAAGAGCAGAAAGAGCACCTTCAAAAACTCGATGCTGTAAAAGTATTCAATGAGCAATTGCGCAGAGAATGGGCTATCGAGACAGGTGTAATCGAAAACCTGTACACACTTGACAGAGGTGTCACTCAACTCTTAATTGAACATGGTTTTCAAGAAAACCTGATCCCCTCCAACAGCACAGGCCAGTCTTCTGAGCTGATAATTGAACTTCTTCAAGATCATGAAGGAGTTTTTGAAAGCCTGTTTGACTTTATTGGCGGGCAAAGAGAACTAACCACATCTTACATAAAACAAACGCATGCACTATTTACAAGGCATCAACCTTCCACAATTGCTGAAGATCAAAATGGCAATCGTGTTGAAATCGAGCTCATCAGAGGTGATTACAAAAAGCGGCCCAACAACCCCAAACGAAAGAATGGCACTATGCATATGTACTGCCCACCAGAACAAGTTTCATCAGAAATGGATGAACTGATAAGACTACACTGCCAACATGTGAAAAACCAAGTACAGCCAGAAGTTCAAGCCGCATGGCTACATCACCGGTTTACTCAGATACATCCTTTTCAAGATGGTAACGGACGTGTTGCCAGAGCATTGGCCACCCTTGTTCTGCTCAAAGGTGATGGATTCCCATTATCGATACATAGAACAATACGTAACCAGTATATTGAAGCCTGCGAAGCGGCAGACGCAGGCAATCTTGCTCCACTTGTGTCTGTCATTGTCTCTATTCAGAAACAATCCTTTGTCAAAGTACTTAGTATTGCCGACAATCTTATCAGCCGTCACAACAAAACTCAAGACATGCTTGAGGCCATAAAAAAGCGCATCTCTGCTCGCAAACATGATGTGGAAATATCGCATCGCAATGTCTTCAATACTACAGATAAGCTCAAAACCATAACAACACAAAGGTTAACTGACATATCAGAAAGTATTTTGCCCATTGTCCACGAGATTTCTGCCAATGGTAAATGTTTTGTTCACCCTAGCGACGAGGGCAATTCATTCTGGTTCAAGCATCAAGTCATAACCGTTGCAAAAGAACTGAACTATTTTGCCAGTGTACCTGACTATCATTCATGGGTCAGGCTACACATCGAAGAAGAGCGCAATGTCGATTTGATTGTCTCTTTTCATTCTCTTGGTTATGATTTTGTGGGCATCATTGCCTCATCGGCGTTCATTCAATTCAGAGATAAAGATCAGGAACACAGCAATCCTGACGGCCCGTATCGATTGTGTAACGAAGTTTTCCAATTCTCGCACAGCGAAAAGGAAACTGATGTCACCAAGAGATTTAACAAATGGATCGAAAACGTGATTCTAACCGGTTTGGATCAATGGCGAAAGCAAATCTAACCATGCCCCACTACCTCATCACCGGCGCCGGCGGCATGCTGGCACACGCCTTTCGCACCGACCCCGACTTCGCCGACCACGTAGCGCTCTCCCACAGCCAGCTCGACATCACCGACGGCCGCGCCTGCCACGATGCCCTGCGCCGGCACAAACCCGCCGTAGTGCTCAACTGCGCCGCCTTCACGGACGTAACAGCCGCCCAGCAAGACCCCCGTGAAGCCTACCGCGTCAACGCCGACGGCCCCCGCAACCTCGCCGACGCCTGCCGCGCCGCCGGTTGCAGACTGGTGCACTTCAGCACCGACTACGTCTTCCCCGGCACACACGGTGGCTACCGCGAGACCGACCCCACACTGCCGGTAAACCGCTACGGCGCCAGCAAGCTGGAAGGCGAGGAACTGGTGCGTGGGCTGCTGCCCGGTGCGCTCATAGTGCGGGTATCGTGGCTGTTCGGCCCCGGCGGGCACAACTTCGTCAGCGCTGTCGGTTCGTGGCTGCTCGAACGCGACGAGGTGCGCATCGTCGATGACCAGTTCGGCAAAGTGACCTACACGCGGGACGTAGCGCAAGCCGTGCTGGGCCTGTTGCGCCGCGAGGCCGCCGGAGTGTTCCACTACGCCAACGCCGGACGTTGCTCGCGCTTCGAGTTCACCGTCGAGATGGCGAGACTGCTGAGCGAGAAGCACATGGTCGCCCGCGTGTCGCCCACTAGCGCAGACGCCTTCCCCGACCCCACGCCGCGCCCCACCGACAGCAGCATGAGCACCCACAAGTACGAGCGCTTCACCGGCTCGCCATCACCATCCTGGCAGAACGCGCTGCAAAGATACTTAAAGACAGGGGCTTTGCCCCTGAACCCCACTCGCCTTTTGTAAAAGGCGAGTGACTTCGAGCCAGGCGGTGAAGATTTCGCGCAGGCGATCTTCGCGCTCGTCGAGACGCGCCAGCGCCTCATAAACGGTCAGCGCGTTTTCCTGCGCCAGGCAGGTGGCCGAGCGCAACAGCATCAATCGGTCGTCCGGCGTGAACCAGAACGGGTAGAGCCGACAGTAGAACGGTCGCACCGGTTCCGGCAGGCGGCACCCCGACTGGCCCAGGAAGTGGCAGCCTCCCTCAGCAATGCGTAGGTGCGTACGGCGTCCCTGCGGCATAGTGAGCGCAAAGGCCGGGTGAATGCGGCGCAGCGCCTCGACAAACCCCGGCGGGGCGATGTCGCTTTGCGTGAATGTATCGATGTTCTCGCCTGTGTGGCTTGCAATCGCGCTACACTCGGTGGGCGTGAGGCCGAACAGCAGCGCTTCTGTGCCGGGCAGCAGCTTGCAGCAGCCTGTGCCTCGCTGATGGCAGCGGGCGCAGATGGTAGGGTCGGCGGAGCGTGAGTTTCGTTGCATGAGCAATACATGGCTGATAGGTTAGCGGTTGTCAAGTGCGCAAGAAAAAAAAGGTTGCACTCGGGGTGATATTCCCGATATGCAACCTGTAAACCTTCATGTTAACCGAACCATTGTTTCGGTATCGACGCGCACTCGCGTCTTTCTGGCACGAGCATCTTTTCCCGGATACGACATCCTGGACGATGCGATTGTGGTGAGATTTCATAAAATGGGCGGAGCGTCCCCCGCCCATCTGGTTCGGTTAGCCTAGCACTCCCAATGCCATCCCAGCGAACTGGAACGACATTGCCACAGCAGATTTGCCCAAGATGGATATACGTTTGAAATCGTACCGGTGTCGAGCATGGAACTTTTGTTCCTTGCGAGAGACCCTTCACGCAAGCGCCGGAAGTTCGAGCCAGCATAAACCCCGGGAATGAACCCGGAAAAGTCTGGCTGTGGTATGTGCTTAAGCTCCGACGTTATGCTGTGTGAGTGCCAAAGGTTCCCTGCCTTTGATCGGTACAATTTGTATGACGCATCGAACGGACCCTCGTGGTCCGGTATCGATTGGACCTTGGGGGTCCTGGTTGGCATTGGCCGTATTCTACATGCTGACAGCTGACGCTTGATTCTATGCGGGGGCTCCCTTTACAGGCAGATCAGCGTTGAGACGTTCCTCAACGAACGTCTCCTCTTGCTGTCGCGAGCTCAGGGGCTTTATCGCATTAGGGTCAACGCCAGTTGCGGCAGAGAATTGGCCTGTGCCAACATACCAACTGCAGCCTGTGTCAGAATCTGGTTCCGAACGAATTCGGTCATCTCCAGGGCCACGTCCACATCGGAGATGCGGGACTCGGCAGCCTGGACATTCTCAGCCTGAACAGACAGGTTAGTGATGGTGTTCTCGAGACGGTTTTGCGCTGCACCGAGAGATGCTCGGGCGTTTTCCTTGCGGATCATCGCCGTGTTGATGCTCTCGAGTGCGAGCTGCGCTGCGTGCTGAGTGGAAACGGCCACATCTGTGGACCCCACACCCAGTGCGCTGGTGCGCATGTCGCCGATACGTATGAAGTAGTAGTCCTCCGCACGATCGTTTCCTGTGCCGAAGTGAATTTTGATGCCGCCGATGATCGCGTCACCGGACGCAGTGCCTTCCACTTCCTGCCAACCGCTCGAGTTGGCCCATACACCTTCAGTTGCGCTCCAGGTATTGCCGGTTGTCCAGCTTCCGCTGTTGCCAGCTATCGAGACGTTGCCGTCCAATAGCTTGACACCGTTGAAATCGGTAGCTGTGGCGATACGGTCGATTTCGGCCGCCATTGCCGCAAACTCCGAATGAATGATGGCGCGCTGCGTGTCGGTGTAGGTACCTGTCGCAGACTGCTCCGCCAGTTCTTTCATGCGGATCAACTTTTCGTCGATGACGCTCATGGCGCCTTCGGCGGTCTGGATAAGCGAGATGCCGTTCTGGGCATTGCGAATACCCTGGTTGAGGGTGGCTACATCTGCGCGCATCTGCTCGCGGATAGCCAATCCGGCAGCGTCGTCCGCCGCTGAATTGATTCGCAGTCCCGTTGACAATCTCTGAACCGATACAGCCAGCCTGCTATAGGCTGAGGTCAGATTCCTGGCGGTGTTCATCGCCATCAGGTTGTGGTTGATTACGAGTGACATCATTCCTCCTTGATTGTTGGTTGGCTTCCTTGCCGTATAAGGTCTTTGTCTTATACGGCGCTGCGCAAATCTGCTGTGCGCAGGCTAACGCCAAACCATATCAGGAGATAAAAGTCACTCGCGGTTTACCCCATCAGCCTGAGGGCTAACTGCGGAAGCGAGTTGGCCTGCGCCAACATGCCTACCGCGGCCTGTGTCAGGATCTGGTTCCTCACGAATTCAGTCATCTCAAGCGCCACATCGACGTCTGAGATGCGTGATTCCGCAGCCTGGACATTCTCTGCCTGGACGGCCAGGTTGGTGATGGTGTTTTCGAGGCGGTTCTGGGCTGCACCAAGCGCGGCTCTTGCATTCTCCTTGCGGATCATCGCCGTCGTGATGGTTTCCAGAGCGAGCTGCGCTGCGTGCTGAGTGGAAACGGCCACATCTGAGGCCCCCACACCCAAGGCGCTGGTGCGCATGTCGCCGACGCGTATGAAGTAATAGTCCTCCGCACGGTCGTTTCCTGTGCCGAAGTGAATCTTGATACCGCCGACGATAGAGTCGCCGGACGCGGTACCTTCCACTTCCTGCCAGCCGCTCGTGTTGGTGTAAACACCTTCATCCGCGCTCCAGACGTTGGTTGCTCCCCAACTTCCGTTGTTGCCGGCTATAGAGACGTTACCGTCCAATAGCTTGACACCGTTGAAGTCGGTAGCTGTGGCGATACGGTCGATTTCGGCCGCCATTGCCGCAAACTCCGAATGAATGATGGCGCGCTGCGTGTCGGTGTAGGTACCTGTCGCAGACTGCTCCGCCAGTTCTTTCATGCGGATCAACTTTTCGTCGATGACGCTCATGGCGCCTTCGGCGGTCTGGATAAGCGAGATGCCGTTCTGGGCATTGCGAATACCCTGGTTGAGGGTGGCTACATCTGCGCGCATCTGCTCGCGGATAGCCAATCCGGCAGCGTCGTCCGCCGCTGAATTGATTCGCAGGCCTGTTGATAATCTCTGGACTGATACAGCCAGCCTGCCGTATGATGCGGTCAGGTTCCTGGCGGTGTTCATTGCCATGAGATTGTGGTTGATTACGAGTGACATCTTCTTCCTCCTTGATTGGTTATACTTGGCTTCCGTGCATATAAGACAGAGGTCTTATACAGCTCGATATTCAGGCGAACCTGCCTGTGTGTGCTTAGGCTATACCGAACCAATCTTATGGAGATAAAATACACTCGCTTGTCACTACCCCATTAGTCTTAGGGCAAGCTGCGGCAGCGAGTTGGCCTGAGCCAACATGCCCACCGCGGCCTGAGTGAGTATCTGATTGCGCACGAACTCGGTCATCTCCACCGCGACATCCACATCGCTGATACGCGATTCGGACGCCTGCAGATTCTCTGCCTGGACGGAGAGATTGGTGATGGTGTTCTCCAACCGGTTTTGCGCTGCCCCGAGCGCTGCTCGGGAGTTTTCTTTGCGAATCATCGCCGTCGTGATGTTCTCGAGGGCCATCTGGGCCGCGTGCTGGGTCGATACAGCGATATCAGAAGCGCCGACGCCCAGAGCGCTGGTGCGCATGTCGCCGACACGGAAGAAATAGTAGTCTTCCGCACGCTGGTTTCCTGTACCGAAGTGAATCTTGACGCCGCCTATGATATTCCCGCTGGAATTATGGGCGCCGGTCACTTCCTGCCAGCCGCTGCCGTTGGTCCATACACCTTCATCCGCGCTCCAGGTGTTATTGGCGTTCCATGCTCCATTGGTGCCGGCAATAGAGATATTGCCGTCCATCAGCTTAACCCCGTTGAAGTCGGTAGCTGTGGCGATACGGTCGATTTCGGCCGCCATTGCCGCAAACTCCGAGTGAATGATGGCGCGCTGCGCGTCGGTGTATGTACCTGTCGCAGACTGCTCCGCCAGTTCCTTCATACGGATCAGCTTCTCGTCGATGACGCCCATGGCGCCTTCGGCGGTCTGAATCATGGAGATGCCGTCCTGGGCATTGCGGATTCCCTGGTTGAGGGTGGCGATGTCTGCGCGCATCTGCTCGCGTATCGCCAATCCTGCCGCGTCGTCCGCAGCGGAATTGATTCGCATTCCGGTGGACAATCTCATCACAGATGTCGCCAGCCTGCTATATGAGGCTGTCAGGTTGCGAGCCGTGTTCATCGCCATGAGGTTGTGGTTGATTACGAGTGACATTAGTTCCTCCTTGATGTGTTACTTCTTCCTTGTAGAATCGAAGTATCCATCCGGCTCTGCTGAGGGTGCTGCTGTGCGAGATCGTGCAAGCTAACACTTTATCTCACCACGTTATGTGCCTGTGAAAGACCGTGTGGTTGTCGGAATGATGGTCTTGTTTGAGGTCGTACTCATAGACCGATTGCTTTTGACGTTACAGTTCTACTTTGCTTCTTCTTTATGACTCTGTTCGATACATTTTCATCGGGAAATTAGCCCAGCAGTCTGAGCGCCATGCTTGGAAGCGCGTTGGCCTGGGCCAGTACGGCGATTGCCGCCTGTGCGAGAACCTGGTTCTTCACGAACTCCGTCATCTCGGTAGCGATATCGACGTCGGAGATCTGTGATTCGGCAACCTGAAGGTTTTCGGCCTGGCCGATGAGGTGCTTGATGGTGTTGTCGAGCCGCTCCATCATCGTGCCGACGTGGGCGCGGTTGCGCTCTTTCATGCTGATGGCCGAATCGAGCTGTTCGAGGGCCATCTGTGCCGCGTGCTGGGTCGAGATCGAGACCTTGTCCGCCGCCAGCACGTTGGGATCGCCAATCGAGCGAAAGAGGCCGTTGGTGCTCATGTCTGCGATGTTGATGAAGTAGTAATCCTCGGCGCGTTGGTTACCCGTGCCGAAGTGGATTTTTACTCCGAAGTTCGAGACATACTCACCATCAGCGTCCAGGTCGCGGCTGGGATCGATGGCGCCGAATCCGGGCTGCACCCATCCACCGACTGTGGACCAGTGATAGGCGTTTGTCGAGAGCTCGCCGTTGATCAGTTTTCGTCCGGCGAACTCGGTGGATGTGGCAATTCGGTCGATTTCTGAAGCCATGGCCGCGAACTCGGAATGAATGATCTGGCGTTGAGCGTGGGTGTATGTGCCCGTAGCTGCCTGCTCGGCCAGTTGCTTCATGCGAATCAGCTTCTCGTCAATGACCGCCATCGCGCTTTCTGCTGTCTGCAGCATGTTCATAGCCATTTCGGCATTTCGAACACCCTGCTGATACACGCCGATATCCGCTCGCATCTCTTCCCTGACCGCCAGACCCGCAGCATCGTCCTTCGCTGAATTAACGCGTAACCCCGTGGACAAACGCTGAATCGACTTTCCCATTGCGGAGTAGTGCGACCTGAGGCTGTTTGCAGCGCCCAGGGCGTACAGATTGTGATTGATGTAAAGTGCCATTGTCATCCTCCTTGATGTGTTGGCTTAATTGCCGGTAGGCTTCCTTGCCTTACTTGCACATAGTTTCGGTGTAGTTGTCTTACCGAAGGGGTTTGGGGTTTAGGGGGTTTTGGTCTTGGGGTCTGTGGGGTCTTGGGGTCGAGATGTTGCGGTTATTTGGTCGTGTCAACGAAGCGGGATTGGCGTAGCGCATTGGCGTATCGAGAGATAGCCTTTGCGCCGGCATTGCGCTTCCCGAGCTCTGCTTTCACTTCTTCCTTCTGGTTCCGAAGTTCCACACTATTTTGGTTTTCCCTGTCAAGGATCCGATTCATCACGCTATGTATATCGGAGAGAATGCGGTTTGCTTTAGCCCTTTCTGCATCCTCTTCCGACCGGCCCCTGAAGAGTTCGATATCCAGCATTTCCTGTAAGACATGCGCCCGCTCGAGAAGATCCTTCTTGGTGTTCATCAATTGGTGTAGGGTTGGCAGGTCGCCCTTGCCGATCATCTCGGTTTCCTGCTCGGTGTTGGAATAGTATTGGCGGTATAGCTCGCGCAGTTCCGTCAGCCCCTGCATCTGCCGGTCCAGCTCCAACTTCTCGGGCGAGGCCGTGCGGTGGGTCTCTGCCCAGTCCAGATTGGCAATCTTCTGCTCGAGTTCGGCAATGCGGCCTTTGATGCGAAGCAAATGGTTATCGCGAGAACGCCGTTCCTTGCGCTCTGAGGGCAAATCGGGGACAGCGTCCTCTTCCTGTAGCGAAGTGAACAGCGACAGCTCGAGATTCTTTTGCTCCATAAGCAAACGCCCCAGTTCGATTTGATAGTGCCACCACTGCGGAGTCGCTTCTGCTGCCGGTTCCTGCCGTGGTTGCCCGTCCTGCTGCTCGTGATCGTCTCGGCGCTGTTGTTCGCCATTATGCCGCGGCTGCGGCGACTCTCGCCGCGAGGCGATACGAATTCGCTGCACCTTGGGAATCGCAGTGAGTATATGGTTGTCTTCGGCCATGCTTTCCTCCGTACGCACTATCGACACGGTTGACCCTGGACTGAAGCCTAATATTGGCAGATGGTTGTCAGACGCCGCCCTGCCCGTTGTGAGCACATCTTTATGTGCATATCCAAGATGCCACCGGCGCCGAGATTGGGCAAGTTATTTTCCGGAGGGCAGCAACGGGCGAACATCTATATCTCTATGAAATGCTTACAGTTGGACTCTATGTGCCCTGGTTTCTCATCTATGCAATGGAGTTACTATAGTCTTTGCAGAAAGGGAATTAAGAAAAAAAAGTGGCATCTGGCAACAAATTCTCTTGACAGAAATACCTCCCGAATCCCTTGTCTATAATTGAGAGTATGTTGCGCAATCAGCCACAAGGGGTTCAGTGATGAGGTTTTCATTCTCTGCCGATCTTGAACGCATCCATGACCATGTCCTGGGTGTGGACCGCATCGCCGAGATTTCCGATATCATCGCGTCCGATACCGACTTGCGACTGGAGGCCAGGAGCAAACTCGACGAGTTTCTGATGCACATGATCGACCTCGAAGCCTCCGATGCCGACTTCGGCGGCCAGGGTTCGCAAGGCGCTGTCTGGTACCGGATACACGGCGCCAAGACCCGCAGCACAAACTTCGACTTTCTGGCGAAGGATGACGCCACCGCCCTCATCTGCTCCATTCTCACCGAGCGCCAGATAGACGCGATAACCATCAGCCACAACGCGGACTTCAGTTATCGCATCCAGCTCATGGACAAGGTTTACCGTTTTCGCGCCGACGCCTACATGGACATGGGCTATCTGGCCATCAACTTCCGCTTCATCAATCCCAAGCCGTTCGACCTGCAAACGCTGGGATTTCCCCCTCAGATTCTGCGCCGCTTCGATCTTGGCTTTGAAAAGAAGGGGCTCATCCTGGTTACCGGCATCACCGGTTCCGGCAAGAGCACCACTCTGGATGCAATCATTAACTCGAACAATCACAAGAACGAAGCGCACATCGTCATCATCGGCTCGCCCATCGAATATTTCCACAGTTCCGAGAAATGCCTGGTGCGCCACCGCGAAATCGGGCGCGACACGATCAGCTTCAAGGACGGCTCGATTGAAGCTCTGCGCCAGGACCCTGACATCATCGTCATCGGCGAGATGCGCGACCCCGAGACCATCATGACGGCGCTCGAGATTACCGACTCCGGCCACAAGGTGTTTTCCACCCTGCACACCGGCTCGGCGGTGGAGAGCGTTCATCGCATCGTGGCCGAGTGCCCGACCAACGAGCAGAACCGCGTGCGCATGCGACTGGCAGATACGCTGTCGGTTGTCATCTCGCAGAAGCTGGTGCCCTCTGTCGATGGCCGTCGCGTTCTGGCCAAAGAAATTCTCAGCGTCACGCCCTGGGTCTCCGCCGCCATTATCAACAGCAACATCGGCGAGATTTACCAGATGATCAACGAGGGCAAAGAGCACGGCATGATTACCCTCGAGCAGGATCTGATGCGGCTGCTCGTTACCAAACAGATAACCAAAGAAACTGCCATTTCGCATGCAAACAGCAAAAAACGCCTCATGGAACTGATGAGTTATTATAAGAGGAAGATGTAACAAACATGCGCAACGACTGCGCTACGCCAGGACGCATACATGCCTAAACAGCTAAAGGCTTTTGGGGTTTACCAGGATGGCGACGAACTCCGTATCGCCACCGTTCTGCTCGATGGTGAAACGCTGCTAATCGACAGCCTCTATAAAGAACGGATGGCCGGCGAGAAAGAAGCTGCCGAGCTGGCAATGCAGGATCAGTTCGCTTCGCCTTTCGATGAACCGACGCAAAAAAACGGTGGCGCCGAAATTTTCGACTTCGGTGAATCAGACGACAAGAAGGAAGACGAGGCGCTCGAGTTCGAGGAACTCGATGTCATGGAATCCTTTGACGAGGAACCCAACAGCGGGCCGGGGCAAGACGCCCTTGCCAATGCCGCCACAGCCGTGCAGATGACATCGGGATTGGTTTGCACCAACATGGATGTATCCAATATCAAATACCGGCGCATCACCATCCCCACAAAAACGCCGGCAAAAAAGATCAATTCCGAAGTGCATAAGGCGTTCTACTCGCCGGAGCAGCAAGCCATCACCGCCTGCTCATACTTCGGATCGAACGAGCAGGACGAAGTAATCGGTATCCGCCACCAAGGCTCTATGGACCTTCTCGAAAACCTGGTAATGGTCAATCAGGAAAACTTCAACAGCGAGTTCGGGTTTTGCATGGTGCAGCCCAACGAAGTAGCGTTGATGAACGCCATACGCTACAACTACGAGATATTCGGCTCTGACGTTATCGCCATCTTCTACATCGGCGTTGACTTCTCGCGCATCACGCTGATGCAGGGCGAGCACTACCTGCTCGACCTACCCATCATCAACGAGGGTTACGGCTCCGATAACATCCTCAACACGGTTTACTCACGCTTCCTGCTCGAAAAAGCGCATCACAACATCCCCAGTCTCGATCGCATCTACCTCGCCGGCAGCGGCCTGAGCGAAGAAACCCTCGAGCTGCTACGCGAAAAAGAGCCGGACGCCTCGATCCAGTACCTCCTGCCGCTCCGTCTGATGGACCAACTGGACACAGCCCTCGATTACACCAACGAGGAACTGGCGGAGTTCATCATTCCCATCATGCTGGCCGTAGTCTGCCTGCTGCCACGCGAACCACTCCTGTTCCAGTCCAATTTCCTACCAAAGCAATTGCGCCAGCAGAAAGCCTTCGCGCTCGGCTTTGGCGGAGTGATCATTCTGGCTGCTATCTTCGCTGTAATCCTGCTTGGCATGAACGGCATCATCAAGCAGCGTTCGGCTATCCGAAAGATTGAATCCGACATTCAGGAACTTGCCCAGCGGATTGAAATCAACATGGGCGTTATCAAAGAAATCCAGGACATGGAAGGGCTGATATTTGAACACGAAAGCAATCTGATGCGCTTTAAGCATCTCATTGGCAATCGCAACCAGTGGCACTACATTCTCGAGGAGATTTCCGGCAGCTACCTCGACAATTACCTGAGCTGGAGCACCAATATCTTCCGAGAGGACGACGGGCAGTTCCGTCTCAAGGGGTCAACGACGCGTCGGCAGAATATCGTGGCGTTCTCGCTGCTGTTCCCCAACGGCCGCATCGACAGGATCGTCGAGAAAGAGATCGAGGGCTACACTGTTTGGGACTATGATATCGCCTTCTCGATGCCGGATCAACTACACACCCAGAAGCTGGACTTGAAGCGCGAAGGCATCGACATCACGCCGCCAACCCTCGAACGGAACAACGTGGCCGCAGAGCACGACGAGGCGCCTTCGCCGACAGTGACACAACCAGTGGCGCAGCCACAGCCAAATGTTCAGCCCATTCAACAACAGGCAGTGACGCAACAACAGCCTGCGACACAGCAGCAACCTGTGGCAACCACGCCTGCTGTTGTCAAAGGGCCCGCAGGATATGATGAGGCTCTGACCACTTACTTCAGGGGCGACCTTGCCGGGGCCGCCAAACTGTTCGAGACTTTCATCGAGGGGTCGAGCAGTCCCTGGGTCTCCAACGCCACCTACTTCCTCGGCGAGATACTCTACCGTCAGCAGAGCTATCCGGCAGCCATCAAGAAGTTCGAGGAAGTGCTTGCCATGAGTGACCGCAAGCAGCCAGAATCGCTGATGATGCTGGGTAACGCCTGCAACAATATCGGGCAGGCGAATAAAGCGATTGGCTACTGGAACACACTGGTCGCAGACTATCCCACCAGCCAGTTCGCAGCGCTCGCGAAGCGCAAGATCAACGAAGCGGGTGCAGAATGATTACTAAACTGCTGATCCTGGGCGCGGGAGTTCTCGTCGTCTTCGTCATCGCCAGCATCCTGATGAACAAGAAAAAGAAAGAGTCAAGCGACGGCCAGGGCGAAGAATATACAATCGCCAACTACAAGATGGGCAAGAACTACAAGAATCGCAACATGATCCTGTTGAGCCTGCTGTTGCTGGCTGTGGGCACATGGTGGTTCCTGTCAAGCCGTTCGCTGAAAAAGACGACTCAGGCAAAAACGGCACGCAAGGCTGTCCTGGTGGCGCGCGAGGATTCGACCCACACCCAGACCATGCGACTCGAGGGCGTCGAGGAGCAGCTCATCCAGATCAGGTGGGAAGATGAGTTGAACAACAAGATAATGATGCGAAACGACTCCTCAACCCGTTCTCTCGAATACTTCTTCAAACTCGCCGACCACTACGCCACCTACCTGCACTTCGACTTCGGGCTTTCCGAGTCGGGAGTGGCCGAGGGCGACACGCTGGTGAGATATAACGAATATTTCATCACCGCTACGGCGTATATGAACCAGATATTCGCTTTTATCGATCAGCTCGAGCGGCAGGCGCCGTTTTACTCAATCGAGACAGTCGCGTTTGAATCGCTGCCGGCGGACGAACGCGGCAAGGTGAAGTTCAGCCTCCAGTTGCGCGCCTACTTTACCGAAAACGGCACGATAATCGAAAAGATCGACCTGGAAAACTACGAAAGACGGCTTCTGACCTACAATCCCTTCCTGCCGCGCCTGCATTCACCCATCACCCCCGAGGAAGGCGACGGGATTATATCGCTGTTCGAGATACAGAACGGCAGACTGATTGCGCTTTCCATCGAGCGGGTGTTCATGAAGGACAGCAGCTCGGGCATCATCCACATTTTCAACATCGGCGACCAGGTTCGCTACGGCTATCTCGAAAATATCGACTGGCCCAACCAGCAGGCCGTGTTCCGAATCAACCGCTTCGGCATCCCCGAGCAAGTGAGGGTAAGCCTGCATGAAAAACCAAGACCACTCCAGTCCGACTGAGCTGTTCGAGACACCGATGCATCATGATAATGAGAAAGCCACGATAAAGAGGAAATCATGAAAGCGACACAATTGATCCTGCTGTCCGTTATGCTCCTGCTCACCTGTCTGCCCCTGGCGGCGCAACCGGTCGATGAGGAGTCCGGTGACTTGGTGAGCATGGATGCTACGATGCGTTTCTCCGAAGCGATGAGCATCCTGCAGTTCTACTTCGTGAAATACGAAGGCAAGATAATCGTCGATCTTTCGGGAATGAAAGAAGCCATCAGCATCCCAATCAACCGCATCCACTGGAAGGCGGCTTTTCGCAGCATCATGACCGCGCACCAACTCCGGTTCGATGAAACTGTGAACGCTTACGTCATCTATCCCATGGATGAAGATGGCGTTGGCCGCGCCTCCCCCGGAGGCTCACCTGAAGGCGGCAGAGTGGCTTCCCTGGCCGACGAGGTGCTCATCGAGGTGACATTCTTCGAGGCCGACCAGAACACGCTTCACGAAATCGGCATCGACTGGAGCACGCTGGCCAACGGTGATGTTGACTTCACCGCCAATCTCTCCGGCGCAAGCAACGTGGCCGCAGACATCTTCCGGCTCTCGTTCGACCAGACCTTTGATACCGGCTCGGGCACCATCGCCCTGAACACGCTGCTGCGCACAATCGAAGCGCACGATAGGGGCCACGTCATCAGCCGGCCACAGATCACCGTCATCTCGGGTGAAGAAGGTTTCGTGCATGACGGCATGGACTTCTCTATCAAGACCGTTGACGATAACGGCAATGTCTCTGACACGTTCTTCAGCGCCGGCACCATAGTGACTGTCACTCCGACTGTGCGCACCGACGCCAGCGGCCTCAAATATGTGCAGTTGGACATCGATACCGAGCGCAGCTCGGCAGAGCCGGGAGCAGTGAGCACGGTGGTCAAGATTTCCAAAGCGCGCACTCAGAAAATCCTCTATAATGGCGAGGAATCCATCATCGGCGGATTGACCAGCAAAGAGATTCAGACCGTGCGTCGAGGCCTGCCATTCTTCAAAGATTTGCCCTGGTGGGTGTTCGGCCTTCGTTACCTCACTGGTTACGACTATCACTCGGTCAACACCAAAGAACTGCTCATCATTATGCGCGCCACTATCCTGCCCAGTATGTATGAGCGTCTGGACAGCCAAGAGGGTATCCGCAATGAGGTTGACAGCATCCGCGAGCAGATTCTGCGCCTCGATCATGAATTATTGGAGCCGACTGACATCAAGCCGGTTGATACCGAATAACCTAAGAGCAGGGGCGCTGCCCCTGAATCCCACCAAACTTTTGGCGGATGCTGCGCATCCTGAGTAAAAGACAAACTTGCTCCCAATGGCATCAGGAAGATACTCTGGCCCTTCATCTAAACACGTCAGCCCCAAGCTTGACGTTTGGCGAGTGAGTTTTTACTTGCGTTTTCTTGTATTGCAAGTAGATTACAGATAATATGCTTGACTGAAGAGGTGAGTGCCTTTAGAATGCGATTCGCATAATAAAGACAGTGGAACAATAATCATGTTGGAGTTTTAACCTATGACGATCAGAGAACACAAAAAATATCTTGATGAGTTCACAGCATACTTGAAAGACGTTACCTCAACTGAGGAAAAAGCAAAAGGTTTTTTGTCTCGAGCTGGCATCATTACGCCAACTGGACAACTTAAGAAAAACTATAAGACTGCGGCCTGTCCAGACACTGCAAATAAATAGTGTATTCCAAGCAGCCTTCCCTGGTATTGGGTTTTCATGGATGCGATCGTTCAATTCGTGATAAAGTAGTTTCCCAAAGGGGAATTTTATTAAATCCAAGTGAAAACAAATATGACTGGTTAGGTAGCGGTGTCTATTTTTGGGAAAACAACTATCAAAGAGCTATAGATTTTGCAACATTTCTTTATGAGTATAAACCACACAACTTAAAACAAACTATAAATGAACCATCTGTTATTGGCGCTATAATAGATTTGGGATTCTGTCTGAATTTGCTTGATACGGAATACCTTAATTTACTGAAAGTGGGATATGACTCACTACTAAAGTTTCATACAGATTACAACCTTCCGATACCGAAGAATGTGCCCTTAGTTGAAAATGGTGATTTGCTTAAAAGAAATTTAGACTGTGCAGTTATCGAGACAATACATACATTCAATAAAGACAAAGGCAAGCAGGAGTTTGATTCAATCCGGGGAGTTTTTATAGAAGGAAATGATTTATATCCAAATGCTGGATTTAAAGAAAAGAATCACATTCAAATTGCAGTGAGAAATCCAAATTGTATTAAAGGCTATTTCATTCCAAGAGACATTGATCCAAGGTATAATAAGCCTTAATTTTTTTCAGTGTGATTTCCCAAACAAGAACCCTTCCATCAGCCCATTTTTTGTCCCAAATTCTGCAATAATACCAAGCCGTTGACATAGTACTGACTTGATTACCAATATGTAGAACTACATCACTGGAGCAGTTGGCGGATTAAGCAGGAACAAGCTTCAGGAACTCGCCAGTCTCATGATTGGCGAGTTTTTCCCCAATCGATTTTGTCAACAGACTGAGCCGCCTGGTGAACGTATTCGTCAGAAAATAAAATTGAACAGCTTGGTGAGCAGGCCAACCTTAGCAGCTTGTCTCAAGTCGCCACTGCCCTTCACCTCGATAACCGCGTCGGCGATATTGTATGAGTAAACCGAGTTGTTGGCACCCACGTCCTGAGGCCGCACCACACCTTCCACTGTGGTGATTTCTTCCTCGCCATTCACCCGCACCGAGCGCGTACCGGAAATCAGCAGATTACCGGCATCGTCGATGTGAACTATCTTGGCGGTAATAGTGCCCTTGAGGCTCGAAGTGCGCCTGGTAGTGCCTTCGCCCTTCGAGGTGGCGCCCGCATCGACGCCGAAGGAGGCGAGTGGGATGAAATCGAACGGCCCCTGCCCGGCCGCGACATTGAGGCCATGATTGAAGCTCTTGGCCGTTTCGGTGTTGGCGGCGGCGTTTGCAGATGTGCTCTCGACAATGAACACGGTGATAACATCGCCCACCTGAAAACTCTTGTGATCGGAATAGAGTGACGGCGCCTGTGCGCCAAGGGCGCAGATGATACCAGTCAGAATGATTATCAGAGTGTAACGCATCAGTCCTCCAGATTGACTTCGGCACGACCATGTCCGGTCACCAGAGCTTTGAAACGCTGGCGGGTCGCGGTGTTCTCGCATTCGATTATGTCGCCGATCTGCCCGCGACGCTTGGCTACGGCCTCGAGGGTAAGCTGGACACTGCCGCTGCTTACGATGACGATTATAGGATCGCCTCGCTCAACAGCCGGGCATGTTTCGGTGTTGCCGGCATCTAACACTGTGCCGGCAGCCATGTATCGCGCTGCCTGGCGTGACTGTAGCGCATCCAGGCTGGTCAGCGACGTGCTGAGGTAGTTGCCCGCCTGTTTGATGGTTGTCACATCCTCGGCGGTGATAGCGTCTCCGCGCCGCTTGGCCGTGCGCAGCGTCAATACTTCACGGGTCACTTCCACGCGAGCTTGCAGCAGAAAATTGTGCACCTCGCGTCCCTCGACCAGTACCACGCCGCGCAGCACCAACATGCGCGGGTTTTGCGAAACAAGCGTATAGCGAAGCTCGAAGGCGTCTTGCGGAGCGCGTACGTCCGGTATCCGCTCGATGGTGACACGGGCGTTGTCGCCCAATCCCAGCGCCTGAAACACGAAGCCGTCGGCTGTCAGGCGGATGTATTCCTGGCCGATGTTCTGCTGCTGCCAGCGCACAACGCACACGCCCCCCGCCACCTCGATGGTGCAGCCGGTCTTCTCGCGGACGCGGTTGGCCACTTCAGCAGCGTAGAGGTTGCGATATTGCAGCTCCCAGGGCAGGTCGAGGACAACGGTGTCGCTCAGTTGCTCAAAGAGATCGCGCTCGCCGGCGATGCGCGTGGCCACGTCGCACAGGCGCACCTGCGAGGCGCTGACAAACGCCCGCTCACGCAGTTCGAGCCGTAGTCCAGCCAGCGAAGCGGCGAGACTCAGCACGATAACGAGTGACAGGATGCGCTGCAAGTTACTACCTCTTGATGTTGTTGGCGGTCTGGATCATCGCGTCGCTGGTGCGAATCACTTTCGAGTTGAGATCATAGGCACGCTGGGCTGTAATCATGTTCACCATCTCCTCGACCAGCTCCACGTTCGAGCTTTCGATCCAGCCCTGCTCGACCGCACCGAATGTCTGTGAGGTCGGCGCACCGGTGATGGGTTGACCCGAAGCCTCTGTCTCGGCATAAACGTTACCGCCCAGGCTGCGCAGGCCCGCTGCGTTCACGAACCTCGCCAGCTCAATCTGGCCGATTTCCTGAGCCTCGACTTCGCCATATACGCGGGCGAGCACAATGCCGTCCGGCGTGATGCTGAGCGCCTCGGTGTCGGCGGGTATCGTTGTGCCGGGTTCGAGAAAGTAACCGCTGGAGGTGACTATCTGGCCTTCGGCGTCCAGCTTGAAGCTGCCGTCGCGGGTGTAAACGGTATCGCCTTCGGCGTTGACGAGCTGAAAGAAGCCCTCGCCGGCAATGGCGATGTCCAACGGATTGCCGGTGTTCTGCAACGACCCCTGACTGAAGCTGCGCTGCGTGGCCACTGCCCGTACGCCAGCGCCAACCGCGAGTTCGGTGGGACGCCGCGTCGAGTCGGAGGTGGCGGCGCCGGCTTCCTTGATCGTCTGGTACATCAGGTCTTCAAACTGCATACGAGACTTTTTGTAGCCATTGGTGTTCACGTTTGCCATATTGTTGGCAATCGTGTCGATGTTCATCTGCTGCGCATACATGCCCGATGCGCCGGAATAGAGGGAGCGTATCATAATCTATCTCTCCTTAGTTGTCATCATTTACCCACGTTGTTCACCGACTTCCGCAGGGTCTCGTCATGGGCGCGAATTACCTTGCCATTAGCATCGTAATGACGTTGTACAGCGATCATATCCACCATCTCGCGGACGATGTTGACGTTCGACAGCTCGAGGTAACCCTGCATCACGCCGGGGGACTCCACAGGCTCGCCGCCGCTCTGGTGCAGCGGACGATACAATGCGTCTTTCACCCGCGCCAGGCCTTCTGTATCGAAATTGCGTATCATCAGGCGGTTGACCACCTCGTTATCGACAATAATCTCGCCCATCGGCGCAATCTCCACCTGCCCGCCGGTTATCTGCACCGGCCCGCCCTCACCCTGCACGAAGAATCCTGCCGAGGTGACGAGGTTGCCGGTGGCGTCGAGGGAGAACTGGCCGTCGCGGGTGTAGGCCACGCCATCTGGGGTGAGCACGGTGAAAAAGCCCTCGCCGTTGAGCGCGACATCGAGCGGGTTGCCTGTCTGCCGCATGCCGCCAGGGGAGTAATCGGTGAAGGTGGCGATTTCGCCATCCAACCGGCGCTGCATGCCACGCGGACGGCAGCACGAGGTGTGCACATGCGGACTGAAGCGGTGTGGATTGTAGGTGAGGTTTTCGGTGTGCAGGTTGCGCAGGCCGATCTGGTTGCGTTCGAGGGCCTGCTCTTCGGCCACGAGCTGGCGAAAGAAGACGCCTTTGCGTTGATAGCCGTTGGTGCTCACATTGGCCAGATTGTTGCCGATGGCGCTCATCTTGTCGATGAGTAATTGCATCGAAGCGGAATTTTTGTATAGCCCTTCTACCATGAGTACCTCCGCGCGTTATTAGTGCAAAGCCTGTGCCAAGAAGCGTTGAGGCACATAGCCATGTGTTGCAGGCACATACGAAATCCAGCCACATCGCTGCAAGCGGCCTGAAGCGGAAACATTTTCCGTCTCTCGGCGCCACTGCGCGATTTCGTCCGAAATCTGTTGACGCCAAAATAGCCGGCGCAAGAGTGTCGCCTGATTCTCAAAATGCGGAGTAAACAGAAAACGCCGATTGCGGACTTTGTCAGCAATCTGGGAGGAGTAATGAAACAGAAAACGATGCGGACTATCGGGCAGTTCATGGGTATCGTTTTGGGCTCGTTTTTCTTTGCCATCGGCTACGCATGGTTTCTGGTGCCCTACAAGATCGCCCCCGGTGGCGTGGGCGGCCTGTCGCAGATATTTTATCACCTGCTGGGGGTACCGCTGGGTCTTTCGATGATTCTGATGAACATACCGTTGTTCATCATCAGCGTCATATTCCTGGGCAAGCAGTTCGGCATCCGCTCGTTCTTCGGGATGATGGTGTCTGGCCTGATGATCGAGCTCGTCTCGCTGCCCAACCTGCACAGGCTGGGCATCATCGGCGACCTCTCGCGCTACACCTTCACCCTGGCCGACGGCAGCGCCATAGTCTCTATGATAGCGCCGGATGACATCTATCTCGCAGGCATCGCCGGCTCGGTTCTGCTGGGATTCGGGCTGGGCGTCATTTTCCGGTTCCGCGGCTCCACCGGCGGCACCGACATCCCGGTGGCTCTCATCAAACAAAAGACCGGCCTCTCCATCGGTACCGGCTACTGGATTGTCGAGACTCTCATCATCCTCACTGTGGGGCTGGTGTTCAAGGATCTCAAGCTTGTCATCTGGGGATATGTGAACCTGTTCATCTCGGCGCGCATCACCGACCTGGCCAGTGAAGGCCTGCCCTACATCAAGGGCGCCTATGTCATCAGCGACAAGGTGGATGAAATCAAGGAACTCATTTACGACCAGCTTCAGCGCGGCGTGACGTTTTTTCACACACGCGGCGGATATACCGGCAATGAGCAGCGGATGCTGTTCTGCATTGTCAACCGCCGCCAGGTGGCCCTCCTGCGCGACATCGTCCGCGACACCGACCCCGAGGCGTTCATGATTCTCACCGACGTGACCGATGTGATGGGCTATGGTTTCAAGAGCCGCAATCTCGACCTGACCGCCGACGACAGCGGTTGAAGCATACCAGCTATTAACAAACCTGTTTCAGGATGGGACACCCCATCCCCGGCCCTTCCCTTGCATAGGGGAAGGGAGTAAGAGATGTCAACGCAGTCCTTTACCCTCTCCTATGCAGGAGAGGGTCGGCGGTACTCCGGCGGGGTGAGGTGTCCTCGGAATGACGCGAAGCGGCCGGGTGGGGTTCAGGAACAGGCGCCCCGCCCGTTCTGCCGCTGTGCGGCCACAGCGTGAAAAGACATTGACAGATTCGGCCTGTCCGGCGGTGATTGCAGGAATAATGCAACGCGGGAGAGCGGAGTGAAACAAACCGTTTACGAAAAGCTTACCGGCCTGTGCCGTACACGCACGGGCTACATCTGCCTCATCGACCCCGACCGAGCGCCCCAGGACGAAACAGTCGAGCTGGCCACGCTGTGCGCAGACAACGGCGCCGACATCCTGCTCATTGGCGGCAGCCTCATGCTGCACGACCGGTTTCACGGCGCCCTGCGCGCCATCCACGAGAGCGTCGAGACGCCTGTCGTCATCTTCCCCGGCATCTACGACTTCGTCTCGCCCCACGCCGACGCCATCTTCCTGCTGTGCATGGTGTCCAGCCGCAATCCGCAGATGCTCATTGGCGAGCAGGTGCGCGCTGCACCCAAAATCCGCGCCTGCGGCCTCGAATCCATCGGTACCGGCTATATGCTTGTCGAGTCTGGCCGCATGACCTCGGTGCAATATATGAGCGCCAGCCTGCCCATCCCCGCCGCCAAGCCCGACATCGCCGTGGCGCATGCCCTGGCCGCCCAGTATCTGGGCATGAGGCTCATCTATATGGACGCCGGCAGCGGAGCGGAGCGCCCCATCTCCTGCGAGATGGTGAACGCCGTGAGCGAGGCCATCGACGTGCCGCTCGTGGTGGGCGGAGGCATCCGCAATCCCGAAGAAGCCGCCGACATTGCCCGCGCCGGCGCCGACTTCATCGTTACCGGCACCGTGCTCGAGGATAACGGAGACCCGGCGCTCGTCCGCGAGATTGCCGCAGCGTTGCGGGAAGCGCGTCTATGATAGACATCCACACGCACATCCTGCCAGGCATCGATGACGGCGCGCCCGACATCGAAACCTCTGTGCAGGCCATGCGGGCCGCAGTCGATGCCGGCATCACCGATGTCGTCTGTACTTCGCACTTTCTGCGCGGCCAATATCACAACCCGCGCTCGATAACCCTGCCGTTGATGCAGGAACTACAGGCGTTGGCCCGCAAGCATGATATTCCGCTCAAGCTCCACATCGGCGCCGAGGTGATGCTCGACTCGACTATCCCCGAATCCATCGGCGAACTCGAACTGTTCATCGCCGACACGCACTATGTCCTTGTCGAGTCGGAGATAAACGCCATGCCGGTCAATTTCCTCGACCTGCTCTTCGAGATCGTGAGGCGGGGCTGGAAGCCCGTGCTGGCGCATCCCGAACGTTACCCCGCCATTATGAGCAACCTGTCGATTGCCGAAGACCTGCTGCACCGCAATGTTCATCTGCAAATCAACTCCGGCAGCCTGCTGGGCGGTTATGGCGGCAAGGTGCAGGAAACGGCCTGGAAGATGATCGAGCGCGGCTGTGCGCACTTCCTGGCCTCCGACACCCACGCCAGGGGAAACGAAAACACGCTCAAAAAGGCCACCGAACTGCTGACCGAACGCTTTGACGCCTATACCGTCGAACTGCTCACTCGCATCAACCCCGCCAAGCTGCTGGCCGACGAACCCATCGACTACGTCTATCTCAATCTCGTCAAGCAGCCCAAACAGCAGAATCTATTTACCAGGGCACGCGACTTCCTGTTGGGACGCTGAGCCGCTATGAGCGAGCATCCTCGCGTTCTCATCACCGGCGTCACCGGATTCATCGGGCAGCATGTCGCTCGACTGCTGGCAACCGAAAAATTCCACCTGACCGCCCTTGTGCGCCCCACCACGCCTGTCTCCCGTCTGGGCGATCTCGCCGACAAACTACAGGTGGTACGGCTGGCGCTCGATGACATCAATGGCCTGAAGGAATACCTCGCCGCGCAGCAGTTTGACGCCATCGTTCACATTGGTGCGGTGCGGGGCGGCCGCCGTGCAAATCGCGCAATGTACGAGCGCGTAAACGTGCAGGCGACCGAGCAGCTCGCCATCTCTGCCCGCGAGACGGGGGCGCGATTCATCTTCTGCTCTTCTGTGGGCGTGTTCGGGGCCATTCCGCTCGAACTGCCGGCCAACGACCAGTCACCCCGCCAGCATGACAGCCTCTATCACAGCACCAAGATACGCGCCGAAGCGCTTGTTCAGCGCCTGGCGCTCGAAGGCCTCGACGCCGTCATTGTGCGACCGGCCATCACCTATGGCAGCGGCGACGACGGCTTTCCCCAGACGCTCATCCGCATGGTTGACCGCCGCCGACTGTTTCTGCCGGCTCGCCCCGTGCTCATTCATCTCACCGAGGTGAAGTTGCTGGCGCGGGCGTTTCTGCGGCTTCTGTCGGATGACATCCCCTCCGGCAGGGCCTACATCGTCGCCGACCCCGAACCCGTCTCGCTGCCGGCCCTCACCGACGCCATCCACGAACGCCTGCACGACCGGCCATACCCGCGTTCCCGCGTTGTCAGCGGCCACTGGTTCGACATGGGCGCATCCATCGCCCGCAAGCTGAAAAAAGAGACGTGGACAGCCCGTTTCCAACTCATCAGCCGCCACTGGTTCTTCGATGTCGAGGACACCTACGCCGACCTGCGCCTTCCCCGCATCAAAACCCTGGCCGAGTTCATGAACCTGGTTGACGAATACCGTCGCAAAGACTGAATATGGCTATCCCGATTCTGCATTTCTGGCGCAACTACTTCGAGCAGCCCGACGAGGGGCTTGGTTCGTCCTACGAGCGTGTCATCATCAACCAGCGCCTCGACGCCATCCGCCGCCATTATGGCGTTAAGCGGCTGCTCGAATCGCCCAGCTTCGGCTTCACCGGGCTGTCGGGCATCAACAGCATGGACATGGCGGTTCACGGCTGCGATGTGACCATCACCGACCACGACGCCGAACGGCTGGAGCTCGTGCGCCAGGTGTGGCGCGAGACCGGCCTGCCGCTCGAGGCCGTCCTCACCCCCGACTACGCCGCGCTGCCCTTCGACGATGACTCGTTCGACATGAGCTGGAACTTCTCGGCGCTGTGGTTCACGCAGGACCTCGACGCGTTTCTGTCCGAACTGAGCCGCGTTACGCGGCGGGTCATCGTGCTGTGCGTGCCCAACCGCAGCGGACTGGGCTATCTGGGTCAAAAGCTGCAAGGGCGCCATGACCTGCGCAGGCTGCTGCGCGAGGAGCACATCAAGCCACGCCGGTTTGTGCCCGCCATGCGGCGGCGAGACTGGCGCCTGCTTGAATGGTCATACATCGACTGCCCGCCCTGGCCCGACATTGGGATGCACAAAGAGAAACTGTTGCGCGGCCTGGGGCTGGGCTTCCTTGTCCGCGAGCCTGCCGAGCCGCGCCCGCCGCTCACCATCATGGAGCGCTACCGCGGCAATGACGACGGCTTTCCTGAACGCATGTTGCGCTATGCCTGGTTCGAGCGCCACGCGCCGAGGCCGGCCAAGCATGTGTGGGCGCATCACCGCTGCTATGTGTTCGTGCGGGAACACGATGAAAAGCATCGCACTCGGAAAGAAACACGATGAAGATTATCGTGTCATGGCTGTTGTCAAATCTGTTTCAGGACGGGACACCCCATCCCCGACCCTTCCCCTGCATAGGGGAAGGGAGTAAGAAGTGTTTAATCAGCATCTTACCATCCCCTATGCAGGGGAGGGTGGACGCGAAGCGTCCGGGTGGGGTTCCGGAGCAGGCGGCCACTGCTTACCGACTTTATCAACTGTCTGACACGATGAAAATCATCGTGTCAGGACGGGATGAACGATGAAACCCATCGTCTATGCTCACTCCGCCGCCGACTTCGCTTCCAGCGTCGACAAATTGCTGAATGACATCGGGTTCGACGCGATGTTTTCCGCAGGTGACACAGTGGTTCTCAAGCCCAATTTCGTCGCCCCCCGCGACAACAGCGCCGGGGCCACAACCAGCCTCGCCCTCATCGAGCGCCTGGCGCGGCGTCTGCGTTCGCTGGGCGCAATCCCTGTGCTCACCGAAGTGTCCGGGATGGAATTCGACACGCGCCAGGTGTTCGGCTTTCTCGGCGTTGACGAGATGGCGAAGGCGTGTGGTCTGGAGATACTCATCCCCACTGAGGCGGACTACGTGCGTGTTTTCCTCACTCGCGGCAAAGCCCTCAAACAAGCGAGGATCAACCGGCTGGCGTTCGAGGCCAAGCTCATCAATCTGCCGGTGCTGAAGACGCATGTGATAACCGGGGTGACCACCGGCATGAAGAACCTGATGGGACTGGTGGACAACCGCACCCGCAAACAGATGCACATCAGGGGCATCCATCAGTGCATCGCCGACCTCGCAACCGTTATCCAGCCGACGCTGACAATCTGCGACGCCACCCGCAGCATGGAGGGTGACGGGGCTGTGTATGGCACTGCTCGCAAGACCGACATGCTGTTCGCCTCCACCGACCAGCGGGCGCTCGACCGCGTACTGTGCGACTTCATGGGGGTGGACTGGCGATCAATCGGCTACATCCGCCGCTCACTGCCGCCGGCCGACATCGATCTGCGGGGCGGGTTCACGCCGCAGCGGTTTGTCATGCCTCGGCAGGGTGCCATCTATCGCCTGTTCTATCGTGCCATGTATCTTGTCGATATGGTCTGGGAGCCGCTGTTTCACATCCACTTCAACGAGTTCCTGTACAAAACCGGACGCTTCGGCACCCACCCTTTCATTCTCGCAGACAGTGAATGCGCCGCCTGCCGTCGCTGCATCGAAGTATGCCCCACCGACGCCATACACGGCGACTGGTCAATCGACCCCAAGCGCTGCCTGCGCTGCCTGCGCTGCTATGACGCTTGCCCGCGTGGATTGATTCATGTAAAGGGCTTTTCCAACCCAGAGCGCTATACAAATGAAACATAAACACCTCCGCATCCTGCTCAGTGTCCTTTTCGGCCTCATCTGCCTGGCAGTGTGGGTTCACATCACCGATATGAACGAGCTACTGGATTACATCCGTCAGGTTCATATCGGGTTGGCCGCTCTGGCCGCTGTCGCTTACATCGTGTCCTACATCCTGCGCTCGCTGCGCTGGACTACCATAATGTCCACTGTCCACCGCGTATCGCCGCTGCCCATGTTCGCTTACTACATGGCAGGCAATTTCTTCAACTATCTGGTGCCGATTCGAGCGGGCGAGCTGGCCAAGTGCTACTTCGTGAAACAACGCTACGGGGTGCGGGTGTCGCGCTCGCTGCCCACAATCTTCATCGACAAGCTGTTCGACTCGGCGGCCATTTTCCTCGTTCTTCTGTTGATACCACTTCTACCGATTAATCTGAACAAACCGCTGTGGATACTCATCATTTTCATCGTCGGGGTCGTGCTGGCGGGCATTGGTGTGCTGATAGCGGCCTCTCTGGCTCGTGAGCAGACAACCCGCCTGCTGCAAAAGCTCCTGTTCTTCGTGCCCAAGAAATACAGCGAACGCCTCCAGGACATCTCGTCGCTGTTTGTCGAGGGCATCGGCCTGTTTCGGCATCACCACGCCTTGTTGCCGCAGATCGCCGGCCTCACGCTGCTGGCCGTCCTCTCCGACAGCATGATGATCTTGTTTCTGTTCTGGTCTTTCGGGGTCAGCGTCAACTATTTCATGGTGCTGTTTGGTTACACACTCATCTACCTGTCCTACATTCTGCCGCACCCACCCGCACAGATCGGCAGTAACGAGCTGCTGATGGTGCTGATCTTCAGCGTCGGTTTCGGCCTCGACCGCAACCTGGTGAGCGCGGTAATGGCGTTTGGCCATCTGATAACCGGCGTGCTCATTGTGAGCATCGGCCTCAGCGCTGTCAGTTGGACCGGCACTGGCATTTTTCGCACGAAGTTCGACGTTGACAACGGGGATGAGAATGAGACTGGCTGAACGCCTGAATAAACTCGGCATCGTGCATGTGCTGCTGAACCGGCTCGGATTGCGCTATGTCATCACCTGGCTGCTGCATCGTCTGCCGCTGGCGCGTCGGTTGCCGAGTGGCGCAAAATACCGCATCCGCCACGTCGAATCGTTTATCCTCGCCAGTGAGGTGTTCGGCTCTGGCGTGTATGCCACGGCCATGCCTTCCAAGCTGGCCACGTTTGTCGATATTGGCTGCAACACCGGCTACTTCTGCGCTCTGGTGGCCGATATCACCGGTTCACGCGGCCTGCGCGGCCTTGCGATTGACGCCAACCCCGCCATGTACGATGAAACCCGCTGGCTGCTGCGAGTCAACGGACTGGACGGCGTTATCGCCGTCAACGGACTGGCCGCTTCGCCTGGTGAAACCCGCGACGCCGAATTCTTTATCAGCGACTCGCACATCATCTCATCGCGGTTCCCGCAGGGTGAGCCAGGGCTGCCCGCCAAGGGCCGCTGGCATCGGATTGTCGTGCCGTCCATTGACATCGAGACGCTGTGGCTGAGGCATGTGGGCGACGTCCCCTGCGAACTTGCCAAGATCGACATCGAGGGTGGCGAGGCTGACCTGGTTGTGCCCCAGAACCCGTTTTTCAAGCGCGTCGATTCGATTCTGCTCGAGTGGCACGACTGGATAGCGCCCCGCGCCGAGATGACTCGTCAACTCGAAACGATGGGGTTCACGCTCGTCTCGACGCTCGAGGATCTGCCAACGCGCGGTGTGGGGTTGTATCGGCGACAATAAACGCCCCGAGTGGTAACGCAATTACAAAAGTGATACTTTTGCATATAGAGCTAAAGGAACTTGGGGCACATTTTTTTGTGTTCAGTAATAGATCAAGCGAAAGCGAGGTTGTTCTGATGTGCAGGACAACACAGAGGAGTAAGGGCAATGATTGATAGTGAGCGAAATATTATAATCTACAACACCCCTGATGGTAAAGCCTCTGTGTCTCTATATGCTCAAGATGGGTCGGTATGGATAAACCGGGCCCAACTTGCTGAACTTTTTAACACCTCCAGGCAAAACATTGGACAGCATATCGCAACCATATTAAAGGACAGTGAGTTGGAAGCTGAATCAGTTGTAAAGAAATTCTTTACAACTGCCGCAGACGGCAAAAAATACAACGTTTCTTTTTATTCACTTGATATGGTTTTGTCAATAGGTTTTAGAGTGAGAAGTAAACGTGGAACGCAATTCAGAGTTTGGGCGAATGGGAATCTAAAAGAATATATGGTAAAAGGGTTTGTAATGGATGACGAGAGGTTGAAAAACCCTAATGGCAGACCTGATTACTTTGATGAATTGCTTCAGCGCATCAGAGATATTAGAGCTTCCGAAAAACGATTCTATCAGAAACTGCGAGAACTTTTCGCTTTAAGTAGTGATTATGATAAAACAGACAAAGCCACTCAGATGTTTTTTGCGGAGACACAAAACAAGTTGCTTTACGCAGTTACAAACAAAACTGCCGCCGAGTTAATTGTTAGCCGAGCAAACGCAGAGCGCCCCAATATGGCTCTTACTTCATGGAAGGGGAATATCGTTAGGAAACAAGACATTTTTATCGCAAAGAATTATTTGACTGAAGACGAAATTGACACCCTCAACCGTTTAGTAGTAATCTTTTTAGAAACTGCGGAACTGCGTGCCAAGGATAGAATGGACATTACTGTGAATTTCTGGCAGAACAATGTTGATAATCTATTGATATTTAATGAAAAGCCAATTCTGCCGTCCAGAGGGCAGGTTAGTAAAAAAGCAATGGAAGAAAGAGTGCAAAGTATTTATCGAACATTCGAGAAGAAGAGAAAAATGGCTGAAGCAAGGCAAGCTGACCTTGAAGACTTGGAAGAATTGAAGCAAATAGAAGACAAATTCACCGATATTTCTAAGATCAAAAAATAGTGAAGTCTCGGAAAGTGCCGCCACTCTTTGTCCCGAATCGAGCATACTCGTTCGGTCTGTAGGGCTTTTTTCCTTGCAAGCATAGCCCGATTCAAACAAATGTGACAGCAATGAAGCTGAAAGGACTCGATATGCAAGACTCGCTCGAACTGTTGGAACGACTGGCCTCCACGCGCCAGACGCTGCTGGAACAAATGCACAAGGTTATCGTGGGACAGGAGCGCGTCATTGATGAAGTGCTCATCGCCCTGTTCAGCGGGGGACATTGCCTCGTCGAGGGCGTTCCCGGCCTGGCCAAAACACTTCTGGTGAACACACTGGCGCGCATCACCCACCTCAAGTTCGCCCGCATCCAGTTCACGCCAGACCTGATGCCCTCCGACATCACCGGCACCGACATCCTGACCGAGAACAAGAGCGGCGGGCACCGCTCGTTCGAGTTCATTCGCGGGCCGCTGTTCGCCAATATCATCCTGGCCGACGAGATAAACCGCACCCCGCCCAAGACGCAGGCGGCACTGCTCGAGGCGATGGGCGAGCACCAGATCACCGCTGGTGGCCAAACCTTTAAGCTCGACCCGCCATTCCTCGTGCTGGCCACGCAGAACCCAATCGAGCAGGAAGGCACATATCCGCTGCCGGAAGCCCAGCTCGACCGCTTCATGTTCATGATCAACATCGACTACCCCAGCGAAGAGGAAGAGCGCAGCATCGTGCGCGAGACCACCGGCGCCAACGTGCCCAACGTTCAGCCCGTGCTCAACGCCGAAGACATCCTCGCCTGCCAGCGGGCCATCCGCGACATCCCCGTCGCCGACCATGTGTTAAGCTACGCCGTGCGACTCGTGCGAGCCACTCGTCCGCAGTCCAGCCAGGCCCCCGAATCCATCCGCAAGTGGGTGAACTGGGGCGCCGGACCACGCGCCTCGCAATACCTCGTGCTGGCGGCCAAAGCCCGCGCCGCGCTCGATGGCCGCCTCGCCCCCAGCGAAGACGACGTCCGCCGCATGGCCACCATCGTCTTGCAGCACCGCGTCATCGTGTCGTTTGCCGCCGAGGCCGAAGGCCTGCACGCCCGCGACGTCGTCGCCAAGTTGCTCGAAGAAGTGCAGCCAGAGGGGTAAGCGCCCCGCAGGCAGCCATGCGCGACTGCTCCATTGTCTTTTCGCTGTCAGATGGGCGAATAGAGAATTTTCTATTTGACTTTCCGCTCCCCTGTGCCGATAATCAGAATGACTCGTTTTAGTTCGAGGAGCGAGCATAGTATCTCGCCGGCGGCGTGACGGGGAGTCGGTGAAGCGAATAAGGAGACGCCATGCGATTGGTTCTGATTGTGCTCTTGTTGCTGGTAGCGCTAAACACCTTTCTGGGTGACGGGCGTATCCTGCGGCACATCGGTGTCTATCAAGACGCCTGGAACTCGCTGCGTCTCGTCTTTTATGTGGCCGGTACGCTCCTGCTGGCGCTCATGTTCATCGACATCGCCTTCGAGAACTTCTCCCGCTACCCCTACGACCCGCCCGAAGAAGAAGACGAGCCTGAAGAAGACGACGAAAACCCCGATGAGGTTGACGAGTAACAGCCGAAACAGCTTGACCATTCCAGATGCGACTACCCATTTTGCGATACTAAGATTTTCAGGAGCTTCCATGCGCATTCTCATCGCCGTCTGTTTGCTCGTTATTATTACGCCATGTATTGCAGTTAGTAGAGGCGCCGCTTTATTTCTGCAACTCAACACGTCTGCATATGAGTCCGCCTTTGGCCGCCGCGCCGGCGCCGCCAACATCTGGAACATCGGCCCGGTGGAATGCCTGAACAACCCGGCCAAGCTGGGCTATGTGGGCGAGGGCGCAAGCTGGGGCTTCTCACATTCAAACTGGATGGACTTCTCTGACATTGGCCTGTCGAGTTCCTACGTCGCCTATAGCTGGAACGGCATTGGCATAATGCTGCCAAGCCTGAACGCCGACGGACACTGGGGCAAGTCACTCGATTATGGCGAGATGAGCGCTACAGGTGAACAAGGGCAGGAGCTTGGCACAATCAACCCCTATGAGTCGGGAAGTACATTCGGGGTGGGAGTAAACCTGTTGCAATTCCTCGCGAACGTACGCCAGGATCGACACCTCGGTGATTTCTCGAAAATATACGAGCTGTCTATCGGCTACCAATATACATATGTGATCACGGACTGGGATAGGGATGGAGTATTTCCAGATGCACAAGAAGCTGACGGCGCCCACGTGAATAATCTCGGCCTGCTTGCCCGCTGGACGCCTCTGGGAGACACGCCAGACAGCGACGAGCCACTGGAGTTCGAATTTACCGGCGCGTACTTCACATTGAACCCGTTTGATAGTGAAGTGAAATATTCTGAGGGGCAGGATTGGCCCATTGTATCTGCTGAGTATATCTCGTTTGCCGCACAGCTTCGAGTGCCAAACAGGCTTGGCATCCTGCCAGATTACTGTCAGAACCTCATCAGCGCCACGGCAATGGCCGACATGTGCGACGAGGATTCCTACAATACTTCCACCTCCGGCTGGGGCGTCACCCTCCTCGACATACTATCCTTCCGTTTCGGCGACGAATGGGGCTGGGGCGTCAACCTCAACTACCGCGACATTGTTCAGTGCCAGTACAACTGGGCACAGATCGACGCCGGCGAGCTAACCGACCACAACGAGTTGTGGGACATAAGCGTGCGAGTAAACCTGCTCGAGCTGCTGTAGTAGCCCGCTTCCATCCATCTCCCGGCGTAAAAAGCTTGACACGCCCTCCCCATGCGCAAGGTAGATGCTATTATGGAGTATTACAACCGAGACGCACGCTACTGCATCCGTTGCGGCAGCCAGATGGAATCGCGGCCAGACCGCGAAGGCAAGCTGCGCGCCACCTGCACCGGTTGCGGCTGGATTTTCTATCGCAACCCGATACCGGCGGCGGCGTGCGTCATCTTTGACGAGCAGGGCAGGCTGCTGCTCATCAAACGGCGCTGCGAGCCCAAGCCGGGCGAGTGGGCGCTGCCCAGCGGTTATATCGAAATCGACCAGACTCCCGAAGAAACCGCCGTGGCCGAGATGCGCGAGGAAACCGGCCTCGTGGGCGAAGTTGACCGCTTCCTGGGCTACTTCGTCGGCCATTCCCCGCTTTACCAGAGTATCCTCTCCTTCGGATATCTCATGCGCGTGACAGGAGGCAAGCTCGAGGCTGGCGACGACGCCGCCGAAGCTCGCTATGTAGCCCCCAGCGAAGCGCCGCCTGTGGCCTTCGCCTCGCACCGGCGCTACATCGCCCTGGCGCACGGCCTGGCCCGCTGACTCCCGTCCCACCGACAACGACAAATAATAGACGATATACACAAGAGGATATCATGAGCGACAAACCATCAAAAGACAACTTGAACGAGATTCCCAAGACATACAGTTCACAGGACATAGAGGGAAAGTGGTACCGCCGCTGGAATCAATCCGGCTGCTTCTCCCCCACCATCGACCCGAAAAAGAAACCGTTCACCTTGCTTATCCCGCCGCCCAATGTCACCGGCATCCTGCACATGGGCCATGTGCTCAACAACACCTTGCAGGACGTGGCGGTGCGCTATCACCGCATGACTGGCCGCCCTACGCTGTGGCTGCCAGGCGTCGATCACGCCGGCATCGCCACGCAGAACGTGGTCGAAAAGGAGCTGGCAAAAGAGGGCAAAACCCGCCATGACCTTGGCCGTGAAGAACTGGTCGCAAAAATCTGGCGCTGGAAAGAAGAGAAGGGCGGCCGCATCATCGAGCAGCTCAAACAGCTCGGTTGCAGCTGCGACTGGTCACGGGAGCGGTTCACGATGGACGAGGGGCTGTCGCGCGCGGTACGCGAGGTGTTTGTGCATCTCTACGAGAAAGACCTTATCTACAAGGGCAAATACATCATCAACTGGTGTCCGCGCTGCGTCACTGCGCTGGCCAACGACGAAGTGGAACACACCGACGAGCAGGGCAAGCTGTGGCACATGCGCTATCCGCTGGCCGACGGCAAAGGCCACCTCGTGGTCGCCACCACGCGCCCCGAAACCATGCTGGGCGATACCGCCGTTGCCGTGAATCCCAGGGACGAACGCTACGCTCATCTCATCGGCAAGATGGTGGCGCTGCCGTTCACAGGCCGACAGATTCCTGTCATCGCCGATGAGCACGTTGACCCTGAGTTCGGCACGGGCTGCGTGAAGGTGACTCCGGCGCACGACCCCAATGACTTCGAGATTGGCGCTCGGCACGACCTGCCGCGTGTGCTGGCGATGGACGAGCACGGCGTGATGAACGCTGAAGCAGGCGAGCAGTTCGAGGGCCTCGACCGCTATGACTGCCGCAAGAAAATCGTGGCGATGCTCGAAGAAAACGGCCTGCTCGAAAAAATCGAAGACCACGAGCACTCGGTTGGCCGCTGCTACCGTTGCGAAACCGTCATCGAGCCGTATCTGTCCGACCAGTGGTTCGTGCGCATGAAGCCTCTGGCCGCACCTGCCATCGACGTTGTCAATGACGGCCAGGTGCGCTTTGTGCCTGACCGCTGGACAAAGGTGTATCTGCACTGGATGGAGAACGTGCGCGACTGGTGTATCAGCCGCCAGATATGGTGGGGGCATCGTATCCCGGCGTGGTATTGCGATGCCTGCGGCGAGATCGCCGTGAGCGTGGATGATATATCGGAATGCCCCAAATGCGGCGGCGCTCTGCGACAGGACGAAGACGTGCTCGACACCTGGTTCAGTTCGTGGCTGTGGCCGTTCTCGACGATGGGCTGGCCAGAGCGCACCGCCGATCTCGAATACTTCCTGCCCACCAACCTGCTCATCACCGCCTACGGCATCATCTACCTGTGGGTGGCGCGCATGATTATGGGATCGCTCGAGTTCATGGACAAGATACCGTTCGACACCGTGCTCATTCACGGCATGGTGCTGGACGAGCAAGGCCGTAAAATGAGCAAGAGCCTGGGCAACTCGCCTGACCCGATTCACATCATCGAGGAAGTGGGCGCCGATGCGCTGCGGTTCAGCATCGTGTTCAACGCGCCACGCGGCCAGGACAGCGTGTATAGCGCTACGATACTCGATAACGGCCGCAACTTCGCCAACAAGATATGGAACGCCTATCGCTTCATCATGATGGGCACGGAGTCCATCGAGGGGCTGCCAAAGCCCACCGAGCTGCGCCTCGAACTGGCCGACCGCTGGATATACAGCCGCCTGCACGCCGTCACCCGCGACGTGACGGCCGCCTATCGTACCCAGCGCTACAGCGAAGCCGCCGCCATGCTACAGGATTTCATCTGGCGGCAGTACTGCTCGTGGTACCTCGAACTGGCCAAAGAACGCATCTACAACGCTGCGGACAAGGTGGGCCAGCGCACCGCCAAGTACATCCTCCTGGACGTGCTCCAGTCGTCCATGCGGCTGCTGCACCCCATCATGCCGTTCATCACCGAGGAGATATGGCAGCGTTGCGGCAAGCGCTTCCCGACCGGCGATGACATGCTCATCACGGCGCGGTTCCCCGTTGCCGACGAATCCCGCATCGATCCGCAGATTGACGCCGACATGGCGCTGATACAGGAGACTATTTCGTCGATACGCAACCTGCGCAAGCAGGTGAACATCAAGCCGGGGCTGGATGTCGAGATACACATCCGCACTGCGCGTGAAAGCCAGAACGACCTGATCGAGCAATATGGCAGCTATTTCACCAAGCTCGCCCGCGTGAGCGACATGTTCACCGGCGTCGGCATCGTCAAGCCAAAGCGCTGCATCGGCGATGTGGTGCAGGAACTCGAAGTCTTCCTGCCGCTGTCTGGGCTGGTGGACGTGGATGCCGAACTGGCGCGGCTGCAAAAGCAGGCCGGCAAGCTCGAACAGGAAGTGGCGCGGCTGGAGAAAAAGCTGAACAACGCCAACTTCATCGAGCGCGCCCCTGATGTGGTGGTGGAAAAGGAACGCGCCAAACTCGATGAAGCAGCCGCGCAACTCGCCAAGCTGCAAGTGCTCATAGCAGATATGACTTAAGACAGGGGTTTCACCCCTGAACCCCACTCGCTTTTTGTAAAAAGCGAGAGCAAAAACTTCTGGCGGATGCTGCGCATCCTTGTGTCATAAGAAGTATGTACTATGCACAGGATACGTAGTATCCGTCAATGCTTAGGAGCCACACATGACCCTACGAGAGCGTGAGATGTTGCGAAGGCGCGAGGAGATTATCTCCGTGGCGCACGAGCTGTTTGTGGCGCAAGGGTTCGAGCGGGTTATCGTGGCCGAGGTGGCCAGGCAAGTCGAGTTTTCGCGCAAGACGCTGTACTCGCACTTCAAGAGCAAGACCGACCTGATGGTGGTGGTCGTTATCCGCATTCTATACCGTCTGGACAAAGCGCTGATGGAGAGCCTGGACTCATACGGCACCTGGCACCAGCGGTTTATGACCTACGGCATGCTCTATCTGCGCTTTTTCCAGTCAAACCCGGGGTCGTTCGAGCTGATCAACTACTTCGATGTGGCCGTGCACAACAATCCACACAAACTGAGCGATGACGTTCTGGCAGAACTGCGCCGCTATCGAGAAACCACGTCGCCGATTGTACCACGATTGCTACAGGGTGGTATTCATGCGGAGGAGTTCCGCGAGGATCTGCCGATTCAACTGGCCAGGGATTTCTTCTGCAAGGCCATCTCTGGCGTAGCGCACGAATACATCATCCACCCGGGAGGCAACGAAAACAACTACCGCGAAGAGTTGCGAATGCTGTTGCGAGCCTTCACCCGCCCGAAATCGTAAGCCTCAAGTGCCTCAGACTGTTAACAAACCTGTCTCAATATGAAATTTCTCAAGGTAAGCGCTCTTTGCCACTTCGTGAAGTATAAGATACAGGTCAGAGCATCTCTTGCCAAACTTCGGGGATTGAAGCGTATTAAAATACGCATTCACCCTCAGTTATGACAAGAGCTATCTCTGATTTGCTTTTCATAAAGCAAACACAAAACGCAGATTGCTGACTTTGTCAACAATCTGTATGCCTCAGGCGTCTGGCGGCAGGTGCACGGCGATTTGACAGAAATCATCGCCGAGCAAGAGACTCGCCAACATCTCCACCCTCACCTCACGCTCCAGCACCGTCTCCCAAATATACCGATAGAACCCGGCGGCGCAATAGCAGTACAGTGGGTCGATCTGCCGACCCTGGGCAATTGCTTCACGGATTTGCGGGCAATGGCAGAAAATACTGCGGCGCACCTCAGGGTCAGGTTCGTGCAGCCATTGCTTCAGCCAGCCGCTCTTGGGTATCTTGGTCGAGACAATGACGTTGTCGTTCCGCTCTCCGGCAGGCCCAATGCCCAGTTTCCGTACCTGCGCTATTTCCTCTTCATCCAGCCCGAGACGCTCGCGCATCATCTTCTCGAAACTCGCCTGCAAACTTGCCATCACCGCGTCAACAGAGCCGGTCTCTTCGTACACACGGCGAAAAGTTGCCAACTCGTCGGCGGGATAGCGACAGGCGCAGCAAGTGAGAATACGCTTTGCCTCGTCAGGACTGAACTGTTCATGCAGGCGGTTCATCGCCCCGTTGATCCACCCGACGGCGTCAGGTTCTTCGGTTGCGGGCAGGCAGATGTCTTTGCGGCCGGTGGCTTCGACTGCGGCGGCGAGCCGAGCGCGCCAGTGTTGTTCAAATGTTTCCATTGTTCCCCCCGCGCCTAATGTGAGAGAAACACCTGACGTGCGCAAGCTCTTTCTATACAGACGTCACCTGTAGCGACGCATCACACTCTCACATAGTAATCTCCACCAGCGGCACATGCATCTCATGCTCGCTGGGACCGCCGTGGAAGCCGATCAGGTCAAGAGGGCCCTCGCCCAGCACAGCCTGGGTCAACACCCAGCCATCGTGCATGAGCAGGATGTAGTCGCCCACGCGGTCAGCCCAGTCCGGATGCGGCTCGCCCACGCCATACCAGCCACCATCGAGCGTCTGCTGGCGGGTGAGCAGAGTGCAGCAGTGCCCCAGCTTCTCGCGCACCAGAGACTCAAACCGTTGCGCCTGCGCCGGTTTCACATAGGCGTAGGGTACTCGCGGTTCGCCGCACAGCGGGATATTGAGACAGGTGACGATGTCGGGGTAGTCCTCGACGCGCAGCCTGGTCTCTGGTGTGCTGCCGCAGAAACCATGATCGGCGGTGGCCAGCAAGTGCGCTCCGCTTCCAGCAAGCTCTTGAGCCAGTCGCTCGATGGCGCTGTCGAGGGTGGCCAACTGCTGCTCGGCCTCGTCACTGTTTTTGCCGCACTGATGACAGATGCTGTCATATTTGGGCCAGTAGGCGTATGTGAACGACGGCCCCGAAGCCTCCTGCACAGCGCACTTTATCTGGTCAATGAAGTCGTCGAGGGTGGCATAGGCATAGTTGCGAGCGCTTGCGCTGGTGTGCGTCGTGTAGGCCGAGCCTGTGTAGGCCGCCGGCGAAACCACGGCGCAATCGCGGGGGATTTGCGGCAGCAGTGGTGGAAAGCTATAGATGTCGCGGTAATCGATGCCGCCCACATCGAAAGCCCGCCACTCCCAGCGTGGCACGAACGGCAGAATGGCCGAGGCCGATCCCAGCTCCTTCAGCCACACAAACCAGCCGGTCATGGCGTGTTCGAGGGGTGTGAGGCCGCTGAGAAACGTTGTCAAGGCTGCGGCGGTGGTGCTGGGGAACACCGAGGTCATGCGGCGGCGCAGGTGGCGCGCCAGAAACGAATCGGCGCCATAGTCGCTCAGGACATCCCAGCCCAGTCCATCGAGCACCAACAGCACCAGGTGCTGCGACTCGCCCCAGGCGGATGTGTCATGGTCGCGCAGGGGCGGGTGAATCGGCCGGCCGCCGCAACTCTGGGTGATACTCGCGACGAGATTGACGATACTGTTTCCCTGATAATCAGGCTTGTACATAGTGTTCCTTTCGCTGTTTTGTTGGTTCATCATGGCATATCCTTTAACACCCCCCTGGCAAGGGGGGGAAGACCCGTAGTCGGGTCAGGGGGGTATAAAAATGTAGATGGTGCGCTGACAGAGAAGACAATACCCCCCTGCTTCGCTTTGAAAAGAGGTAGAACCGCGCTTCGCGAACGGTTCACCAAGCTCAGCTGCCCCCCTTGACAGGGGGGTGAAGAGCCGTCATGGATACATGCCATGTTCATTGCAATCACTTCAGCAGCACCACCTTGCGCACCACCGAAGCGCCTCCTGCCTGGAGCCGCAACAGATATACACCCGAAGCGCTGCCGCCGGCATCCCACGTCCAGGTTTGCGCTCCCTTGTAGCGATAGCCCAAGTCACGGCGCAGCACACAGCGACCGCGTACGTCGTATATGTTTAGCTCCACTCGGGCGGATTCCGGTAAACTGAACTCCAGTATCGTGCGCGGATTGAACGGGTTTGGTCGGGCGCTCAGCGCAAGCGCGGGCGGGGTGACAACGTCCTCATCTGTCGCCAGCTCTCCAAAGTCGATCATAGCTCTGAACATGAAGGCGGTCACGTCTTCCTCTTCGAGGTAGTAGAGCGGGAAACCGAGCAACAGCAGATAACCACTATTGCCGCCACCACCTATGATGGCGCATGGTTCATCCTGCCAGGGCGGTTCGCCCGAGGCGGAATCGAAGCGATAGAGCGCCACTGCGTCATCATAGGGCTCGAAAGTATAGACCTGCGCCAGATTGTCGCCCCAGGTGGTCAGGGGGATTTTATCGGGGTCAACGGCAATGTCTGGCCAGCCTTCGCCCAGCGCACCCGTGAACTCAGGCGAGTTGCAGAACTCCATCGACTCCACACCAAATGTCTCGCGCAGCATGTCAGCATCCATCTGGCTCAGTTTGCGGCTCTGCGATATCAGCATATTGCCACCGGCCAGCAGATAGTTTTGCAGGTTATAGTAGCAGTCGGCCAGATCGCCCTGTAGGATGTCATCGGCATGCCAGACGACGGTGGAGTAGCGCGCCAACTCGGTCAGCGGCGGCTCGCCCTGCGTGGCCACATCCCACATGGCTGGTTGCAGAGACGCCAGCACGGCGATGTAGAAGGCGTCCATCTCCTCATCGGTGGGAAAGCCGGGGGTGGTGAAGTCGGCGCTGTTGTCCACAATCAGCACGCCTTCGTCGAGGGTATATTCAATGGGTGTCGCCTCGATGACGTTGGACGGCGCGCCTCGGTAAACCCCATCGTAAACGACTTCGATGAAATACCTGTAGGTTGAGGCGGGGTCGAGGCCTTCGTCCAGCCAGCCCGTGCTGTTCACGGGAGCAGTGGCGACATACTCCCATTGCCCTTCGTCCTGACTGCGATAGATGCAGAAGCCGTCGATGGCGTCGTCGAAGTAGGGCTGCCACACCAGTCCAACGGAGCCGTCGCGCGTGGGAATCTGTTCGAGCACAGGGCGCTTCTCGGTGAAGCCGCCGTCGAGAACCCATCCCTGCGAGTCCCAGTCGATACTGAGGCTCGTGCCGGGAATTGGCAGCAGCAGGTGGTTCATGCCGCCGGGGACAAACAGCCTGCCCTCGTAGTCCATGTAGGTGTATGGCAGATACATATCGAAGGTCTCGCCGGAGTATGGCAGCGAGTTGATGGCCACGACCGGCGGCAACGCTGGATCCATCACATACAGAGCGTACTCGTAGCGAGGCCGCCCCTCCTGATAGAACCACTGGTCGAAGAACCAGTCGAGCTGGCTTCCGTGCACGGCTTCGGCGACGTTTTCGAGCGCCTGCATGTCGGTGTTGCCGTAACGCAGGTCGGGGTCGGAGAAGTAGGCCGGCAGGAAGTCGAAGAAGGCGTCGTCGCCCATGACATAGCGCAGCATGTGCACCGTCCAGCCGCCTTTGCGATACACTACACTGTTGAAGATATGGCTGGCCGTGCCGTCAGGGTCGCGGTAGAGGGGTTCATCGAGGGCGCTGCCGCTGTCCTCGGCGTCCATGTAGTCAAACAGCGCCTGCGACCCGAAGTTGTGCTCCGCCCACAGCGCCTCGCTGTACACCGCGAAGCCTTCCTTCAGCCACACATCGCTCCAGCTCGATATCGTCAGGCTGTTGCCCGCCCACGAATGCCCCAGCTCGTGGGCCACGGTGTAAACGGCTGCTTCGTCGTTGATGTAGCCTGCGTCGAACGAGGTGCAGGTCTGGTGCTCCATAGCCAGCGCGCCCAGGTTGGTGCAGGTGGCATGGCCATACTTCTCGTTCATGAAGGGGTATTCGCCGTAGGTGTCGGAAAAGAACGTGAGCATGTCTTCGCAGGTACCATACAGCGCGATGGAAACTTCTTCCTGCTCGGGGTAGTAATAGTTGTCAACGGGGATTGTCTGGTCGTTGTATGTCCAGTCGAAGCTGAAGACTTCGTAGTTGGTGCAGGCGAAGCTGGTAAGGTAGGTGGCAATCGGATAGCTCTCGTGCCACTTGCTGGTCACGGTGGAATCGCCATTGTCTTCTATCTCGACAAGCGCTCCGTTGGCGACGCAGGTGTACATGTATTGATGCCGCACCCAGATGTCGAGACTGTCGGGTTTGTCGGCGGGGGAGTCCTTGCAGGGCCACCACTTGCGCGCTCCGCGTGGCGACACCATCGTGAAGGCGACCGTTTCGCCGCCCTGGGGGCTGTGGCTCTCGAACTTCAGCCCATCCTCGAGCCGGTCAGGGTCGGGAAAGCCGGAGTATTGCACCTGCACCTCGACCATCTCGCCCTGCGAATAGCTCTGCCCCAGGTCGATGGCGAGGATGCCGTCGGTGTGGGTCCAGTCCAGCGGTTGCGCGCCCATCGTCACGCCATCGACGGTGAGGATGTGAGCGAAGTGAAGGTGCAACGAGTCGAGCGCGGCGGCAGTCACCTCGACGCGTATCGTATTATCGGCCTGCACCCACTCTTCGTCAAAGGCCAGGGCGATGACGATCTTGTAGTAGCGCACGTCGTAGTCGTCCATCTGACGGGTAGTAGTCGGCGCATTCTCCATCCAGCGGATGTAGGCCTGGCGCTCGGCCTCGCGCACCTCGTGCTGTCGCTGCACGATGGCGGCAAAGTCCGGCATGGCGAGCAATGGCAGGCAGACGGCGACGAGAGCAAGCATGGCGGCAACGCGCTTCACAGACGCCTCCAGGTTGTTTTTTTCACCTATAGCGCAGCAACCGTGTTCTGGCAAGGTTTTTCGCAACAGATGTCAGGGGATTGTCGAATCAAGGATTTTCAGGATAGTTTTCAAGCAACGGTGTTCATCTTATAATACTTGTTTATGGTCAACGAGGCAAGAATAACAAGCGTGCCGATTGCAAGCCTTGTATAATCGGCGCTTTCATGAAAAAACGCGATGGAGCAAATAACTGCCAGAGGAATTTTCACGTTATTCATCACTGCAACCGCCCCCAGATTTGTGTGCTTCACGCCGACATTCCACAAGAAAAAGCAGATACCAGAAGGCAATACGCCTAAGTACAACAGGGTCAGCCACTGCTTGCCGCTGATACTAACATGGGCAAAATCGGCCGTAAGCAGGCTTGCCAGGCCGGTAATGAACAAAGCGCCCAGGTAAAGAACGAAATACACGTTTCTATCACCTGGCTCTGAAGGCTGCATGATGCGTTTATAAAAAACCTGCCCTGCCGCAAAACAGACATTCGATAGTTGAATTATGAAAAACCCTGTGAGAAAACTGCTGTCGCCCAGGTTTGAATATACAATAACCGCTGTGCCGATAACAGCCAAACTGGCATTCAGCTGGAATTTGAGATTGACGCGCTTCTTCAGAACATCATTCAGAATGGTGACGTATATTGGAGTGAATATTGTAAACAAAGCAACCTGGTGAGCTTGCAGGTATTGGTATGCCTTGATGTAAAATATGTACATCAGTCCAAACTGCACCATTCCAACAAGAAATAATTTACCTGCATGTCTATAATCAATGTTCTTGTATTTCATAATTGGAAGAAAAATAGCTGCGGCAATGCTCATTCTTATAAAAGCGACTAAATTTGAATCGATACCGGTCAAGTTGCCCTTGATCAATCCAAATGAAAACGCCCATATAAACGAAACCACAAGCAATATAATCATGTTTGCTCCTTGTCCCAGTCAAAGTGCAAGTAGTGAAATATGAAATAACAGTCAACAGAAATCGACCCGACAGGTTTGTATTGACAACTCGGCTTCCCCGTCACATTTTGCAAAAAAACGGGCATGGGAGGCGTTCATGTACGGGCACGGTTGGATTGCACTACGGTTTCTGCGTCAGCGCAGCCGCCTGCCGCTGGCGATGGTGCATTTGCTGTCACTGGCGGGCATCGCGCTGGGGGTGTTTGCCATCCTTGTCGTCTCCTCGGTCATGAACGGGTTCGACAACTACATGGTGGACAGAGTGACCGGGATGCGGGCGCACATCTGGGTGGAGCGTGCCGACGGCAGCCCCACCCTGGCCTGGCGTTCGCTCTGTGCCCGCATAGAAAACGACAACGACGTTTTGGTGGCAAGCCCGGTGGCCGCGGTGGAGCTGATGATTCAGGAGGGCGAGAACATCGCGCCGGTGACGCTGTTGGGAGTTGACATTGCCCGTCACGCCAGAGCCACCGCCCTGCTCGACTCGATGCTCATCGGCTCACCAGACGCCGGCGATATCGAAGAGGGCGGCATCATCCTGGGCTGGGAGCTTTCCTACGCATTGGGTGCGGTGACTGTGGGCGAATACGTCACCCTCAGCTCGGTTGCCGCGATGCAACCCACGCCGTTTGGCCCGGTACCCCGCACCAAGCAGCTCCGCGTGGCTGGCGTTGTGCAGTCGGGGTTGCCGGACTACAATCGCACGCTGGCCTTCACGAACCTGCGCACCGCCCAGATGTTAGCCGGCCTTCCCGACGCCGTTGACCGCATCGAGGTGCGCACGGTGGACGCGTTTTCCTCCCGGCACACGGCACAGCGCCTGTCGCAGCTTCTGGGGCCAGATTACCGAATACGCAACTGGAGTGAATTCGAGGCCAATCTCTTTCAGGCCATCCACCTCGAAAAGGCCGTGATGTTTCTGGTGCTCTGCCTCATGTTCGTCATCGTCGGCTTCAACATCAGTGGCAGCTTCCTCAAGATGGCGGCGGAAAAGAGCCGCGACATCGGCGTGCTGCGCGCCTGTGGCTCCACTCGCCGCTACATCGGCGGCCTCTTCGTGCGGGCCGCGCTGATACTGGGCCTATCGGGCACGCTGACGGGACTGGCCGCAGCCCTGGCGCTGACGTTGAGCCAGATGCAGGCTGCCTGGATAAAGGTGCCTGTACGCGGATTGCCCATGCGTACGCTGCCCATGCAGCTTCGTTTGACAGACGTGATAACAGTGTGCGCTGTGGCCATGTTCGTGAGCCTGCTGGCCAGCCTGTACCCTGCCATGAAAGCCCACCGCATGCAGCCCGTCGAGTTGCTGCGCGACCCTTGAGCCTGCTGGGCGATATTGTCGCGCCCGAATCGAGATTTTCGCTTGCCAAGAAATCCCTGCCGCACAATGTGGAAGCGTGTAGCTATCTTGTGTGGCTGACAATCATTTAATCAAATAATGGAGCAATATATGAACGAACCGAGCCAGCGCATCCCGCGCACGCTCGCCGTAATCCACGTGAACAACGTGGTGATGTTTCCCTATCTCATGCTGCCGCTGGTGGTCACAGAAGAGCCACTGAAGCAGGTGATCGATCACGCTCTGGCCAGCGACAAGCTGCTGGGCTTTTTCCTTGTGGACGATTCCAAGAGCGGCGGCGAACTTCAGGAGTATGGCACGGCGGTCACGATTCTGCGTATGCTGCGCAACAACGAAGGCTCGATCAGCCTGCTGTTGCAGGGCGTAAGCCGCATCCGCATCGAGCGGGTGGTGCAGAGCGACCCCTTCACGATGGTCGAGGTGGAGCCTCTCACCGAAGACAAGCGCGGCACTTCGCGCATCACTGCGCTACGCAAGATTACCATCGAACTGCTGGAAAAGGTACTGGCCGAAACGCCGGACGCCAATCGCGACCTCATCGCGGGCCTGCGCCAGGTGAAACCATCGAGCCGCGTAGCCGATATTGTCGCCGGCAACATCAATCTGCCGTTGCTTCAAAAGCAGGAACTGCTCAACACCCTCGACGTGAAGAGCCGTTTTCAGAAGCTCAATCGTTTTCTCGCCCAGCTCGTCCGTCAGATGCGCATGGAAAACAAGATTCGCAACAACATCCAGCTCGAGATGGACGAGGATCAGCGCCGCTACTATCTTCACGAGCAGCTTCATGCCATCAAGAAAGAACTGGGTGAATATGACGAGGTGGATCAGGAAACCGACAAGTGGAAAAAGGAGATTGCCAAAGCCGACCTGCCGGATTACGTCGAGGAAGTGGCTCTCGAAGAGCTTGCCCGCCTGGGAATGATGTCTCCGGCCGGCAGCGAATACAGCGTTGTGCGCAATTACCTCGAGTGGATCGTTCTGCTGCCATGGCACAGGTATTCCACAGACCGCCTCAACCTGCCTCGCATCGACCAGATTCTCACCAGCGACCACTACGGCCTCGATAAACCAAAAGAGCGTGTGCTCGAATTCATCGCGGTGAAGAAGCTGAAGGATTCGCTCAACGGCCCCATCCTGTGTTTCGTCGGCCCCCCCGGCGTGGGCAAGACGTCGCTGGGGCGCTCGATTGCGCGGGCGATGAAACGCAAGTTCATCCGTCTGTCGTTGGGCGGTATCCACGACGAAGCCGAGATTCGCGGCCACCGGCGCACCTACATCGGCGCCATGCCCGGCAAGATCATCAACGAAATCAAGCGCGCCGGCACGGCCAACCCTGTCTTTATGTTAGACGAGGTGGACAAGCTGGGGCGGGACTTCCGCGGCGATCCCGCTTCAGCGCTGCTCGAAGTGCTCGACCCCGAGCAGAACAACAGCTTCATGGACAACTACCTAAACCTGCCGTTCGACCTCTCCGAGGTGATGTTCATCACCACGGCCAACAGCCTGGGCACCATCCCCGCGCCCCTGCGCGACCGCATGGAAATCATCGAGTTCTCGAGCTATATCGAAGAAGAGAAGATTCAGATCGCTCGGCACTATCTCGTTCCCCGCGAAACCCGCGACAACGGTCTCAGTGGCCGCCACGTTCGCGTGATGACCAGCGCCCTGCGGGAGATTATCCGCTACTATGTGCGCGAGGCCGGCGTACGCGGCCTTCAGCGGCGCATTGGCGCTGTCATGCGCAAGATTGCGCGGCGCGTGGCCGAGAACGACAAACATCTGCACACCATCACCGCCGACAACCTGAAAGACTATCTGGGCCGTCGCAAGTTCAGCTATGAGCTGGCGGGCCGCGAACCTGAAGTGGGCGTGGCAACAGGCATGGCCTGGACTTCCGTCGGTGGCGAGATTCTGTTCTGCGAAGCGAGCCAAGCGTCAGGCAAGGGCAAGCTCGTCCTCACCGGCCTGTTGGGCGAGGTGATGAAGGAGTCGGCGCGCATCGCCATAACCCTGGTGCGCAGCCGCGCCGAGTCGCTTGGGTTCGCCGCCATCGACTTCGACAAAACCGACATCCACATCCACCTGCCCTCCGGCGCCGTGCCAAAAGACGGCCCTTCGGCGGGCGTCACCCTCACCACGGCGCTGGTATCGCTGTTCAGCCGGCGCAAGGTGCGGCACGACATCGCCATGACCGGCGAGATAACCCTGCTGGGCAAGGTGCTGCCCATCGGCGGAGTGCGCGAGAAAATCCTGGCGGCCAAACGCGCCGGGATCTCGCAAGTCATTCTTCCCGCAGAAAATCGCGATGAGTTTGAAGAGATCAAGGCCAACATCCGCGAGGGCGTCGAGCCTCAATTCGTGAAAACCGTGGACGACGTGCTGACGCTCGTGCTTCTTTAGACCCATGCTCATCGAACAGGGAACCAGGCCGCTGAATATACTGCTCAATGTCGAGCCTGACTTTGTGCCCAGGGCGCGCTGGGCGCTGGAAACCTTCTTCGCTCGGCTTGGTTGCAGAATCCGCATCCATGAGCGCTATGCCAGCGAGCGTGTGCAAATCTATTATGGCCCGCCCACTGCGCTCAACTACCCGATAAAGATTCGGCACAATCCCGACGCGGCGAGCTTCTTTAACGGCGAAACCGACTATCCCGACAGCAAGCTGCGGTTTTTTGCCTGTGGCGACGACATGCTGCCGTTTCTCTTTTCACCGCCTGGCGAGGTGTTTCACGTTCACGGCAAGCAGATTAACATTCGCAAAGACATCGTCGCCTCGGCGTTCTACTTCCTTTCCTGCTGGCAGGAACACACCAGTGCATGTGGGGATGACGGCCGCCACCGCTACAGCCAAACGCTTCAGTCACGCTGGAACCTGGCGCATGTTCCCATCGTCGATCGCTATGCAGGCCTGCTGCAACAGGCGGTGTCGATAGCCTTGCCGCAGGTGTTGTTCGAGCCGCGCTGGCCGGATGGCAAGAGCATGGCCGTGTCGTTGTCTCACGACCTCGACTACTGGAACTACTGGACCAAAGAAGAGCTGGGCAAGGCCGGCATGTATAACCTGCGCCGGTTGCCACGCGCTCCGCTGAACGCCATCTACAAGCTCGTCGGCCACCAGGTGGACAAGCGGCTGATCTATCATCCCTCGCGGCGCAATTCGGCGGTGGTGCAGCACGAGCAGCGCCGAGGGTATCGCTCGACCACCTTTGTTATCAGTGACCCGGAAATGAGCGACTCGCGCCAGAATTATCTCGTTGACCAGGGGCAGGAACTGAAGGATTTTCTCACCATCATCAACGACCGGATGGTGCAGTTGCATGGCTGCGGCGAGGCCTCGGAGAACATCGAGGCCCTGCGGGAGCAACTGCTGAACCTGCAACAGAGCGGCTACAGATGCCGTGGCTATCGCGCCCACATGCTGCGCTTCGACTACGACATCACCTTCGACCTGATCGAGCGCTGCGGACTGGCATACGACAGCTCGCTGGGCTGGTGGGAGCACACCGGCTACCGCGCAGGCACAGGCACACCTTTTCGTCCATATTGCCACAGGGAAAACCGGCCATACCGCGTGCTCGAAATCCCCCTGACGGTGATGGACACAACGCTGCACTCACAGCGCGCTATGAAGCTTTCCGCCGGCCATGCCCGCAGGCTGTTGGGCGAGCTTGTACGCAACGGGCGAAAACACGGCGGGCACCTGAGCCTGCTGTGGCATTACCGCACCTTCGACCCGATTGACTTCCCCGCCTGGCGAAGGCTATACTGGTGGCTGCTGAACCATGCGGCACAGCAGGATGCCTGGCTCTGCTCGCTCGACGAGATGTACGACCATTGGACTACAAAATTATATATACAGGAGTCATCATGAAATTGACCGATAACGCCCTGACCGTGCTGAAGAAACGCTATTTCCGCAAGGATGATCACGGCAAGATTGTAGAGGACTGGGACAGCCTCGTGCGCCGCGTAGCCGGCAACATCGCCGCCGGAGACACGGCAAAAGAACAGCGCTATGCCCGTCTGATAGATTCCGGCGCCTTTCTGCCCAACTCGCCCACGCTGATGAACGCAGGGGGCGACCTACAACAGCTTTCCGCCTGTTTCGTGCTCCCCGTCGAAGACAGCATGGACAGCATTTTCAGCAGCATTCACAACGCGGCGCTCATTCACAAGAGCGGCGGCGGCACGGGGTTTTCGTTTTCACGGCTGCGCGAGGCGAACGCGCGCGTGCGCAGCACAAACGGCGTTTCCAGCGGCCCGCTGAGCTTCCTCAGGGTATTCAACGCCGCCACCGACGCCGTCAAGCAGGGCGGTACCAGGCGCGGCGCCAACATGGCCATCCTCAGTGTCGAGCATCCCGACATCATCGAGTTCATCACTGCCAAGGACGACCTGACACAACTGACCAACTTCAACCTCAGCGTGGGCATTACCGAGCAATTCATGCAGGCTGTGAACCGCGACGAGGAATACAACCTTGTCTCGCCGCATAACGGCGAGGTGAAAAAACGAATCAAAGCGCGTGACGTGTTTGCGCTCATCGTCGAGATGGCGCACAAGAACGGCGAACCGGGCATCGTTTTTCTCGACCGCATCAACAAGTTCAACCCCACGCCGCACATCGGCGAGATCGAAAGCACCAATCCCTGCGGCGAGCAGCCCCTGCTGCCAAACGAAGCCTGCAACCTCGGCTCGCTCAACCTCGCCGCCTTCTGGAACGGCGACGCCATAGACTGGGACAGCCTGCGCGACACCGTCAGGGAAGCCGTAGATTTCCTCGACGACGTCATCGACCGCAGCCGCTTTCCGCTGCCCGAAATCGACGAGATGGTGAAAGCCAATCGCAAGATCGGGCTGGGGGTGATGGGCTGGGCCGACCTGCTCTTTTTGGCGCACATTCCCTATGACAGCGAAGAGGGCATTGAGCTGGCCGCCGACATGATGGAGTTCATCGACTACCACGCGAAGATGCGCTCGGTGGAGCTGGCCAAAGTGAAGGGGCCGTTCCCCAACTATCGCGGCAGCACATACGATCGTGGCGACTTGATGCGCAAAGCGCGCAAGATGGACTGGGACGCACTGCGAGCGGGCATCGCCGCGCACGGCATCCGCAACGCCACGCTCACCACCATCGCGCCCACAGGCACCATCTCGATGATTTGCAACACCGCCAGCGGCGTCGAGCCGCAGTTCTCGCTGGTGTTTCACAAGAACGTGCTCGACGGCGAGAGCCTGCTGTATGTGAATCCTGTGTTCGAGGCGACGCTGCGCGAGTCGGGGCTATACACCGATGAGCTGATGAAAGAGGTGTCAGCCGCCGGCGGCGCTCACAATGTCAGCACGATACCGGACAGCCTGCGCCGCGTGTTCGTCACCTCGCACGACATCAGCCCGGAGTGGCACATCCGCATGCAGGCGGCCTTTCAAGACTACACTGACAACGCCGTATCCAAGACCATCAACTTTGGGCGCGAGGCAACCCGCGAGGAAGTGCACATGGCCTTCGAGCTCGCCTACACCCTGGGCTGCAAGGGACTGACAGTATATCGCGACGGCAGCCGCGACAACCAGGTGTTGAGCGCCGGTGCCTCAACTCACAAGAAGGAAGCTGTGCGCCATGACCGCATCGCGCCGCGTGAACGCCCCGAGATAACGAGGGGGTTCACCCAGCGTGTGGAGACCGGCTGCGGACATATGTATGTCACCATCAACACTGACGAGCAGGGGGCTTTCGAGCTATTCACCCAGATGGGCAAGGTAGGCGGCTGCGCTTCGGCTCAACTCGAGGCCATTGCGCGACTTGTGTCTCTGTGCCTGCGCAGCAACGTGCAGGTCGAGTCCATTGTGCGGCAGCTCAAAGGTATCCGCTGTCCATCGCCCATGTGGTTCAAAGGCAAAATCATCACCTCGTGCTCGGATGGTGTTGGAACAGCGCTTGCAACTGTTCTGAAGATGGACCGTGACCAACTCACCATCGACTTCGATGATGACAAAGAAAACAGACCGGCGCCCTCTCTGGGACAGATTAAGATGAGCAAGACCTGCCCCGACTGCGGCTCGGCGGTGGAGTTTGCCGAGGGCTGCATGAAATGCAGTTTCTGCGGCTGGTCGAAGTGCTGAGCAAGGAGACACACTATGGAAGCGAAAATCTACAAAGGCTCGACAAAAGAAGGCAGCGCAATAGCTGTCCTGGTTGACAACAAGGTTTACTTCAGCGCATATAAGGCTGGCAACTCCGTATTGACCATCGAGGACAACAAGATATGGAAGGGCGCCTTCAAGCAGGGGTCGGCCGTTGCCTTCATCGAAGACAACAAAGTCTATGCCGGCAGCTTCAAGGCGGGCAGTCCCATCGCCGTATGCGACGGGCAGCGGGTGTTTGCGGGCAACGTTCGTAGCGGTGAGGTAATGGCCAACCACACCGGCGACAACATGGCCGGCGCCGTTGCCGCCGTGCTGCTGCTGCTGGATGTCGTGAAGAAACCCACATCGTTCTACTTCGGAATGTAACCACGAAAGGACAGATTATGCTCGACCTGTTAGGCTCGAAAAAGCGCACCGCCTGGTGCGGCAAAGTGACGACCGACGACATCGGACGCGAAGTGACGCTGATGGGGCATGTGCACCGCCGACGTGACCTGGGCGGCCTCATCTTCCTCGACCTGCGTGACGTCACCGGCATCGTGCAGCTTGTGTTCAATCCTGAACTGGAAGAACTGCACGCCAAAGCGCACAGAGTGCGCAACGAATATGTGATTGCCGTGACTGGCGCCGTGTGTGCCCGCGAGCCGAAAAACGTGAACCCGAACATGGCCACCGGCGCTATCGAACTCGAAGCGACCGGCCTGCTCGTGCTCAATGACGCCGAACCGCTGCCCACTCAGGTGAACGAAAACGTGCTGGCCGACGAAGACCTGCGCCTCGCCTATCGTTATCTCGACCTGCGCCGTCCACTGCTGCGCGACAAAATTTTGATGCGGCATCGCATCATCTGGGCGCTGCGCGAATTTCTGGTGGCGGAAGGCTTCTTTGAGCTGGAGACGCCCATCCTGATGAAAAGCACCCCCGAGGGGGCGCGTGACTTTCTTGTTCCCAGCCGTGAATATCCGGGCGCTTTCTTCGCCCTGCCGCAGTCGCCGCAGATCTATAAGCAGTTACTGATGATCGCCGGATTCGATCGCTATTTCCAGATCGCGCGCTGCTTTCGCGATGAAGACCTGCGCGCCGACCGCCAGCCGGAGTTCACCCAGCTCGACATCGAGATGAGCTTTGTCACCCAGGATGACATCTTCGAGGTGTGCGAGCGAATGATGGCGCACCTGTTCCGTGCGACGCTGGGGCGCGACCTGTCGCTGCCCCTGCCGCGGCTCACCTACGGTGAGTCCATGCGGCGTTTTGGCAGCGACAAGCCCGACACCCGCTTCGGTCTCGAGCTGTGCGATGTGAACAAGGCTGTGCAGGACTGCGGGTTCAAGGTGTTTACGGGGGCGCTGGTGTCGGGCGGCAGCGTACGCTGCCTGGTCGCGCCCAGCTGCGCAGCATACTCGCGCAAGCAGATCGACGCGCTCACCGAACTGGCGCGGCATGTCGGCGGCAAAGGCCTGGCCTTCTGCAAGGTGGCCGACGGCGCGCTGACGGCCGGCATCAGCAAGTTCCTCAGCGAGAGCGAGCAGGCGGCCATCCTGGCAACCAGCGGAGCGGGTGACGGCGATTTGATTTTGTTTGCCGCCGACACCGACAGCGTTGTCTTCAAAGTACTGGGCGCGGTGCGTTCGCATTTGGGCAAGGAACTGAAGCTCATCGACGAAAGCCGCTTCGACCTGCTGTGGGTCACCGACTTCCCGATGTTCGAGCGCATCGAGGGCGGTGGCTGGACGACCGCTCACCACATGTTCACCCTGCCCAAAGAGGAGCACCTGCCGCTGCTTGACGACGAGAGCCAGTGGGGACGCATCCAGGGACAGCTCTACGACCTCGTGTGCAACGGCGTCGAGCTGTCGAGCGGCAGCATCCGCTGTCACCGGCTCGACATCCAGAAAAAGATATTCGAGGTGCTCGGGTTCGAGGAGGAGGAGCTGGAGAAGCGTTTCGGGTTCTTCCTCAACGCGCTACGCTATGGTACCCCGCCACACGGCGGCATCGCCCCGGGCATAGATCGCCTGGTGATGCTGATGACTGGCTCCGACTCGATTCGGGACGTCATCCCCTTCCCCAAGACCCTGCGCGCCTCCGACCTGATGAGCCAGGCGCCTGCGGCAGTGGACGAGGAACAGCTGCGCGAGCTGTGCCTCCGGCTCGATCTGCCAAACAAGGAATAATCGTTGAAACGCATCGCCGTCATCACCTCTGGACGCAGCCGCGGCTCGAACTTCGAGGCCATAGCGCGGTTTCTGAACGATAAACCGGTAGAGATAGCCTTCGTGGTAGTCACCAGCCGCAGAGCGCCCATCATCGAGCGCTGCGCCGAGCTCGGCGTGCCGGCGCTCTATTTTCCAATGCGCGATATGGCGGCCTTCGAGGCAGAACTGCTACAAGCCCTAAGACGCCACGATGTGAGCCTGATCGCGCTGGCTGGTTTCCTGCGCAAGTTCACCCCCGCCTTCCTGCGTGACTGTCCGTGCCCGCTGGTCAACATACATCCGGCGCTGTTGCCCGCTTACGGCGGACAGGGCATGTATGGCATTCGGGTGCACGAAGCCGTGTTCGCCGCCGGTGAGCGGGTTTCGGGGGCGACGGTGCACTATGTGAACGAGGAATATGACGCCGGAGACATCATTGCCCAGCGAGAGGTGGACATCACCGCCTGCACCACGCCGCAGGAAGTGGCCAGCGCCGCTCTGCGGGTAGAACACGAACTCTACCCCAACACGGTTTGGGGCCTGCTTCAAAAGCTTTAATCCTGGAGGCAACATGCTCGATTTGATTAAGATTCGAGAAGATTTGCACCGCATTCCAGAGCTTGGCTTTCTGGAACACAAGACCCACGCCTGCATCAGTGAAGCGCTCGACCGCTACCCCGACCTCGAACGCATCACGTTCGATGTGCCGGGCGTGCTGGCGGTATATCGCAACGGCGACGGGCCGTTCAAGCTGTTTCGCGCCGACATGGACGCGCTGCCCATCGTCGAGACCACCGGCGTGAGCTTCTCGTCCACGCACAGTGGCATGATGCACGCCTGCGGCCACGACATCCACATGACAGTGCTGCTGGGGCTTATCGACCAGGTTTGCACCCAACGCCTGCCGGGCAATTTCCTCTTTCTGTTCCAGCCTGCCGAGGAAGGACGCGGCGGCGCCAGGCACATCCTCGGTGCAGGCCATCTCGACGGCTTCGACATCAAGGCTTGCTATGCGCTGCATGTGAGCGGGCAGTATCCCGTGGGCACGGTGGCCAGCAGGCCCGGCATCTTTTTCGGCATCCCGCAGGAGTTCAAAGTCACCTTTTGCGGCCAGAGCGCCCACGCAGCCTTTCCGCACCAGGGCAACAACGCCCTCGACGCCGGCGTGATGTTCTATCAGTCGATGCGGGCGGCGATGGCACAACGCTTTTCGCCCACCGACGCCGTTGTGTTTCACGTCGGGCGAATGACGGCGGGACGCGTAATGAACGCCGTGCCCGACCTCTGCGAGATCGAGGGAACCACGCGCAGCCTCACCCGCGAGAACCGCGATCTCATCAGCCACCTCATCGAGCACACAGCGCTTCACGCTTCCGGAGCATTCGAACTGAAGGGCGAAGTTGAATTCCTCGAAACGTTTGACCCCGTGATGAACGACACCACCCTGCTGAAAGCTTTTCGTGTCCATCTCCCCGAAAACGTCTGCTTCGAGGAGGCGCCCATTGTGCTCACCGGCGAGGACTTCGGTTTTTTCACCACGCGCTGGCCGGGACTGCTGTTCTGGCTGGGCGCAGGAGTCGAGTCGGGCGACCTGCACACCAGCACGTTCCTGCCCCACAACGACTGCATCGACGTTGGCGTACGGGCGCTGGAAAGCCTCGCCAGATCGCGGTGACCATCGTCACCCAGGCCAGTGGCGGCTTTCTTGATTCCGTGAAGGAAATAGATTGACCGTGGGAAGTTTTCATCCAGATATTGTTGTTAATAAAAAAAATATGCAATGGAGGATTACCGCATGAAGTATCGTGTTCTGGCCATCAACCCCGGCTCGACATCCACCAAGATCGCCGTATTTGACGATGAGACACCGGTATTCATCAAAACGTTGCGCCACGATCCCAAGCAGATCGACCAATTCGGCGGCATCATCGAGCAATACGATTATCGCAAAGGCCTCGTGCTCGAAGCCATGAAAGAGAACGATGTCCCCGCCAACACGCTCGAGGCGGTGGTGGGTCGCGGCGGACTGGTGCGCTCGCTTCCGGGCGGCACCTACAAGGTTTGCGACAAAATGATGGCTGACCTGAAAGACCCCGCCCACTGGGGTCGCATTCATGCCTCCAATCTCGGCGCCTTCATCGCCGACTCAATCGCCTCAGACCTGAATATCCCGGCCTTCATCGTCGATCCGGTAACCGTTGACGAATTCGACGACATCGCCCGCATGTCCGGCATCAAGGAGATCGAGCGCAAGTCGCTGTTTCACGCTCTCAACATACGCTTCACGGCACGTCACGCGGCCAAGGATATTGGCAAGCCATTCGACCAATGCAACATGATCCCCGTCCACATGGGCGGCGGCATATCCGTTGGCGCCATCAGGAACGGCATGGTCGTGGATATGAACAACGCGCTGCTGGGCATGGGCCCGTTCTCGCCCCAACGCGCCGGCGCCCTTCCCATCGGCGACCTCATCGATCTCTGCTACAGCGGAAAGTGGACCAAAAAGGAGCTTACCGGCTACCTCACCAGGGGAGCCGGCCTCATCAGCTACCTCGGCTCCGACGACGGCATCTGGATAGAAGAGGAGATTCGCAAGGGCAACAAGGACGTCAAGTTCGTGCACGACGCCATGTGCTACCAGATCAGCAAGGAAATCGGCGCCTACGCGGCAGTGCTCGAAGGCGACGTGGACTGCATCTTCCTCACCGGCGGCCTGGCCTACAACCCCTTCCTCGTAGCAGAGATAAAGCGGCGCACCTCGTGGATCGCGCAGGTGCTGGTCTATCCTGGCGAGAAGGAGATGGAGGCGCTCAGTCAGGGCGGCGTACGCGTCCTCAAGGGCGAGGAAAAAGCTCGCGAATATTGAGAAGATTCAGAAATAGCCGGTGTCGGTTTTGCCTGGCTCAAACTATCGGGTAACAGATGTCTCTTTGCTTAGTTCTATTTGCAAACAATAGCTTGAAACACTGGCGCAACAAGGGGAGGGATTACATGAAAACCACGATTTACGCATTAGCCGTCATTGTGGCCGTTTTGATAACTGGGTGCAACAAAAGCACATCACCGGAAGCGCCTCTCAGAATATTCATAGAGATATTGCATAATGGAACAGTGCAAAGAACGTATGTTATTACTGAGGAAGATGATGGGAACGTCTATCCGATTAACTATGATAGCCAGCAGATTGGTGAACTGGAGATAGATGTATCTCATTATATAGATTACTTTTCCGGAGATGAGGTAAATGTGATATACACTTTTCACTCAATTGCACGGAAAGATGGGTGCTATACAAAATTCAATGTCATAGATCATTATGAAACTTTGCGAATAGACTACCAACAGGATTTTGATGAATGCAATGCAAGCCTGAACTGCGGCACTCTCATTGGTACTCATTTCGGAGTACTTCAGAATACCGGTTTGGCTGTGTGGAAGGACACCGTTTTTATTGACTCGATTTTCACAGACAATCAGGGGAGATTTGAAACCGATATAGCGGCAGATGACTATACATTGAAGTACGTGGTGTATGGTGATCATTATGAATATGAAGTTGAGTTTCACTTGATTGCAGGTTATTCTGACTATACTGTCCCCATTAATGTTGCTATGCCTAGCAAACCGAATATCTACCTCTATCCCCAGACCACTATCGACCTGGATGTTAATATCTCGTTTCCACTCAAAGGCAATGTCACCACGTCAATACCGCAGTTCCCTGATGAATGGCAGAATCTGCGCGTTGAACCTGACGGGACAATCAATAGTCAGTTCAACTACCTCTTTTATGAATGCGTTGTGCCTGCTTTCTCTCAGAAAACGGCAGGCTGGGTTGTTAAACGGGAGGAACTGGAAGCCTTCTTCATCGACAACCTGCAAGAAACAGGTTTCATTCAAGCCGAGATAGACGACTTCATCGAGCACTGGATACCGAGGTTGCTGGATGCCGAGTACTACGCCATCTACCCGCAATACAACGAACAGCTCGATCCGCTCATCCGGCTCGAATTCTCGCAGCAACCGGACAATGTTTTGAGATTATCTTATTATGTCCAAGAGCTTGACTCGAATGACCTCGAACTGCAAGCGCCCGTGATTCCGCCATTTGAACGCACCGGTTTTGCCGTTGCCGAATGGGGATTGATTCGTGCCGATAAGCCAGAAGAATTGTTGTCGGTCAGGTGAAGCGATAATTGGAGAGCGCTGGCTGTGGCTGGGCAAAGCACCCGCGTTTGCCGACGCGACTCACCTGCAATAATTGTTTAGCAAATCCACCGTCGTTGCCAGGCTATACTCTTCAGCAGAACTCAGTAGTGGCTTCATCATCTCCAGAGCGGCAGTGAGGTTGCTTGCCGCCTTATCGGTAAGCTTCGCCATGAAATCCCACTCGAAGCCGCGCAGGTGCAGCAGATAAGCCTCAGGCGGTGTCTCGGTGAGCCTCGCTGACAGATCGAGCACAAACTCCGGCGAAACCGAGTGCATTGTGAACGATTGCTTCGCAGAGGGTTGCAGGCGAGTCAGCTTGAAGTCTTCGATAGCCTCTTCGACGGTTGCATCGGCAAAGACGACGATGTCGAAAGCGGCAATGTTGTCGGCGTCTTCAATGTTCAACTGATAATTGCTGTCACAGCAGATATAATCGAGCTCGCTGTCGGCGGCCCAACTCTGTATCGCCTCGGCAAAAAGAACGCCCAGGCCGTCATCGCGACGGCCCGGGTTGCCATATCCGTAGATAAGGATTTTCATCCTATCTCAGTTTGCGGTCGATTACATTATTGTCCTGATCAACGATGGTAACTTCCAGCGGCATTCTGCCCAGGGCGTGAGTGGCACAGGAAAGACAGGGGTCATAGGCCCTGATAGCGACTTCAACCGCGTTCATCATGGGTTCCGTGATTTCTCTCTGGCCAGTCATCTGAGCAACGGCCACCTTGTTGACAGCTACGTTCATCGGCTCGTTGTTGTTGGTAGTGGAAACAATCAGGTTGGCCATTTCAATCAGGTCGTCTTCGCCGACGCGATAGTGATGGAACAGAGTGCCACGGGGAGCTTCAATGAGGCCAACGCCTTCACTCTGACGGGCGCCGGAGGTTGTGAGTTCGCCGGAATAGAGGTCAGGATCGTTCAGCAGCCGCTTCATCTCTTCGGCGGAGTGCAGAATCTCGATCAACCTGGCCCAATGCTGGTGCATTGTGTGGTTGTTCACCTTGCCGCCGGTGTAGGCGCGGAACAGCTCGAACTCTTTCTGCGCCAGCGGTGAGTCGATGAAATCGCAGGTGTTCATGCGAGCCAGCGGCCCCACCCGATACCAGCCGTCTTTCTTGCCTATGCTTCTGAGATACGGGAACTTCATATAGCTCCACGAACGCACCTCTTCGTCGATGTAGGTGAGATAGTCCTGATAATCGACATCGTCCAGAATACGGTTGCCATTGGTGTCAACCGCTCGCAGAACGCCATGATAGAGGTCCAGCGCGCCGTCTTTGCGCACCAGCGACAGATGGCTTGACTCATGGAAGGCAAAGTCATCGATGATTGCCCTGTTTGCCTTGTGAAAGCCCTTCAGCAAGTCCAGGCCGGCATGTGCCCACTCGATCATCTTGTCGATGTTCATCGGGTCTGGGCCATTGAGGAACTGCTCTTTTTCTTCCTGTGTAAGGTGTTTGTTGATTCCACCGGGGATTGCGCCCGTGCCATGGATTTTCTTGCCGGCGGTCGCCTTGATGATCTCCTGCCCGTACTTGCGCATCATCACCGCCTGCACGGCGATGTCCGTGAACTCGGGGGTGACGGCGAGCCCAAGTACGTTCCTGATGGCCGGGTCTGCATCGATGCCAAAGAGCAGGTCTGGCGAGGCAAGGTGAAAGAAATGAAGCACATGCGACTGGAAAATCTGTCCATAGTGCATGAGGCGGCGCATTTTTTCGCCGGTGGGGGTAAGGCCGTCGCCGGCGCCGGCGCCAACAACCACGTCCATGGCTTTTGCAGCCGCCAGATGATGGCTGACCGGGCAGATTCCGCACAGCCGCTGCACCACAACCGCCGCTTCCCAATATGGACGGCCCTGAATGAAGCGCTCGAAACCTCTGAATTCTACGATATGCAGCCTGGTTTGAGTAATGTTACCCTTATCATCCTGCATGATGGTCACTTTCCCGTGACCCTCGACCCGTGTTACTGGCTCTATCGTTATTTTCCTCATTGTTCCTCCATTCTTAGTCGAACTTGACTACTTCGTAGGGCAGATCCATCTCTCTACCCTCGATCAACGCGACAAGCGCTTCCCAGATTAAATCGGCTCGCGGGGCGCAACCAGGCAGGAAATAATCAATCTTAACGATCTCGTGGCATGGATAGACCTTGTCCAGAATCATCGGCAGCTCATCGTCGTTAGGGATAATCCGCTCATCGTTGGCCTGCACCGATGGACAATTGAGATACGCCTCTTCCAGGCACTCGGAGACTGGAGCGTTGTTGTTACGCATCGCAGGCAATCCGCCCATAATCGCGCATTCACCCAGAGAAATGAGGATTTTGCAGTTCTTGCGAAAGTCCTTCAACACATGGATGTTCTCGCTGTTGCAGCAGCCGCCCTCAATGATTCCGACATCGCACTGCTTGGTGAATGTCTTTATATCGTTAACGGGTGATTTATTGAACTCGACAAGCTCGACAAGCTTCAGGATTCTCTCATCAATGTCGAGCAGCGACATATGACAACCGAAACAACCGGCGAGTGATGTTGTGGCTACGATTGGCTTACTCATTAGCAATTCCCCCCTTTAGCTTCTACATCGCTACCGATGGGCTTAGTGTCATATTTGCGCCGGCCAATGGGCACATCAAAGCCCTTGCCCTTGAGGATAAGCGCTCCCACCGGGCAAATCTCCATTGCCTGCCGCGCAAGATCATCTGTCAGTTTGGCCGCCTGCTTCCTGTCCAGGTTGATGACAACTTTGTGTCCCCTGCGAGCAAAGGCGAAGAAGCTCTTGCCGTCTTCGTCTTTGATGCCCCGAATACAGCGCTTGCACATGATGCAGCGGTTGTTGTCTTTCATCAGCTTGGGGTTTGTGGCCTCGATGTCTCTTGTCTGGAAGAGAAAGCTGAAGCGCGGAACCATCATCAGGAAGCGATAGCCCAGAGCCTGGAGTTCGCAGCTTCCGCTTCGCTCACAGCCAGGGCAGAAGTGATTGCCCTCGACAAACAGCAGCTCGACAATCGCTTTGCGCATATCGTTCAGCTTCGCGGTGTCGTTCTCGATTTCCATTCCATCTTCTACCTGTGTAGTGCAGGCGGTCATCAATCTGCCGCTGATGTAAACGCTGCATATTCGGCAGGAACCCTTGGGCTTCACGTTGTCAACATTGCACAAGGTGGGAATGAATATGCCGTTTTCTCTGGCTGCTTCAAAGATGGTTTTCCCGCGGGTGGTTTCAACTGCAACACCATCAATGGTAATTTTTATGGTATTACTCATGATGACCTCCGTCAAGGTTTGGTATGCGACCGGCAGCTTTGCATGACTCTGCCACAGCTTCCGCCATGTCGAAGTCACTTACGAAATCTGCGTCAACGAGAAGTTGCTCGTAAAGCTGCGGGAAGTTCTGGATCGTGGTTAGAATCGGATTGGCTGCGGTGTGGCCCAGGCCGCAACGATTCATCAGCATTATGTTCCGCCAGGATCTCATGGCGACGATGTCGTTTTCTGTGCCTTTGCCACGAAGTATTTTCTTGAGGGTTTCTTTGTATTGAACAGTAAGGGCGCGGCAGGGAACACAGGAGCCGCAGGATTCTTCGATGAAGAACTCGGTGAAATTGAGCACAACGTCACTGAGCAGGCAACGGTTTTTGCCAATCACTATCAATGAGCCGCCCGTCGCCAGATCGGCAAAGCAGAGCTGCCGGAAAAACTCATCCGGCCCAACGCATCTGCCGGAAGGCCCGCCAACCTGAACAGCCTGCACATCTGCGGCGCCGGCCATTTCGAGAACTTCCGCCACCGTAAACCCCCATTCCAGTTCGTATATACCCGGCTTCGCGCAGTCGCCGGAGATGGACAGCAGCTTTGTGCCGGTGGATTTACCGGTACCCAGATCCTTGAACCAATCTGCTCCATCTAATAGAATTTTTGCACAGGAGCACAGGGTCTCGACGTTGTTGACAACGGTTGGTTTTTGCAGGTAGCCGCTGGTTACGGGGAACGGAGGCCGGTCGCGTGGCTCGCCTCGTTTGCCTTCGGCAGATTCGATGAGAGCCGTCTCTTCGCCGCAAACGTAGGCTCCACCGCCAAACTGGATGCGAACGTCAAAATCGAATCCTTTCTTTCCAGCGATACTATCGCCAAGCAGGTGTTGTTCCCGCAAAGCAGATAACACGCCCTCGAGGTGTGTTTCCAGATATTTGTATTCATAGCGCAGATAGAGAATGCCCTGCTTTGACCCAACAGCGTAACCGGCAAGAGCCATTCCCTCGAACAGCAGTTCCGGTTGAGTGGTCAGGATAACCCGGTCTTTGAATGTACCCGGCTCGCCTTCATCTGCGTTGCAGAAGATGTATCGCGTTTGCTCCTCTGTCTTTGAGCAGAATTCCCATTTCAATCCAGTGGGAAACCCTGCGCCACCGCGTCCTCGCAACCCGGAGTCCTTGATCTCGTCGATTACCTCCTGCGAGGTCATCGAGACTGCTTTTCGGAGAGCTGCGCCAGGTTCGTGATCGCCCAGGATTGGACCCTTCACGCGGATGTTGTTCTCCACTTTCGACTTTATCGGGGCGCAACCTTCTGCCCTGGAACAGCAATCATTGCCCAACAGGGCACACACGTCTTTGCCGTTGCGGATACCCTTGATGATCTCGGTAGCTTGGGCTGCCGTAAGATTGGTATAGACAACGTTGTTGATGAGCGCGGCCGGTTCCTGGTCGCTCATGCCAATACATGCCGTGTCAAACAAACCGATCTGATTGTCTGGGGTAACCTCGCCAAATTTGATTCCCGCTTCTTGCTCAAAGGCTGCTTTCACTTCTTTGCGCCCTTTCATATTGGCAACGACAGAGTCGTCCAGAAAGATTCGCACCTTGCCGCTTGGCTCAGTCGAGAAGAAGTGGTAAAATGACACCGTTTGCACAATATCGGCTTCTGGCAAATCAAGCTCCCGGCCAAGCAACGCAATTCCCTCTTCAGGAATATAGCCAACTGATGACTGGATCTGGATTAATATATCCATTAACCGTGTCTGATCTTTGCCATACTTCGCGATTGTGCTCGAAATGAAATCAAGCATTTCTTCACCTCACTTATGTTGTGTCTTAGATTATGATTTTCACACCACGTTATTGTATAAATATTTGATTATCGATAAATTTATGTCAAGTATAGTTTGCTCTATCGGCATTTTTTTTGCAAAACGTGGAAAACAGGGTAGTGCACACCATATTTTGGGCAGTGCATAAGACAGATTCTACTTGTCTGAATTCAAGGGGGAGAGTTGCTGCAAAGTGACATCTATGTTTTCATTTTGTGACAGCATGATTTCACTACTTCCACTTGTTGAATGGACAAAGAACGGCCTTATCTCTTTTATGTCTCGTCGCTTAGATGCAGTCGTTTTCGGAATCTTCCAGTGACGGCAATTTTTCCTTAAGGAAAACATGCTCCAGATTGTAGCTATTTCGCTCCCTTCCACACATAGACTATGGCAAACAACTGGTTTTCGCAGAACATTATTGAGCAAAGACTGAAAAATG
>JAIOQZ010000041.1 GCA_021108395.1 Candidatus Cloacimonadota bacterium
CACGATCGAGGGTGAGATCCCCCCGCACCTCGACATCGGATAGAAGCTGAAGCGTGTTTTGCGGTTTGGAAACAAAGTTATGCAGGAAGCTGCTGCCGGACAAGCTGATTGTCACATCCTCACCGATCATGGAAAAAGTACCCTCATCCATCAACAACGTGCCGGCGCAATTGACGTCACCCTGCACCATGAGGTCGAGGGTTTCGTAGGAGGCGAAATCGAAAGTGCTGCCGGATGTAACTGTGAAATCACCGGTGAGTTTGAGCACATCGGTGAACTCAGTGCCAAAATAGACGGTCGCCCCGCTTTTGTCGATGCGCAGGTCGTGCAGCCAGGCATCATCCGTGTGACACCACAGAATCGCATCGGCGCCACCCACCATCTCGATTTGTGCGATGTTCATCTGCACGTCGCAATCAGTGTACAAGTGTATCGAGCTATACACGGCTATCGTGGCGCCTTCCTGAAGCTCGGTTATCTCCGAGCCATCGCGCAGATGAAGGTCATCGCCAACGGTCACCAGCGAGGTAGCTGCGGGAATGTGCAGCGTACCATACAGTTCGAGGTCTTCGAAAACGGTCAGGCTGTGGTTGGGCACGGTGAGCGTAACGCCTGCGCCCAGGGTCAGGTTCTGGCAGATGGCGTCGTCATACATGAGCGTTGGATCGTTGTTCGATGTGGAGGGAATGATGACATCATCGGAGGAGGTTGGCACTGCGCCATATGTCCAGTTGTCCGGGTCGTGCCAGTCGTGCGAAACGGCGCCTGTCCACATGAGTGGCAGATTCGCCTCTATGGTCAAAGTGAAGTTGATGTTGGTTTCAGTGGCCGAACTCACATTGGAGATAACGATGCCGCCCGGATCGCCATCTTGCAGGAACGGGTAAGGATCGGTGAAGGCGTTGAATTCCGTACGGCCATAATCGGCGTTGAATGTGGCTTGCCAGATATCGCCATTCTCCCCCTGGGGAGTACCGCCTGGGCGGAATACATAAATCTCATCGGGTGGGCCACCGGCGCTGCCGTTGCCGGCGGTCGTGTCGATACGATAGATAATCATGCCGCTGCTGCTCAGGCTGGACTCGAACATGCCTTCGTCACGACGGTATTCCACCATGAAGTGCTCGTCTGTGCTTGCGGGAGTCGGAATCTTGTAGCAGTCGTAGGTTGATTGCGATACAGGTGATAGGTTGTACGAGCCCAAGCTGGTAATCTCCGGTATCGTGTCGAACCACTGACCGTATTTCCACTTCTGGAAAGTGAGCATGTGTTGTGGAATTTCCTGATCCCATGCCATGATGTCCCAGATGCCTACAGGCGAATATGTGCTGTCCTCGGAGTAGTGGTAAAGGTCTGGGGCGCCCAGAGTATGGAAGTATTCGTGGCAGCAGACGCCGACATCAATAGAGGTTTCAAGCTGCAGATTGTAGTCGTGCATAACGGCGCCGTTAACATCCGGCGGATCGTTGCCGATGGCCCACATATGAGGCCACAGCAAATCACCCCAGTCCGACGGCGCGCCCCGAATGATCAGCACGATGTTGTCGATGTAGCCGTCATCGTCGCCGTCGAGGTCAAGATCGGGCGGAAATTGCGAATCGAGCCAGTTGAAGCAGTCGCGTATGAGCTGATGCTCGCGCTCGGCGCCTTCATCCAGCGAATCGACGTAGCCAATCTCGTTCACGCCTTCTTCGTAGGGCAGGAAGTAATCGCGTTCATGGCTGTCTTCGTAGGAAACGACGATGCCCCCGGCGTCCGGCAGAGGGTAGAGATCGCTGGTCACGTTCAACTGGCCTTCGGACACCTCGTCGTAATACGACCACAGCGAGGGACTACCCGAGTAGCTGAGCATACCGTCGTAATACGATTGGTATCCGGTGAACTCATCCTGATCGGCGAAGCGGATGAAAACTGCCATGTTGCGCAGGTTGCCGGTTGTCGTGTCTCGAACGTTGCGGTTCAGCGGTCGCCTGCTCCACCATTGCTCACGTTTGGCGTTGTAGGCTTCGCGGTTGATGTTGACACCCGGCTCGATACCGACGGAAGCTGGATCGACCTGTTTGTAGCGGTATTGGCTGGGAGCGATGCCGTCGCCGTCCCGCAGGGCATATACCAGCCAGCCTGTGCCCGGTTCCCGCAGCAGTGTGTAGCCTTCAGCGTCATGCAGCCAGTTGTGGTATTCGTCGCCGCTGGCGAGACACTCGACAGCGCTGCCATCGGGTTGAGGGATGGATTGCGGTACGTCACGAAGGTACGCACCGGAAAGAGGAAGCAGGAGCATGAAAAAAAGGGCAAGCAGGAACAACTTACGCATAATCGCCTCCAGGATGAATGATGCAATTTGGTGGAGGTATCAAGATGATTCATCACATATGTTCACAATACTTTAATGAACGTGATTTATTAAGTTGCATGTATCAGCTTGTATGTCAAGAAAAAACCGGAACTACTCATTAAGTCCAGCATGTTTTCCTTAAGGAAGAATTGCCGTCACTTGCACTTTCCGATAACGTCTGCATCTAAGCGACGAGGCATGAATGCAAAGGAAAAAACTGCAGGCACTGGAAGTTTGCGAGAATGACTGCGACCAAGTGTTTATTGTGTGGATATATAGGGGCACTTCTTGTCGCTTCGAGATATGGAACTAAGGAAATCATGCTGTCACAAAATGAAAACATAGATGTCACTTTACACCAGAATTGGGAGCGATAGTGACTCTTGCCATGGGGGGAGGGGGAGATTTTGCAGCTATGCTGCGTAATGTCATGCGGCGCTCTGCGGGTCACGAATGAAAATTCTCGTTGCCAGATAATCCATGTTGATTAAAATGACAAAATTGAACATCGTGAGCTTCTGCGCTCATATGATTTGAGAAAAAATTCAAAGAGGGAGATGTATATGAATCGTGTGATACTCGTAGTCAGTTTCATCCTGCTGGTTGTGACTGCCATAGCCGATCCGATGACCGACGACCTCCGCCTGGCGCTCGACACCGCCGGTGTGGACGAGTTTGTCCGCGTCAATATCCGCCTGAGCGAGCAGTATGACAGCCAGTCGCTGCTGCACGCCACCCGCGGCATGAGCCGCGACGACCGTCGCGCTTTCGTGATTGCCGAGTTGCAGGCGTTCAGCGCCACCGAGCAGGCGCCGCTGCTGCAACGTCTCGCCGAATGGGAGACCGCCGGCCGCGTGAACCGCGTACGCGGTATGTGGCTCTCCAACGTCATCTGCTGTGAGGCGACGCCGGACGTAGTCCGCACGCTGGCCGTAGAGCCGGGCATCGAGCGCATCGACATTGACGAGGAGCGACAACTGCTCGATCCGCGTGAGCGACGCGACAGACAGGTCGAGTTCTCTGCGCCGGACAGCCGCGAGATTACCTGGAACGTGACCCACGTGAACGCCGACGATGTCTGGAGCCAGGGCTACACCGGCAGCGGCGTACTGGTGGCCGTCATCGACACGGGCGTGAACTACAACCACCAGGACCTCGCCAACCATGTATGGAACGGCGGCACGAGTTACCCCTATCACGGCTATGACTTCTACAATGACGACAACAACCCGATGGACGACGACGGGCACGGCACTCACTGCGCCGGCACCGTGGCCGGTGACGGCACGGCCGGCTCGCAGACCGGCATGGCGCCCGACGCCACCATCATGGCGCTGAAGGTGCTTTCGAGCAGCGGCAGTGGCTATGAAAGCGACGTGTGGGACGCCATCCAGTTCGCCGTGACCAATGGCGCTGACATCATCTCGTTGTCGCTGGGCTGGCAACACGCCTGGGGCCCCGACCGCTCCACCTGGCGTGACGAGTTCGTCAACGCGCTGACCGCCGGTCTCGTGGCCGCAGTGGCAGCCGGCAACGAAGGCGACGACCAGGGCGACTACCCCATCCCCGACAACGTCCGCACCCCCGGCGACTGCCCTCCGCCCTGGCTGCATCCCGACCAGACGCTCACCGGCGGCATCTCTGCCGTAGTGTGCGTGGGCGCCAGCGACTCCAGCGACAACATCGCCTATTTTTCAAGCCTCGGTCCGTGCACCTGGAGCGGCATCACCGGCTACAACGATTACGCATCTGGCATCCAGCTCATCCGTCCCGACGTCAATGCGCCGGGCGTTAGCATCAAGTCGCTGGACTACTCCAGCAACACCGGCTATGAGTCAGGCTGGAACGGCACCTCGATGGCCACCCCCTGCGTGGCGGGCATCATGGCGCTCATGTTGAGCAAAGACATCACCCTCACCCCCGCCGCCATCGACCAGTATCTCGAAACCAACAGCGTGCCTCAAACGGCGAACAAGAGCAACACCTACGGCTCAGGCCGCGTGGACGCGCTGGCGACCATCAACGCCATTCCCGCAGGCACAGACCCGCCCAACGCCGCCATCAACCCCAATCCAACCGCCGGCGCCACCGACATCATCCCGCCCGACCGTCTCGCCTGGAGCAACGGCGGCGGCGCCACCTCCTACACCGTGTACGCCGGAACCAACAACGGCGCGCCCTGGACACTTTTGGACGGCGTGACAGCCACCACTCCCTGGGTGAACGTATCCGGCCTGCTGTATGACCAGCAGTACTTCTGGAAAGTCGATTCGCACAACGCCTATGGCGACGCGCTCGGCAGCGTGTGGAACTTCACCACGGCCTCGGCGCCAGACGAGGACTTCGAGAGCGGCGACTTCTCGCTCTATCCCTGGTCGTTCACCGGAGACGCCGGTTGGAACGTTGTCGGCGACGAGTCCTACTCAGGCTCACACAGCGCCGTCTCGGCCGACATCACCCACTACCAGGACGCTGGTCTCAGCCTCAACATGGACGTGCTATCAGCCGGCAGCATCACATTTGCCCGCCGTGTTTCATCGGAGTCCGGCTACGATTATCTGCGCTTCTACATCGATGGCTCTTTGCAGGATCAATGGGCCGGTGAGGTGAGCTGGGGTCTCGTCACCTATCCGGTGAACGCAGGCAACCGCACCTTCGAGTGGATATTCGAGAAAGACGGCTCGGTCTCCAACGGCAGCGACTGCGCCTGGATCGATTTCATCTTCCTGCCGCCGCATGGAGCGCCCGAACCCAATATCTCCGTCAGTCCGCTTACGCTCAGCTTCGGCGACGTGAACGTCGGCGGCTATCACACGCTCGACATCAACATCATGAATACCGGCTCCGCTCCCCTGAATGGCGACATCACCACGCCCACAGGCTACAGCGTGGCCGAGGGTCGCAACACCGGACGCAACGTGCTGAACTATAACGTAGCCGCCGGAGACGACCAGGACTTCCACATCACGTTCGCTCCGCCGAGCACAGGCGCTTTCAATGGCACCGTTGTGGTCAGCTCGAACGACCCCGACACGCCCACCACGAACGTTTCTGTCTCCGGCATCGGCGTCGCTCCCCCGGACATCGACGTGACCCCGGCGAGTTTCAGCCTGGCGCTCCTTCCCGATCAGACATATGCTGACGCAATGGACATCGCCAACACCGGCACGGCCGACCTGCATTACACGGCGGACATCAACTACACACGCCACTCACGAGACATCCTGGTGCAGTCCGGCTTTGAAGACAGCGTCCCACCCGCCGGCTGGACGAGTGAGATTCTCGTCGGCAGCGATGACTGGGATCAAAGCGCCACGTCCTACTCAGGCAGCTACAGCGCCAGAGCGAACTGGCAAGATGTTTACGACGCCCGACTCATCACCCCGGAGTTCGCAGCTACCGGCGACTGCCAGCTTTCCTACTGGATACGCTCGCAGGACACTCCCCAGTACGGCGGCGATTTCGACATCGAGGTGTCGGTGAGCGGCGGCGACTGGAGCTCGTTCGCCACCTATAACCAGGACAGCTTCACCCAGACATTCACGCAATACACGCACGATCTCTCGTCCTACGACGGCCAGCAGATTCGTGTGGCTTTCCGCGCCTGGAACAACTATTGGAACAACGGCGTCTATCTCGACGAAGTGAACATCACCGGCACCTCGATACCCACGGGCTGGGTCACGCTGGACGGTCAGCAGAGCGTCAACGGCATCGTGAGTGGCGCCGGCGCCGACAATATCGCTGTCGGTTTCGACAGTGCCGGTCTCGACTACGACACCTACCTCGCCGACATCGTCATCACGTCCGACGACCCGGACGAGCCTTCGGTGACGGTTCCTGTCACGCTCATCGTGACCAACGGGACGCCGCAGATCGTCGTCACGCCCGCATCGCTCAACTTCGGCCAGGTACTGGTAGGCCAGTCGCAACAGATGCAACTTTTCATCGACAACCCCGGCACCGCCATGCTCACCGGAACCATCACCACGCCAACTGATTTCTCGATTGCGCCGGACCGGTCAGCAACGTCCGACCGGACGAATGATTCACGACGCGAAACCAAGGACAGCGACACCCGCCAGGTGCAACGAAACATACTGAGCCTGAGTATCCCCGCAGGGTACTCGGAGATGTACTGGGTGAGTTTCGAGCCTGCGACCGGCGCGACATATAGCGACAATATCGTTGTCAGTCACAATGCCGGCGCCGACGAACTGGTGTCAGTGACGGGTGAAGGTCTCGCTCCTGTCATCGTCGTTTCACCCAATTCTGTGTATTCGATGCAGGAAGTCGATACCTTGACCACACATACGGTCGTTGTGTCGAACACAGGCACAGCACCGCTCAACTGGACATCGCAGCAGCAGCAGGGTCGCGGCCAGGGTGGTCCCGACGCGTTCGGCTATACCTGGATTGACTCGAACGAGCCGGACGGCCCGGTGTACAACTGGGAAGAAATCACCGTCAGCGGCACCGAACTGGCGCTGACCGACGACGATTACGAGGAGATTGCGCTGCCCTTCAGCTTCCCCTTCTACGGGGTTGAGCAAACATCCGTGAAGATCGGCTCGAACGGCTACCTCACCTTCGGAATTGACGGCACCAACTATTCGCATGACCCTATCCCCGACACAAACAATCCCAACGACTTCATCGCCCCGTTCTGGGACGACCTGAAGCCGATCGGTGACCAGGGCACATACGACTGGGGCAGCGTCTATTACGAAATCGATGGCGTGAACGAGCGTCTCATTGTGCAATATGACAACGTGGCGCATTATCACTCAACAACGCCAAGCTACTTCGAGACGTTCGAGGTGATCATCTACAGCGACGGCAGCATCCTGTTCCAGTACGAGTCGCTGATGTTGACCGATGAATCGACGGTGGGCATCGAAAACCCCGACGGCACGGACGGCCTGCAAATCGCGTATTTCCAGAACTACCTGGCAGAAGGCCTGGCCGTTCGCATCGAGCCGCCCGGTGAGGATGTCACCTGGTTGAGCCATACACCTGATGAAGGCACACTGCAACCAGGCGAGCAGCAGATCGTCACCCTCACCTTCGATTCCGCCGGTCTCTCCCTGGGGCAATACAGCACCAATCTGCTGTTCTCCAGCGATGACCCGGTGCAGCCCAACCTGCTGGCGCCGGTAACTCTCGATGTCGAGTTCATGCCCGACCCGCCGACCAACCTTCACATCGAGATCGTGGGTGACGACTTGATATTGACCTGGGACGCCGTGCCCGGAGCGACAATGTACACGCTCTATTACAGCGAGGACGGTATCCAGTTCCTATACCTGCTTGACACACCCGATATCACCTTCACGATATACGACATCGGGCCACTGGATTACGTTTACTTCTATGTGACAGCCCAATAGAACGGACATGACAATAGCGGACGGCTTTTGCCGTCCGCTATTGCTTATCTCAAGACAGGGGCGCCGCCCCTGAACCCCGTCCACTTTTTGTAAAAAGTGGAATCAAAAACTCTTGCGGAAACTTCGTTTCCTATGTACAGAAGAGTGTTATACATCAAATCAATGTATAGTTTGCAATTTGTGCACAGGATACGCAGTATCCGTTAAAGCTTTTTGGTCTCACCTTTTTCTCGAAAAAGGTGAGCGGGGGTGGGGGCGGAGCCCCATCTCAAATTATGGCGGAGAGGCTGGGATTCGAACCCAGGGACCCCAAAGGAGTCAACGGTTTTCGAGACCGTCCCGTTCAACCGCTCCGGCACCTCTCCGCTCGTTTTTGTACAAAGAACTTTCGCAGCAACGCCGCCGATTCCTGGGCCAGCACACCCCACCGGACTTGCGGCCGGTGGTTCAGTCGCCTGTCGGCCAGTACATGATAGAGGCTGCCAACCGCCCCAGCTTTGGGGTCGTGCGCTCCGAACACCACCTGCCCCACGCGGCTGAGAACAATGCATCCAGCACACATCAGGCAGGGCTCCAATGTCACGTAGAGCGAATACTCGTAAAGAAATTTCTCGCCGTCGGCCAGCGCTTGCTCGATAACACGTTTCTCGGCATGTCCCAACGGGTTGCGCCGTGTAATGTTATGCGCCCTGGCCACGACTGCGCCATCTCGCACCAGCACCGCGCCAACAGGCACCTCGCCAGCCTCGAACGCTTTCTCAGCTTCGGCCAGCGCCTCGCGCATGAAACGCTCGTCTGCTTCGCCGAGCGCCTGTTCCATCGTCTGCTTAAACCTTGCCGCGGCCTACGCCGTAGTAGGTGAAGCCCAGCTTCTCCAGCTCGGTCGGGTTGTATTGGTTGCGCCCGTCAAACACGACCGGCTCGGTAAGAGCTGCCTTGATGCGCTCGAAGTCGGGATAGCGGAACTGCCGCCACTCGGTGATGAGCGCCAGGGCGTTGGCGCCCTCGAGGGCGTCGAAGTTACCCTTGGTGTAAATCAGGTTCGGGTGATCTCCTAAGATACGGCGCGCCTCGTCCATGGCCACGGGATCGAACACCTGAATGCGGGCGCCGACCTTCAGCAGCTCCGGCACGATGACCAGCGACGGCGCTTCACGCATGTCGTCGGTGTCCGGCTTGAACGAAAGCCCCCACACGGCAATGGTTTTGCCGGCGAGGTTGTCGCCGAAGTGCTTCTTTATCTTGTGCACCATCAGATGCTTCTGGCGCTCGTTCACATCCTCGACGGCATCAAGCAGGGCGACGGAGGTGTCGCTGCGGCGCCCCATGTTGATGAGCGCTTTAACGTCCTTGGGAAAGCAGCTTCCGCCGTATCCCACACCTGGAAATATGAACTTGTAGCCAATGCGCGAATCGGAGCCGATGCCATGTCGCACCTCGGCTACGTCGGCGCCGAGACGTTCGCACAGCCCGGCGATCTCGTTCATGAAGCTTATCTTGGTGGCCAGCATACAGTTGGCGGCATACTTAGTCATTTCTGCCGAGCGTACGCTCATGATGATGCACTTCTCATGGATGCGACTGAAGGGAGCATAGAGCTCGCGCATGATTTCGCCCACACGCACGTTGTCGGTACCCACCACGATGCGATCTGGCTTCATGAAATCGTCGATGGCGGCGCCTTCCTTGAGGAACTCGGGATTCGAGACGATGTCGAACTCGTAGTTCACGCCGCGCTCGTCGAGCCTGGACTGCACGGTCTGGCGCACCAGGTCGGCGGTGCCCACAGGCACAGTTGACTTGTTGACGATTACCTTGTAGCCATCCATGTGAGTGGCAATCTCATCGGCCACGGCCAGCACATATTGCAGGTCTGCCGAGCCGTCTTCGTCGGGTGGCGTACCCACAGCGATGAAGCAAATGAGCGAACGTTGCACCGCGTCACAGGTGTCGGTGGTGAACAGGAGACGCTCTTCGGCGGTGTTCCGCTTCACGAGCTTGTCGAGCCCTGGTTCGTAAATGGGAATCACCCCCGCCAGAAGCTTCTCGATCTTTCCCTCGTCGTTGTCCACACAAACAACCGTATTGCCCATCTCGGCAAAACAAGTGCCTGTAACCAGGCCCACATAGCCTGTGCCGATAACTGCCAGCTTCATACGTCCTCCGTCTATCGAATTTCTTTCAAGTAGCGATAATAGTCGCTGTCGGTGGAGAAGATGAGCGTGTTCTTACTGCCCATCGTTTCTTTGTAGGTTTCCAGTGTTTGCCACAGGCGATAGAATTCGGGATCGCGATTGAATGTCTGGGCATAGATGCGCGTGGCTTCGGCGTCGGCTTCACCACGAATCTCCTGCACTTGACGGTAGGCGGTCGATTCGATCTCCTGCAACCGTCGCTCCATCTCACCCAGAATCACGTCGCCCTCGCCAATGCCTGTGCTGCGATACCAGCCCGAAATCTTGCTGCGCTCGGCAATCATGCGCTGATACACGTCACGGCGCACGCTCTCGATGTAGTTGATGCGCTTGATGCGCACATCGACAATCTCGATGCCATAGCGCTCCATATCACTGCGTGTCTCGGCCAGAACCTCCAGCTCGATTTCATGACGGCGGCCAATCGCTTCGGCATCGTCGGCTTGAGAATCGGCCAACTGCCGTGCCGCCACCGAGTCTCCATCGGCGGGGATCGTTTCCTGCACCTCTCGCAGAATGTTGATGTCATCGGCGGAGAACAGCAGCTCGCGGTTCGAGTCGCGGACGATCTCGATGAGCGTGTTGTTGGCGATGATGTCGCGGGTGACGCCGTTGATGACCGCGTCCAGACGGCCATGCGCCGAGCTTTCGAGCTTCACCGATTCATAATAGAGCAGCGGATCGACGATGCGCCAGCGAGCGAACGTGTCCACCGCGATGAATTTCTTGTCGGCTGTGGGAATCTGGTTGGGTTCGCCGTCCCATTCGAGGATGCGCTTCTCGAAAAGATGCACCTTCTGAATGAGGGGCGCCTTGATGTGCAGCCCCGAGCGCGAAACCGCCCCGCCAACCGGTTCACCGAACTGGGTGACGATGGCGTGCTGAGTTTCATCAACGATGTACAGCGCGTCAACCACGAGGATGATGGCTACTGCGAGCAGGATGAACCATTTACCCTTTTTCATCATTGACCTCCACGGTCGAGGTTGAGCAGCGGCAGAACGCTCTCCAGATCCTCATCGACCAGATATATCTTATCGACTTTGGTGAGCACTTCGCGCATCGTCTCGAGGTAGAGACGGCGGCGGGTCACTTGCGGCGCTTTGCGATACTCGGTGAGCACCTGGCGGAACATGGCCACCTCACCCTCGGCGCGATTGATGCGCGCTACGCGATAGCCCAGCGCCTCCTGAATGGAGCGCTCGGCGCGGCCTGTAGCTTCGGGAATGACCTGGTTGTACTGCTGCTCGGCTTCGTTCTTGATGCGGTCACGCTCCTGCATAGCCGAGTTCACGGCGTTAAACGCAGGCTGCACCGGCGCCGGTGGCTTCACGTTCTGCAGGTTTACGGCCACAATCTCGATGCCGGATTCGTAGGCGTCGAGGGTTTCCTGCATCTGGCCCTCCACCAAAAAGGCAATCTCCTTACGCGAGAGCGTCAGCACCTCGTCGATGCTGCGGTCGCCCACCACCTGGCGCGTGACCGATTCGGAGACATCGCGCATGGTTTCCAGCGCGTTGCGCACGTTGAACAGGAACGCCACGGGATCCTTGATGCGATACTGCACGATCCACTCGACATCGGCGATGTTGAGGTCGCCGGTGAGCATGAGTGATTCGCCGGAGTAGTCGGCGCTGGAATATTGCGTCTGCACGCCGGCCTGAAGCGTGCGGAAACCGAACTCGGTCTTCTGCACCTTCTTCACCTTGATAACGGTCTTGGTTTCGATTCCAAACGGAATCTTGAAATGGAGTCCAGGGCCTGCCGTGCGAACATAAGCGCCAAAGCGCTGCACCACGGCTTCCTCTTCGGGGTTCACCACATAGAAGCCGGTGAGCAGGAAAATGCCCAATACCGCCACGATCAGGATAGTGACAGCCTTCTTGCGGCTCATCTTGAAACGGGCAACGTTGCCTTCCATAGTGTCTCCTTTACAGCCGCGCCAGGTTGTCCGCTTCGATGCCCTTTGTCGCATAGCGTGTATCGAGCACCAGGCGGGCGCGAGGGATAATCTCGCCCCAGTCGTAGGCTGTATGGTCGGTGATGATGATCACAATATCGTAGCTTTCAATATTGGCGAGCGGCACCGACTTGTAGGTCTTGTGGTTCAGCTCATTGGTAAATTCAGGGACGTGAGGATCGTTGTAGTCGAAGGTCGCTTCCATTTCCTCGAGCTCGACGATGATGTTCATGATGGGCGACTCGCGCATGTCTTCGATGTCACGCTTGTAGGCGGCGCCCAGCAGCAGGATTCGAGACTGCGACAGCGCCACGCGACGCTTGTTCAGCAGGCGGGCGGCCTTGCCCACCACGAACTGCGGCATGGCGACGTTTATCTCGCCGGCAAGCTCGATGAGCCGCGTGTGATAGTTGAACTCACGCGCCTTCCAGGTAAGGTAGAAGGGGTCGATGGGGATGCAGTGTCCGCCCACACCGGGGCCTGGGTAGAACGCCATGAAGCCATAGGGCTTGGTCTTGGCGGCCTCGATCACTTCCCAGATGTCAATCTTCATGCGGTCGCACAGGATGGTCATCTCGTTTGCCAGAGCGATGTTGATGTTGCGGAACGTGTTTTCGTAAATCTTCACCATCTCGGCAGCGCCCGGTGAAGACACCATGCACACCGGCGCGTCGAGGATGGCCTCGTAGAAGTGCGCCGACACTTCATTGCAGGCCGGCGTAACGCCACCGACAACCTTGGGCGTGTTGTGCGTTTTGTAGGACACATTGCCGGGGTCAACGCGCTCTGGAGAGAACGCCACGTAGATGTCTTTGCCTATCTTGAAGCCACGCTTCTCGAACACGGGGACGATGATCTCCTCGGTGGTGCCAGGGTAGGTGGTGCTCTCGAGCACGACGAGGGTGCCTGGCTGCACATGGTCAACCATGGCGTTCACGGCGGCGCGGATGTAGCTGCTGTCCGGTTGCTGATATTTATCGAGCGGGGTGGGCACGGCAATCATGACCGCGTGCACCTCGCTCATCTGTGAATAGTCTTTTGTAGCGCTCAGGCGGCCATCGCCCACCACCAGGCGCAGTTCGTCGTCGTCCACGTCGCCGATGTAGTTACGGCCTGCGTTGACGCTGTCAACGGCATGGTCGCTGACATCGAAGCCAATGACCCGAAAGCCCTGGCGAGCAACGGTGACCGCCATTGGCAGGCCCACATAGCCAAGCCCGACAACGCCAATGACCGCCGACTTATCCTCGATCTTCTGTTTCAGTTTCATTCCCATCCCTTTCAAAATCAATAGCGATAGTGCTCTGGTTTGTATGGCCCGTCTGCCGAAATGCCGAGATATTCGGCCTGGTCGGGAGTGAGCCGCGTGAGAACGACGCCCAGCTTGGGCAGGTGCAGCCGCGCCACTTCTTCGTCGAGGTGCTTGGGCAACCGATACACCTTCGTTTCAAGCTCGGTTTTACAGATTTCAATCTGCGCCATCACCTGGTTGGTAAACGAGGCGCTCATCACGAACGAGGGATGCCCGGTGGCGTTGCCCAGGTTCACCAGGCGGCCTTCTGACAACAGAATGATGCTGTGGCCGTCGGGGAACACGATGCGATGCACCTGTGGCTTTATCTCGATCTTCTCGATACCTGGCAGTTCGTAGAGCGCATCGACCTGAATCTCGTTGTCGAAGTGGCCGATGTTGCAGACGATGGCTTTGTCCTTCATCCGCTGCATATGCTCGACGGTGATGACATCGCAGTTGCCGGTGGTCGTCACGAAGATGTCACCCTCGCCCACCACCTGCTCGATGGTTGTCACCTCGAAGCCTTCCATCGCCGCCTGAAGCGCGCAGATGGGGTCGATCTCGGTGACGATGACCCGTGCGCCGAAGCCGCACATGCTCTGTGCGCACCCCTTGCCCACGTCGCCATATCCAAGCACGACCACGACCTTGCCGGCCACCATGATGTCGGTGCCCCGCTTGATGCCGTCGGCCAGGCTCTCGCGGCAACCATAGAGGTTGTCGAACTTGCTCTTGGTCACCGAGTCGTTCACGTTGAACGCCGGGAACAGGAGCTTGCCGCTCTCCATGAACTGATAGAGCCGATGTACGCCGGTGGTGGTTTCTTCGCTCACGCCCCGCATACCGGCGGCAATCTTGTGCCAGCGTTGCGGATGGGTGGCCAAGTCTTCGAGCAGCAGCTCGTGCATGATGGTCTGCTCGCGGCTGGCTGTGCCCGCCTGCGGCAGCTTGCCGGCGCTGGCGTATTCTTCTTCCAGTCGCCAGCCCTCGTGGATGAACAATGTGGCGTCGCCGCCGTCATCGACGATCTGCTGGGGGCCAAGCTCTTTGCCAAACAGCAGCGCCTGCCTGGTGCACCACCAATATTCTTCGAGCGACTCGCCCTTCCAGGCGAACACAGGATAGCCGACCGCCGCGATGGCGGCGGCGGCATGATCCTGCGTACTGAATATGTTGCAGCTTGCCCAGCGGATGTCGGCGCCAAGCGCCCCGAGCGTCTCGATGAGCACGGCTGTCTGGATGGTCATGTGCAGGCTGCCCATAATGCGGACGCCTTCAAGGGGACGCTCGCCGGCGAATTTCTGGCGCACAGCCATGAGGCCGGGCATCTCGGTTTCCGCCAGATCGATTTCTTTGCGTCCGTAATCGGCGAGCAGGATGTCGGCGATTTTGTACTGCATTGTCTCTCCCCTATCGGCGATATCCACCACCGCCGCCACGGCCTCGGTCACGCCCGCCGCGGTCATTGCGTCCGCCACGGTCACGTCCGCCGCGGTCGCCGCCGCCACCGCCGGTGGATTCCTGGTAGTCATCGGGCAGCGTCGGGTTGCCTTCGATGCCCTTCATGCTGAAGCGCAGACGGCCATTGTCTTCCTTGATGTAACGCACCTTGACCATGTCGCCAACCTTGACGAGGTCGGTCGTTTCGCGGATGCGCTTGAAATCGAGATTGCTGATGTGAATCATGCCTTCTTTGTAGCCTTCCATGATCTCGACAAAGGCGCCAAAGCCTTCGGTGCGGGTGATGAGGCCGTCGTAAACTTCGTTGAGGACAGGGCCATCGATGATCCAGCCCACGATCTCGCGAGCGTTGTCGATGCTGTCTCTGTCGGGACTGGCAATGCGAACCTCGCCGGTGTCGTCGATGTTGATCTGGACGCCGGTCTTCTCGATGATGCCCTTGATGATTTTGCCCTGTGGCCCGATTACCTCGCCAATGCGAGTCGGGTCGATCATGAAGCTGACAATCTGCGGCGCGAACTCGCTTATCTCCGGTCGCGGCGCGGGCAGCACGGCCTCGATCTTGTCGAGGATGTGGATGCGGGCGGTCAGAGCCTTCTCGAGCGCAATCTTCATGATTTCGCGGGTGACGCCATCTATCTTGATGTCCATCTGCATACTGGTGATGCCCTCGCGGGAACCGGCCACCTTGAAGTCCATGTCGCCGAGGTGATCTTCGAGGCCCATGATGTCGGTGAGCACCACGAAGGTGTCGCCTTCGAGGATGAGGCCGTTAGCGATACCGGCGATGGGGCGCTTGAGCGGTACGCCGGCAGCCATCATGGCCAGGGTACCGCCGCAGACGGAAGCCATCGACGATGAACCGTTCGACTCGAATATCTCCGAGACGATGCGAACTGTGTAGGGGAAGTCTTCGCCATTGGGCAGCATGGGAAGCAAAGAACGCTCGGCCAGCGCGCCGTGGCCAATCTCACGACGGCCCGGGCCACGCAAGAATCCGGCTTCGCCCACGCTGAACGGCGGGAAGTTATAGTGAAGATAGAACGGCTTGCGATATTCCTCGTTCAACCCGTCGATGATCTCTTCGTCTCGGTTGGTGCCCAGCGTAACTGCGACAAAGGCCTGTGTCTCGCCACGAGTGAACAGCGCCGAGCCGTGCACACGCGGAACCACGTCCACTTCGCAGGTGATGGGACGGATGTCGTCGAGGCCGCGGCCATCGGCGCGGTGGTGGTCATACAGAATCGAGTGACGTACGTTCTGCTTCAGCAGCTTCTCGACGCCGCGCTTGAGGTCGCGCTCCTTCTCGGCAAAGGCGTCTTCGTCCAGGCTCTCTTCATAGGTTGTCATAATCTTATCGCGCAGGGCGTCAAAGGCGTCGTTGCGCTCCTGCTTGCCCTCGATGCGCACGGCGTCATGAAGCTCCTGCTTCCACTTGCCCTCGATCTCGTTCAAGATGTCCTGCGGGACGACATCGTATTCAAATGCCTTCTTCTCTTTGCCAACTTCCGCCGCAAGTTCGCCGATGATGGCGACAATCTGGCGGATGGCGTCATGGCCCATGTAAATCGCTTCGAGAATCTCCTGCTCGCTCACTTCTTCTGCGCCCGACTCGATCATCACGATCGAGCTGTGGCTGCCGGCCACGCTGATGTCGAGAATGCCCTTGCGAAGCACTTCCTGCGCCGGATAAAGCACAAGCTTGCGCTCGTCGTCCATTCCCACGCTGGCGCCGGCAATGGGGCCGCTGAAGGGGATGTCGGAGATACTGAGCGCCGCAGACGCGCCAATGATGCCCAGCACGGCGGGGTCGGCGCCACCGTCATAGCTGAGGATGGTGATGACGACGTGAACGTCATTGCGAAAGCCGTCGGGGAACAGCGGGCGGATGCAGCGGTCGATGAGCCGGCAACTGAGGGTTGCGTTGGTGGACGGACGCGCCTCGCGCTTGAAGAAACCGCCGGGCACCTTGCCCGCGGCGTACATCTTCTCCTGGAAGTCAACGGTGAGCGGAAAGAAGCTGGCGTTGGCCCGCGGCTCTTTGCTCATGGTGACGGCAATGAGCATTGTCGTAGCGCCGTATGTGAGGAAAATCGATCCGTTCGCTTGGCGCGCCATATGGCCGGTTTCAAGTGTGAGAGTTCTTCCGGCCAACTCGATGGATTTTTTGGTTATATTGAACATGCAGAGTCCTTTCGTGTTGCCGAAAAGCCCCTAAGCAATAGGCAGAGTGCACATTATGCGCTCGGCGTATCGCTCAAGTGCTTCCGGTGGATTACGGGTCAAAGAACGAAAGGGAGGGCAAGCCCTCCCCTTTGTCGGATTATTTTCTCAGTCCGAGGGACTTGATGAGCGTACGGTAGCGCTCCACGTCTTTCTTTTGCAGATAGTTGAGCAAACGACGACGCTGCCCGATGAGTGTGAGCAGCCCGCGACGCGTGTGGAAGTCCTTCTTGTGAATCTTCAGGTGCTCGGTAATCTGGCTGATGCGCCTGGTGATCAATGCCACCTGTACTTCTGGTGAGCCGGTATCGGAACCATGGAGTTTAAACTCTGCCACGATCGCCTGTTTGGCCTCGGATTTCAGTGCCATGTATCCTCCTTGTAGAAATTTGGGGCAAAACTGACGGGGCTACTCCCCTTGTAAAGTAATTTCTTGTCCCAGACAAAAAGAAGGGACTCCTCATAATGACGAGCCCCTTCCCGAATCTATTCGTTCGCCATTTTCCGGTAACGCTCGTAACGAGCCTTCACCCACTCCTGCGCCTCTTTCCAGAAGCGATCTACGCGGTCGGGGAACGTCAGACGAAGCTGTGTATAGCGTTTCTCGCGCTTCAGGAAGTCCTCGACCGGCAGCTTGGGTTCTTTGCTGTCCAGCACGAGCGGGTTCCTGCCCTCGGCGCTACGGCGCGGATCGAAGCGGTAGAGCAGCCAGTAGCCGGTGTCCACCGCCAGCTTTTCCTCGGCCTGCGTCTGGGTCATGTCTATGCCGTGGTTGATGCAGGGGGCATAGGCGATGATGAGCGAAGGGCCGTCAAAGCTCTCGGCTTCGCGCACGGCCTTGACGAACTGAGCCTTGTTCGAGCCCATCGCCACCGAGGCCACATAGACGTAGCCATAGGTCATCACCATGGCGCCGAGGTCTTTCTTGATGGTCGATTTGCCTGCTTCGGCAAACTTGGCCACCGAACCCAGCGGGGTTGCCTTGCTGGCCTGGCCGCCGGTGTTCGAGTAAACCTCGGTGTCCACCACCATTATGTTGATGTTGCGCCCGGAGGCGAGGACGTGGTCGAGGCCGCCGTAACCGATGTCGTAGGCCCAGCCGTCGCCGCCCAGCGCCCACACGCTCTTGTCGATGAAGTAACTGCCGAGCTCGATCATCCGGCGCAGTACCGCCTTGCGTTCCGGCACCTTGCTGAAATCATGCACCAGAGGCAGCAGACGCAAGATTTCGGCGGCGTTCTTCTTGGCTGCTTCGTCGGTGTCGCTCCAATGCGCCAGGGCAATCTCGAGGTAGCCGCTGAACTCGCGCACCGTGTTGATTTTTTCGAGCTTCTCGCCGCCTTCCATCTCGGCCTGCGCCACCAGTACCTCGAACTCCTCGTCGTGAATGTCATTGACGATGCGTTGTGCGGCGCTCTTGAGCTGCTTGCGGTTTGAATCTACAGCCAAGCGCATGCCAAAGCCATACTCGGCGTTGTCTTCAAACAGCGAGTTGGCCCAGGCGGGTCCGTGCCCGTCCTTGTTCTTGCAATATGGAATCGTGGGGAACGTGCCCCCCCAGATGGAGGTGCAGCCGGTGGCGTTGGCGATGATCATGCGGTCGCCCACAAGCTGAGTGATGAGCTTCACATAGGGCGTCTCGCCGCAACCGGCGCAAGCGCCCGAGAACTCGATGAGCGGCTGCTTGAACTGGCTGCCTTTGACCGTGTCCACAGCCACGACAGTCGAAAGCACATCTTCGGGAAGGCTCTCGAAGAAGGCGACGTTGGCATTCTCTTTCGCCTCGCGCTCTTCATCGATGGGAACCATCACCAGCGCGTCCTTGGGGCATGAATTCACGCAGTTCACGCAACCCTGGCAGTCCTCGATATACACCTGGATTTTGTAGTCGTGTTTCTCGCCGTCCTTGCCCATCGCCTCGATCGTCGTAAATCTCACGGGGGCGGCATCGAGCTCTTCGCGGTCGATGAGCTTGGCGCGGATGGCGGCGTGGGGACACACAAACGAGCACTGGTTGCACTGGATGCAGTTCTCGGCGATCCAGCGGGGTACTAATGGCGACACACCGCGCTTTTCGAGCTTGGTTGTACCCGAAGGCACAAAGCCGTCCAGCGGCATCTGGCTCACGGGGATGTCGTCGCCCTTCTCGCGCATGATGCGCTCGATGACGTTGCGGGTGAAGTCGTCGGCATCGTTGGGGACGAGCTTGCGCATCTTCATGTGCTTTTTGGGAAGCTGCGCCGGCACTTCGATCTGAACGAGCGCCTCGTCGGTCTTATCGACAGCCGCCCAGTTCATCTCGACGATGTCCTTGCCCTTTCTGATGAACGTCTTCTCGATGGCGGCCTTGATCATGGTGATGGCGTCCTCACGCGGCAGTACGCCGCTGATGAGGAAGAACGCGGTCTGCATGACGGTGTTGATGCGGCCGCCGAGACCCACACCGTGCGCAATGTCGAGCGCGTTGATATTGTACAGCTTCACCTGCTTGTCGATGATGACGCGCTGCATGTCGAGCGTGAGGCTCTCGAACACCTCGTCCTTGCTCCAGTTCGAGTTGAGCAGAAAAACTCCGCCCTCCCTGATGCCTTCGAGTATGTCGTAGCGACCGATGAACGCCTGATTGTGGCAGGCGATGAAGTCGGCGTTCTGCACCAGGTATTCGCTCTGGATAGGCGTCTTGCCGAAGCGCAGGTGACTGCGGGTAATGCCGCCCGACTTCTTCGAGTCGTACTGGAAGTAGCCCTGGGCATACATGTCGGTGTTGTCGCCGATAATCTTGATCGAGTTCTTGTTGGCGCCAACCGTGCCGTCTGCGCCGAGGCCCCAGAACTTGCAGCTCACCGTGCCCTCTGGGATGGTGTTGATGTTCTCGCCCACAGGAATCGACAGGCCGGTGACGTCGTCGTCGATGCCAACAGTGAAGCCGTGTGTGGCCGCGCCGTTGGCGTGGTCATAGACAGCCTTGATCATGCTCGGGGTGAACTCCTTGCTCGACAGGCCATAGCGCCCGCCGATGATTTCGAGGTCGTTGCGCTCGCGCAGAGCCACAACCACATCCAGGAACAGCGGCTCGCCCAGCGAACCCGGCTCTTTGGTGCGGTCGAGCACGATGATCTTCTTTGTGCTGGCCGGAATGGCGGCGGCAAAGCTGTCCATGCTGAACGGACGATAGAGGCGCACCTTCACCAGGCCAAGCTTTTCGCCGTTGGCGTTGAGGTGGTTGATGGTTTCCTCGATAGTCTCGCAGCCAGAACCCATGGCGACTATGACGCGGTCTGCGTCTGGGGCGCCAACGTAGTCGAACAGCTTGTAGCGGCGGCCAACAGCCTCGCCCACGATGTCCATATATTCCTGCACGATGGCCGGGGCAGCGTCGTAGTATTTGTTCACGGTCTCGCGTCCCTGGAAATACACGTCCGGGTTCTGGGCGCCCACCTTCACGCGCGGCTGCTCCGGGTTGAGAGCGCGGGCGCGGAACGCCTCGACGTAGCGCATGTCGAGAAAGCCTCGTAGCGTCTCATAGTCGATGACTTCAATCTTTTGCACCGAGCTCGAGGTGCGGAACCCGTCGAAAAAGTTGACGAAAGGAATGCTGGACTTTAGCGAAGCGAGGTGGCACACGGCGGCCAGGTCCATGACCTCCTGGATGGAGCAGGCGGACATGAGGGCCCAGCCGGTGTTGCGGGCACTCATCACGTCGGAGTGGTCGCCAAAAATGGAGAGAGACTGGCAAGCCAGCGAGCGCGCCGACACATGAAACACCGCCGGCAACATCTCGCCTGCGATCTTGTGCATGTTGGGCAGCATCAGCATGAGGCCCTGAGAAGCGGTGAAGGTGGTGGTGAGAGCGCCTGCCGACAGCGAGCCGTGAACCGCGCCCGAAGCGCCGGCTTCGCTCTGTAGCTCGACGACATCGACGCACTCGTTGAACAGGTTCTTCTGTCCCCGCGCCGACCATGCGTCGGCATACTCGCCCATCCCCGAAGAGGGCGTAATAGGATAGATTGCGGCTACATCGGAAAAGGCGTAGGCGACATGCGTCGCCGCGAAATTGCCGTCCATCGTGGCTTTCTTGAAAGTCTTTGCCATGCGTACCTTCCTTAATCGTTTATTCGTTTTTGTGGTCAGAATCTTGCATTCACAGAGTAATCATATTCCCTTCTTTCAATAAAACCCGTCAAGCGATTCCGTCAACCCTTTTCCCGCATGCACAAAAAAAGCGGGGCGCACTTGCCCCGCTTCAGCGTCATTTACTTCAACAGCAACGTCTTGCGCACCAGCCGCACGCCCGGCCCCTCCAGGCGGAGAAGATATACTCCGCTGGCCACTGGCTGCCCGGCGGCATCCAGGCCGCCCCAGTCCACTTGGTGCATGCCTGCCGGCAATGTTGCTTCGACAAGAGTGCACACGCGACGCCCCTGCACGTTATACACCGCCAGTTCCACCTCACAGGGCTGAACCAGCGTGTAGTGCACGGTCGTGCGTGGATTGAACGGATTGGGCGAGCAGGACAGCGCCGGTGTGGCGGCAGCCGCTTCCTCGTCTATGCCATTCCAGGGCACGTGGATATCCAGCGGTACATCAGTGCGATTGACATAACAATCGAAGTGAAAGTCGTAATCGCGAGTGACCGGCATATCAACCGCCACCCGCAGAAATACGCCCATTGATACGGGATTGTCGGGGACACCGCTTATCTGCCAGAGGCCTGCGTCCGTATTCAGAACAAGCGAGCCTGAGGTGTTGACCCATTCAAAGTCGTATAACACCCCAGCGTCCTCTCCCTCGCAAAGTATATCGAACGAATAGAGCGGTGAAGTTGTGGAAAACTCGAGATAGCAACCCCCGTCGAATTCGACCGAAATGTCCCCGTCTGGCGCTGTCCAGCCGCTCTGCTCAACGGGGAAGCTGTCGATGAGGCCTTCGGCGTACTGGAGGATGAGCGCGGCGTCGAACGCCAGGATGACGCCGTTGGTGTCCACGTCAGCCACTTCTATGAGGTCGGCCTCCCAGGGCCGCGGGTCGATTTCGGGGATCGGGTCGAGGCCGGCGGCGTAGTCTAACACGATGTCGGCGTCCGCCTCGGTGACAACTTCGTCGCCGTCCACGTCGCCATAGAGCGTTGGCGGTGGCCCCGATATGCCATAAACGCCGTCGTGGCGCGGATTGCACATGTGCATCTGCGAATGCGCCAGATACTCGTTCCACAGCGCGTCGGTTGACCACACATAGAAGCTGTTCTGGTCGCCGCTGGTGCTTAGGCCCATGATGTCGAGAAAGCCGTCGCCGTCGATGTCGGCCACGGCCGGTGTGTTGAAGAACGTGGTGCCTGTGCCTGCCGAAAGCGGCCAGTCGTCCATCGGCGTAGCGTCGTGATTGTAGCCGAGATAAAAACAAGACCCGGTGTTGTCGTCCCACATCAGTTCGACCAGCCCGTCACCGTCGAGATCGGCGATGATGGCTTGAGTGTTTATCGACCAGATCGGCCCGACAGGCCAGCCCGGCAGGGGATTGCCGCTCACGTCCCAGACATTCATGTAGGTGGCCGGGTAGTTCGAGAGCACCTGGTCGCCCACTGCGAGGTCAACTGCGCCGTCGCCGTCGATGTCTCCCACCGCTACGGGCGCGAATATCCAGTAACCAAGCGTTTGCGGCCAGCCGGGCAACAGCGTTCCGTCATTATAGAGGCAATGAACCTGGCTGTCGATGGGGGAAGAGCAGTGGTCGCCCACGATTACTTCACGAACGCCATCATTGTCGAGGTCGGCCAGCACGGGCGACGAATAGGAGTACACGCGGTTGCCGTCCGGGTCGTAGGGCCATCCATCAAGCACGGTTCCGTCGGCGTTGAAAGCCCATACTGTGTACAATGCCTCTATGATGACTTCGGGGACGCCGTCACCGGTGATGTCGCCACAGGCGGCGCTGGAGGCGGGGACGTGGTCCATCTGTTGCGGCCAGCCTGTCATCACGGAACCGTCGCCCTGATAAACATAGACGAAGCCGTCGGGCCAGTTGCGCGCCCCGATGATGATTTCGAGGTCGCCGTCCATATCGAGGTCGCCCAGGGTGGGCGTACGACATGGTCCGCCGCCGGGGGTAGTCGGAAAGCCGGGCAGCACCGAGCCGTCGATCTCCCAGGCAAAGACGCAACCCGCATTGCCCGTGCCGCCGATGCGACCACTGGACACGATCTCGCCCTGGCCGTCGCCGTCCACATCGCCGAACGCCGGCGCGCCATAGTTCTGGTAAGTCATCTCCTGCGGCCAGCCAGCCCTCATTGTGCCATCTGCCTGATAGACGCAGCACCAAGTGCCAACATTATGCAGCACCTCGAGCGTTCCGTCGCCGTCGATATCGACGGGAATGCCGCCCTCGATGGTGTAGCCGCTACGGGCCACCGGCCAGCCGTCCCACACCTCCGGCGGTGTGCGCGGCAACGTGGGCTGAGTCAGCGACAGGCTGGTATCGTCCACGATCACCATGCCCATGACATCGGGCAGGGCGCGGTGTGCCAGCTCCGGCGGCAGTTCACTAATGTGCATCACCACTGCGCCGAGCAGTGCGGGAAAGAAAAAAAGTGCAAGAAGTAGCCGTTTCATAAAGCCTCCTGTGTTTATCATATTTGAATTGCTTCCCAGTCGCTGCCGCGCTTGCGGAATATTTCACTGAACCCCAGCGAGCGCAGGATGTCGAGGCAACGGTCATAGTGGTCGTCGAATTGCTCTGGCGCATGAGCGTCGGAACCGATGGTGATAAGCCTGCCGCCCAGCTCACGGAACCGCGCCAGATGCGCAGGTTGTGGCAATATGTCGTTCAGCGGCTTGCGTAGCGACGAGTAGTTCACCTCGAGCACGGTCTCCCGCCGCACCAGCGTGCGCAACACCTCATCTATTAGCGGCGCGGCGAAGGATTCATCCGGCACAGAGCGCAAATAGCGCTTCCAGATGCCCAGGTGCCCCAGCACGTCGAAGCGGCCGAATTCGGCCAGGTCGAGGTTCTCCTGATAATAGACGCGGATGTCGTCAGGCGTTATCGGACGCGTGAGCGGCATCGAGTAGTTGAATCCGTCTGGAGACATGTGAATGCTGGCGACGATAATCTCCGGCGGGTGAAAGGCAAAAATGGCATCGGCTGCCCGCCAGTGCCGGTGGTACTCCCCCGCCTCGACGCCAAACAGCAGCTCGATGGCATCGCCGGTCTCGCGGCGCAGGGCGTCGAACTCCCGCCAGTAGGGCAGGTATGCCGGCAGACCGAACTCGCAGAGATCGAACTGGCCGAAGTCGAAGTGCTCGGTGAAGGCGATGCTGCCATAACCGGCATCGATGGCGCTACGCGCCAGGCCGCGCATGGTGTTACTGCTGTCAGCCGAGTAGTCGGCGTGCAGATGATAGTCAATCTTCATAACGAGATTCCTTCATGGCGAAAGCGCTCGCTCGGTTTGCAGCAGGATTGCGCGAAAGCCGAGTGGCTGCCGCAACCCCATGATGTCATCGCCCAGATCTGCGCGCAATTCCTTCAGACGATTGCGCACCTGCTGTGCACGCCCCAGCCCCACAAGGGGCAGCGCTTGATCGTAGAAATACCACGCCGGCAGCGATTGCCCGGCCTCATCGTACAGATCGGCCAGCCCGATGGCAACCTCTCCCCTGTGCGGATTGTCGGGATAGGCGAGGTAGATGTCCAGCAATTTCCGGCGGGCATCGTCGGGACGGTCGAGGGCGATGGCGGCCAGATAGCACATATAGAGCGCTTCGGCGCGGTGCGGGTGTGTCAGGTTTGCATCCACCGGACGCAATATGTTCTGCACAGCCTCAAATTGTTGCATCCGCAGCAGGTTGTCGGCCAATCGCAGCCGCACCGTGCCTGTATCGACGTAAGTGGAATCTTCCATCAGGCCAAAATATAGCTCGTTTGCCTCGCGGTAAAGCTCGTTCTTCTCGAAGTGAGCGGCCAGACGCACCAGAATCGCCTCGTGAATCACCCGGTCGTTCACGGAGTCGGCCAGAGCGGCGTAGCGACGGGAAACCGCCGTGAGGCCCTCGTTGGCAAGTAGTGTGTCAAGTTGCACCAATGCCTTCAGCCGCAGTGAGCGGTCGCCCACTCCCAGCACAAGCAGCTCGAAGGTATCACAGGCGGCTGCCTGCCTGCCAAGCATAGCCAGGGCGCGTCCGCGCAGAAAGCTTGTCGTGTCGACGGGCGCGGCGGGGGGCATGGCCAGTTCCAGCGCCAGTTGCGACTCGCCTGTCTCGACATAATATCGCATGAGGTCGAGCGCGGCGCGGGCTGAATAGCGATTGAGGGGCCACGTTTCGACAAATCGCCGCAGAAATGTGGCGGCGTCCGCTTCCTCGCCCAGCAGCAAAGCGCAACGCTCGCGTCGCCAGACGATGGTGTCGTCCAGCTCCTCTGGCGGCAGCAGCCGATAGAAATCCCTGGCGGTGGCCCAGTCGCCGCTGTCGAAGAAAACATCGCCCAGAACCCGTGCGAAGCGAGACCTCTGCGCCGGCCGCACCTCTTCATAGAGCCGCATAAATTCGCGCCGCAGGGTGACAAACTGCCCGGCGCGGTTCATGTTGTCGAGATAGCTGGAGAGCATGTCGCCCTGCAAGGCGGACGGATACTTCAGCGCCAGCCGGCGGTAATAGCGGCGCGCCTCTTCATGGTGCTCGGTAAAAGTGTAGAGCGTGGCCAGGTCGCCTGTGGCCAGGCTGTCAAACAGCCCGGCGCTATCCTCGCCCAGATTCTTGATCCACCAATAGGCGGCGTTGCTGTAGCGAAAGTATTCGTGAAAGGCCCAGCCGATGGCGTAGTTTGCATAGTTTTCCTGCTCGCAGGACAGGGGCGGTGCGCTCTGTAGTCGCAGATAGTATTTGAAGTTGCACTCAGCCTGCTGGTAACGGCGCATGTGATAATCGAGCTCGCCTTGCAGCAGCATCGCCTGGCGCATCCGTGTCTTGGTTTCGTCTGCCGCCAGTGACATGAGAGCGTCGGACTGGGCATAGTTGCCGCGCTTCCACTGCAGCAGGGCTTCGAGCACTCGCGTCGAGTCGGTGGGAGCAAGCTCGTCGAGCTTGGCAGCGGCGAGGTCGAGCAGGTCGTAGTGCAGGGCCAGAGCCACGAGGTTGCGCCTTGTGACCTGAAGCTGCGCGCCGGAGAGAATCATCAGGTCGGTGTCGGTGAGGCTGTCACGCGGGGAGGCCAGCAGCTTCAGATCATACAGCACGGCGCGGTAGCCTGGTGGCATCCGCGTGTCGGGCTGCGCCGCCGCGTCCGAATGACCGCCAGAGCCATGCAGCCCCAACGCACGGTCGATGCGCTCCCGCGCTTCGACGGTGTGGCCGGTATAGAACGCCGCCGCGCCCGATAGAATCTCCCAGGTCCAGTCGGGAAACATGCCTGGCGAAAACATGTTCAGCATCTGCCGCGCTTCTTCATATCGCCCTTCGTCCAGCAACGATAGGACGCCACGCAGCATCGTGCGCCTGCTGCGCTCGCCCGGCACATAGCGCAGCGAGGAAACCAGGCGCTGAAAACGGTCTATCTCGCCGCGGCGACGGCAGGCCTGCATGTATGGGCCCAGATAGTCGGCAAAGGCGCGTTCCTGAAAGGCGCGGCCCGCCGACTCTACCAGCGCGATGATGGCGCTGTCGCCCTCGATGGTGGATAGCAGCCGCAGTTGCAACAGGCGGTGAGCGTCGCTTTGCAGGGACGGTGGAGTGCGCCGCAACGCCGTCAGGGCGCTGTCGGGCGAGGATGGGGCGAGTGTTTGCGCCTGGCGCAGATCGCGGCGGGCGATTTCTTCGAGGGAGTCGCAATAGCGCACCTCGTCCCAGTTAAGCACCATCAACGACGCCAGGGCAATGCCTGCGACCAGCACAAGCGACACGCGCAACATCACGCCTCTCGCTCGGAGACCAGCAGGGCGGCCCCCAGCGCGCCGGTGAGCACAGGCTGCCACGGCGCGACAGCAACCGGCAGTTCAAAGGATTGCGCCAGAGCAATGCGAACGCCCTCGTTGGCGGCCACGCCCCCGGTAAACACTATGGGCGACACTACCGGCAGCCCCGCCGCCATCTGCGCAATGCGCCTGGCAACGGCACGGTGAACGCCGGCGACGATGTCCGGCGCCTCTGCCCCAGTGGCCAGCAAGCCCACGATTTCGCTCTCGGCGAACACCACGCAGGTGGCGTTTATCTCGATAGGCCGCGTGGCTCTGGCGCTCATGTCACCCAGGCGGTCAACGGTGGATTCGAGGATGTGAGCCAGCACTTCGAGAAAGCGGCCGGTGCCGGCGGCGCAACGGTCGTTCATGGCGAAGTCAACGACGCGGCCTGCGGCGTCGAGACAAATGACTTTCGAGTCCTGCCCGCCAATGTCGATGATGCAGCGCACGTCCGGCGCGAGGTGCGCCACTCCCCGAGCATGGCAGCTAATCTCGCTGATAACTCTTGTGGCGCCGGGCACGATGCGCCGTCCATAGCCGGTGGCCACCACTGACTTGAAATCTGTAGCGGCGACACCCAGCGCTGCCTCTGCCTGGCCCAACAGTTCGCGGGCCGACTTGTCGGGGCGAACGCCGGTGGCTGTGTAGCCAGACCATGCCACTTGCATTGCCGCCTTGTCCCAGACGACCAGCTTGGTGGTGCGGGAACCGCAATCGACTCCGGCGAAAAGCAGGCGATCAGCAGTACACATGAGTGTAAAGGTTGTCGGGCGTGAACCAGCGTTGCGACTCCTCCCGCAACATATCGAGAGTGACTGCCCGCAGGCGGTCATCGCGGCTGAGATAGTAGTCGTAGCCGTAGTCAAGCGCCACCAGCATGGCGATAATCTGCGCCTGATGCGACACGCTCTCTTCGTCTAACAGGCGCTCACCGCGAATGGCCATTTGCGCCGTTTCCAGCTCTCGCGGGGTAATCCTGCCCTGGCGACAGGCCGCCAGTTGCCGCCCAATCTCGGCCAGGCTCTCGCTTTCGGCGGCGGCGTCCACGATGGCAGAGGCCGCAAACCAGCCGCGGCTGCGGGTGGCGCGGTAATCGAAGCCGACGGAATAGGCCGCGCCCAGGCGTTCACGCAAGGCTGCATAAAGACGGCTGTGCAAATCGCCACCAAGGATGTGCGCCAAAACATAGAGCGCGGTCGTGCGCTCCGCCTCGAGCCCGCCGGCGGCAAACCCGCCGACGTGGAGGATGGATTGGTCCATACCGCTGCGGCGTGTGTGAAGATGGCGCTTCGAGGGCGTCAGCAACGGGGCGGCAGGGGGCAAAACGGTGTCCGCACCTGGGATGCTGAAAGCGCTTTCGAGCAGGCCCGTCACGCGGTCGAAGTCGATATCGCCCACTATACTGAGAACCATGTTGTCTGGACGATACCACTGCCGGAACCACCGTTGAACCTTTGCGCGTGAAAGCTTGTGAAGGCTGGTTTTGGTGCCGTAACGGTCGAGGTATTGCGAGCCGCGGCCAAACATCATCCGATTCCACAGCGCCGAGGCGTGCGCTGCCGGCTTGTCCTTGATGCGGTCGATGATGCTGGCGGTGGTCTTCTTGATGTTTTGTAGGTGTTCTTCAGGGAAGGTGGGAACGTTCAGCATCTCAGCTATCAGTTCGACTGCCGGTTCCAGCTCGAAGCACTTGCAGCGAATGAGACTGCACTCGAGACGACTGGCCACGCTGAGCGCCATCCCGTGCCTGGCGCAATCGGCCAGAATCTGGTGATGATTGCGTTGCCGGGTGCCATACAGCAGCAGCGTACCGGCCAACTGGTTGATGCCGCGGTCGGTGGTTTCATTAAGCTGCGATACCCGCGTGGCCAGCGCCACGCCGATGGTGGGCCGGTCGGGCGCCCGCTTCAAGCAAACACGCATCCCGCAGGAAAGCACGCCCTCGCAGTAGTCGCCCTCGCCACGACAGGCACGGCGCGAAACAGCGTCTGCGCGAGGCTTGTGGGAATTATATTCCAGCTTGCGCGCCCCCAGATGAAACAGGTGCAGCGCAGCAGGGTCGAAATGGCGGGCGGCAAGGCGTTCAAGCTGCGCCTTGTCGATGCTGCGTGTTTGCTCAGGGAAACGCTGAAAGTTGCGCCAGTCACCCGAAACTTCTTCGGAACCGAGACTGAAAGCCAGCGATTCGGTGTACTCCTGAGCATAACGATGACCGTGCAGCATCTCGGTTTTCTGCCGCTCCACCTCGGTGGGTTTGGGGCCAAAACGCTGAAAGCGTTCCATCTCCTGTCGCACGATGTCGAAAATCCGTACAGGGTCGGCGCCGCGCCGCGGGAACAGCAACACAATGCCGATGCCATCGTGCAGCCCGCTCAACGATGAAATCCTGCTGCCGTCAATGAGATGCTCGACGTGGTAGAGGCGCTCGTGCAGACGCGAGTTCTTCCCCCCTGCGAACACGCGGCTCAACAGGCTTTGGGCATGGGCGTCGGGGTGAGCGTCGGCGTATTCGGGGAGGCAGAAGGCCAACAGCGGGTTATCGAGCTTGCGCCTCAGGTGATGAAAACCGCCGGCGGTGCGCCAGGGCTCCGGCTCGACGTGCGGCTTTGCCGACGCTGTGCCTCGCCAGCCGCCAAAGGCAACCTCGGCCTGCTGCACAATCTGCTCCACCGAAGCGTCGCCGGTGACAACGAGAAAGGCGTTGTCCGGCACAAACCAGGTGCGATAGAAACCGGTGAGCTGCTCCCAGGTAGCCGCCAGCAGCGAGGCTTCGTCGCCGGCGATGGGCAGCCGCAACGGGTTGCGGCGGTAATAGAGCTGCGGGATTTGCTCGTAAAACCAGTCCTCAGGGTCATTGCGATACTGCTTTATCTCCTCGATGACCACCTTGCGCTCGAAGTCGAAATCCTGGCGCCCGAACGTGCTGTGGCAGGTCAGTTCGGCCAGCAGGGCAAGGCCGTCGGACATGAACTCGGATGGCAGGGTGATGGTGAAGCAGGTCGAGTCGTGCTCGGTGAAGGCGTTCAGGTGGCCGCCCATGCGGGCCGCAGCCTCGGTGAGCGAGTTGTTTGGCCAGGCGCGTGTCGCCTTGAAAACGAGATGCTCGATAAAATGTGACCAGCCGGCCTGGTCGGTGGATTCCCAGCACGACCCCATGCGGATGTAGAGCTGTGCGCTCAGCACCGGATGAGAGCGCATTGGCGCATGAATGACCCGCAGTCCGTTGGAAAGAACGCTCTGGCCAATCTCAATCATCGGCGCCGCCAGGCCCGCGCACCCACGCCTTGCGAGCATAGGCGTTGTGGCTGTGAATCGACTCCATGTTCTCGCTCTCGACAACAAAGCTGCGGATGCGCTCGTCGGCTTGCAGGCGCAGAGTCACTTCGCGCACGATGTCCTCGACAAAGCGCGGGTTGTCGTAGGCGTGCTCCGTCACCCAGCGTTCGTCCTCGCGTTTCAGCAGCGGCCAAAGCTCGCAACTGGCGCAGCTCTCGACCGTCTCGATAATCTCTTCGAGCCAGATGAACCGCTCATAGCAAAGCTCGACCCGCACCTGCGAACGCTGGTTGTGGGCGCCCCGCTCGCTAATCTCGCGGGAGCAGGGACACAGCGTCGTCACCGGCACATCCACCCCGATACGAAGTTCATAGCCATCGCCCAGGGCGGCATCGAACCAGCAGTCATACACCTGCAACGATTTACTGCCGGACACCGGCGCGGTTTTGCGGATGAAGTATGGAAAGCTGATGTGCACAAAGGCGCGGTCGGCGTCGAGGGCGCGGCGAACCTCGGCGAGAAACTCAGGAAGCTTGTCGATAAAGGTTTCGCGGTGAAAGCGGCTCAACACTTCGAGAAAGCGGCTCATGTGCGTTCCACGATGATGGTGCGGCAGATCGACCGTGATGTCGAGGGTGGCGACAGTTGACTGTGTTTCGCTGGCGCGGTCGCTGACGATTATCGGGTAGCGAACGCTCCTCACGCCCACTTTGTCGATGCCGATCCTGCGATCATCGTTTTCGCTCTGTATGTCATTCACGCCCTGCCTCCAAACGTGGCAAAGCGCCACTATTCATTCTCGCGCACCAGAAAGCGCTTCATGCCCATGCTCTTGAGGCTGACGACATCCTCGCCGTCCCGATAGTAGATGATTGCCTCGACGTCCTCATAGCCGCGCACCAGTTCGATGCCTTCGTCCGGCGAGACCAGAAACAGCGCGGTGGCCAGGGCATCGGCGAGGGTGGCTGTGGGCGCGATGACCGTTACCGAGATGACGCCCTCGACCGGCCAGCCGGTGCGGGGGTCGAGGATATGGTGATAGCGTACGCCGTCCAGCTCGAAGGCGCGTTCATAGTCGCCCGAGGTGACCACAGCCACAGGCGGCAAACTGAGCACGGCGATGACGTCCTCGCCCTGACGCCCGCGTGGATGCTGGATGCCCACGCTGTGGTTGCGGTCGCCGCCAAAGTAGCGTATGTCGCCACCGGCGTTGATGTAGCCGCTGGTGGCCCCGTGCGCCAGCATGAATGTCACCGCTTTGTCGATGATATAGCCCTTGCAAACGCTGCCCAGATTGATGCGCATTCCCGGCGGACGGCACACCCAGCCGTCGCCCAAGGTCAGCTTGCTCCAGCCCACGTGAGCCAGGGCGCTGTCGATGGCGGCGCTGTCGGGCACGGCGTGGCTGCCGAAGTCCCATAGGTCGCTCAGCGCCCCGATGGTGACGTCATAGCTGCCGCCGGTTTGACGCCACAGCTTGTCGGCGAGGATGAGCATCGCCTCGATGTCGGCATCCAGCGCCAGGCTGTCACCCTCGCTGGCGTTCAGCCGCCACAGGCTGCTGCCCTCCGCAAAATACGAGAGGCTGTCTTCGAGGGCGCCGATGTAGGCCAGAGCGCTGTCAACAGTGGCGCAGATGGATGGCTCGGGGCCGGTGGCGCGCACCTCGACAAACGTATCCAGCAGGATGGCCGTGCGACTGTGCGTGTAGGTGCGAGTGAGCCAGTGCCAGGCGGAGAAGGCGATGACGGCGAACAGTATCGCCAGATAAATCCATTCACGTCGTTTCATTTTACCCTTTTCCAGTTGTGATATTCTCGATAAAACCACCGGCATGGATTTTGTCAAACGAAACTTGCCGGCGGGCATTCACGGCAGGAAGGAGTAGATAACCAATGAGGTTCTCGCAATCCTCACAATATGAAGCACGTCATGAATGGCCGGCAAAGTTCGAGCTTGACAATAATGCTGAATAGTGATAGAGAAATAGTATAGGAGTTTAACATTTCATGGATTATGTTTTAATTTATTTCTCAGGCACAGGAAACACTAAGCTAATCAGTGAAGAGATACAAAAAAGATTAGAGAAGAAACATCACAATGTTGAGCTTATTTCTATTGAATCTTTGGATAGAATAGAAAGGCTCAATCTACAAAAGAAAGTAATTGGAATTGGCTTTCCTGTTTACAAATTCACTTATCCCGATATAATGAACAAACTATTTCCTCTATTGAAAGCAAAACAAGAAGGAAGGCAAGAGGACTCTCCGTTTTTCTTATACTGCACATACACAAGATTTGACGCAGACAGTTTGCATAATTTCGCCAGGAAAATGGAAAAACTCGCCTTCCGCTTAATTGTGAAAGCAAGTTTCAAATGCCCATCAAACGGAATAGCGTCAATGAAATCTGCCGAGAGCTATGAATATAGCTCTGTGATGTTTTTCGAGGATAATATTGCTGACAAACTTGATCAATTTGCTGATGAAATTGCAAACAATTCTGCCAAATATCAAAATAGTGATTTCAGACTAAAGCACACAGGTAAAATTTATGACTCAATAAGACTAAAAATTGTCGAAGATATTGAGCGAACAAAATATCCCAGATTGCGAATTAATCAAGACTTATGTAATATTTGTGGATTATGCGCAGCACACTGCCCTGAAACCAACTTAGTAAATATGGGAAAGAAAATATGTATAATTGATGAATTCGCATGCTTGCATTGCTTACGTTGCATGCATCATTGTCCAAAATATGCCATCTCATTTGGTGAACTAACCACGGGACCACAAAGATATACAATCAAAGTCCGCAACAAGTTATTTGATAAAGCAGCAAGTGGCTATAAGGAGAAGTACTGGTGGGATTTCAATAGTATTCGAAAAAAATGGAAACAGAAAACAATCAAATATTGGATACTACATCGGAGATGGCGGAAAACTGCGAAGTAAGGGTTCTGCTTACTGATACCTTTGCTTAACACATCATCAGCGATGTAACAATGCATAAAGAAGCATGCAAAATGCTACACGTTCTTCCGAGTTTCCGAGCTGGCGAGCTTTTCGCCGGAGTTGTCGTCCTGGCCATGCTTCAGCTGTCCAAACTGAAAGTCTTTCAGCAACAGAAATTCATTGCCCGCTATCAACATAGTGTCCTCCCAATGGACGGAAGGCCGGAGGAATCATGAAGAAAGCCCGAAGGCTGCTTTGCCGGCCTTTCCGTCAAAATCTTACTGTGACTCCTGCTTGATGATCACCTTGCCCATACCGAGATCGAATTCACGATAGACCACGTTCGAGCGCTGCATGACGACATTGCCCATGCCGGAACTGACATCGAGCCGATCGAGGTCGGTGTCGCGCACGGTCACGTTGCCCATGCCGGTGTTGGCTTCCACCTGATTGCCATCGCAGTCATCCAGCAACAAATTGCCCATTCCAAGTGACGCTTCGAGGCTCTCGATGTTGCGCACTTCACGAAGCACGACATTACCGATTCCGGCATCGATAACAGCGTTTTGCAGCACATTGAAGTCGAAAAGAGTCACTTCACCTGCGCCGCATTCAACGACCAGGTTCTTCATCGATTCAAAATCAGTCAGTTCAACATCGCCTGCGCCAACTTCGAGAACCAGAGATTCCGAGCCACGCATACCGGCAATGCTGACGTTTCCTGCGCCCAGTTCGGCTGACAGTTCGATGTCCCGCGGGATAGCGCCAGTCATCGTGCGCAGCATGGCAGGCTCTCCAGACTGCGTCCTGTATTCAATATCTCCGTCCTCGTCGAAATAGAATTCTGCGTCACCCGGCTCGTATTCAAAGTACGAAATCCGCAGGTCGCAACCGCTCTGTCTGGCGCCTTCGAGGCACAGCGTAGCGGCGCCGCTCTCGATGTGCATCTGGGGCGGCAACGGCACATTCAAGCTTGCCTTACCGATGTGCTTCAGGCGAACGCCATCGCAAACCACCTCTTTCGCATCGACATCGTCGATGGAACCGGCTTCGAGAATCAGCGCAACCAGTAGCATGGCCACAAGCACAATAATCGTGAAAAAGAACTGTCTCATGAAACCTCCTTGTCTGCTATATCATATGCAAGCTTAATGCCAATCGGGGCATATTACGCTTGTTTTGTGCTATACAAGAATATATGGCCACACACTTAAAGTATTTTATCAAGCAGGAATCAGTCGTTTTATGCGCTTTCGCACAATCGATATATCAGTGTGATATGCGCCTGACCCAGTGACCGCAACCTCGTTTGCCGATAACGCCAACGCCGTCCACATACACAGACTCGCCGCGCAGAATGGTGCGCCGCACACGACAGGAAAAGCACTGGCCATTGAACGGCGAGAACTTCCCCAGGCTCAACAAGTCCTGCTCGCGGGCAGTCCAGGGGGAAGCGCAATCCAGCAGCACAAAGTCGGCGTCGCTGCCGGGGTCGAGACAGCCCTTGCGCGGCCAGATGCCCAGCCGACGGGCAGGGTTGCCCGATGTTAGCTCCGCCAGCCTTGCGGGTGTGATGCGCTCGGTGGCGAGGAACTCCGAGGCCAGCCAGGGCAACTGCCACTGGACGCAGGGGATGCCGTTATACACCTCGCGCAGGTCGATGGCGGTCTTGCCGGTGTTCCAGTCACAGCCGGCGTGATCGCTGGCGACCCAGTCGAGCCTGCCGTCGATGAGACAGTCGCGCAGGAAATCGCGGTCGGCGGCTGACTTCACAGGCGGCGCGGTCTTGAGCCGCCCCTTCAGCCTGGCGAGGTCTTCGCTGGTGAAGGCGAGGTAGTGCGGCGCCGTCTCCCAGGTGATGTCGGCGGCAGCCTCCCGTGCGGCGAGAACGGCCATTACCGCCGTCTTCGCCCCCACATGAACGATGTGCATGCGGCAACCATGATAGCGAGAGATGATGTCGCGCACGGCGGTTTCCTCGGCCTCGGCAGGCCGCATCCGCGACCACTCGGCAAAGTCGGCCCAGTCCCACTGACGCATTGCCAGCTTGGCGATGACGGTGGGGTCTTCGGCGTGGAACGCCAGCAGAACACCCCTGCCTCGGCACATGGCGGCCACGATGTCCATCTCCTGTGGCGAGAGCGCGGAGAAGGTGTCCATGCCGGAAACGGTGTAGCTCTTGAAGCCCACCACACCGGCCTCCCACAGCCGCTCGATTTCCTTTTGGTCGATGTCGCCGCCGCGAATGCCGCCCCACAGCGCGTAATCGACATGCGCCTTGCCGCCAATGGCGGCGAGCTTGTGTTCGAGTGCGGCTACGCTGGTGACGGGTGGCAGGCTGGTGCAGGGCATATCGACCACAGTGGTGACGCCGCCGGCGGCAGCGGCACAGGTACCACTGGCAAAGTCCTCGCGCTGGGTGAAGCCGGGGTCGTTGAAATGAACATGCGTATCGATAGCGCCGGGCAACGCCAGGTAGCCCTCCGCGTCGATTGTATCAACACCTTCGTGGGTGCATTCCCCGACCGGCAGCACCTGCAATATCCGTTCGTCATGTAAAATATCGACAACCCGCGTGAAGCTGCCATGCGGGATGCGGGCGTTCCGCAGCAGCTTCATCGGCTTATTTCGCCTGCGGCGGCCAGCACCGCGTCGATTATCTGCACATAGCCGGTGCAGCGGCAGAGGTTGCCCTCGAGCGCCTCGATCACATCGTCGCGGTCGGGGGCGGGATTGGCGCGCAGCAGCGCCAGTGCGCTCATGAGCATCCCCGGCGTGCAAAAGCCGCATTGCACCGCTCCCTCCTGCAAAAAGGCCTCGCGCAACACCGCCAGCGTGGCATCAGTGCTTTCCACCGTTTCCACCTGTGCGCCTTCGCATTGCGCCAGAAGCACCAGGCAGCTATTGACGGCGCGGCCATTCAGCAACACCGTGCAGGCTCCGCATTCGCCAATGCCACAGCCTTCTTTAGCGCCCATGAGGCCCAAGTCGTCACGCAGGGCGTCCAGCAGGCGCAATCCAGGGCGATCCTGCAATTCTATGTCGCGTCCATTCACAGTCATGCGAATCACTTGTCCTCCAATCGCAACAGCATATCGTAGAGCAGGCCGCAGCAGACGGGAATTTTCCAGTCAGCCGACCAGCGCCCGCCGATGGCTTCCCGCAGCAGGTCGCCCATCGCCTCGCGGCCAAGCTCGGCCGCCTCACGCGGTGACTTGCCCCGCAGTAACTCTTCGAGCTTTGTCAGCCGTGCGGGGCAACTCAGCAGCGAGCCAGTTGCCAGGCGCACATTCCGCAGGATGCCCTTTTCGCGCTGCACCAGCAGCGCCAGGCTCACCCGCCCGATGTTCACCGACGCACGACGGCCAACCTTCTCATACAGGTGCATCCACTCGCCCTCCGGCAGTCGCGGGATAGTGACGGACACAACCATCTCGCCGGGGCGCAGGACGGTGCGATACGCTCCGCGAATGAACTCGGCCACAGAAACATTGCGTCGGTCGTGCTGGGAACGCAGTTCGAGGCCGGCATCGAGCGCCAGCAGGGCGGGAACGCTGTCGGCGCAGGGAGCGGCGTTGCAGATGTTGCCCCCCAGGGTGGCGCGGTTGCGAATCTGCAATGAACCCACGCTGCGACAGGCGGACGCCAGCAGGGGAAATACCCGCGCCAGGTCGGCATGGTCGCGCACGTCACGCATGGTCACGCAGGCGCCCAGTCGCACCTCGTGCGCCTCCATGCGGATGACGCGCAGTTCGTCAAGCCGGTGCAGGCTCACCAGCGCCTCTGCCCCACACCCGGCCCGCTGTGCTATGAGCGCGTCGGTTCCGCCCGCCAGCGCCCGCGTTCCGGGGCTTTGCAGCAGACGTAACGCCTCTGGCAGGGTGGAGGGCGCAAGCGCCTTCGCCGGTGAGGGCTGTTCAAAGCTGGCGGTCGCCGTCTCGCTCTGGCGCGAGGGCTTGTACAGTGGCCGCCCCAGGCTCACCTGTTCGAGCGACAGCGGTATCTGGCGATGACGCTTGCCAGTGGCTTGCGCCACTGCGTTGGCGATGGCCGCCGCCGCCAGCTCGAGCGTTGGTTCGCCCAAAGACTTCGCCCCGTATGGCCCGGCTGGGTCAGGATTCTCGACAAAGCAGACGTCGAACTGGGGTGTGTCGGCAGCGGTGGGAATGATATATTCGTCAAAGTTGCGGAACTTGATGACGCCCTGCTGGATGTTGAGGTCTTCGAGAACGCCGTAGCCCATGCCCTGGGTGACGCCGCCATACACCTGGCCAAGAGCGCCCAGCGGGTTGATGATGCGGCCGGCGTCGTGCACGGCGGTAACCCGCTCCACGCGCACCCTGCCGGTGATGGTGTCCACCTCCACCTCGGCCACCTGACAGCCATAGACGTAGGTGAAGTAGGCGTCGCCCTGCCCGGCTTCTTCGTCCCAGGAAGTGGCAGGCGCCTTGAACCACCCGAAGGCGGCGAGGTTACGCCCCTGCTGCACCGCCCTGGCGGCGACTTCCGCAAAGCTGAGGCTGCTGCCGTCTGCCCCGCTCACCCGTCCGTCCTCCCATGTCAGTTCGTCGCCCAGGTCGGCGGAGACGGCTTCGGCCAGCGCCTGCCGCACCTTGAGCGCGGCCAGCTCGATTGCCTTGCCGCCCATGAGCGTGCTGCGCGAAGCCACCGTGGGGCCGCCGTCGGGCACCCACGAGGTCTGCGGACTCAGGAACACGATGTCATCGAGCGGGATGCCCAGCGCCTCGGCGGCAACCTGAGCGAAGGTGGTGCGCAGCCCCTGGCCGTTCTCGTGCAGAGCCGCAGCGATGCACACGCTACCGTCGCTTTGAACGCACACCAGCGCCGAAGTGGCGTCGGTGCCTTCTGCGCCCAGCGAGCAACCGCGAAAGCTCAGTGCCAAGCCGATGCCTCGCCGCCTGCGCCCCTGCTGCGGCTGGCCGAACAGCTCCCGCTTGCGGGTGTAGTCGCTGCGCTGGGCGGCAATGTCTAACACCTCCCGCAAAGCGACGCGGTGCGAGTCGAGCTTCTGGCCAGTGGCCGTGATGGCGTCCTGCTCGAAAGCGTTGCGACGGCGCAGCTCGAGGGGCGACAGGCCGCACACTTCGGCCACCTCGTCCATCAGCGATTCCTGCGCGAAGATGACCTGCGGGCTGCCGTATCCCCGAAACGCGCCGGTGTAGGGGTTGTTGGTGTACACCCCGCGTATGTCTATGCTGACGTTGGGGATGGCGTATGGCCCGGTGGCCTGCACCAGCGAGCGCCAGGTGACGAAAAAGGTTTGCGACGAGATTGCCCCCGCGTCGGCGAGGATGTCGGCGGTCAGCGCTTCGAGATTGCCGTCGGCGGAGAAGCCCACCTTGTAGCGCATGATGTAGGGATGTCGCTTGTAGCTCTCGCGGATGGATTCCTCACGGCTGCTGGTGAGTTGCACCGGCCTGCCGCAAAGGCGGCACAGCAAGGCGGCGCGACAGGCCATCGCGCTGATGGTGTCGTCCTTGCCGCCGAAGGACCCGCCCAGATTCGAGGGCTCGACGTTCACGCGGTTGAGCGGCAAGCCCATATAGGCGGCCACGGCGCTGCGTGTGCTATATGGATTCTGCACCGAGCCGAACACTCTGAGGCCGCCGCTGACGAGATCCGGCGCGGCGGTGACGCTCTCCGGCTCAATGTATGCATGCTCCACCGCGCCGGTGCGGTAGGTGCGATCGAGCATGTGCTCGCACGTGGCGAAGGCTGCTTCGGCGTCGCCTTTGCGCAGCGGGTAATGCAGAATGACGTTGTCGGGAAAGTCGGGGCGCACAGAGGGGGCGTCGTCTCTGGCGGCCTGCTCGAGGTCGAAGATGCCCTCGGTCGGCTCGACCTCCACCTCGATGGCGGCGGCGGCGCAACGAGCCAGTTCTGGCGTTTCGGCGGCCACAACCGCCAGCACGTCACCCTCACAGAACACGCGCCCAGAGGCGAGCGGGAAGTGGTCGGCACGGATGGGCCCGATGGCCGCCTGGCCGGGCACGTCCTCGCAGGTGGCTATGGCCACCACGCCGGGCATTGCACGGGCAACGGTCGCATCGAGCCGCCGCACTACGCCACAGGTGACGGGGGTGTAGCGGCAGGCGGCATACAGCATACCGGGCAGGCGCACGTCGGCGGCATACACGGCCACGCCGGTCACTTTCTGGTCGCCGTCCACGCGCCGAACGTCGGTTCCAATGGTTTTCATGCTCACTCCTGTTTGGCAAAACGCTTCCACAGTCTGCGGGTAATGACCTCGCGGCGGTGGTAGATGTCGGGCAGCGGCGCTGTGGGACAGCCCTCGTCGAGCGTGATTCGGTCGGCCTGCACAACCCAGCGAGCAGCGCTGCCCGCCAGCCCGTACAGCAGATGTCCCAGCGCGTTCAGCGACGTCACCGGCCCGGCGGGGACATAGTCGAACACGGCGATGTCGGCGCGCTCGCCATCGCGCACACCGAGGGGGAAGCCCCAGAATTCCTTGAGGCTGTAGCCGCCCAACAGCATCGCGGCGGCCACATCGAAGCCGGAGTCGGGGTCACTGTGCAAAAGCCGGTGTTGCAGGAACATCGCCCGCCACGAGCGTAATACGTCGCCGCCCATGCCGTCGGTGCCGGTACACAGGCGAACGCCGGCAGCCAGCGCACTGGCGGCGTCCAGCGGCGGCAGCGCGTTGTTCAGGTTGCTCTCGACCGCCAGCGCCAACCAGACATCACGCCCGCTCAACATGGCCAGCTCGGTGTTGTTCAACCGGCAACCATGCGCCAGCAGCGAGCCGGGCCGCAACAGGTCGTGCGCTTCCAGGCGCTCGATGATGGTGCAGCCGTAATTCTTTACAGTGTCCTCAACGTCTGCTATGCCTTCGGCCACATGGATATGAATGGGCATACCAACACCGGAATTCGCGGTACGGCGAAGCTGCCTATCACTCAGGGTGAACGAAGCGTGCAGTCCCAGCATGCCTCTGCCGGCGTCGGCGGCAAAGGAAAGGTTCTCGCGGGTTATACGGTCATACACGGCATCGCCGTGCCGACCGCTCCCTTCCCAGCAAAGCACGGCGCCCACGCCCTGCCCTCGCAGTATGTCGTCGATGATGTGCAGAGAATCTTCGATGAAGGGTACTGAGACATGGTGGTCGAACACGGTGGTTACGCCGTGCCGCAGGCTGTCGCGGGCGGCCAGCAGCGCAGAAAGCTTGACCGCTTCTTCGTTGAGCGCTCTGTCGAGCCGCCACCAGAGACCACGCAGGATACCGGTGAAATCGTGCAATGGGCGGCCCGGATCGAGGCCGGTTGCCAGTGTCGAGTAGATGTGGTGGTGAGCATTCACCAGCCCGGGCATCGCCACAGCGCCGCCGCAATCGATGACGCGGTCTGGCTTGCGGGAGGGTATGTCGAAGCGTACAATCCCCTCTGCGATGAAGATATCGCCACGACGGACCCGCAGGCCTGCATCGTCCGGCCACACCAGAATAAGATCGCAAAGCTGCAACAGCATAAGCCCTCCCGCCGAATTTGTGAACACAGGGCAGGCTTCGTCAACCTTTTCCTTAAGAAGCAGGGGTTTCACCCCTGAACCCCACCAAACTTTTGCGGAAACTACGTTTCCTATGTACAAATACTTAATTCTTATGACACAAGGATGCGTAGCATCCGTTAAAGCTTTTTGTCTTACCTTTTTCTCGAAAAGGTAAGCGGGGTTAGTCGCGTAGCGAAGCGAAGTGAGCCCTCAAAGGGGGCAGTGCCCCATCTTGTTGTAACTTAAGGTTGACAGTGAGAAGCGCACTCCTCAAGTTGCGGGATACGAAATACGGAGGCTTTATGAAGCTGGGAAGTTTGTGGATGTTGTTGCTGGCAATACCGCTGGCAGCCAATGTGACGCTTTTGGAAGAAACGCCCGCGAGCCTGCTGTTGCAGGTCGATTCCGCCGGCTGGCGCGTCGAGGCGCGGGGCGAATGGAGTGTTGTCACGAATGACGGCGCGGCCCATCCCGATGAGGTTGGCGCCCCCGACCTGCCATTCCGACAGGCGCTCATCGCTGTGCCGCCCGGTGGCAGCCTCACCGTCACCGCCCTTCCTGGCCGCACTCAGCGCATCGAACTGAGCGCGCCGATACGTCCGGTGGCCACAGTATATCCACCAATCGGCGACGAGGTGGACCGCATCGAATACAACCGGCGTCCCGAAGCCTACACTCGCTCCGCCCAGCCGCTCGTCGAGGCGCTACCCTCTTATACCTGGCGCGACTACACCCTGGTGCCGGTACGCATCCGCCCTGTGACCTATAACGCAACTACAGGTGTTATCACCCATCACGCCAACCTGCAAGTGCAAATCACCATTCACGGCGACACCAGCATGAGAAGCGCGCCAACCACCGGCCTGCGCGAGGCCGCCGCCGAGGCTATTCTCAACTGGGAAACTGCAAGCGGCTGGCGCGATCCACAACGCATCGAGGTGAACTACGCCGACTTCGCGGCCTGGCCTGCCTGGGTACGGTTCGAGATACCACAGGACGGCATCTACGCGCTCACCTACGCCAACCTCAGCGGCAAGCTCAACCTCGACCTCATCGACCCCGCCGAGTTTCGTCTCTTCAGCACGGGGGGCAACGTGTACGATACCGCTGTCACCGACCCTGGCCTGCCCTTTGCCGAAGTGCCCATCCTGGTCGAGGATGACGGCGATGGCGGCTTCGACGCCGGTGATCGCATCGTTTTCTATGCCCGCTGCCGCGACGGCGACGACCGCAGCGACGAAGCCGACTACGATCTCTGGTTCAACCCCTACTCGCAGAACACCGTATATTGGCTCACCTACGGCTCGGACAGTTCCTCTCCACGCCGCATCCCTGTCGCCCCTGCGCTGACATCGACCGTGACACGCCAAGACAGAGTCGTGCGGGTGAGGCTTGAAGAGGAGAATGATCGCCGCACCGACTCAGGGTTTGAATGGTTCATGGATAACCTCAACTACCAGGGCGATCTGACGAGCATTTACACCTACAATTTCCAGGCTGCCAATGTTGTGAACAACCAGCAGCAGCAGCTCTCCATGGGCATTCAGGAGCATGATGTTCGCGATCCTCATCAGCACCACATCACTGTGGAAGTGAGTGATACAGCGCTGATTGACTATAGCTGGAACGGAACCGTTTATAAGACCATTCACGCGGTAGATAATTTCGTCGTCGAGGGCAACAACACGATAGAACTGACTGTCTGGCGCAATGGCCCTCACAGCCTGCTTCTCGACCGCTTCCTCATCACCTATAACGCAGTTCTGCGCAAGGGTGGCGAGTCCTGCTCGTTCCAGGTGCGCAGCGCCGATGACGGCGACGCGGTGCGCTATATCTTTGACGAAGGCTACAACGCCAGTGTTCGCGCCTTTGTCGCCACCGACTTCGACGAGGTAGAGCAAGTATCGCTCACGCCCAGCGCCGATGGATTTTTCTTCACCTGCGAGGCTCCTGAAGGCTCCTGGGTATGGGTGATTGACAGTGGTGACTACCTCACCCCCAGCGCCATCCAGTCCGTGCAGCCGCTCGATCTGACCAGCGGCTCCGTTGGCGCCGAGGCTGTCATCATCGCCCCGGCAGCCTTCATGGACAAGGCAACTGAACTGGCGGGCGTATATCAGTCAACCCTGGGCCTGCAAACCTTCGTGGCCGAGATGGATGACGTGTTCGAGCAGTTCTCGGGGGGCAACCCCGACCCGGCCGCCATTCGCGGCTTCATGAAGTGGGTCTATGGCAGCGATTCCGGCCGGCCACTCGCCTATCTCACGCTGCTTGGGGCAGGCGTGTTCGACTGGCGAAACTTCAGCGACTCGAACACCGGCAAGGATCACGTCATCGTCTGGCAGATTAGCACCACTTCCTCCGATGATTACTTCGCCTACCTCACGCAGTCAAGCGCACCGGAAATCGGTGTAGGCCGCTATCCCGCCTGGACGTCCGAAGACCTGCGCCGTCAAATGGACAACACCCGCGAAAGGATTGAAAACCCCGAATACGGCTGGTGGAGCAATCGCCTGCTCTTTGTGGCCGACGACCAGCACAACAGCGGCCAGCATAACCAGGTCGATCATACCGAAAACGCGCAGGCAAACAACGAAGATATTACCAGAGCGGTCATTATCGACATGCTCATGGCCATAGCATACGACCTGGACGTCTTTCAGAACAAACCGCAGGTGCGCGATCTGATTGTCGATAAAGTGAACGATGGCGTGCTCGTGTTTTATTACACCGGACATGGCGGCCCCACCAAGCTTGGCGACGAAGACTACTTCACCACCGGCGATGTCACCCGCCTCGAAAACGGCACGCGGCGAATGCCGCTGTTCATTGCCGCCTCGTGCAGTGTCGGCAAATACGATACCTGGGCGGTCAAGAGCCTCGCCGAGCAGATGGTTTTGTCCAACAAGGGCGGCGCCATAGCTTCGCTGGCAGCTTCGACGCTGTCCTCCGGCGGGCAAAACACGCAGTTCTTCGGCAACGTTTTCCGAAAGTTGATAAACGCCCGCCTCGACCTGGGTAACGGCCTGGTGGCCGCCAAAATGATCAGTACCGCCGGCAACGCCCGCAAATACATCCTCTTCGGCGACCCCACCCTGTCCCTCGTCCCGCCCCCGTTTGTCGAGTCGATAACCATCGTTGGCGGCGCCGACACTCTCACAGCCTTTGAAACCGCGCACATCGAAGGCGACTTCGGCCTGCCGCTGAATGGCGAAGCCGAGGTGCGGGTCTATGACGCCGACGCGGAACATAGTTTTGAGTGTGACAGCACGCATGTCGCCAACTGGACAGAGTGTGGTGGCGTAATGTTCCGTGGCCGCGCCGGCACTGCCGACGGCGAGTTTGAAAGCCGCTTCACCGTTCCCATCGACGTTGACGGTGGCCCGAGCGGACGTATCATCACGCTTTTCAGCAACGAGAATGGCGACAACGTGTGTTACCTGTCGCCCATCACGGTATCGACTGATGCGCCGGCGGTGGCCAATGTGGACACCCCGGACATCCAGATATGGTTGGAGAGCAAGAGCTTTATCGAAGGCGACCCGGTGAGTTCGGGGCCGCTGCTCATCGTTTCTATCGCAGATAGCAATGGAGTGAACATCCTGAGCAAACCAGGGCACAAGATTCTGGCGCGCGCCATGAGAGATGACGAATTCATCGATGTAACCGGCAATTTCATCTACAACCTCGATTCCGGCACAGCGGGAGAGTTTACCTGGGAACTCGAGGGCCTCTCGACCGGCCCCGACTCGATCGAGATCATCGCTTTCGACAACTTCAACCGGCCAGCCGTGGCTCGTGTCGGCTTCACGGTCAGTGGCGGCGGCGGCAGCGACGCTATCGGAATCGAGCGACTTTTGCCCTACCCAAACCCGCTGGATGGCCGCGGTGACTTTGTCTTTACCTTCATCCTCACACAACCAGCCAGCGTGACCATCGACATCTACACCATCACCGGCCGTAAGATTCGCAGCCTGCGCCTGCCCGGTTCCGAGGCCGGCTACCACCAACTGCCGTGGGATGGCCGCGACGCCGATGGAGACGATGTGGCCAACAACACCTATTTCTACAGGGTGAAAGCTACCAGCGGCAGCGACTCGGCTGAGAAGATCGGGAAAGTGATGGTACTGCGATGAGAACCCTGTTCTTCGCCCTGATAGCAGGCATCTTTCTTGGCGCGTGTGGCAACCCGCCCGACGTACTGGTCGTGGGCGCAGTCGAGAAGCAGATTGGCGCCTTCCCGCTCGAGTTCGCCCTGAATACGGGCATACTGTCCGCCGATCACTTCCAGATACGCCGCTTCAGCAGTGAGGTACGCCTCGCTACGGCCCTGGCGGAGGGACGTGTTGACGCCGCAATGCTGCCGTTTCTGCACTTCGCCGGCGTTGATGCGCCCGTCAAACTCTTCAGCAGCATGCAGCGCGAAGGCGGGGGCATCGTTTGCGAAGCCTCCGAGTTCGCAGACACCAGGGGCTACCACGTTGGCGTTCACACCGGCTGCATGGTTCCAATGTTGAGCGTGCTTGTAACCGACTCGCTGCGGCTGGGCTGGGAACTGACCGAATATGACGACCGTGAAGACATGGCGAACGCATTGCAAACAGGCGAAATGCAGGCCCTGGCCGACGCTGTACCCTATCTGCTGGGCTACGGAGATGAAAACGACGGCATTCTCTGGTTCAGCGAAGTTCTGCCGGGCTACCCCGCGGCAGACCTGCTGGCCACCAACCATGCCATCGAGCACAAGCGGGCGCTGCTGGACGAGGCCGTCGAGGCCGCAATCGCCGCCGCCAGCTTCATCAACGCCTACCCCAACGAGGCGAACGACCGCTTTCTGACGATATATCCGTTCAGCCGCCGCGCCATCCGCAAGACGCTCACCCGCACCTGGTATTACACCGCCATCGATGAGCAATCCAGAGCTTTCCGCCACAGGGCAGCCGCCATGCTGGGCACGAACACCGACTCGCTGTACATCACACCCTGAGGCGTTTGTACGGCGTCTTGTTCCACTTCATAAATAAGGGGAGCGCCAAAAGGCGCTCCCTTCATATCAGCTTGCAGCGATGCTATTTGAGCAGCGCCATCTTGTGTGTTATGACATGATCGCCAGCCGTAAGCCGCGCGAAATACACGCCGGAGGCGACAGCGACGCCGTCGTCGCTCACGCCGTTCCAGGTGAACGTGCGTGCGGTGGTTACTTCATTGTCGAGCAGGGTGACGATGCGCTGGCCGCGTACGTTGTAGATGGCCAGTATCACCGGCTGGTTCTTTGCATCCTCGGGGATCGACAGAGCCAGCGTGGTGGTCGGGTTGAACGGGTTTGGATACGCGCTCAGTCCGTAGTTGACGACAACCGGAGTTCCTTCATCGTCGATGCCGGTCATGTTGAAATACAGACATGGCAGCGGCCCGCCATAGCAACCCTGGTCACCCGTGAGAGTGCCCTGGGCCGGGAACAGCGGATTGCCAGGGTTGTCCAGGTCTTCGAGGTCGTTGTACATCGCGTCGGGATTGGCCGCATCGACACTGAGTGATGTTGCGGCGAGCACCCAACTGGCTTCGACGTCCATGAACTCGATGCCGTCACCATCGGTGGGAGCCACAAACAGCGGATCCGCGTCGATGTTGCCCGTACCGTCATAGCCGCCCGATATATTACTGTAAGTAATGATGGGGGTGGCGCTGAAGATATATACGGGTGAGCTGTTCTGACTGCGGACGATGCAGTTGGTGACTGTGCCTTCCGACTGGAAGAACGACAGATCGCCGTTGGTGGAGCCGGTGCTGAGGTTGTTGGCGATGGTGTTGTTCACCATTGTAACCTCGGAACCCTGCTTGGCGCCGATGGCGGAGGCGAAGCTGCCCTCGTTGTTCACCATCAGGTTGCCGGTGAGGGTGGCAACGGAGTTATCCATGCCGATTGCGCCGGAATTGTTCTGTGACTCGTTGCCATAGAACAAACTGGCGTTCACCTCGACGTCAGTCGAGCCAACCATGTGGATAGCGCCGCCGCGGCTGGAGCCGTTGTTGCCGGTGAACACACAATCCTCGACCACCACCTCGGAGTCCTCGATGAAGAGAGCCGTGGCGATGGCGTCCTCGAACCAGCAGTTGCTGAAGGAGCTGGCGCTTTCGGCAAAGCGGACTTCAAAACCGCTCCATTCGTTACGGCCGGCGCCGGTGAAGTAGGTCATCGACTCGACACCGGACTGACCGGCCTGGATGCTGCCCGCCACCTCGAACTTGGCGTCGTTGGACAATACGACCTCGACGCCCGGCGCTATGATGAGCTGGCTGCCAGCGTCCACCATCACGTCACCGATGACGTTGTAGGGGCTGTAATCGGTAACCCAGACGCCGCTGGCACCACCGAACACGGCACTGCCGTCCAGCACGGTGATGTAGTCGGTCATCTCAACCTCAGCGGTCTCGCCGTCGGTGTCAGTGACTGTCAGGGAGACATCGTAGCTGCCGGGGGTGGTGTAGAGCCAGTAGGGATTCTGGCTGTTCGAGTCAACCGTGCCGTCGCCGTCCAGATCCCAATCCCAACCCACGATGTCGCCGGGGGGAATCGAGCTGTCGGTGAACTGTACGCCAAGCTGCGCCGGGCCGCTGGTGATATTGCTGGTGAACATCGCCGTGAGCGCCGTGTTGCATGTCTGGCGAGCCTGTAGAATCTGCTTGTTGCCAGTTGATCCACCCCAATCCTGCACCATGACAACAGCTTTCAGATCGGCCAGAACCCAGCTTGCATCTCCATCGAAGGTATGAGTGAAAATACCGGAATCACCGATCTGGGAAAGCGTGAAGTCTTCGTAATGGTATCTCCCCACAGTGCAGAAGTAGCTGTCTGTCCAGTACTTGGCAACAATAAAGACCAGCTTGTTCTGGGTTGTGGGCAAAGCGGCCATCACCTCGCAGTTGGCCGAGAGGAAATAGTCGCCATCGGCGGTAAGGCCAAAAGCGACGCTCATCTCGATTGGCGAGTCGTAGGTGACCAGATTGTTGAATACGGGGGTATAGTATGGCAGCATATTGGTGCCGCCGCCAACGACGTCTTCGGTTCCGCCAAACTGAGCATGGGGAATGCCGCCAACGCCGTACATAGAAGCGCGAGTCGAATAACCAGGACTGGTGTGCTGGTTGCCCTCCCAAATAATCGGGATGAACAGATCCGGTTGATTTGCGCTTAATCCTGCCAGACCCTCACGGGCGTCTGGACAATATCCGCAACCTGTACTCGTGAAGACTTCTCCGACGACGTTGTACTGCACAGCCTGCAGTCCCAGCATACCGCCGAGAAGCATCACCAGCAATGCCCATTTCGCAATGCGCATAGTTGATGCCTCCAAAGTTACATTGTGGTTTAACATAATCAAATACTGACGTAATCACCAGGCTTCCCCGGCTGTTCCCCCAGATTACGTTGCGTTGCGACATGAACATTCCTTATACATGTTTGTAAGACAGTCTATTGAACATTGTTCACCTGTCAACTGATAATTATTTCAGCAGTAGCATCCGCCGCGTCTCTATCTGGCCATCTACCTGCAAGCGGTAAAGATAGACACCACTGGCAACCGCCCTGCGGTTGTCGTCGAGGCCATCCCACGCCACGACGTGAGCGCCCGCCGAAAGGCTGTGGCCGACCAGGTGGCGCACCTTGCGGCCACGAACGTCGAACACAACAAGCTCTACGAAGGCTGGCGCGGCCAGGCTGAAAGCGATGTCGGTGCTGGGATTGAACGGGTTGGGTCGGTTCTGCTCGAGGTGGACGGCCGTCGGCACACCGGCATCGTCGTCAACGCCGAGATCGGCAGTGGTGAAAGTGAACGGCACCACCAGCGGCAGCGGACGCGCTTGCGGGGTGAGGTGGAATACGTACTCGAATGTGCAGGCCTGTGTCACCTGCGGAATGAGCAGATGGAACATGATCCATTCGCCCGATTCGAGGGTGAAGCTATAGGGGCCGGCATCGGGATTGAAGCAGCCCGCGCCACCCTGCGAATCCTCATAGCAATACATGAGGTTCATGCCGTCGGGCACGCCCGAGCTCCCCATATCAATCTGAAAATCGCCGTCTTCGCCCATGTTGACGATGCTGAAAAACTCGCCGTCATACTGGTAGTTGCCGTTCTCTTCCCAGGAAGGACCGACGACGTCGCGGTCGAACGGCACTGCCGGTTGAAGATCGTTGGCGGGAGCGGCATAGTCGGTGGCCGCCTGTAGGTAGCCCCCCTGCTCGTTGCATATGACCACCAGCAGGTGCAGCATGTCGGTGTTCCACGAGTCATCGATGATGAAGTCGCCGGAGAGCGTCTCGACGCTGCCGGGGCCGCCCAGCGTCAGCGTGTGGTGACTGACGGCGCGGGCAACGTGCGTGTGCCCGGTGGCCACGTTGTCCTCGAACAGCACCACCTGCACCGGCGTGTCGATGAGCAGGAGTTCCTCGTCATGCATGGTGAAGGCCGCTTCCCAGTCACCGGAAACGTGATCGAAGCTGGTCACCTCGACCTGCACCGGCGAAGCGTTGTAATAGTGGTTGAAAATCGGCGCTTCGTAGGCCGTGTCGCCAACAACCATCTCGTCGCGGTCAAAGACGGCCGTTGGCAGCACGGCAATGTCCAGCATATCGTGCATGTTGCTGATGTCCGGGCTGCCGTACTCGCCGATGTAGTAGCGAACGCTGACTATCTCGCTTCTGCTGAAGTCGTCATCTACCACGTCCAGGCAGGCGTGGGCTTCATCGCAGGCCGCAGAGCCAACCTCGGTGCCAAGCTCGATAAGTGTCAGCTTGGGCCAGAAAGTCATGCTGGCGCATAACATGCCCGCCAGGGCAAGGAACAGAAAGAGAGCTAAGTGTCGTTTCATGAGTCCTCCTAAAATGTCGTGGTCAATTCGACTTTGATTCCCTCGAACTGGCTCTGCCGGCGGCAGATGCCGTTGCGACAGACCTTGCCGCCTTTTTGACGTCCACCAAATACACGCAGGCTCGTGCTGTCATCTATAGGAAGTGCAATTTCCGCGCCGAGCCAAACCGGCTGGTCGGCTAAAGCATCACCATGGCCATAGCGCATCTCGGCTGTAACGGACAGCGACACCTCGCGCCAGGCGATGTCGGCCTGCAACAGCGGCTCCCAGTGATACTCGCGGGACGCGCCATCGGTTTTGTCCTCGTGCTCCCACTGGGCCATGACAGTCATGGGAAACTGCCCCGCCACGAAGTCGGCGGCAAGCTGAGGGGTGAGTTTCTTATGCCACTTCTCGCCCGCTTCGTCACGGGTTTCAATGTGCTCGTACTCGGCTGTGAGGGTGATGGGGCCTATGTCACTGACTGACTTGAAATAAAAATCTGCCAGGGTGTAGTTGTCATCGTGACTCCAAGCCTCGGCATAATTGACGACAACCTCGCTGTAATAATCGGGACGCCAGGTAAGCTCACCCATGAAGCCCGCCTCGTCCTCGCCCGCAAAGATGCCGCTCTCGCTCAGTGGTTCGCCGCTGTGGTTCACCGTCGGCATGTCGGACAGCGGGCTGATGGAATCGTTGCGCTGGTGAAAGTCGTCGTAGTCCTTGCAGGCGGCCAGCAGGGTGAACTTGCCGACGTAGAGCGTGGCATCGGCGTAGATGGCGGCGCCGTCACGGTCGGTTTCACCCTCTTTGGAAGCTTCGAGCATGGCGTACTCGAGATAAGCGTCGAACAGGTCGCTGGTGTAGCCCAGGCGGCTGGCGTCGATGATAACCTCGCCGTAAGTGAAGGTGGGATCGTTGAGGTCAAGCGTCTGCATCGCGATATAAGACCCGCCCAGCTTGAAACCATAGGGCAGGTTCACTTCGCCGTCGATGCCGGCGGCCGTTTCGTCGCGGGTCACGCCGTCGGGGAACTCGATGGGGCGCGCTCCGTAAAACGCCTTCGAGATACCCCTGGGGTCTGACCAGCGCAGCTTGGCGCCCTCAAGCCGTGTGTCGATGTCAAACTCGCGGTCTTCCCAGGCACGCAGCACAAGGCCACGGCCGATGGTCTCATCCATAGTGCCGGCGTGTAGAGTAAGCGTCTTGGTATCGTAAGTCACCCAGCGTTCGTCCCAGTCATAACCAAGATCGTCTGGCGAGAGATTCTCGATTGTCGCGTCGCCCTTGTATTCGGGCAGGCGGGCAATGAAGCTCTGCCCCACCGTCACGTTGCCGTAGCGCAGGCGGAAGGTGAGTTTGTCGTAGAAATAGTTATTGAGGGAGTCCTCGGCGGCGCTGTAGGCATACTCGGCGTAGTTGAGGCCAGAGATGGAAATCTCGGCGGACACGGCGACGCCTGCTGCGGCCAGCAGAATCAGAAGCGCGAAGTACCGTTTCATTATTCTTCACCACCCGCCAGCACGAGCTTTATCTGCTCTTCTATCTTTTCTTCGTCGCCCTTGCGGTAGCCCTCGTGCGACCACACCACCTCGCCCTCGGCGCTCAGGATGTAAGTGCTGGGCGGGTTGGTGGCGTTCATGCTCTCATAGACGGTCTTTTCGGGGTCAAGCAGCGTGAGGAAGCTGAAGCGGTTCTTCACCTCCTTGATGGCCTGCGCCTTCTTGCCCGGCTTATCAATCGAGATGCAGATGATGGTGATGCCTTCGTAGGCGTCTTGCAGTTCCGAGAGCCTGGGCATCTCCTTCTTGCAGTTGACGCACCAGGTGGCCCAGAAGTTGATGAGCACGGGGCCTTCGGCGAGGAGGTCGGAGAGCGTCACCTGGTTGCCGTCGATGTCTTCGAGCGAGAAGTCGGCAATCGGTTCGGCGGCGAGAATCGTCACGGCAAACAGCATGGCCAGCGTTACTACAAGAGTCGCTTTCATCGGGAACTCCTTATTGTTGCTCAATCGGTATTTCGATAGCGTTATATATCTTGTTCACGGCGGGGTCATGGTCGGTGGTTACGGTTTGCAGCCACAGATATACTATGGCGTCTGCGGGGACGCTTTCCACGCCGGTGAAGTCGAAGCTCACGGGTTGGCTCAGGTCAACACCGTCCAGCGGCAGTTGGCCTTTCATCGTTACAATCTGGTGATAGAGATTGCCATTGTTGCCGGTGGCGGATTCCTCGACCAACGCCCACTTGAGGTAGAGGTCTGTCTGCGGCAGGGCGGTGGCGATGCTGACGACGCCGCTGGGGGCTGCCTCGCCCAGCGTGTGGCTGAACCCGCTGAACTGCGCCAGCGCCTCCTGCGCACCGTAAAACTCGATCTTGTCGCGGTACGCCTGCTCCAATGCGCCCCAGGTGCCGATGAGCACGCTCTGCCCCTGAAAAACGGCGGTGGGAGCCGAACCGTTGCCATACCAGGTGTTCAGGTCGTTGTTGTCGCTATAGAACTCGTCGCCGACGTGATATTCGACGTACAACAGGCGGTCGCCGAACTCCTGCTTGAGGGTGTGCAGCGCCTCCTCGGCCTGCGGGCAATTGACGCACCAGGTGGCGGTGAACAGCTCGGCGAAGACCTTCTGGCGGGTCTCGTCCGGTTCTTCCTGCCCGTTGCCGCACAGAATGTAGCCAGCGCCCGCGATGCGCGCCCGCGAACCCAGCGTGATGTCAAGATCGACGCTGGTGTCGATAATGCCCAGCTCGAAATCGAGTGACCACGGATCACAGTCAGTCACGCTCACTGTAAGCTGGTCAGTTGCCTCTTGCATGATAGCGCCGAGCAGTGAAAGCACGTTTTGCATCGTACTGCCGTCGTGGTAGTAATCCAGCGCGAACCAATCGCCGAGGATGATGTTGGCTCCCAGTAGATAGGCTTCGACATCGGCGGCGAATCGCCCGGCGTAATCCTCGACGCTCTCATCTACCTTGTTGCCCGCGAGGATGTAACCGTCACCCTCCTCGCGCAGAACGTCAACATAGCTGCGGCGTTGCTCTGTCCTGGCCATCTCCCAGCGCAGGTCATATTGGATGCGCACGCCGCCGGTGAATTCCTCGGAGCGTTGCAGTTCCATCTCGACGAGAGTTGCATCCACCCCTGAGAAGGGATGTAACAGCCAGATGGCCTGACCGGCGTCGAGGCCGTTGTTGTTGTAGTCGGTGGCATAGAAAGATTGAACAGCCAATGTGTCGCCTGTCTGGGCGTAGTTGAAGGCGGCAGCGCGGTAGTCGGCGAAGAACGTCTCGACCGCCGGACCGAAGGTGTTCTCGAAGCGGTTGCAAGACACCAGCGCCAGCAGCGCAAAGGAAAGCAGCAGTACTCGTTTCATAGTCAAATCCTTACTTCAAAGGTTCGAGAGCGGCATGAATGTCGCCCTTCGTCAATATCTCGCTGAACACGAACGGTTCGCTCTGCCCGGGGTAATACAAGAGGTATAACGGAACGCCGGCGCGATCGTAACGCTTCAGCCACTCGGCGATGACGGGATCCTTGCGGGTGTTGTCGGCCTTCACCATCTCGACGCCATGCTCGCTTAAGGCATTTTCGATATCGTCGGTGAACAGCACCGCCGTTTCGTTGGTTTTGCAGGTGAGACACCACTCGGCGCCGAAATCGACGAAGACGGCCTTGCCATCATCTCGATGCTGCTGCACCAGCTCTGGACTGAACTCCTGCCATCCCTGGGGGATGTGGCCGGCATCGGTGTTTTCATCGAAGCGCAGCAACCAGAAAGCAGAGCCGACGATGACCCCTATGGCCACCAGCAGGGCAATCCACTGTTGCACCTTGCCGTGATGCGGCCTGGCGAAGCGGCCGTATATCCACGCGGCCATGCTGAGGAACAGCATGAACCACAGTACGCGCAGGAAGTTGGCCCCGCCCAGCAGCGCATAGGCGATGGTGAGCAGCCACAGCGCCGTGCCCAGCAGCAAAAAGGCCATCGCCTCGCGGAAGACGTTCATCCACTCGCCCGGCTTGGGTAGCTTCTGAATGACCCCAGGCCAGAATGCCAGCAGAATGAACGGCAGGGCCAGCCCCAGCCCGATGAGCAGAAAGAACGGCAGAATGACGCCCGGCGGCTGCGTGAAGGCGAACCCCAGCGCCGGCGCCAGCAGTGGCGCAGTGCATGGCGTGGCCAGCAACACCGCAAACACTCCGCTGAAGAAAGAACCGGAGTGCCCGCCCTTGCTGCTCGCCTTGTTGGCCATCGACATGCCGGGAGCCGAAATGATGAAGACATCGAACAGCGAGAGCGAAAAGACGAAGATGAGTGATGAGAAGGCGATGACGAAGGTCGCGTTCTGCATCTGGAAGCCCCAGCCGGCGCCGATGCCCATGCTCTTGAGGGTGATGACAACGCCCGCCATGAGGGCGAACGAGACCAGGATGCCGCCTGTGTAGGCAAAGCTGCCCTTCATTATTTCGCGGCGGTCGTGCTGCGACTGGCTCACCAGGTGCATCGCCTTGATGGACAGCACCGGCAGTACGCACGGCATGATGTTGAGGATAACGCCGCCGACAAACGCCATCAGCAGGTACTTGATGATATTCCACACTTTTGAACCGCCGCCGGAGTCGCCACCAATGCTGCCATAGCCGTCAGCAGACCTCTCCAGCAAGAACATGGCGGTATTTAACGCTTCCTCAACGCTACCGCCAGAGCCGCCGCCGGTGACATCGACCGTGGCCGTGTGAACGGCTTCGTCTGGCGGGAAACACGTGGCTTCCTCGCAAATCTGCCAGGCCACAGTGACTGGAATCTCGTGAGTCCCGGCTTGCACAGTGGACGCCACCGTGAAGGGAAGCGTCAGCGTGAAGTCGTGGTGATAAACCTCGAAGCCCCATTCGTCCACCTCGGCTTCGGGGTAAACCGCAGGCCCGAACACGATGCCCTCGGGGGCGTCAACCTCGACGTAGAGGTAATCTTCCTGTTTCTGCATGTGCATACCCGCCGGAACGCTGTATAGCACATGCAAAACGCCCTCACCGCCCGCCTCGACGCCAGAGGGCTCAACGGTGATGGTGATGCTCGGCGACTGAGCCGACAGGCCCAGCGCCAGCATCGCAAAGAAAAGGACAAGTATGACGTTCTGCCTCACTGTAAACCTCCGCATATACAACTATACATCTTGTTAACACCATCAACTGTTATGATTATGAAAGAATTCAAGCTCCACGCCCTTCTGATACCCTTGGTCACTGCTTCGTCGTATTTTCAGATCGAAGAGCCTGTCTCCGCAGAAAAAACGCTTGCGTGTTTAACACGTTACGGCTAAATGTACAATCAACGATGTGTACTTTGCAAGAAGGAGACCAGATGTCAAACTATTTCATGGAGACGCAGCACCACGAGTGGATACAGACAAACCGCGTCGGCGGATACACCCTGGGCACGGGCAATCTGGTCAACCAGCGCAAGTACCACGGACTGCTGATTGGCGGCTATGAGAATTTCGAGCGGCGGCACCTGCTGGCCAGCCTTGAAGAAAGGCTCGAATGGCGGGGCGAGGAGATGTATCTGGACAGCAACAACTACGCCCACTGCATCTATCCCGAAGGCTTTCTGCACCTGGTAAAGAGCTGGCTGCGGCCCTGGCCGACATTGCTCTACAGCTCCTTCCCGCACAACGACGCCATTCTGGTGAAGAAGGAGATTATGCTGCACCGCGAAGCCAACATAGTGCTGGTGCGCTACGAGAACATGGGCCACCACCTGCTACACTTTCACCTGCGTCCCAAAGTCACCCTGCGCAACCATCATCAGGTCAACCCGCCGGGAACCTGGGACGAAGAGAAGCTGGCCGTCATCAATGGGCTGGCAGGCCCCGGAAGCTGCCACATCATGCGGCCGAGCAACCGCATCAAGCTCTACGGCTATGCGCTCGACGGCACGTTCGACTACGAAACCATCATCTACCGCAATGTGTTCTATCCGTGGGAAGTGAGCCGCGGCTATGACGGCCACTGCGATATGATCGCGCCGGTGCGGCTGGACTTCGTACTGCCGGTGGGCGCTGTCAACTATGTGCTCTTCAGCGATGCGCCCGTCGATGACCTCGACAGCGTTATACAAACGATTCAAGAACAGTATGCCGCCAGGCCAAAACCAATCGACTACCCGACCGGCAGTGGCGAAGGCGAGTCGATCATCGCCCTGCTCGACTACGATGGGCACGACCTCTACTCATACGACGACTACCTGCGCGTGCTCGCCGACAGCCTGCGCGACTTCTTCACCCGCGACGACATGATTGCCGGCTACCCCTGGTTTGGCGTGTGGGGCCGCGACACCATGTTCTCGCTCGGCGCCCTGTTCGACATCCCGAATGGCCACGATCTGGCCTGGAACATCCTCACCAAATACGCCTCGCACCTCAACCGCGGCCTCATCCCCAATGTCTTCCGCGAGCATGTGGCCGAGGGCAACTTCGACTCGCTCGACGCCACGCTGTGGTTCGTGCTGCTGCTATACAAGGGCGCAAAAGAGATGGCCCGACACGAGCGCACTCAGAAGGCGCAAAGCGCCCACTGGCGCAAAGCGATAACCACCACCCGCGCCGTGCTGCGGGGCATTCGCGCCGAGCGTGAACGCTTTTGCCTGCGCGCCGACGGCCTGCTCGAACTGCAACCGCACTTCGCCCACGCCACCTGGATGGACGCCCGCATCGAGGATGTGCCCCTCACCCCACGCGACGGCGCCCCCGTCGAGGTGAACGCGCTGTGGTACAACGCGCTGTGCTTTTACGAAAAAATGATCGAGAAGCATAACGAGGCAGCACCGGCAGGCAAGCGCATCGAGGCCGAGAAGTACGTCGTCAAACTGAAAGCGCAGGTGAAGGATTCCTTCGGCAAGTTCATCGTCGATGATTACCTCGCCGACCGCCTCGTGGGTGACGAACCCGACCGTTCGATTCGCCCCAACGCGCTCATCGCCTGCTCGCTGCCGTTCGAGATAGTCAGCCACAAGACGATGCGCACCGTGCTGCACCGTGTCGAGCGCGAACTGCTCACTCCTTACGGCATCCGCACCCTCGCCCCCTCCGACTACCGCTTCAAGAAGAAATACTTCGGCTCGCAGGTGGAGCGCGACAAGGCCTACCACCAGGGCAGCGTGTGGGCATGGCTGCTAAGCCCCTATGCCACCCTGTGGCGCAAGGTGCATGGCGATAATGCCCCGAACACCTGGGAAACGCTTTCGCGGGTCATCTGCAAGTTCCGCAACGGCTACCGCAAAGGGCACATCGCCAGCGTGGCCGAGGTGTGGGACGGCGACAGGCCGCACTTCCCCAAGGGCTGCCCGGCGCAGGCCTGGAGCGTGGCCGCCATCTACCACATCGAGCGAATGCTGCAATCCTGCCGCCCCGCAGAGGTGGACTGAGATGACAAAGAAAACAACCACCGGCACGCAAGCAAAGAAACCTGAACGCGCTCGCCCCATGCGGGTGCTCTGGTTCACCTGGGAGTTTCCACCGCTCATCGCGGGCGGACTGTCCATGGCCTGCTACGGGATGGTGAAGGCTTTGCTGAAGCAGGGTGTCGAGATCGACCTTGTGATACCAACCCGCGAGGAGGTGTACTTCCCGCTGCGCACTCCCGAAGACGCCGACACGCTCCCGGTGGAATGGCTGGACGAAGACCGCCGCGACGAGGCCGACTTCGATGAGCTGACCACCATCGACGAGCGCATGGACGCAATCGGCGTGAGCGACCCCGGCGACCCCTACGACGACGGCCAGGACAACACCGAAGCCATGCAGTACTACATCGCCCACATCACCCGCGACTTCGCCGACTATGCCAACGACTTCGAGGATGTGTGGGAGAATCTCAGCACGTACCTCGAGGGTGACGAGGAGATATTTCGCAAGGTGCAGCAATATACCCTGCGGGCGGAACGCTTCGCCGAAAAGTTGAACTATGACGCCATCCACGCGCACGACTGGCTGTGCTACACCGCCGGGATGATTGCAAAGAAGATGAGCGGCAAGCCCCTGGTGACGCACATCCACGCCACCGAATTCGACCGCGCCGGCGGCGCCGGCAACGAGCGCGTTCACCGCATCGAGTTCGCCGGCATGACCTACGCCGACACCGTGCTGGCCGTGAGCCGCTACACCGCCGAGATGATTATCTCACGCTATCGCGTGGACACCGGCAAGATTCGCATCGTGCACAACGCTTTTTTCATCACCGACGAGCTGAAGAACAACGTCCGGCGCATCTTTGACGGCACCACCATCCTCTTTCTGGGACGCATCACGCTGCAGAAGGGGCCGGAATACTTCCTCGAAGTGGCGCGGCGCGTGCTGCGCAAGCACCCCGAAGCGCGGTTCATCGTCGCCGGCAGCGGCGACATGGCCCGCAAAATCACTCACCAGAGCGCCAGGATGGGCCTGCGCAACCGTTTTCTGTTCGCCGGCTTTCTCAACCGCCTCGAAGTAGAGCATATCGTCAAGGCTTCCGACATCTACATGCTGCCGTCCATCAGCGAGCCGTTCGGCATCGCGCCGCTCGAGGCGATGGCCTACGGCGTGACGGCGGTCATCAGCAAGCAGAGCGGCGTAAGCGAGGTGGTGACAAACGCCTACAAGCTCGACTTCTGGGACATCGGCGGCATGGTGCACACTATCAACCGGCTCATCGAGAACCCCGAAGAGTGCAGAGAGATGGGCCGCAAGGGCATGGAGGAGGTGCACACCATCCAGTGGTACGACGCCTCCACCAAGATAAGAGAGGCGTATGAGGAGCTGGTGGGATGAACACCCCACCCGGCCGCTTCGCGGCGTCCCTCCCCTGCATAGGGGAGGGTAAGAAACTGTCCGGCTTGCATTTCGGTCACCCTTCCCTTATGCAGGGGAAGGGCCGGGGATGGGGTGAATTGGGCTGCTGTGAAGCAGGAGAATATGTAAATGGCTGATTACATTTTTCTTGATACCAGTGTATTATTACATTTTACGAATGACCCTTCAAACAGTGAAAAACTATCAAGATTCATACACAATAATGATCTTTCCATAATGCTCAATGAATACTCATTTATCGAACTATATAATCCCAATAAGGGCCATTCCAAATCTGATCGTGTTGATCGAATATGCCAATTTCTGTCAAAGCATCCTCTGTATATTATCGAAACGGAAAAGCTATGGAAAATGGCCATCATCATGCTCCCGTCTCAGTCATATGAGCTACCAACGTTATTTCCTTTCCCTCAATCTTCCCCAGAAGAAAAGCGTAGAATATTAATTGGATTTTTAAGAGCAGAAAACTGGTGGCTAAAACGCCATCCTGATTTAGATATCCGCGGTTTGAACAAAAGGTACCGTCGCCCAAGAAAACGCACATTCATGGAGTTTATACTAACTGAATACACTGAGTTCATCAAAGGATGTGAAGATAAACCGATTGAAGAAATACTTATTACCGATTGCATATCTATTGCGAAGCAGGCTTTTGATGCCGCACCAATACCGAATTTCCTCTCGGCGCTTCTCTATATCAAACAACTTTCAGACAGTGATTTGCTTCAAGCACTCCCATTGCATTGCATAGCTCTCGCAAACTGGTATGCATACGGAGAGAAAGACAAAGGCTACACTCACAAGATCCAAGAATCTGATTGTGCAGACGTCATTCATTTATCACTGTTGCCATTCTGCAAGGTATTCACAATAGATAAGACAATGGCAAGAATCGCAGTGAAAGTTGCTAACAAGCTTGGCTTGTCAGCTCAGGTACTAAATCATGCCGAATTGAGAAACGCCATAGGACATTGACATTCAGGATGCCGCAGGCATCCGTAAAAGTTTTCGGTCTCGCCTTTTACAAAAGGCGAGTGAGGTATGAGGGGCGAAGCCCCTTGTATTAAAGGAGTTTGAATGCTGAACATCGTCTTCTATTTCCAGGTGCACCAGCCGTATCGTCTGTCGCATTACAAGGTGCTCGACGTCGGTACGGACGAGGGCTACTTCGACGAAGCGCTCAACAGCGGCATCATGCGCAAGGTGGGCGACCGCTGCTATCTGCCCACCAACCACCTGCTGTCCACGCTCATCCGCCGCTACCCCGAGCAGTTCAAGGTGGCGTTCTCCATCACTGGCACGGCCATCGAGCAGTTCAAGCACTACGCGCCCGACGTGCTCGACAGCTTCAAGCGACTGGTGGACACCGGTAACGTCGAGCTGATCTGCGAGACCTACTACCACTCGCTCGCCAGCCTGTTCGACACCGACGAGTTCCTCGAACAGATGCACCTGCACCGCCAGATGCTGCGCGACGAGTTCGGCGTCTCCCCCACCGTCTTTCGCAACACCGAGCTGATTTACGACGACCGGCTGTCCGACCTCGTGTGGGAGGAGGAAGGCTTCAAGGTGGTGCTCACCGAAGGCGCCGACCGCATCTTGCAGTGGCGCTCGCCGCTCTACGCCTACAAGAACTACAGTAAAGACCTGCTGCTGCTGCTGAAGCAATACAAGCTCTCCGACGACATCGCCTTCCGCTTCTCCGACAGCGAATGGGACGAATATCCGCTCACCGCCGAGAAGTTCGTGCACTGGATAAACAAGCTGACGCTGAACGAAAGCAAAGGGCGCAACCAGTTCCTCAACCTCTTTCTCGACTACGAGACCTTTGGCGAGCACCAGTGGGCCGAGAGCGGCATCTTCGAGTTCATGGAGCGGCTGCCGGGGGCGGTGCTGCAACAACCCGCACTCGGTTTCTGCTTCCCCTCCGACGCACCCAGGTTCACCAACTACCAGGCCGAGGCCATCAGCTTCCCCGACCCCGTGAGCTGGGCCGACATCGAGCGCGACACCTCCGCCTGGCTCGAGAACGACATGCAGCGCAACGCCATCGAGACGCTGTCGGAGTTGATACTGCGCATCAAGCAGGCTGGCCGCGACGACCTCCTCCGCCTGGGGCGTCTGCTGTCCACCAGCGACCACTTCTATTACATGAGCACCAAGTACTTTCAGGATGGCGACGTGCACAAGTACTTCTCCCCCTACGACTCGCCCGAACAGGCCTACATCTACTACATGAACGTCATGGCCGACCTCGAGGAGAGGCTGATTACCTGATGGTGTGATGGTAAGCGGACATGGCGTGAAGATAGCGCGAGTTTTCCTTGACGAAACGTCCGCCCGCTACACGATGCGCACATGTTGAAAAATATTGCCTGTTTCGCCCTGCTGACGCTGCTCTGCACCGCCTCGGCCAT
>JAIOQZ010000060.1 GCA_021108395.1 Candidatus Cloacimonadota bacterium
GCGTCCCTGCGGCGTCCTTCGCCCTGCACGGCTGCTATCCCAACCCGTTCAACCCAACCACCACCGTGCGATTCAGCCTGGCGCAGCCGAGCGATGTGCAATTGGACATCTACAACGTGCGTGGGCAACACGTTGCCACGCTCGTCGATGAACACATGCAGGCCGGTGAACACGAACTGGTGTGGGACGGCCAGGACGACAACAACCGCGCCTCTGCCAGCGGAATCTATCTGTTGCGCCTCGATGCCGGTGGCCGCACCGCCACATCGAAGGCGTTGCTGTTGAAATAGGCAGTACTATCTACTACACGGGAGCAGGCTTGGCCGGCTCCCGTGTTTTTTTGTTCGCCGTCGTCATCGCGTTTCCGTAAGTAGCAATAAGTGGTTTGGGTGATTCCGGCATTGTTTAACACTTCAAGCATATCCCACCCAGCGATGTCGTCGAGCTTTCGATAACGGAAAGAGCGAGTTGATGATGAATTCAAATGATGTCTGTAAATAACTCCCTCGCCGTTACCCCAGGTTGTCTTCTTTATCTGTTTGTCTTCATAGAAGACGCGTAATGTATCGTAACCTGTCACTTTGCCATACCTGTGTTTTTCCGTGATTATCATATAATTGAACTGCTCTGATGGGATATCCACTGTTACCCAGCCTGTTTCAGATCCTCTGTGCTCTCGTTGTGTTCGTAGTACATCAATTGAGTCATGCAAGACATCAAGAACAACTTTAAAATTTGAGAGTCCAAATAGCAAATTGCTGCATTGCTCAGCCTTTACTCGACCGAACAACAGAAGTTCTTCTTCAATCGTAGCGGTCTGCTGGAATTCAGAAGCGGCTTTAAGCAGGTTCCAGAGAGGCAATGCTGCGCGAGTGCAACCATCATATTCTGTGACAACAGCCGAAAGCGGTATTGAGGAGGGGCCCTGCCGTTGTATCCATATCTTGTAGAAAGTCATTCCCTGAAATACATTCTGTACTAATGAGTCTTCAAATACTTCTTCTCGAATGATCTCGACATCATGATCTCCGAAATCGTAAAGTCTTCTTTTCTCACACATATTTGCGAGTACATCATCTCTTTCAAACCCGGGTACCACAAAATCAAGTCTGACAAATTGAGATGCGTTCCTAAACATCGTATAGTGTTTAATTTGCATGTCTTCATAAAGGACGTGTAATGGAAACAGCATTTCACGTTCATTGATAGTCTTCATTGTACTAATCAAATAATTGAAAGACAACAGCGTGTTCTCATCAGTTAGCCATCTAACTGGTGAATAGTTACTTCTTCGTTGCTCCTGTAGTTCCAATGAATCAAGTACAACTTCCTCATTCCTGTATTCCCTTCCATTCTTAGTATGTTGGCGGTCTTGAATCGTTTGAATCAAACCAAACAATTGAAGTTCCTCTTCGATTGAAACTGATTGCTGAAAACCTGTTGCAGCTTTCAGTTGATTCCATTGCTCTGGAAGATTATATTCATTATTTTGATAATTGGCCCTCACTCTAACCACCGGATGGTTTCGATTGTGTTTTTGTATCCAGATAAGCTTGATTATAACATTTGGGAATACTCTTTGCACCAGTGGATTATCGTACACCAGTTCTCTAACGAGCATTCCCTGATTGAGCAGCAGTATATCTGTATCTGATTTTATACGAATAATTTGCTGATTTGCATAGTAAATGCGGCTTGTTCTGTAGTTTTGAACCACTCCATCTTTTTTATCTGCCCATATAATCGTATAATTGTATGGATGGGGATACTCTATATACCTGCCCCTAAGTTCATCTGCCTCTGCGAATACAATACTGTCTGGCTCAACAGAAACGAACTCTGTAGTAAAATTACCGCATGGGCCGAAGCATCCATTACTCCTTCTTTTTAGCACGTCTGATTTTACAAATGCACTGATTTGACCATACAATGCCAATTCTTCTTCTATAGAAGCGGTTTGTTGAACCCTCATTGCAGCCTTAACTTCATTCCATTGTGAAAGGACATTGTATGTTATACCATTATATTGTGCCTTTATTGATAGATTGAGATAGCTCTTAACATAACCATGAGGTAAAGTCCATTCTTTGTACACCACCACCCCCGGAAAAACCATGTGAACAAGCGGGTTCTCGATAATTTCCTCACGAATTTTATCAGTATCCCAAGGGATGCCATAGGCAGTCATAAAAGCAAAGCTGAGTAGTGCAGCCATCAGCAGTTTCTTTCGTGTCATCATAGTGTCCTTTGCAGTTTCAATCTGAGTAGATTAGTATTCATCTAACTCAGTCTGTCAAGATTTCTCATCGAGCAACACAGAACGCCCGCCAGGTGCATCCCGGCGGGCGTTCTTTGTGAACTGAGAGAGGGTTTACAGCTTGAAGTACCCAGCATTCTTCACCATGTACTCCTTTTCGTCCTTTTTTTCTTCCTCCTGGGCCGCCGAGTCAACGATCTTGCCCTTGTTTTCCTGAACGCGGGCGCGCAATGCGCCGCACACGTCGCCCCGGCAGTCAATCTTGCCGTGGTTGATGACGAATTCGAGCTTATCGAACAGCGCCTTCGGCTCCACGTCCGGCTCGATGGTGAGCTTGCCGTTGACCACCAGCGCGAAGCTCTCGCCGCGGAACTTCAACTCTGCTGCCGAGAGGCTTTGCACCCCGTCCACGATGAGCAGTTCGTGGGTGTAGGCCAGCATCTCTGGCTCGTTCTCGCTCAGATCGAGCAGTGTCGGGCGCAACTCCTTGCGACAGACGATCTGGTCGGTGCAGCGCAACGAGGCGATGTGCTGGCGCAGCATCTCCGGGGTGACGTCGTGGGTGAAGCGGATGCGATCGTCTGACCACAGCCGCACCTTGTCGTAGCGTACGAGCGCAGCGGCATCCAGTTCGATGTCGTCATCTAACTGCGTGGCGTCGTCGGGGATGATCTTCACCTCGGCGAAGGCGCCTTCGAGCCGGTCGCCTAGAACACTGGCGTAACGCTCGCGGAGCTTCACCTGGCCGTACACCTTGAGTCCTGCGATGTTTTCGAGCAGCGTCGGATCGAAATCGTCGAGCACGGTGACAGTTCCCATCACCAGGAACCGTGTGGGAGCGGCAAGCCCCTGTAGCATGGAACCGGTAATGTTGAGATCGCCCATGATAATCTGGTGCTTGCCGTCGTCGGCCACAAGTTCGCCATTGAGTGTTTCGATGCGGGAGCGCACAACGGCGGCGCAGGCTTCGGGGCAAAGCACCACACCGTTCACCCACAGCTTGCCCAGTCCGTGCTCGACATCGGCTACAGTAACGTCTCGCTTGATGCTTATCTGTCCGTTGACGATGTAGCTGAGCGGTTTGTCTGTGTTGGCCAGCGTTTCGTGGTCAAGCTCGATGTTACCGTTGACGATGCGGGTGTCCTTATCCGTTTCGATAGAGCTGCCGACATTGCTGATGCTGAGACTGGTGAGCAAATGCTTGGTCTCGGCAGTGTACAGAAGCATGCCGACGTTTCCTATTCCGGCGATATTTTCGACGATTTCGGCGGTAGCCTCGCGCATGTCGAGGACTCCCAGGTTTCCAATGTGCTTTTTCATTTTTGTCTCCTTGTTGTTTACCATTGTCTGGCCATGTTTTTCTTGAGCAAACCGTGTGCGCTTTGCAGATGGTGGCGCACAGTTGATGAAGGCATCTGGAGGTCATCGCCGATCTGGACCGAGTTCATGCCCAGCCAGTACTTGCGGTGCAAGATGTCGCGGTAAAGTTCGGGCAGATCGTCCAGCCGCCGCTCGATCTCCGCCACCAGCTCGATTGGCGTGACCGGCTGTGGCTGTCTTTCCCGCTCCAGCTCGTGGTGACGCTTCTCGGCGCGGCGAACATCGATGACGCGATTGCGGATGGCTGTGAACAGCCAGCTGCGACGCTCGCCCGCCGAGAGAATCTCCAGCAACGGCAGATTCGCTTGCGCCCGCAGCATAACCTCCTGCACCACATCGTCCGCCTCCGACCGATCCCGCGCAACAGAGCGCGCAAAGCGGCGGCAGTCTTTGTAGTAGAGGTCATGCAGGTCATTGAGCGTCATCGATTCCTCCAGATACTTCTACATGACAGACGAATGAAACAAGGGAAGTGTCGGCGGTTTTTTTCAATTCATGCACAAACGAGCATAGCTGGAAAGAAAAATCTTGGCTGATTCAACAGCAAACGGTATGATGCACCATAGACATTATGGAGGTATATATGAAATACTTTGTTGTTGTTACAATGCTTGCCATGCTGTTGGCCGCCTGCTGCCCGCCAGAAAACCAAGAAGCCCAATCCGCCAATTTCTGGTCGGCTGACGGCAGCTATTTCCACCAGGGCAAGGTCATCACGCCAGCGCCTGGCGCTGGGGTTATCAGCGCCCTCATCGACGAAACCTGGCAGGAGTTCGAATTGCAGGAGTTCCCCGAAGGATTCATGCGCTGGAACATTGGCCGGCGTCTCGAGTCACTTGCCGGATTCCGGGCAATGCCGCCCCGTCCGCCAATGTGGGCAGGCCCGCATAACGGCATCGTGGCGACGCAGGGACATCAGCGCGAGGACACGCAGTTCAGCCTGAACAACGCCGTGAAAGGCATGGGCTTTCTTCCACGCGAGGAAACAATGGCCATGATGATTGATAAACTGACGGAAACCTACGAATCGCCCTTCCCGGAAAAGCTCGATGTGCTCGAGTGGATGTACGATAACACCGACTCGCTGTTCCACATGAATCGTCAAGTCTCGCTCGAACTGTATTCCACGCCGGATTTCGAGACGCAGAGTTTTCTCAACCAGATGGCCTATCCGGTCTCCACTATCGTTTATCTCGACAGAATATCCTACAAACTCAAGACCATCACCCAGCTGCTGCATCCCGCCGACCCCAAGCTCACCGAATATGAGCAATTGGTCGTCGAGTACGTCAATCTCATCCACAGCTACTTCCACGGTGAATTCGACAAGGACTTCGCCGCGACTGTGTATTATGTGGTCGAGGTGTTCGACAACTCCCCAGGCAAGCCGTACGCCAAGGGACAGCGGGTAATGCCACCACTGCCTTAAGGCTCACTCCACTTTCGCCATGCAGCACCAACTTCGGTATGAAGTTGGTGCTGCAAAGCTTTCGTTCGATGGTTTCGTTTTTCGCTACGCGAAATACGAAACTACTTCAGCAGCAGCAGCTTGGCCGCTTGTGAGCCTGCGCCTCCTTCGATGCGGGCAAAGTACACGCCGGACGCCACTGGGGCGCCGTTGTCGTCAGCGCCGTTCCAGGTAAGCGTGTGCGAACCGGCCAGCAAGTTGCCTTCGGTCAGCGTTTTCACAAGCCGACCGCGGACATTGTACACCGCTACGCGCACATGGCCGGGCGCGGCAAGCTCGAAGGCCACCTGCGTGGTGGGATTGAACGGGTTGGGGAAGGCACAGAGGCCATAGTCGTCCCAGACGGGGACAGTTTCATCGTCAGTGGCGCCGCTATTCATGATGAAATCGATGTCGAGAGCGCAATACTTCATCATGCCGCCGTCGGCTGGGCCGTTGCCCTGAATGCTCGAGCCAAACGAGGTATCGTCGAGGAAGAACAGGTGCAGCTTGCCGTGGCCATTGCCCAGGTCTTCGATGTGAGAGCCAGGATAAACGTACTCCGGAATCATGCCGGCAAATTCTGGCGTGTCGACGCTGCTGAGTCGAATAGGCTCAGTCCATTCTTCACCGTTCAATCTACCAACTTGAAGCGATCCAGATATCGAAATGTATGTCTCCGGCGCAGTGGCCCAGTCGGCGTAATCCTCGTCACCGGCGTCGTTATAGTAGCGGTTTTTCAGGCCGTCCTGCCACACGGCAACCATCCAGCCGTTGTCGGGGTTGGTGGCCAACTTGAAGTTGTTTTCGTGGAAGGCGTCGTCCCAGCCCCACCAGTATATGGGCCAGCCGAGTTCGGACATCACGGTACCCTCGTCGCTATACTCGTCAATCACGCCGTCCTGATCGGTGTCCCAGGGCAGGAAGGGGAAGTCACAATTATCCACCGTGCTCTGCGGATAGATGTCCTGCCAGATGATTTCATCCGTGTCCGGATCATAGATGACACCTTTTACATAGCTGTAGTATGCCCAGAGATAGTGATCGCCCACGTCGTCGAGGTAGCCCAGCACCATGTTTCCGATGAAGTGCAGACGCCCCTGGCTGTCGAAAGCGGCGTGGGGGTGGCTCGAGTTGACGAAGTCGAAGAAAATCTCGTCGGCGTCGAAATATGGCGTACCGTCCTGATTGAGGGGTATATCGACCGTGAAGCCCGCGTTCTCCTGAATCACCTCCCACTCGCCTTCGCCGAAGTTATCATTGTAGAAAATGGTGAGGCGTGTACGACCGTCGGTGAACTCGTCGGCGGCGAGGTAGCCAATCATGGCCACCTGGCCGTCATCGTTCACGGCGATGGACTGGTTGTAGCGGCCCCAGCAAGGATCGCCGGCGTTGTAGCCGTCGAGCAGCGGGAAGGTGTAGTAGTTCCAGTCAAGCTCGGCGAGATTTGCGCTGTCGAGATTGGCAGTGGTGAAGTCTGCCCAGGTGAGCAGCACGTTTTCCGAGGGGTTGGATGTCGGGCCAGTGCTGTTGTTGGCGAACACCAGCACGCGGCGGGAACCGTCGGTATCGTAGGTGGGTGACTTGATGACATAAACGTATGGCCACACAAATCTGTCTTCGGCAAATGGCGTGTGAACGCCGGCGATGGCCTGGTTGTCGATGACTGTGAACGGCGTGGCGATGAGGCCGGGCCCCTGGAGAACATGCCACATGTCAAAGGTCAGATCTACGTGAGCTTCGGGCGCCCCGAAGGCAACGTGATAGACGGCCAGCGGGTCCTGCGTCTCGGGATCGATGTCAATCGAGCCGTAACCCTCCCACACTTCGTTCTGGCCCATGAAGTTGGTGGCGCCGACCGTGCCGTCTGCGTTGATATAGCAGAGGTATTCGCGGCGTTGCGCGGCGGACGTCTCGCGGGAGTGAAACACGATGTAGGCGCCGTTAGCGCCGCCCACATTGTTGGTTTGCACCTGCAATGGCGTAGAGACGTAGCTGCCGGGCATGTAGTCATAGTAGTTGGTGAGGATGTCCACCGGCTCGACTATGAACGAGTAGTCGGGCGCTGGATACGTGCGTGGCGCTGTGCGCGGGTGGAGCGTTTCCAGTTCAGCTTCGCGGTATAACGGTTCTGGCATGGTGTCTGCCAGAAGCATCGCGGCCAAGCACAAGAAAACAAACAGCATAGTAAGGCGTTTCATATCTCCTCCTGTGGACAATTCGCATTGAAATTCATTGATATTGAAAGTTGTGCAAGCTTGAATGGCTTGTCAAGCTGTTCCTGTAGATACTGAAAAAACAACTTGCCATTCTCAAGTAATCCAGCCAAATGCCGATAACATTGAAGGAGCATTCATACTATCGGGAGGGGGCTATGCTGTCCTCGGTTCTGCTCGTTTTTGTCGGACTTGTCTTGGTGGCTCTCGCCGCCGAGTATATCGACTCGACGCTGGGCATGGGTTATGGTACAACGCTTACGCCCTTACTGCTCATGCTCGGTTGGCAACCGTTGCAAATCATTCCCGCCATTCTCTTCTCGGAGTTGCTCACAGGGCTTGCCGCCGCTTTTTTTCATCACGCCGTCGGCAACGTCGATCTTCTGCCGCGACGGCCCAGCAAGGGCATTCTCTTACCCTCCGCAAACGGCAGGCATTTACCTGTTGCATTGCGCGTGGGACTGGTAATCGGCAGTTGCAGTCTGGTGGGAACAATCGTGGCGGTGGCGCTGGCGATACAATTGCCGGTATTCTGGCTCAAGCTCTACATCGGAGTACTTGTAACGGCAATGGGATTGCTCATCCTTTTCACCCGCAAGCGCGAACTGCCGTTCAGTTGGAAGCGCATCATCGGCCTCAGCACCGTCGCCTCGTTCAACAAGGGACTGAGCGGGGGCGGCTATGGGCCGATAGTCACCAGCGGGCAGATTCTCTCCGGCGTGGGCGTCAAGAGCGCCATTGCGATTACCTCGCTGGCCGAGGGCCTCACCTGCCTGGTCGGGTTTTCAGCCTATCTCGTCATCTCAGGATGGCCGGGCACGGAGCTGCTACTGCCGCTGAGCCTGGGTGGGTTGCTGTCGGTGCCGCTGGCGGGATTCACGGTGCGTCGGATGCGCGAGCGCAACCTGCGCCATGTCATCGGCTGGGTCACGCTGGCGCTGGGCGCTTTCACGCTCTACAAAGTTTTGTTCTAAGTCATTGTCAGAGCGGCGCGTTGCGCTGCTATCAGCTCGGCGATGGCGGCCTGTGCAGCGTCTATAAGCTGGTCAAGCACAGCGCGGTCGAACGGCTCGCCCTCGGCGGTGCCCTGCACCTCCACCAAGCGACCAGAAGCCGTCATCACCACGTTCATGTCCACCTCGGCGCGGCTGTCTTCTTCGTAACACAGGTCAACCACCACCTCACCGTCAACGACACCCACGCTTATGGCTGCCACAAGTTCGCGCAGTGGCTCATCAACGAGCAACCCCTGCTCGCGCATGACTGTGAAAGCGTCGGCCAGGGCCACACAAGCGCCGGTGATGGCGGCTGTGCGGGTACCGCCGTCTGCCTGCAGCACGTCGCAGTCGAGGGTGATGGTGCAGCCGGGAAACGCCGTGCGATCGACCACTGCGCGCAGCGTTCTGCCGATGAGCCGCTGGATTTCTGCGGTGCGCCCGCCCACGCGGCCCGCGACCACCTCGCGACGAGACCGGGTGTGGGTGCTGCCCGGCAGCATGCTGTATTCGGCGGTCAGCCAGCCCTCGGCGGACTCTTTGAGAAAGGATGGAACGCTCTGCTGAACGCTGGCGGTGCACAGCACTTTCGTGTCGCCGGTGCAGATGAGCGCCGAGCCTGCCGGGTGCTTGAGATAGTGACGCTGGATAGTGAGATTTCGGCGGTGCATGTTTACTCCCAATCACCTTTTGTTGTTTCATGTCTAAAATCGTGTCTAAACTATAATTTATTAAAACCAATAGACACGAGGATTTTGAAAACAGCGTTATTCTGTTATTTCTTTTATTTATAGGATATTCGACATCTGTATTACATGTGTGCAACACAAACAATGTTCAAAGAATTAGCGTTTTGTGTCTAAAATGCTGCCTAACTGAACCTTCTTTGTGAGCAGCAAGATACGCCTATTTCAAATACCAAGTAGAAATATTACCTCTTTTTTCACAATAATTGTATTTTGTTGAAATAAAGCAAATATTGACTCATCTAATTATAGTGGTACTTTAATTTTTTCTGTCATTGAATTGGTCCTAATCTCTCCATTTTTAAAATAAAATGTTCCGGAGTATTCGAAAGTAAAGATGTAATGTGTTTTTACTTCAGAGTTATCAATCCCCTCAGTCTCTACACATTGTCCTAATGTCCATAGGAACCAGTACAACTTAGATTTTCTTGTTAGTTTTTTTCTTATTTTGTCCGCCATAACTGCTAAATCTCTGGCAGCAGAAGGAGACTTTAGACAAGTTTTGACATTTGTTACATCCGGTCCTTCTTCAGAATGCCCATCCGCATAAAATATCCTACTTGTGACATTGAAATTCGCATCAACATAATCACATTTATCAAAAGCATGTTTAAAAATACTCATTCAAGCATCCTTTTGTCATCTTCATATTTCAGTTGCTTCATTCTTTCTACAACACCCTTTGCTATGATTTTTGCAACATTATATGAATTTGTCTCAACATATAACTCAATGCCTGAATCTCTATAGACTAATCTGAAGTATCGTTCAATATCTTGAGGAGCCCAACTTGGTAACATCGACGACAGTAACGATAATGCTGCTGGAATAATATCATAACTCATAATTATCTCCTTTTATTTCTCTATATTAATTCGAGCCACTCTGTTTCATTTCGGTCAAAACTAAGTAAGTAGTCAAAAAGCTTTCTCATATTCAAAACAACTCCTAACCAAGAAAATTATTTATCAGCGCAGCGGCACGATGCGATTGCCGGCCATGCGCTTGATGACGCCTTTGAGGTCGAGTTGCAGCAGCAGCGAGGAGAGCTTGCCCAGCGGTAATCCCACCGCGATGTAGAGGCTGTCCACGTCGATGCCCTCCTGGTGCCGCAGCAAATGCTGATAGAGCTTGTCTTCTTCCGCCGTGAGTTCGGGAAACACCCGCATCTGGTCATCCTGTTCGTCTGCGAGGTTGTATTCATCGAGAATTTCCGTGGCGCCGGTGACAGGCTTGGCGCCCAGGCGAATGAGCTGAAGGGGGCCGGCCGCCTGCTCACGAACCACGTCACCGGGCAACGCGAACACGTCACGGTTCTGGTCGAGAGCGAACTTGCTTGTCACCAGCGCGCCGCTTTTCAGTCCGCCCTCCGTAACCAACGTGCCCAGCGACAGCCCGCTGATGATGCGGTTGCGTTGCACAAAGCTGCCTGCGTATGGGTCTTCGCCGGGCAACAGCTCGCTCACCAGCGCTCCCTGGTCGACGATTCTTTCGGCGAGTGCGTGGTTGCTGGGTGGATAGCTGCGGTCGAGGCCGCAGGCCAGCACTGCAACCGTACGGCCACCCGCCTTGAGCGTAGCTGAATGCGCCACAGTGTCGATGCCGTAGGCCATTCCGCTGACGATGGTGAAACCTCGTCTGGCCAAGCCCATGGCGATGGACTCCGTGAGCATCCGGCCATAGCTGCTGGGTTTGCGCGTTCCCACGATGGCGAACGGACGGCGCAGATCGTCGTCGAGCAGGTTTCCGCGAATGAACAGCACCGTCGGTGGCGCATAGATGGCCTGCAACAGGCTGGGATAGTCGTCGTCAAGGATGGTGCGCCAGGTGATGCCGTGCTTGTCGATAAGCTGGCGGATGCGGTCCCATCCCTCTGGCGGGCCCGGCGTTTCGAGGTTGCGGCGGGTTTCGTCATCGAGAAAGTCGAGCGAGGCGACAGCGCCGGAGCGGCCAACCCAGTCGGCCGGTTCACCCAGGCTGCGCACGACGCGAAGCACTTTTATGATGCCCAGGCGGGGGGTCTGCTGCAATCGAATCCAGTATTTCAGGTTGTCCATTACCTCAATCCTGTAGAATCTTGTACAGTCGGTGGAGCAATCTGTCGATATTGATATGAGCCACCGATGACAGCGCGAAAATGTCCTCTTCGAGTTCACGCTTGAATTCACTGCTGATCATGGCGGTGAGTTCGTCGCGGTCGTTCTCTGGAATCGTGTCGATTTTGCTGAGGGCGATGATGTGTCGTTTGCGGTCCAGATGCGGATCGTGCATGTGCAGTTCTTTCATAAGCACTTGATAATCGTGCACCGGATCGATGGCATTTACATCGATGAGGAAGAGCAGAACGCGGGTGCGCTGGATATGCCGCAGAAACTGCAACCCCAGCCCCTTGCCATCGCTTGCTCCCTCGATGATGCCCGGAATGTCGGCCATGACAAATGACTTGTAGTCGCCCACCTGAATGACCCCCAGCGAGGGCGCAAGCGTGGTGAATTCATAGTCGGCGATTTTGGGACGCGCCGCCGAGATGGAAGACAGCAGCGTCGATTTGCCGGCGTTGGGAAAGCCGACTAAGCCCACATCGGCAATGAGCTTGAGAACAATCTCAAATTCATTGTGAGTGCTCGACCCACCCGAGTCGGCACGGCGCGGAGCTTGGTTTGTGCTGCTGACGAAGCGGGTGTTGCCACGTCCGCCACGCCCCCCCTGGACCAGCACCACCTGCTGCCCTTCGTAGGTGATGTCGGCGAACATGGTCTTGCCGTCATCGGCCAGCAGCCGAATCTCGGTGCCCAACGGCAAGGGAATTATCGCGTTCTCGCCGCAAGCGCCTGTTCTGTTGTTACCGCTGCCGTTTTGGCCGCCGTCAGCCTTAAACAGCTTTGTATAGCGAAACTGAATCAGGGTGTTGATGCTTGTATCGCCGACAGCGATGACGCTGCCTCCGGCGCCGCCGTCACCGCCGTCCGGGCCGCCCTTGGGAATGAACTTCTCGCGGCGGAAGCTGATGCAACCGGCACCACCGTCGCCGCCTTGAACGCGAATTCGAGCATAGTCTATAAACATGAGTGTCTGGCAATCTCCTTCTGGTTGCATTGTCAATCTGAGAAAAATCAGGGAGACATCAAGAAAAATATTTACATTGTCGTTAACAATGTATGAATTGGATGAAACATTGTCGATGAGGAAAACAAATGCTGAGTAACATCAAGTGGATGATGGCCAAAAACGATACAGCCAAACTGGTGGCTTTGTACGATGAGTCTAAAGCGCACCATCGGCAAATCATCGAGCGCCTACAGGAAATGGAAGCCACAGGCATTCTTCTTGAGATCGCCAAGAAGGATCCCATTCACCGTAAAACCATCATCGACGACCTGTTGTACCGCAAAAGCCTCAATCTCGACCACTTCACGCAACTCCTTTCCTGGTTAAACTTGTCAATGACCCAACGCAAGGTAATAAAATACCTTACGGAAAACTACGCGCCCGAGAACCTACATTCTCTTATAGAGCACCCCGAACTCGATAAAGGTGTCAAGCGAAAACTGATGAAGCTGACAGGAGAAGACAAACGTAAGAAAGAACTCGCCAATCTCAATGAGGACTACCTGCAAATACGAATGTTGCTCGAAGACGTTGAGTTGGATACCGACATCGTGAAAATAGAATCGGCCTCAGAAGAGGAAATCAGCTCTGAGATGGACCGCATTAAGCGTTATTTGAACATCCGCAAGAAGCTGTCGCCGCAAGAAGAACTAGATTTGATTGAAAAAGAGATGCAATGGTGGGTTGGACAGGAGAAGTTCCAACTGTGCTTCCTTCTCTCGCTCATCAACCTGTCGCGCCTGCGTCCGCAGGACAAGATCGACCTGATTCGCCGTGTCGATCATCTCGAGCTGCTGTACCCCGAAAACTTCCAGTTCATCACAGAAAACGCCGAGTTGATGTTCGAGACTTTCCAGTCGATGTTCTCTCTCACGACGCTTGGAGAATGGATACGCACCTTCCTCACCACCCACTACGCCGTCGATCTTCATACCCTCTTCAAACACTACGATCAGTTCAACTGGCTCGAAAACTACCTGCACAGCCTCACGATCATTCAGAGTATCGATCTGGTCAACTTCACCCAGTCATATTACCTCACGTCACAATATGGCTACCGACTCAACGAGATTATTCCCGATGAAACAATTCTGCGTCGCTTGATAGAAGGCTGCGAATGTATCCATGAAAGCATATTGACAAACATCCACATAGATGACTACCCACTCGAACACTTTCTCAAACCACTGCTGCTCGTGGGTGGCTCCGCCAATTTCGCCTTCCTGGCGAAGCTCATGGACCGCCGGGTTGTCGAGAACACCAAGCAAACCATAACCGAAATTGAGCATAAATACCTGCAACTCAAGCGACTTGATAACAACCCCGAAGAGCTGAGGGAGCTGATCGAAAAAGAGATTACCGAAAAGAGCGAGCTTATTTCGCAAAGCAAATATAACGTTATCACCTACTCGTTCTTTGAATCGATTACCTCGGCAAACTATCTACAGCCGCGAGTCATCACCATCCTCAAGGAACATCTGCCTGACCTTGACCAGCTTAACCTGACAGCCAGCGCTCAGGGTAAGGTGTTACTGTGCAAATACATTGCCCTTCTCGGCCTCGATCAATACCGTCACCTGCTCGACGAATACACACTCGACGAAGATTACCGTATCGCGGTGCATGCAGCGATTACCCTGCACGGCCTGGGCGATGACAAAGCACATGCGCTGCTGCATCGATTCGTGCAGTCACCCAACTACAGGGTTCGCCAGCAAGTTGCCTCGTCGCTGCAACTTCTCAGCGAGAATCTCGACGAATCGCTCATTATCAAACTGGCGCAAGACAGGCACTCCGAGGTTTGTCTGGATGCGATTAAAACCGTCAACAGCTTACCGTTGCCTATGGCATTGACGTTGTTCACCAAGATCGTTCCGCTGATTTACTACAAGAATCGTCCATCTCTCGCAGAGTCCCTTGGTTCACTTGGCACAGAGCTTGTATTGCCTATGCTGACGGAACTGCTCAAAAATGGGGACTCGGATGACTATCAGGCCGTAATTCGCGCCCTGGGCAACATCAACAGCAAACTCGCTGTCTCTATGTTGCACATGCTCAAACTCAAGAAAAATCCTATACTCGAAATCGAGCGTGCCTGTTCGCTCATCCGTCAAGGCGATTTTGCAGGCTGGAAAGTACTCGAAAGCTATTTCGACTTCAATCTCGGTTTTGTTCGCAAGGTTGCCAAGATACATTTCTTGAAACTTGCCACCGGCGATAAGTTTACGCAGTTGATCGAGCTTTCGCACGACAGCACTCCGGTAGTGGCGGCGCTGGCTACAGGGAAGCTGTTTCTCTATGACGAAAGTGATGGGCTGGAAGCTATCGAGCGTTTGAAGAAAAGCGGTAACTCGGAACACCACTACTATCTCACACTGCTGTTGGGGTTCCTGCCGTTCAAGAAGGTGAAAAATATTCTTCTCGACATGAAGAATTCCGGCAGCGGTTGTCAAATGCTGGTTGCCATCACCCTTGCCGATTACGGCAACAATCGAATACTGCGCGAGATAGAACGCAACATCTTCAACATCAGCCATTACGAACAAAAACAGATTATCAGGGCAATGCAAGACCGGCCCAACAACTACTGCCTGGCCATTATCAAAAAACTGGCGATGCTCAACGATCCTGATATACTCGATGATACACTCGATTTATTGAGAAATTACGACGTCGGTGAAACGATGAAAGTTATCCAATCGTTGTGGCCAAAGGTTAACGAAAAAGGGCATGTATCTCTGGCGCGTTTACTGGGCAAGCTACGAAGAGCCGACATTATCCCATTCGTTCTTGAGCGGCTCAAAGAAGGCACAATGCCTGTGAAGGCCGAGTTGGCATATACGCTTATCGTTCAGGGAGATGAATCCGGTTGGAATATTCTGTTGCAGATAATGATGGACTCGAATCCCGATATTATGAAAATCCCCATCCCCATCCTTGCGCGGCTCAGAAGCAACGAGGCTCTGGATGTGCTCACACGGCATCTGAGTTCGCCAAGCGAGAGTATCCAGGCGGAGATTATCAAGGCAATCGGTTCTATGCAGCTTCGCGACGCCCTGCCGATACTCAAGAAGTATGTCATGAACCACTCGAATAAGATAAAGATTGCTGTGGCCAAAGCGCTTAGCGAAATGAATATTCAGGAAAGCCGCAAACTGCTCGACATCCTGGCCACTGACCACGACGAATACGTTCGCGTGGCTGTTGACATCGCCCGACAGAAACAAAGCAAAGGCTTCGAGCTCGAACGAACCACCATCACAGAGGTTTTTCGGTCTCTGTTCGGCTTCACCAACTGGCGACTGCCCGATTCGTGGTTCTCTAAGGTTGCAGAGGGGTTCCGCAAGGAATATGAAGCTTTCAGGCCACAACCTATTGCGTCATTCAGCAACAAAAACATCCTTACGGTTGACGAAATAGATCATCACCGCGGCAGAATCCAGGACGAATTGTCAGAGCAGCTCATTGGTTGCACGGACGTTGAAAAAATCATTGCCGCCAAAGAAACAGCCAACAGCGAAATCAACAACATGGCTACCCGCGAGGAACTTATTCGCTCTATCCTGGAACAGAGCAGTGACTCAAACGATGATAAAGCGTGGGCCATCTATAGGCAGGCGTTCGAGTCTGGTGAGCTGGAAATTGTTCGCGCCCTGGTCATTGCCTCCGCCACCTCACAAAACCTGCGATGGTTGGAGATTCTCGACCTTGTGGCGCAAAACGAGGAATTCGCAAGCCTGTCAGACCTGGTTATATTCTCGATAACGAACAAACTGAACGGCAGGTCGCTGCCTATCCTTATCCGTCTGCTCAGAAAAGAGCGAGCACGCTACTACTTCCTGTTCTTCTTCAACTATTTCATCATTCACCCAGACAAACTCTCCGTGGATGACCTGAAGCTGGCCAAAGCGGCGCTGAAACAGATGGATGAGCTACCGCGACATCTCAAGGATGCAGCCAATACAATTCTCAACACACTCATGGAGATGATGATATGAAACGCTTGCTCTTGTTTTTCGTCATGCTGTCCATGACAGTCGGCAGCGCCGCGCTGGATCTGGTCATCGACGAGGTTGGTATGGGCAACTGGTGCTGGGCAGCGCCGGATGAGGTGTGGTTTGTGGTGATGGATGGTAATCAGGGCGACGTGTATGGTCCCGACTATCAGCTCATCGCCGACTTCGACACCGGCAACGCTACACCAAATTACATCTATGGCTGTGGACGCGACTTCGACTCCGACGACAATATCGAAGTGATGTATAGCATCTACCACAGTGATACTTACACCCAGTCCATCATCGTGCGGGACATCGTCACCGGCCAAGTTGACCTCGAACTGCCCGGAACAGCGTCCCACAGCTGGTACGCAAGTACCTTCTACAACGCGGGTGAACGCTTCGTGCAGGGCAACCGTCTCGTGTCAGGCACTGCCAACTATGACCGCACTGTGGTCTATCGCTCTAACATCGTCCACAGCGTCACCGATGTCACGCAGCCGCATCCATCGGCGTTGCAGGCATGGCCAAACCCCTTCGTACCGACGAGGCAAGCCGGGGTGCGCCTAATGTTTGCGATGCCTGTGGCCGCCCGTGCCAGCCTGGCTGTGTATAACGTGCGCGGACAGAAGGTGCGCACCTTGCGCGAGCATGAGATGTTTGAAGCTGGTGAACACACTGTGTGGTGGAACGGCCTCAATGATCGTGGGCAGCCGGTAGCGTCTGGCGTCTATCTGTTACGGCTCGACAGCGGTGGGCACACTTTAGTGCACAAGTCGCTTGTGCTGCAATAGTTATCTCAATAGCTCCGCAATTGCCTCGCACAGTCTCGCATCGCCTTCGCTCTCGGCAAGCCCAAGCCCCACATCGAGATACCAGCGCCCGTCAGCCATATCCCCCTGCGACAACAGAAACCGCCCCAGAGCGTAGTTGCTGAGCGCGGCGTCCGGCCAGGCGGCGACCAACTCGCGGAACTTCGCTTCCGCCGTGGCTGTCTCACCCGCCCTGAACGCAACTTCACCCCATACGAGATTGGTCAGCGGGTCTGTTTGCGCACGTCCCTGCGCTCGGATGAACCAATCTTCTGCCTCATCGTAGCGCGCCGTGGCCAGCCACTCACCCATCGCACGCTCTGACATCGAAAGCACAAGCTCAGCGCCGCCGGTCACTTCCATCGCAGTCGGGTAACGCTGTCCCGCAGGTTCGCATGTGCCGTGCAGCGGGTCGTAGTCGAGCTTACCGTCGGTGAGAAATACATGGCGGGCACGAACCACGAAGGCAAGGCTGTCGCCTGCGGTTGCCCACACATCGTGCATGAGAATAGCCAGCGAGGTGCAATCGAGATCGCGGTCGGCAAGGTCCTGGGCGAGGATGTCATCGCGCGTGGTTATGGCGTGGAGTTCACCCGTAAGTCGAGTGAAAGCCAGGAATCGTTCAGTGTGAGTAGCCTGGCGACTGAGCGAGGCATCGATTGAGGTTGCCAGGCTGTCCACCAGCGCAACGTAATGATGTGTTGGGAAGGAAAGCGTGTCCGGCAGCCCAGCCGACTGGAGGCGCAACACACGCTCACCCAGCGTTTCATCTTGCGTTTCACCCAGCGTCATGCTCATGAGCGCTGTTGTCACGAGCATCAGAGCCGCAAGCGCTGCCAGACGCATTCTACCTCAGCAGCAGCACCTTGCGCGTCTGGGCGCTGTCGCCGTGTTTCACGTGCAACAAATAGATGCCGCTGGCAACAGGCTTGTCGTTGCGGTCACGACAGTTCCACGACAGGCTGTGCTCCCCTGCAGGCAGCGTTTCGCTGGCGAGGGTGGCCACGCGCCGGCCACGGATGTTATAGACGCCGGCCTCCACCACGCTCTGCTGTGGCAGACTGAGCCGCACCGAGAGGTTTTGCAATCCCGGGCGCAGGGGGTTGGGCCACACGCTCAACGCAACTTGGGGCAGCGGATCGGGCGACACCGACACCGTCTCGCCGAACTCGGTGAGCAGCGCGTCGCACAGCGACTCGACACCGGCGGGCTGCTGGAAGTAGAGCGGGAACCCGAACAGCACGAAAGCGCCTCCGGGCTGCGTCTTGAGGGCGCACGGCTGGCCGACCGGGTCGGATTCGCCCTCGAAGGTGTACATAGCGGCGGCGGCTTCGGGGAAGGTGCAGGCATAGGCGAGGTGTCCATTCCAGGGAGAAAGCATTTTATCAGGGTCAACGGTAAGCGCGGGATACGATGCCGATACAGCGCCTGTATAGTATGCCTGTGTCCACATCTGCACAGGAGTGTCGTACAGGAAAGTGGTGAGGAAGTTGGAAGGCAGTTCCTGGGCTGTTTTCCATCCGCTCACCACGAGATTGCCACCACCCAGTACATAGTTGCCCAGCGATTGCAGGTTGTCGTCGATGTGGTGCTGAGTGATGTCGTCGTCAATCCAGAAGACTGTCGAGTAGCAGGCGAGCGTGTCGAGTGGCGGTATGCCCTCGGCGGCGTAATCCCAAGCGCGATAGGCATTATTGACTACCCCCGCATAGAAGGCGTCAACCATCTCGTCTGTGGGGCTGATGGGCGTGGCGCCGTTGCCGTCGAGCGTTTCATCCACCAGCAGCACGCCGCGATCGAGCGGGAACTCCATCGGCTCTGCATTGAGCACGTCCGATCGTTGTGTTTCCCATACGTCGTCCAGCACGGCGCTGATAGCGTAATAGTATGTTTGGCCGTTAGATACACTGTTGTCTGTGTAAGCGGTATCTTCGACGGGTAAATCGTTGACGCGCTCGAAGGGACCTTCGGGGTTGTCGGCGCGGTAGATGTTGTAGCCAATATCGAGATCGGGCCAGAATTGCAGCCATTGCAGCATCACGGCGCCATCGGCGGCATATGCGCCCACCAGCTCTGGCAGATGGACGTCATGATACCTCACCAGTACCCAGCTGTTCGGGTCGATGTTGATTTCTGTCCAGTCGGCGAAGGGCGCGTCATACTCATAGGCGACTATCTCTGGCTCGGCGGTCACCAGCACCGAATCGCGGTCGCCGGCAGTGTTCTCGAACACCACAGGCACGTGCAGATCGAAGTCGGTGTCACCGTTGCCCTGAGTCACCGCCGAGCAGCGGAACTGCCCTGGGTCGTCCTCATGAAAGAAGAAGGCGTAGTCCACCGCCGGCATACCCTCGCCATATATCCACTGGTTGAAGAGCCAGTCATATTCGCCGCCTGTCACCTGGTTCACCATGCTGACGAAATCCTGGGTGACAACCCAGCCGTTATGGTAGGTTGTGAACCATGTCTGCAATATTTCAAAGAAGGTGTCGTCCCCCACCTCGAGACGCAGCATGTGCAGCACACTGGCGGCTTTCTCGTACTGCGGCGGATAGAAAAACTGGTTATACACCGGATCGTAGATTGTTTGTGGTCCAGAACCGGCGGCCCAGTTCCTATAGTAGTTCATTATCTCGGTCGTAACGTAATCCACCGACTCTTCCCAACCCAGCCAGGCCTGCGTGTAGAGCGCTTCGGAGTAGGTGGCGAATCCCTCCGACAGCCACACATCCACCCAGGTGAGCGGCGTGAGGCAGTTGCCAAACCACTGGTGCGCCAGCTCGTGTGCGATGATGCGCTCGCCGCCGTGATTGCCATCGATGAAACTGCTGCCCAGCGTGGTCATCGTCTGGTGCTCCATTGCGCCAAAGGTTTGCATTCCCAGCACAACGTTGCCGTATTTCTCGAACGGATAGGGGCCATAGAGCGCCTCGAACGTTTCGATCATGAACGGCATGTTAGAGAGGTCTTCTATGGCGTTGGTGTAATATGCCTGCGGGATGAAATCGTGAATGGGTGTGACGCCAGCCTGCTGTTCGTGTTCGAGGAAGGGGCCGCCGTGAATGACGAACACATGTGGCGCTATGGGGTTGCTGCCGTCCCAGGTGGTGGTGGCGGTGTCGTCACCGTTATCGACTATGCCGGTGCGTATCCCGTTGCAGGCCACAACCCAGTCGTCTCGCATGGTGATGGTATAGTCAACTTCCGCCTTGTCCCAGGGGTGGTCGTAGGCCGGCATCCACCAGCGCACCCCGCTGGGATCGGAGAGGGTGAAAAGATAGCCGCCCATGAACAGCATCCCCTCGTGGTAAACGTCGTTGGACAATACCGGGTTGCCCTCGTAGTCAACCTCCGTGGTGAACGTCTGGCCGGTGGGAATGCCCGGCAGGTCAATCGTGATGAGGTGGTCATCATAGGTGTAGGCGGCGGCCTGGCCGTTTACGCGCACAGCGGTGACATCCAGCAGTTCGAGCTCGTAAGCAATCTCGTTAAGTGTTTCCTCGGCGGCCACAGTGGCCATCACGGTGCCCTGTATCCACTCCTGAGCGTCGTCGATGGTGAGTACGAGGTCGTATGAGAGCACGTCGAAACCGTGCGCGGAATCGGCGCGGGTGTGATAGCTTTTCCAGACATCCCAGTGTTCCTGTGTGGGCATCTGCGGCATGGCGGCAAGAGTAGCGAGCAAACCAAGTATAACGAGTGTCAGCATCGTGCGAAGCGGCATGAGAACCTCCGGTATCGAGATTCATCCATACTGCATTGGAAGGTGTGTTTCTGTCAAGTTGTCGCTGAGTTATTCTGCGACAATTTCTTCCGCGCTTTCCATTTTTATGTGCGGCGGGATCCACATTTTGGGCATCACTTGTGTGTCATTTTTTTAAGCTCTTACATAAAACAGGTGATAAATGACATACTACAAAAGGCTAACACCTATAATAGCAACCAATTTTTGTCCATCAGGCCTCCTATCAGGTTTATTTCACCAGCAACACCTTGCTGGCGGCAATGGCTTTGTTCTGAACACTCAACTGACACAAATACACGCCCGAGGGCAAGGTTCGACCTCTGTTGTCCGTTCCATCCCAACTGGCGCGCTGCTTACCCTCGACCCGGTAACCAAGCTCCAGGCGGTGTACCTTTTGCCCACGGCAGTTGAAGACATTGATTTCAACCTCACCGTTCTCGGGAAGATCGAACTCGAATACCGTGTTGACACTGAAGGGATTCGGGTAGTTGTTCAGCCTGGCTCTGATGATTTGATCCGGCTCAGGTGGAAGCGGGCCAGCCACGAAATGCCCTGTTCCATCGTTATACGCGATTCCAACATAGGAAACACCACCTCCATAACTTGGACCGATGATGTCGATGGAGCCATTCCCGTCCATGTCGGCGAAATTGATTGGATCTCCCTGCAAGAAGGTTGTATCCGGGGGAGCAAACTCCAGGTTGCCCTGATTGAACATCATCATGTTGCCGAACAACATGTCGTTGTACCCGTTACCGTCGAAATCCTCCACACCGCTTGAACTGGCTTTATCGTAGTAGGAATACGTGTAGTCCAACGTGAAATTTCCCGATCCGTCATTGCAGTACACCGTAACGTAGATGATATCCCCAATATACCAAGTTCCAGCAGCGATGTCTTTATCGCCGTCGTTGTCCATATCCGACAAATGAGCCATGAACATCGGTATTTGGGGTTCAACAATCGATGATTGCCATGTACCCTCTTCGTAGTCACAAATCGTGAGCCACTGTCCCGCGATCAACACCTCATCCCGTGAGTCTCCGTCGACATCGCCGATAGAGATGCCTTGGGGCGGAAGCCCTAAGGCGATGTATTGCGGAGAGGATAAATATCCATTATCGTTCATCACGAAACCGGCACAACTACCATGATTCGAGCAAAAAGCAATGTCGTCGCCAGGAAGTCCGTCGAAGTTGCCTGTTTGAACACCAGACATGTACTTATCTTTATCATAAGCGATTGAGTCAATGTAGGAGAAACCTGAAATCGCGTAATCGTGAACAATTGCAAAGTGAATGGACTCAAGATGATCGTCAGCATCTAATACGCAAGAAGTGGTTACAATATCAGGATATTGATTCCTGTCCATGTCACCAATTGCTATATTATCATGATTGCCTATCATGTAGCATGAGTCCTGAAGAGACACATTGCCACTCATATCATTGAGTAAAACTGCGATACCCGCCCAATCGTCTACACTGACTTGTTTTGATCCTGCCACAACATCGGGATAACCATCAAGATTTAGATCGGACACTGCGGTCGATTCAATATAATGCGGTGCCCGGAAACGAAGACCGTTCAGGACAATCGTCAACAAGCAGAAGACAAGAATCAATACCCTTCTCACGATGCTACCTCAAGAATACAATAAGAATTCTATATTCTAAGTCTAATTAGACAATTCTACCTGTCAATATTCTTGTTGTTTTGACCACTGTGTTTGTCATAATTGTTTCTGAATTGTTCTTTCCAATTGATTGTCGGCGTACATCATTTCGGTCATTTCGATACTCAGTCAGTTATCCTGAGCCAGGTATATCCAGCACTATGTCTTCACAACGGCCTGTAACGCGTGCTCGATGCGCTCCACCGCCACTCGCGTGTTAACGCAGGGTCCTTCGGGGCGGTCGTTCAGCACGCCGTAAACGGGGATAGGGAATACATCCTGGATGCCACTCACCAGGTCACGATGACAGGCCACGGCAATGATAAACTTGGGGCGGTTCTTGACCACGATTCGCCGAGCCAGCGTTCCGCCGGTGGCAATAGCGATGGGGACGCCATAGCGCCGCGCCAGTTCTTTCAGCTCGCCTATGTCGCAGCGCCCGCATGACTGGCAGCGACCTATATCGAGGGTAATACGTATTCCACAAGCTGTTTGTTGCAGGCAGTGCGGCAGTAATATGAGCACTCGCGCCGGAATAAATCTGCCCTTCATCGACTTGATGAATGAGTTGTTCACATGCACGAACGACTCCTGTAGCCGGTCACGGGAAAGAAAGAGCCTGCCTAATAACAACGCGACAGGATACAGTATCATCATCGAGAGGCGCACAGCGAAACGAATAACGAGAAAATTCCTGCCTGTGTAGCATGTAAGCAACACCAGCACGATACCGATAAGAATCACGAGATAAAAGAGGCGCAAAGTGTAGAGTAAGACGATGGCCAGCAGTTCACTGATGATATGAAGTTGTGGCGACACGAGCCACCACAACAATGTAGTGACCGCCATGAGCAAAAAAAGCCCGACAATTGCGAAAAAGAGAAAGAGCCCCTTGCCGCTGGTATTGACATCATTCAGCATCAGTCATCCTCAGTGTTTCGTGTGGTTTCACCTGTGCTCCCAGATGAAACGCCCAGGCATCCATGATGCGTTTGCCTGCCGGTTGCACTCGTTCGAGCAACAGGCGCCCCCCACCGCAGGCCACCACGATTCCCTCGTTCTTGCGCACCTCAACCACCATACCTGGCTCCGCCGATGCAATGCCCTCCAGTTCGCGGCAGGCGATGATCTTCAGCGGCGCTCCCCGAAACATAGCCACAGCGCCCGGTGTCTCGGCCAGTCCACGCACCTGGCGGCGTACCTCGGTTGCCGTGCGGCTCCAATCGATGGGCAGGTCGCTCTTCTCGATTTTCTTGGTGAAGGTGGCCAGAGATTCATCCTGCGAGGTGGGTGAAGCTTTTCCGCACATGAGCAGTTCGAGCGTGTGCAACACGTCCTTCGCCCCTTGTTGCGCCAGGCGATGCAGCAGATCTGTGCCGCATTCATCGTCACCCATAGGTGTTTTGCTCTGGTAGATGATGGGGCCGGCATCCATACGCGCAGTCATGCGATAAACGGTGTTGCCTGTGATGATGTCGCCGGAAAAGAGGGTGTAGTTGACCGGCGCCGCGCCGCGATGTCTTGGCAACAGCGAGGGGTGAAGATTGAGACAACCCAGCCGCGGCAGTTTTCTGAGCACGCGACGCAAGTAGCCGCCATATGCCGCGGTGACAATGAAATCCGGTGATAAGTCTTGTATCGCCAGCGCTGCTTCTGGGGAGTTTACGTCTTCGGGCTGAAGCAGCGGCAGGCCCAGCTCCTGCGCCACGACCTTGACTGGTGGTGGGGTCAGCTTGCGGCGACGGCCACTGGGTCGATCGGGTTGAGTGATAACTAAAGATGGGCGCAGGTGGCTGTCTGCCAGGGCGCGCAATGTGGGCACGGCAAACTCCGGCGTACCCATGAAGACGAGGCTAATCGACGCTGTCGGCAAGGATATTGACTCCGTTATCATCTGTCTCGCCTTCCAGTTCGCGGATGCGGCGTTTCCAGGGCAGCAGGCGAAGCTTGGCCACGCGGTCGATGAACAGGACGCCATCGAGGTGGTCATACTCGTGCTGGAGCACTGTGGCGCCATAGTCTTCCGCTTCGACACGGAACAGTTCACCTTCGGGTGACATCGCTTCCACGATTACCCGGCCAGGACGTTTGACTTTCTCGAAGATACCTGGCAGGCTGAGGCAACCTTCTTCGTAGGTGAATGAGCCACCGCTTTCGACTATTCGAGGATTGATGAAAATCTGTGGCTGCTTCTCTTTCGTTTCGTAATAGTAGGGGTCTATTGCAAAAATACGCAACGAACGCCCGACTTGCGGCGCAGCCAGTCCGGCTCCGTCACGCAAGTACATGGTGTGCACAAGGTCGTCGATAAAGTCGCGCACTCCATCTGTAATCTCATCGACTACCTCGGCGCGACTACGAAGAACCTTGTCACCTACCACCCGTATGGGCAGCGCTTCAGGCTGTTTCTTCCTCATTGCTCTCATTCATAACACTGACGACTGCCTGTTTCTGGAATTCAATCTTGGTGCCGGTAGCGTCGTCCACGCGCAACACCACAGTGCCTTTGTCGTTCTTGAGGGCGACTATCTTGCCCACTATGCCCGACGAAGTCATCACCACATCGTGCATCTTGATCCCCGCAAGCATCTGCTGGTGCTCTTTCTGCTTCTTCTGCTGCGGACGAATCATGAAGAAGTATAGCACCACGAACATAAGGCCGAACATCAACAGCATTGACATCCCGCCACCCGTCGCAGCCTGCTCGGTAGCTTCAGTAGCTACTTCCCCTGCTTGTAAAAGAAAATACGGCATATTCTTACTCCTTGAACGTACTGACGATACCATCCCCCGTAAGGGGTTCATCTGTCAACGAAAAGATTGCGGGCTTAGGCGAAAGGGGAAATATGCAACGCGAGAACAGCTAATTGCACCAGCAGATTGGCTGCCAGCCCCGCGCCGATGTCGTCGAGCATAACGCCCCAGCCGCCCTTGAAACTCTGTAGCTTGCCAATACCAAGCGGTTTGGTGATGTCGAACAGGCGAAACAGGATGAAGGCCGCCAGCCAAACCCACCACACACGCGGTAGAAACAACAGCGCCACCCACATGCCGGCCACTTCGTCCAGCACGATGCGGCCGTTGTCGTGGCCCAGGCGTTGCTCGGCCAATCCGCAAACACCGGCGGTTACAAAGGAAAAAGCGACGACAAGGCCCAATCCCCACAGCGACTGCCAGAAAAGCGCCGGAAAAAGCACGGCCAACGCGAGAGCGAACGCCGTGCCAAAGGTGCCGGGCGCCCAGGGGATATATCCCACCCCCAACGCCGTAGCCAACGCCAGATTAACCTTCGAGAAGAATCTCGACATACTTTTCCTTCATCAACTCCTTGATCCAATCGCTATACAATTCGGTCTGCTTTTCACTGCGCACCATTTCGCGCAATTCCTGCTCAATTTCAAGATATTCGTAGGCGCGGCGAGGCACCTGACGTAGCTTGACCACAATGAAATAGCTCTCACCAAGCACGATTACATCGCTGTACACCCCATAGTCGAGCGCTTGTAGCGCCTGGTTAAAGGGTTTGGGGTATTCGCCCTGAGGAAACTCGCCCAGAACGCCATCGTTGACCGCGGTCGAGTCGTCTTCGGAATAGGTACGAGCCATATCGGAGAAAGGCTCGCCCTCGCGCAGGCGGTCAAGCACACGGGCCATGAGCACATGCTCGGCTTCGTGGTCGGCAGCGCCAGGCGACAGCTTTTTCATCATGTGCAGCACATGCACTTCGTCATCACTGGTTTCCACCAGCTTGATGATGTGGATGCCCTGCACTGTCTCGATCACCTCGCTCAACTGCCCGGGCTTGAGGCTGAACGCGGCATCCTCGATCGCCTCAATCATCATGCCACGGCTGAAAAACCCGAGATCGCCGCCATTCTTTGCAGCGGGGCCTTCGCTGTATTGTTTGGCAAGGTCGGCGAAATCCTCACCCTGATGCAGACGGTCCATCACAATATACATGGTAGCCAAAGCTTCGGAGCGTGTCGCGTCGCTTATTTTCACCGTCCGCTGAATAATGCCAATTTCGTCCATAGCGGGGCGCATGGGAAACTGATCCCTGCTCTCGCGGTAGAATTCCTCCACCTCGGCTTCCGTCACATGAACGCGATTGCTGATCTGGTTGCGAATAATCTGCTCTTTGAGCCTTTCTTCGGTGAGCATCTCGATGAACATTTTGCGAAGATCCGCCTGGTTAAGGCCTGCCTTTTGCAGCTCCTGTTGAAACGCCTCGGCCGTAGGAAACTGGTTCCGTATCTGGTCAATCTGCTGCTGCGCCAGTTCGCGCACCTGATCATGATCGACTGTGTAGTTCTGTTCACGCGCTTTCTGAATCACCAGGCGCGTTTCCACCATCTGTTCGAGCACGTCACGGCCTGTGACGCCAGAGACCAGCATGTCGAGTTGTTCGAGCTGACGCATCTGTTGGTCAAGCTCGCTTTCAAGAATAATTTCGCGTCCCACCTTGGCGACGATACGGTCAAGAACGACCGCCTGCGCCGATAGGACAAACATGAGCATCAAAAAGGTCGATATAATTCGCATGGTTTTCTCCATTACAGTTCAATCACAATCTCGGCAGTCGCTTCGCGCTCGAGTATCAGGCGTTTCACCAGTTCCTGCTCGCGTTGCAGCTCGAGGCGGCGGCGAATTTCGCTACGCGCATTTGGGTGGTCGAAACCCAGATCAATTTTTCTGCGGCTGGTGTATCTCGCCAGGTCATAGCGGCCATCGTCCGCCGCTCGCACAGCTTCAAAGCGCGCCGCTTCCACCAGAGCGTCATATAGCCCTGCGGGAAGCATCTCTCGTGAAACTGCGCCGCGCTGGTAGGCAATGCCATCGGAAACGTGTCGCTGATAAACATCGTAGAACGACGCACCGGATTGCAGTTCATTCCAAGCCACTTGAGCCAGTTCTTCATCATGGATTGTGAGCCGCTGAATATCGAACTCGAAGCGCGTTTTTTCGTATTGCGTCTGATAGTATTCGTGCATCTGTGTTTCAAAGGTGTCTTCGGCAGGTTCGAGCTGCTGCAATCGGCGCGAAAGCAGCATGTTGGCCAGAATCTTTCGCCTGCCGTTGGCAAGGGCGCTCTGCGCCGCAGGTTCCTGGTCGATGCCTTCTTCCTGAGCCAACTGGCTGAGCAACGCCAGACGTTTCCAGTCCTCGACCCACAGTTGCTTGTCCGCGACAGGCATGGCGTCCCATTCACCTGCCGGCAGCAGGGAAACCACTTCGCTCCTGGTCAACACCTCATCATTCACACTGGCGATAACATCTTCTGGAACAGGAGCGTCAGGCGGGCCACAGGCCGCCAACAACACAAACGGCAGCAGAATCCACAGGTTCTTCATTTTCATTCTCCCAAGTCTGGCTTCGTGAACACAATGCGCAGTTCCATGCCGCTTTGCAGCATGAGTATGCCCATGTTTCTGTGCTCCTGCAGTGAACTCACCACGAAACCATAGTTTTCGTCGAAGCCGGCGACAACCGCCTGCACAATGGGTGTCAGGTCAATGGTAAGTTCGCCGTCATCGTAGGCGCCAATGTCGGTATAGGCGTATGATTTCAGGTGGTCGGAAGTGTATGGCAGGCTATCGACGCTGACGCTGTCGATAACCAGATAGCTGAAAACGGTGAAAATGTCTTCGGGGATGAACGATGCTGTCGAGTCAACCATGATGACCAGCTCGGCGCTGTTGATGGTGCTGCGTTGCAGCTCGGTGGTGTCGGGGAGAATGTGAGTGGACGGCAGAATGGCGTTGAAGGCTTCGAGGCTGAGATCCCACTTGGTCATCAGGCGCGTCGGCATGATGTTTGCCAGGTGGTCGGGTGTAAGTTCACCCGGCTGCACAACGCCGTCGCAGACAAATACGTCGGCGGTGGCGCTGAATGTGTATGTGGCAATGGTGTCATCCTGCGTGTAAAAAACCGAGAGCTGAGGCTGGTTGCCAGAGCCAAGCGCGTGGAACTGGCAGATGCCTTCGTCGTTGCTCAACAGGGCGAGGCCATAATTAAGCGTATCACCATCGATCCAGCTCTGCACAATGTCTGGGGGAAGCGTGACGAGAAGCGTGTCGGAATCTGTGGTCACCACATCATAGCTATCTAACAACTCCCAACGCGGCTCGACCCAGGGTATTTCGGTTTGCGCCTCATCCCAGGTGACATCATATTCATCCCACTGTTGCAGCACACGGGCAAGTTGCAGCGTTTGCCCGGCATCGCCCATACGGTCTTCAAATACGAGCTGCACCTCGGCGGAATCGCATATGACACTATCGGCAAAGTTGTCGAACAGCAACAGACCGACCGCGGCAAGGCCATCACGATTGCCAACACTAAAGCTGCCGGTGGTACCGTGGTTGTCCAGAGTGTCTTGATAAGTGAAGGCGTGAGTCATCCAACCGGCCTCATCGAACACAAGCAGTATCGGCTTAAGCTCACTGGGATTGTATCCCGCAAGGTTGTCTTTTTTGGTGCATCCCATCGTGCCAAACAGGCCAATCAGGATGATGAGGGCGAGGGTTCCTCGCATTCTTTGTTTTGTCATCGTTTCATTCCTTATATTCGAAGAACACTAAATTATAGAATATGTTTCGTAGAAGTAGTAGAACGTGTGTATAGGTGAATCCGTCAAGGATTTTCTGTCTATTTGCAAGCAAGGCAGTCATTTAATTAGAACCTTTCGTTGTGGAGAGCTTGTGTATAACCTTCGTTTTCATACACATCCATCCACATGGATGATGTAGTGCAACGACTGAATGTGAACCATACACATGAATACACCGGCGAAAATGTGGATATGTGTAAAACGTGCGAGGGTGTGTGGGTGAGCATGTTGAAGTGCAGTGTTTTGCGGCGCTGAAGCGTGTGCGCTTATTGATTCTTTATTTCCTTGATGAGCATTTCAATCTGGATGCGCAGTTTGTTGTCGGTGCGAAACTGGATTTCAATCATCTTTTTCGCATGGAGAACAGTCGTGTGGTCTTTGCGTTTATAGTAATGGGCGATTTGCCTTAGTGGGATATTGGGTATAAGCAGATTGGAGAGATACATGGCCACTTGGCGCGGGAAGGCGATGGTTTTCTTTCTGGTTTTGTCGAATATTTGCGCTGGGGTGATGCCATATAGCTTGCACACTTTCTGCATGATGAGGTCGAGCGAAATTTCGTGCACTTTTTCCGAGACAATATCGGAGAGGATATCGCGGGCGAGTTCGGTGTCGATTTCAATGGTATCGTGATTGTTGTATGAGGCGAAGGCTAACAACCTGATGAGCGAGCCTTCGAGCGCACGCACGTTGCTATAGATGTTCTCGGCGATGAAGGCGATGACATCCGGTTGCAGCTCGATGTTCTCGTTTTCGGCTTTCTTGCGCAAGATGGCTACCCGAGTCTCGAAATCGGGGCTTTTGAGGTCGGCCAGCAGCCCCCACTCGAAACGTGTCACCAGGCGTTTTTCGAGGTCGTGAATTTCCTTGAGCGGCCTGTCGGATGTTATGACGATCTGTTTACGGTTTTCATAAAGAGCGTTGAAGGTGTGAAAGAACTCTTCCTGGGTTGACTCTTTGCCCGCCAGAAAGTGAATATCATCGACGAGCAATAGCTCTATGTTGCGAAATTTGTTGCGAAAACTGGACATTGATTTTGTCTTCAACGCCTCGATCATCGTGTTGGTGAATTGCTCGGCGGTGGTGTAGTATATATTGAGATCATCGTTTACTTCGGTAACGAAGTGGGCGATGGCTTGCATGAGATGGGTTTTGCCCATGCCAGATTCACCGTAAATGAACAGCGGGTTGTAGGCGGTGCCTGGTGATTCGGCAACCGCCAGAGAAGCCGAATGGGCGAAATTGTTGCTTTTGCCAACCACGAACTGGTCGAAGGTGTATTTCTGATTGAGCTTGGAGGATTGGTTGTTGCCATTGTAGTTGGCGCCGTTGTTGTTGCGCTGGCGTTTCAAGGGAACATTGCTGAAACGAACGGAGTACTTCTTCTTGTACAGAGCGTAGCTGATCTCAGCCAGCAGCTTGGTATAGTTTTGATTCATGTAGTCGGCATAGAACTTGGTGGGAACCTGCACATGCAAATCATTGCCATCGATATCGACAAGCGTGGTGTCATTGAACCATGTCTTGAAACTGTGTTCGTTTATATGGTCTTCGAGTTGATTTAAGATGTTTCCCCAGATGTCCTGATCTCTCTGCATGTTAGTCCTGATCGCGCTTTTTGATTGTTTTCCACAAAATTATCCACAAGCTGTGTGGATAACTTTTATTATCTATAACACCCTACCCAATAAAACCTTACTAATTATCATACAAGGTTTTCTCTCTCACTTATGCACGTTGCCTGTTGGAAGAGGCATCCCAGTCACACTGCCTGGAAACACTACACATCTTCTCTGGCTCGTATGATTTGTCAAGCGACAAAACTTAACCAGAAGTCACTCTGGTGTCGGGGGAAGAAAGTGCTAATATGACGTTTTTCAACCTGATAGTCTTTTGATTGAGTGATATTGTAAATATGTAACAACATTGCTATCATCAGTGATTTCAGGTAAGAATAACTATGTTTCAGAACGCGTAATTATTTTTTTGAACCTCGCTCATTTCTTTTGGTTTCCCTGATATTACTCCAGCTATTCTAAGGGGTATGGCATATTTGAGCCGCCTGTTTGCGAATTACGGGCAGACAGAGAAATTTGTGTTGCATTGATTGAACCTTAGGATTCTCTGGCATCATCTCACGAGGATACAAAGAACATGAACGCTGAAGAAAGAAAAAACCTGAGCCGCCTGTTTGTGGCTACCCTGCTCAATGGCTGCCTGTTCAGTCTGGGCACCATGCAGGACATTATCGCTAAGAAAGCGCTGGGCGCTCTTGACTGGCAGATTGCGCTGCTTGCCGTGGTGTGGCCGGTGTCCAATTTCTTCTCGATCTGGTGGGGCAAGATTCTCGAGCGCAGCGAAAACAAAGCGCCCTACTTCTTCCTTGTGGCTGTGCTTGGCCGCCTGGTGCTGTTGCTCACGCTCTGGGTGACTCATTTCTGGCATTTGTTGATAATTCTTGTGATACTTTATTCGTTCAACGCATTATATATACCTTTGCAGAACAGCATGTTACAGCGGGCGTTCAGTGCGCGGGTGCGCGGGCGCGTGTTCGGGTGGATGAGCAGCATCACCACACTGGTGGTGGTATTGTTGTCGTTCTTTGGCGGCAGGCTGCTGGATGTGAACGAAGGCGCCTATCGTCCGATGTTCGCCATATTCGGCATCGTCGGTTTCGTCGGAACCTCGATGCTGGCGTTCATACGCTACACGAATCCGGCCAAACCTGTTGTCAAAGAGCCGTTGTCGCTGTCAGGTCTGCTGCTTGGCCCTATCAAACGCGCCTGGCTGCTGCTGCACCACAATCGTGGCTTCGCCCTGTTCGAGCTGAGCTACTTCATCTACGGCATGGGCTTTCTGCTCATCATCCCGGTCATCCCGCGCTATCTCGTCACCGACCTCGGGATGGACTACACACAGAGTTTCCTCGCCAAGGGCGTCATCGCGCAGCTTGGCATCATGCTGCTGTCACCGCTGGCGGGCAGGCTGCACGACAACCGCCATCCTTTGAAATACTCGGCTGTGGCGTTCGCGCTGCTGGCGCTCTATCCGATGCTGCTGCTGGCCTCGAGCTTTGCCGGTGACTGGTCACACATGATGGTATATCTCGCGTTCGCGTGTTTTGGGGTGGCTATGGCCGGAGTCAACATTTCGTGGAATCTCGGCTCCATCTACTTCGCCGGCGACGAGGACGCCTCGATGTACCAGAGCGTGCATGTGACGCTCACCGGCGTGCGCGGGGCGTTGGTTCCGTTCATGGGGCTGGGCTTGATGCGGCTGGCGGGCATTCGGGCGGTGTTTCTCACCGCGGTGGTGTTGCAGCTCACCGCGGCCAGCATCAACTGGCGCAAATGCCGGCGAGGCGGGAAGGGGTGTGAGGGGGAGTGATTGCGCGTTATTTCAAGGTGGAGCTATGTTTGAAAATATTTTTAGCTTGTACAATGCGGCGATTACCATGTTTCTGTAAGTTGCCTCATTAAGAGAACCATCGAGAAAAATATCACCCCAGGCAATTGGAGCTTGCTGATTGTAATCCCAAACAATGAACCGAGCACTTAAACCAAGCCTGAGAAGATACGCTGGTTTAGCGAAAGTACCTGTAACTCTAGCGTTTGCTTTATAATAAAAGAATTTGATTTTATTAAAAACAAGAACAACATCTGGTTGATACCCATGGTTAATTAAAAGTTCATTCATAGGATAATAGAAAACATCATTTATGTCACGGCCTTCGGTATGATAATTTTCAAAGTCAACATCAAGGCTATTAGATAAACTGATTGGCAAGCCATTGGGTATATAGATTGGTAAATGTATTGATTTGAATTTAGTTGTGTCATTGTAAGAACTTATTGGGAAGGAAGGTATTGAATCAAGTAAACCGATTTTAGGGTCAATTTTTTCAAGAAACGTCATCATTGTTTGCATCATTGAATCCCTAATTGCTGATTCTGGAAAAGATCCCAACGCATAGTATTCGTTTGGGACATAACCGCCTTTAAACGTAATAGCATTGTCGGCAATTGGAAATATTAAAAGTGTTCTGTTTTTAAATCCAGGCTTGATTAATTCTATATCAGACTGGACATTCGAGGTAGAACAACCTGTAAAAGCAATCAATATAAGTAAAAATAAAGAATAGAGTGTGTTGCGCATATGTCTCTCCTTATGTGTATAATAGCAGAACCCAACATAATTATGCTCATTTATAATGAGCTTGACTTGAATCTGCTGTCAAGAAGAAAAGCCTGTTGCCGTGCGGTGCGCGCCTTTCCTCAGAAAAATACTTGACGAGAAGCTGGCACTCATATTAGGTGTCTGCTAATAATACTATGGTTATCTGATCATAACACTAAAGAAACAGGAGTACACGATGAACATCAAGCCTTTGGACGATCGCGTCGTCATCAAATCGCTCGAGGTGAAAGAGAAGCAGGTCGGCGGCATATACATCCCTGATACCGCCAAAGAGAAGCCGCAAATAGGCGAGATCATCGCCGTTGGCACTGATGAAGAACTACAGGAAGCCGTCAAAGTGGGTGACAATATTCTGTACGCCAAGTACGGTGGTACCGAGGTTGAAGTCGAAGGCGCCAAGTACATCATCGTCTCGCGCAACGACATCCTCGCCGTAATCGAATAATCTACGGATAGGGGCGCTGCCCCCATCCTCGTCCACTTTTTGCAAAAAGTGGAATCAAAAACTCTTGGCGGATGCTAACGCATCCTATGCACAAGATTTTTCTTTGTACATAGGATACGCAGTATCCGTTAAAGCTTTTTGGTTTTACCTTTTTCAAGAAAAAGGTAAGCGGGGATAGGGGCAGCGCCCCATCTTTATGGGCAACGGTTTTTCTTAAAAAAAAGCCGGGCACATAGTACCCGGCTCGTTTCGTTATTGTCGAGGATTATTTGATGAGCATCATCTTGCGCATCTGGACAAAACCAGGCGCGCTGAGACGATAGAAATAGAGGCCCGAGCCGACTTCGTTGCCGTTGTCGTCATTGCCAAACCAGATGATGGAATGATCGCCAGGCTCGATAAGGCCGGTGTGCAGTGTGCGCACACGCTGACCGCGAATATTGAAGATAACCAGATCGGCGTTCACGGGCATGTCTTCGGCGCCGCGGATGCTGAAATCTATGTTGGTCTCCGGGTTGAAGGGGTTGGGATAGTTCGCGTTGAGCTTATTCAACTCGAAGAAATCAGGAATGTCTTCTTCCTCGGGACTGATGGTGGCGTAAACCGGACCGAACAGGTCGGAGGAGCCGTCGCCGCCCAGGCCTTCGAGCCAGTAGTAGTATGTATGCTCAACCATCACTTCGATATCCTCGAAGTTATAGCTGGTTTCCTCGGTGCTGTTGGTGGCGGGTATCAAGTTGATGGTGACGCAGGCGGCGAGGTCGGCGCTGTTGGTTTCGCCGCGAAGCACGTTGTAGCCTATCATGTTGGTCTCGGTCTGGGTGACCCACTCGAGCATGACGGTCTGACTGGTGGTGACCAGAGCCGAGAAGCTGGACAGTTCGACGGGCAGCGTCTGGCCGGTAGTGCCAACGCCGGGGGTGCTATCGCCTGGTCCACCGGAAACCCAACCTCCTACAGTCATTTGCACAGCCTGTTCATTAACCAGTACATTGGGCGAGTGGTCGAGTTCGGCGCGGACGACAGTGTTGTTGAACTGATATGCCGAGCCGCTTGTAATGCCAAGATCGATGCCGTCCAGGTAGTTGCTGATTGTCGTGCCCCAGGCCGTTTCGAAGGTTGCCTGATCGGCGCCGTTGCCGATGGTGAGGTAGGCTCTCGCATCGAGCGTTGTGCCGAGCGGGATGGTGTATGTGGCTCCACTGGCAGTGAACACGCCGTCGGTTTCCGTGCCCTGTACGAGGGTGCAGTCGCTGAGGTCGAGGGTTGTTTGCGTTCTGTTGAACAGCTCGACATAGCCAGTGCTCTCAGCCTCTCCACCGAGATTGTCGCTCACTTCGCTGATGTAGATGTCGCCGGCGACGGGGAGCGCGGCGCCTGGTTCGATTCTGTGGATAACCGCAGTGTCAGAGCTTACAGTTATCGAGGTGTCGTCGAAATAGAGAACATTGGCGCCTTCCGAACTGTAGATTCTTGCCTCTACAACTATTCCGGTACGAGCGCCACCATCTGTATCAACTGTCCATTGATGAGATAATTCACTCCATCCCGAACCGTCAGAATAGGTACTGTTGCCACTTGCAGAACCAGCGTAGGTATCGATATCATTAGGATCAGATGTATAGTGACCCCAAATTCGTCCACTTGGAGAAGCTGAAGGAGTAACGTCGTAACAATAGAAACTCGCATCGATGATGTCACCATCTGCTATACCCGTTACCCACCAGACCCAAGCTTGTGGCGTTCCGCCAATGGGGTCTTCAGTTAATTTGAGACTGCTGGTTCCGGAATTTGCCTGCTCTGTGCTGTTTTCAGCGCTGCCTACATTGCCGTATGTTCCCAAAACGGTTCCGCCATCTTCCCAGCCATAAGTGTCTGTTTGCACAGCAAACACACTCATAACAACAACCATGAAACCCAGAAGAAGAATCAACTTTTTCATTGTTGCTCCCATTTAATCCGTTTGTATCAGCCAGAGCCGAGATTGTAGATTCATTATATTCACTTCTATTATACCTTTCTATTATAAGAAATAAATAAATATTCCTGTCAACAGAAAAAAGGGGCAAGTGTTAAAAAAAATCGCACATTACATCTCTTGCTATAAAAGGCGCCTCTGCGGACGCCTCTCATAAAGAAGAGAGAGGCGCAGGAACGCCTCTCTTTATCTCAATGCTGATGCCTATTTCATCAGATGGCTTTCTTCACCTCGGTCGTAGTCGCCTGCCTGTAAGCGGACTAAGTAGATGCCGCTGGCACACTCACCAGATTTTCACCTGCAAGGCTGAAGCGCACCGCTATGCTATCGGAGAAATTATCCGTCGTCGATTAAGTAAGGGTATAAAATCTCACCCCCCTTGGCAAATTGAACTCTCGCTCCTGAGATGGCGGCAAGCTTCGTCTTCTCATAGAGATAAGTCGAGCGACCGCGATAGTTCATAAATGGCAAATCGGTTACTATCGGTTCTTTTAGTATCACTATAATGGCACAAGGGTTCCACTCTGACGGCATTATAAGTTTCTTTCACAGCGAGAGATAGCCCTAAGTGTAAAGTGACACCTATGTTTTCATTTTGTGACAGCATGATTTCACTACTTCCACTTGTTGAATGGACAAAGAACGACCTTATCTCTTTCATGTCTTGTTGCTTAGATGCAGTCGTATTTAGAAACTGCAAGTGACGGCAATTTTTCCATTCTGCAAAAACGCTGGCCTGAAATATCGAAGTCTAAGCCAGTAATCGAGCAGCATAATTAACCCCATCGGTCTATACTGCATACATTTAACCGACAATTCAGGGGTCAGTTCTCCGCTATAATTACCCAAATGGAAAACATGCTGGCACTTTTTGCTGTAACGCTATGGGGTGTATCATGATGCGGATAGACGAGAGCCTGTTCTCAGACAGAAACCAGGCTCCAGATTGTAGCTGATTTCAGGTCTATTCCCCACCCTTCCACACGTAGAGTACGCCTCGAACGCGATGAGTTCTCCGATGCAATCTCGTCTGGGATGGCAGGTACGCTGGTGGCTCCCCTGTTAGTTCCGGTATCTACTTTTGTCGCTTCGAATCCGGGGATAAAACAATGACCAGGAAAATGCTGCTGCTGAAGTAGAAAGTGCAATCGAGAATGGGGGAGTGGAAACGCTTCCCCTTCTGTTTACTACTACACTGCCTGAACGATGACTATGCCATTATTCGACAACTTTAGATGTTATCTCGAATAATGTGCTCATTGCATTCACTTCAGCAACAGCATTTTCCTTGTGATCGTTTCGCCGTTTATCGTCATACGGGCGAAATACATGCCCGAAGCTACCGGTTTGCCGCAGCTGTCGGTCGCCTTCCAGGTGAACTCGTACCGCCCTGGAACGCTGTACCCCTTGAACAGGCGTCTTACGAACTGCCCACGCACGTTGTATATCGCCAATTCCACTTCCCCCGTCTGCGCCAGTTGCATCTTCAAAGTCGTTTGTGTACGCACGGGATTGGGAAATACGTAGAAGGTAGTATATGCCGGCAATAGGGATGGCTCATCAATGGAAACTCCCTGGTATTCGTACGCTCCCAGATCGACCGACTCTCCCACGAGGCGCGGGTTGCCGGCAAGATCCGTGACGGGCAGGATAACGCCGTCTGGCAAATCGAGAGTGCCGGCGTCGATGCAGGGACTGTCTGACGAGAGAGCATAGGGGAAGTCGGCGCTCTGGCCTGCAAAAAGCGGGTCTGTGTCGAGGTTGCCATGATCCCACTGGATATCGCAATTGTCGGGATTGCCGACATCGCCGGCGCCGCCCTGTACCAGGCTGCTGCTGACCTCGAGCGTGCCGGGATATCCCGGGTTTGACCCGCAGTGAATCTGCCGCGGCTGGTTCCCGTTGAAGATGGTGTTGCCCCAGAGGATACTGTTTGTAATGGTCATTTGAGGGTTATCGCCGGCGAGATTGACCGCGCCGCCGTTCTCGAGGCATGTATTGTCGGCGATGGTGCAGTTGGTAAGCCAGCCGTGGATGTTGCTTGATACCGAAATCGCGCTACAGCTTGTCGGCCAGAAGTCGTTGTTGTTGAGATTGTTGGTTATCTGCGTGTTAGAGACAAACACACGGAATGTACCGGGCGCATTCTGACGGCCGATATTTACGATGACCGCGGCGCCGTCATCATCCTGGTTGTCGTATGGCCCGTTGTTTTCGAACAGGCAGTTTTCGATAATCACCGGTTCGAGGTTGGACTCGTGCCAATAGCGTATGCAAACCTGGGAAGAACCCGCTGTACTGTTGCGGTAGGTAAGGTTACGGGCGGTAAAAGTTGCATAGGTGGTTTCAATGCCGCTGCTCCACGAGTGGAAATCCGAAATTGTGATATTTTCCATCAGCACCGGCGACAGCGCCGGCGTTCGAATATTGAACAGAATGCTGCCCAGAATATGTTCATTCATCACGTTGATGATGGACATATTACGCAAGGCAACGTGAAACTCTACAGATATGCAGTTCACTGCCGCGTTGGTGAATTCCACATCGATGACCGTGAGACCTTCTCCGGCGCCCTCGATGGTTACATATTCCTTGATGCCAAAGGGATAGCGTTGGTCGTTCAGCCCGGGGGAATACACGCCCGGGGCGAGATGAATGGTGCGGGGGTGCTCTGCGTCCGCATCGATCATCAGCATGGCCTTGTCGATGGTGAGCAGCGGCAGGTCTGCGCTCGTGCCGGCATTGGCGTCATCACCATCCGGGCTAACGTACACGTCGGATGGAACGCGTTCCATCCAGCCATGCAGCACATCGAGGTTGTAATCGAAGTAGAATTCACCGTTTCTGAATAAGGCGATTTCATTAGTTGATGGGTTCAATACTGATAATGTATCCAGTACAATATTAATTTCATTATCTGGAATTGATGTACCAATGTCACAGGAATACGGTGCCCGGTTGCCATATATTGAGCATCTTCTCTCTTCACTCATAATCAGAAAAGTGTCATAGTTATGCCCTGCCAGTAAAAACCCACCTACAGCTCTGCCGGCCCTGTTGTGCCGAATACAGGTACGTTCCAGCTCCAGTTCGCCATAAACGCAATAGATTCCACCACCGGAAGCGAGGCACTCGTTATACTCAATTACACAATCACTTATGCGAAGATTGCTAATGCCCGCATAGATGCCTCCGCCATAGTAGTTGTCGTTATAATCCATGGCGGAGCCGCCAGTAATGGTGAAGCCCGAGATGGATACGGAATCGCTCTGCATTATCCAGATTACGCTCGCCAGGCCCATGCCATCGATGACCGTTGCGCTGATGAGCGAATCGCTCATACCCGGCTGAAACAAACCGGAAAGGGTGAAGCTAAGCTCGTCGATAACGAGATTCTCGCAGTATGTGCCAGGCCAGACGAGCACGGTGTCGCCTGTCGTCGTGGCGTTTATAGCGTCCTGAATGACGGTGAAATCGCCCATGCCGTCCTGCTGCACGGTGAGCGTGGCGGCGGACAGGGCGGTCGCCAGGCAAAACGCCGCCAACATCAGGAATCCTCGCATATCACCTCCAGAAAACGGCGGGAGTATATAAATCCTACTCCCGCCATATGTTCATGTCAAGGAATATCGGTATTCCACTTCAGAATAACGTCTCTTGACGTTGTCCTCCACTTTCGGGTATTCGCTACGCTACACACCCTTTCGTTCGATGGTTTCGTTTTTCGCTGCGCGAAATCCTGTCCTCCACTTTCGGGTATTCGCTACGCTGCACACCCTTTCGTTCGATGGTTTCGTTTTTCGCTGCGCGAAATCCGAAACTACTTCAGCAGCAGCATCTTGCGGGCAAGCGTCCGGCCGCTCGCCTCGAGGCGGAAGAAATAGACTCCGCTGGCGACGGACTGCTGGTTCTCGTCGGTTCCCTGCCAGACCACAGTGTGTGTGCCTGCTTCCACGTTTCCGCGCAACAAAGTGCACACGCGTTGGCCTCTCACGTTATACACGACCAGCTCGACCGGCCCGGCCTGGGGAAGGTGAAAACGTATCTGCGTGCTGGGATTGAACGGATTGGGGTGGTTGGCGAACAGCTCGAGCGGACGCGACGGCGCCTGCCCACCTGTTTCCTTCAGCCGAACGAGGGCGTAGTCCTGCCGGCCTGCAATCAGCCGAGACTTCTCGAACGCGCCAGTATCGGGATTGAAGACTTCATATCCCACCGAAGCGGCATTGCGGCCGCCCCAGGTCGCGATGTTCAGTTCCGGCTCGGTGCGGCCGGTCGGCTGCGTATAGCAGAGCACAGTGACGGCGCTCGAATCAATCACCGCGCCGCCAATGCAGACGCCGTCCTGGAAGACGCCGATCTCCTCGACGCCTTCGGGTATATCGAGCACGTCCAGCGGCATGTAGTCGGCGCCTGCTTCGCCCTGGAAGTATTCGGTTTTTTGGCCTTGTGTCCCTCCGAGCGGTATTACGAAACCGGGCACATTCCAGGTAAACAATGAGACGGGTTCAAAGAAACGCACGACGTATCCCTTGCCGAAGTGCATATACTTACCTTTCCAACCTCCGGAGGGCGGTTGCGCCCCGAAGTCACGAGTTGGCATGCTTGAAGAGAGGTAATACCACTGATCAGCCTCAACGGATTTCACCAGCGGCCACAGATCGCCGAACGCTTCATCGACCTGCTGGGAGCAACGCACCCAATAGGCGAGCCAGTGCTCAGTCACGGTTTCTAAGAGCTCAATCTCGGTGTCCTCCGCCATGAAGGTTTCGGAGATTTGTTGCTCACCCACAACGTCATCATTCACAAAGTCAACCATGCACTTGAACAGATTGGTTGAACTCATCGCATAATCCACAGGAAACCACCCCGGAGAAGGTGTCCATACTGCATTACTTCCCTCACCCTCGATAGTGACTGATTGCGGGGGATACTGCCCAATTAGCCAATCAAACAAATATGGCGCTGTGAATTCCTCGCCGGAGGGTTGCCAGGGGAAGCCCTCCCAGCGGTATTCTTCATCCGGGTAGTATTTCACTTCGTAGCCGAGGTCGTAATGGAACGCCCCTATCTCGTAGCGGGAGCCGTCGTATTCGAGGTCTTCGGGTTCGTAGAGGTAGTCGTCGCCGTCCATGTTGGGGTCACCGGCGTCGATGCAGGGGCTGAGGGTCTGGAGATGGAAGTCATAGTTAGCCGCATCGACGAAGAGCGGGTCGAGATCGATGTTACCTTCGAGTGTATACCCGGTTGGCCAGGTTCCGTCAGTGCAGTTGTAGCGGATGTCGAAGGGATCGCCGGTGAAATCGTCAAAATAAAATGGATTGGGAAAGCCCTGTATGATATTATTCCGGAAGTGACTGATTCTGCAATTCGAATCGAGTCGAATGGCTGCTAAGGTGGTAGGAGGATTCGTTCCCAAGAAGCAGATCGTGTTTGATTCTATGTTGACATTTTCGTGGTTTGCACTGATATTTATCTGGTGTACGTTAACACCATTTGGTGAGATGAAAACATTGTCCATGATATCCGGACCTGGTCTCATGGCTGCCCCATTACCAGACAAAATACCTGTTTTGTAGCCGATGAATGTATTCCCTTGAACGGTACCTTTATTGAATGTGCAAAGCTTCACAGCATGTTCGTTATGAGAAAAGGTGGTTGGCGCTGTGAATATGTTGTTGCGGATATCATATGACGAGTAATACCAGACATTGATAGACCTGGTATTGTTTTCGAACAGGTTGTTATACACAATATAATGTGCATCATAGGTATATTCCTGCGTCAATTTCAAGGCTGGATCATTCGAGCCAGTACCACTGAAATTACGGATCTGGTTGTCTCGAAATTCGATCTCGTTGTATCTCCCATCGCAAGAGACGGCAGTCCCAATATTCGGCACACCTTCAGCATCATTGCCATCCATCAGATTCCCACCGATGTACCCATCCTCAATCGAAAACAATGTTAGAAATATCCCGTTTATTCCTGAATGAAGGTAGGGTAACTGGAATGTTGAGTTTGTGATTGACAGCTCTTTTATCACCTCTGCTTCTATTGCATGGTAGCAATCGGAGAAGGTGCAATTCGTTATAGTGAGCTTGTCTATATCATTCGGGTATGACGTGCTTGCCTCCAAACCTGGACCGGAGTTTATAAACGTAAGGCCGGCCACTTCGAACTCGGCTTCGTCGAATTCAGAACGCAGACTAAGTGCATAGGAATCATGGCTATTTGCTGAGAGAGTGCAAGAGGCGGGGTAATCCACGCCGATAAAGCGTACCACACTGGGTGTATTATCGGTAATCACGCAATATATGCTCACGTAATTATATGTCCCCGCATGGATGTTGAAGATTACCTCGCTCTCTGTGGTGCTTGTCATGGTTTCCTCGACGACTTGACTCAGGTCGTCGCCAGGGTTGATTTCGACAATTTCCTGCGCTTGCAGCAATGCAAACATAAACATCACGCTCAATGCAAATTTCAGTAGTTTCACAGGATTCTTCTTTTGTTGCTGAGTTAGTTGTCATTTCTTGCGTTTGCTACAGGAGGACAGCTCGTTTGAATTCTACAACCATATTTATTGCCAATATCATACATGCAAGAAACACGCCAGTCAAGGAAATATGTGGGGGTATGTTCAGTGCGCAGAATGCTCGCCAATTGATGTAATAGTTGCAACATGCATACTTGAAGCTTGTCACTTCTCCAGAAAATAATTGACAGCGTGAGTTGCTTCGTCTTTGTGTTGATGATTACTGGCAAATCGACTCTGAAATACACACTGGTTTAGTAACCTGGCAACGCACGGTATTACACATGACTTACAACGAAGCAGACACGAGAGCGAAACTTATCGATCCGGTCATTCACAAACGTGGCTGGAACGAAGACCTGATACGCCGCGAGGTGACAGCCGGAAAGGTTGAGATATATGGTGGTAAAGGCAGGCGTCGAACTGGTGGGACCATCGATTATGTGCTTCGCGTCAAGGTGAACGTGGATACGCAACCGGTGGCGCTGGCGCTCATCGAAGCAAAGAAAGAGAGCCTGCCGCCCGGTCACGGCCTCGACCAGGCCAAAGGCTACGCGCACTGTAAGCGACTCAACATCCGCTTTGTCTTTTCTTCAAACGGTCACCTATTCGTTGAATACGATAACTTCACAGGGATTACCTCGGCGCCGCGACCATTGACCGAATTTCCCACGCCTGCCGAATTGCGCGACCGCTACGAAAAAGGCATGGGTTTCTCACTCGATTCAACAGCGGCTCGCCCATTACTGCAGCAATACCCAGGCGGCGAAGGTGTCCGCCGTTACTACCAGGACGCCGCCATACGCGCCGTGATGGAAAAGATCGCTCAGTGCGAGCATAACGGCCGACCAAAGCGCGCGCTGCTCTCGCTTGCCACGGGTGCGGGCAAGACTTTCATCGCCGTGAACCTGCTCAAGCGGCTTCAGACCGCTGGTGAGACATACACACGTAAGATGCTGTTGTTGAAGTAGCAAGGACTGCTACGGAGATCAACTATGAGTCACGGCCTGCAAGTTCAATCCAAGCACATTAAGAACCTCGACGAAAAACAACTAGTGACATTGTTGAGGATGTTGCTGAACGCCGAGGCTCTGCGCTTTGGCATACCCCTCAGCAACATTCACGTTCCCGATTCGATCAACGTTGCCGATGGTGGCATCGACGGATCAATTCTTAGCTGTGGCTTTCCCCCAGACGGCTTCCTGAAAAACCGCAATTGCTTCTTTCAGGTCAAAGCGCGAGCACGATGGACTCCTTCACAGACGAAGAAAGAGCTACTCCAAAAGGGCAACCTGAAACCTCGCCTGGAAGAGGTTCTAAGCGAAACGGATGCAGGGTACTACCTGTTCTTGAATGTGACGATGCAGGCGAAAACCATCGATAAGCATTTACAGGCAATCATCGAAGTACTGAGCAAGGATGGAATTGAGCAACCTGAGAGAAAGGCACATGTGTTTGACGCCAAGAAAATAGCAGCTTGGAGCAATCACTACCCGCTTCTGAAAGCATGGGTGTATGAGAAAAGCGGATTCCCACAACATGTGCCATATCGGAGCTATACGCAGGAAAGAGAACGTTTCGCGCGAAAGAATTCCACTTCAGTGTCTTTTGAAACTACTGAACGATTGGTCGATTATCAATCACAACTCAAGGAGGCCGTTCAATCCCAAAAGATTAGCTCAATCATCCTTGCCGGTCCTCCTGGAATTGGCAAATCCCGTTTCATTCTGGAATGGGTGAGACAGATGGACGAAGAAACAGCGTCGACGGGTTTGAAATTCAGCACTGCTTGTGTGTTTATGGAAGCAGACTCCATTGCACGAAATAGAATCGACTACATCCAGATGAACAATATTGCCTTCAATACAGTGTTCATTGTTGATAATATCACAATAGAGGTATTTGAATCCTTGAAAACAGATCTGCACAATGGCAACTTCCTTCTCGGTATCGCGCCAGATTACCTGCATGAGTCACATTATACAGGAAAGGACTATCGCATCTTACAACTCAAACCAGAGAACATGAAGCCTGTTGTGATAACAATGGTCGAAAATGCATTGCGTCCCAACGACCACAATTGTTACGACATCATTCGGTTTTCGGGTGGATTCCCTCTGATGGCTGTCCTGATGTTGGACAGAGCAAGTAATGGCGAGCCTTTCGCGCAACTCGGGCAAAACGATCTCGCCCTCCGGGTATTGGGTCTGAAAAAAGGTGATGACGGTGAAAACTGCATCACAGCCCTGGCTTTGTTCAATTCATTCGGGTATGAAGATGAAGTAGCTGATGAATTCAAGGACATCATTGGTCATACTCTCTTGTCCCTGACGACAGGGGGATTCGATTATGAACGAGGTCGCAAGATATGCGACGACTTGACTGATCGAGGGATATTAGAGAAGCGGGGGCGATTTCGTAGCTTTCGTCCTGTCCCCGTAATGCTGCAACTTGTCGAGAACTGGTGGGAACGGGTTGCGAGCCGCTATGCAGAAGTAGAAGATTTTTTGAAATATCTACACGACAGAACATCATCCGGTGGTCGCCATACGTTGTTAGAACGGTTTTGCCAGCAGATCGAACTGCTCTCCTGGTGCGAACACCCGAAACGATTCGTCAACAATGCGCTGGGAGCTGATTCCCCTTTTGTGTCCCTGGAAGTATTGAGCACAGCGTGGGGCGCTCGACTCTTCCATAGCTTTTGCTACGTTGCCCCACAGAAGGCTGCCGCGACGTCTTTTCGTCTCTTCAGTAATCTCGGCATTCCGCAGCTGCGCGAGATTAAAGATGGCAGATCATACCTTGTGTGGGCACTCGAAGCCGCCGCCTGGCACGAAGATGCCTATTTCGACGCCGCCAGAGCCATTTTCTGGCTGGCGCTGGGAGAGAACCAGTCATATTCCAATAACGCGACAGGCTTGCTCTTGCAGTCGTTTCACCTGCATCTTCCAGGAACCAAAGCCGACTTGCAGGAGCGATTGAAGGTTGTGCAATACATGTTGCGCCAATGGAAAGACACTGATATCGATTGTAGCGGACTCATCATGCAAGCCATCATGCATGGACTGCCACAACAGCACTATACACGAACGCATACACATCCTTTTCAGAATGCGAACGAAGACTTTTTTCCAAACTATATACAAGTTACAGAATACATCGAAGAACTGCTGTCCATCTTGGAGAGGGAATTTCTGGCAAATGAGAAGTACTTCGAATCGGCATTTGAGAAGTTCTCACAGAATATGGACGGTTTAGTTAGTGCGGGATTACTTGCCCAACTAAAACGAGTCATTGATATTATAGCCGATAAGCTCGTCGTAAATGCACCTCTGATTGAATCGCTGGAGAATTTGATCCGATATCGAAAGGAAGAATCGTGGCGTCAGCAAATCGAACTGTGGATCGACGAACTGAAGCCGTCCGACTGGATTGGACGCTTCAGGCTGTATGTGAAGCAGGAACTGGGCAGCGTTTCCTTCCTAGAAGAACGCACCGAGTCAGAGTTCTCCTTGCTAATCGATGAGCTGAAGAGCGACAGTTCGCTCTTGCAGCAGCATTTGGGTGATATCCTGTCTGGTCGTGGCATTGGCAGCGATGCGTTTGGCAAGAAGCTCTTTGACATCGTCGAGGACACAAGTGATTTCATCCAAGCTTGTCTCGATGAGACTGACGACTGGGAAGAGGCCCCGGATATCTATCTGCTGGCGGGTTTTCTCAATGCATCCACAGAACAGACGTTGTGGGAACAAGCTCTGGACGGCTTCATCCAGCGTAACCATCCGGACTGGGCAATTGAGTTGCTGACACACAAGGCTACGCTCATCGATGCAGACATCGAGAAGTATCTCCCGTTGGTAGAACATCATCCAAGCATTACCAGACAATTTGCCGGGTTCATCTACGGAAGTGTCACCAAGCATGTCAGCCCCCAGATGATTGTTACAATGGTCAAGTGTCTGGCCGAACAGTCTGATGACGGCGCCTGGATTGGATTGGAGATTCTCTCCATGCACGAATTAGGGCGACATGACAAGAAAAAGCGATACGGAGACTACCAGCCGTTTCTTCAGGAGTTTGTGCTGATGGACGTATTCCTTGCGTCGCCTCCGGTGAATGCTTCAATGAGCACACATGCTTTGAAAGAAATTCTTGTCTGGCTCGTCAGGAACATCAAGGATGATGAGTATCAGCTACAACTGGCGAAGAAGTGTCTGTACGTGGTGTTCAGACCTCCTGAATCTCCCTATGCGACCGATGATCGCTTCGAGGATTACATGAAGGCTGTGGCCCTGCATCGCTTCCCTGTCTTCTGGACCGTTATCAAGGATTACCTGCTCAAGGAAGAAGGCGACTTCTGGATTCGCGAGATGCTGGGCAACCATCTGCACGACCATGATGCAGAGGGCTTGCTGTTTCGCCAAGCAGAGCACTACGATACTATCCTTGACTGGTGCAAGCAGAACGGCACACAAGCACAGAAGAACATCGCGTACATCATGCCTGTCTACAAGTTATTGGATTACCCGAAATTGAGCACAGCCGTTCTTCACCCGTTTTGTAAGCTGTTTCTGCTTCGGTTTCATTCCCCTGATGTTATCCATTGGTTATCCATGAATCTTGGTTCCTTTGGCTTTTCAGGTTCCATTGTTCATCATTTCCGAATGCACCAAGACGTCTACCGTCAATTGGAAGCTTTCGGCGAAGAACACAATCTATCCGAACTTATTGGTTTTGGTTCTCAATTGATTCGAGAATACGAGCAGCTAATCCAACGCGAAACACGGGAATCGGAAGAGAAGTGGATTTGAAAAGATAGGCAAGAAGAATGTGCATGTATAAAATGCCAGAGACGTTATCGTTTCCGCCGAATTATTTCTTGTGCTTTTTGTGCATCTTCTTTCTTCTTGCTCATAATATGAAAATTCTACGTAGAGTCTACATGTTGTCTCTCAAATTGACTCCCACATGCATCTTGGATGCGAGGATAGAGCTATGTCCCATGTTGTGATAGAGAACCCGGTGATCAACTCACCGTTCAAGGAACCAGACAAGCACTTCAGGTTTACCGATGAGGGCATCACCAACGAAGTGGACTCTGGTCGGAGAACAAGTCAGTATTTCACGCCTATCGCCCGATCCCAGAAGGAAAAGGGTAAGCAACAGATTCTCATCGATACCGAGTGGACGAAGGATCGCATAGAGGAAAACGTGTTTGTAAACCAGATACGAGACCGTGTCTCAAGGTGGCGTACTGGCGGCTATCAGGGCGTGACCCCGGTAACCAGGAGCCTTCTGGATTACTGGACGAAGCAGGATCGCGAGAAGCCGTTGTTCTTCTGCCAGATCGAGGCTCTGGAAACTGCGATTTACATTGCAGAAATTGCCAAGAGATACAATGACCAATGGATTGACAATGAACTGATTGATGTAAACAACAGCTCGAATCCAGGATTGCCGCGGATTGCTTTCAAAATGGCCACCGGAGCTGGTAAAACTGTGGTTATGGCCATGCTGATAGCCTGGCAGGCGCTGAACAAGTTCGCCAATCGAAGCGATTCACGCTTTACCGATGCTTTTCTGATTATCTCGCCTGGCATCACAATCCGTGACCGCCTTCGTGTACTCATGCCGAACGACCCGCAGAATTATTATCGGTTGCGCGACATCATCCCGGCTTCCGACATCGACCGCTTGATGCAGGCCAAGATCGTTATCACCAACTACCACTCTTTTCTTCCTCGTGAGAAGGTGAAAGCGGCAAAATTGACCAAAGAGCTGTTAAGCCAGAAAGGTACAAGCGCTTTTGTAGAGACACCCGATCAGGTAGTGAGAAGGGTGTGCCGGGATTTGGGCAACAAGAAGGGTATCATCGTCATCAACGACGAAGCTCACCACTGCTATCGCAGGAAACCGGACGACACCCTCACAGGCTTTGATCGCGATGAAAAGAAAGAGATCAAGAAATGGGACAAAGAAGCCAGAGTCTGGATTTCGGGGATTGAAGCAGTCAAAGCGAAAATGGGCGTGAAAACCGTTTACGACCTTTCTGCCACTCCCTTCTTTCTACGAGGATCGGGTTATTCTGAAGGTGTGCTCTTCCCCTGGGTGGTCTCGGATTTCTCGCTAATCGACGCGATTGAATCGGGCATCGTCAAGGTACCCCGCGTACCTGTCTCCGACAACTCCATGACCGGTGAGCAGCCCACCTTTCGCAACCTCTGGTATCGCATTCGCGATCATCTCCCCAAGAAAGGCAGAGGTACGGAGTCTGTCGGTGGAAAGCCCCATCTACCTGTGGAACTTCAGGCTGCTTTGCACAGCTTGTATGGCAACTATGAGAAGTACTATGGGGATTGGGAGAACAATGCCGAATCCCGTGAAAAGGGCATCACGCCGCCCGTGTTCATCGTGGTGTGCAACAACACGAACGTGTCCAAGATGGTCTATGACTACATCGCCGGCTGGGAGAAGCAAGTCGAGGATAAGCTGATCGTGCAGGCTGGTCAACTGGATATCTTCCGCAATGATGACGGCCGGGGCGAATGGCTTCAACGACCCAATACGATTCTCATCGACAGCGAGCAGCTTGAATCCGGCGAAGCCATGAGCAATGAATTCAAGAAGATTGCCGCTGTCGAAATCGAGGAGTTCAAGGCGGACTATCGCATCCGCTTTCCTGGACGCGATACAGACAACATCTCCGATGAAGACCTGCTGCGGGAAGTGATGAACACCGTCGGCAAGACCGGGAAGCTTGGTGAGCACGTGAAGTGCGTCGTCAGCGTCTCGATGCTCACCGAAGGCTGGGACGCAAACACCGTCACCCATATCCTCGGCGTCAGAGCGTTCGGGACGCAACTCCTGTGCGAACAGGTGGTGGGCCGCGCTCTGCGGCGCATGAGCTACGCCCCGAACGAGGCGGGCATGTTCGAGCCGGAATACGCAGAAATTTATGGCGTACCCTTCTCCTTCATTCCTTGCAGTGGTTCCGCGAAGCCCGTCAAGCCCGGGCCGATTCCCACTCGTGTTCGCGCTCTGGAAGATCGTTACGAATGCGAAATCACCTTCCCGCGCGTAACCGGCTATCGCTATGATGTTGCTGGTGAGCGTCTCTCCGCTCAATTCACGGACGACTCCACCCTCATCCTCTCCACCGAGGACATCCCGACAATAACCGAGAGTTTGCCTATCGTTGGTAAGGGGAGCATTCATACGCTTGATGATCTGCTGCGCCATCGCGAGAACGAAGTGGCGTTCCGTCTGGCAATGAACACGATGGAGAGGTACTTCCGTGATGATGAAGGCGCATCAAAACCCTGGCTGTTTCCGCAGCTTCTACGCATCACTCGTCGCTGGATGAACGAATGCGTGCGGCTCAAGGACAACGCCTTCATCCAGATGCTGCTGCTGGCCGATTACGCTTCGCAAGCCAACGACCGCATCTACCGCGCCATCGTGTGTGCCGACAGCGGTGAAGCCGTGCTCAAGCCGATACTGGCGCCGTATGACACCATCGGCTCGACCCGATATGTTGACTTCGACACAGTGCGCTCGGTGTACGCCACCGATCCCGCCAAGTGCCATATCTCGCATGTGGTGGCCGATACCAAGTCGTGGGAGCAGAAGATGGCCCAAACGCTCGAGGCCATGCCCGAAGTGGTGAAATACGTGAAGAACCACAATCTCCGTTTTCTGATTCCCTACACCATCAATGGTGAACCGCGCAACTATATACCAGATTTCATCGCCTGCATAGACGTCGGGCGCGACGACCTGTTCAACCTCATCATCGAGGTGAGCGGTGAACAGCGCAAAGAGAAGCTCGAGAAGGTCGCCACGGCGCGCACGCTGTGGGTTCCGGCGGTGAACAATCACGGCGGCTTCGGTCGCTGGGGCTTTGTCGAGATTGACGATCCCTGGGACGCGGAACATCTTATCCGCGCCACCATGCAGCAACTGACGCAACAGGAGAAACCATGACTCGCAAGAAAGCAAGCAATCCCATCAAGGTGAAAACGCTGCAGCATAAAGACAAACGGGCCAACATCCCGACGGAAGAGCTGCGTGACTTCGTGGTGGAAGACGAGAACGACCCCCCAACGATGCTCTATCCACGCGACACCTCGCTCGATCCGCAACTGGTGTGGCAGGGCAAGGACGAGCAGGACAAGGAAGACCTCGCCGTTCCCATCGCGCCCATCTACATTCAGGAGAAGATACATCCGCAGGCCATCATCGACAGCCTGCCACGCAAAAAGACGCCGGAAACGGACGCGCCCGACCTGTTCGCCGATTTCAACGGGCTGCCGGAGGACTTCGACCAGCGCGTCGATTTCTACCACCATCAGCAGCACTGGTCGAACCGCATGATTCTCGGCGATTCTCTCATGGTGATGACCAGCCTGGCCGAGAAGGAAGGCCTCAAAGGCCGTGTGCAGACCATTTACATCGATCCGCCCTACGGTATCAAGTTCGGCAGCAACTGGCAGGTGAGCACCCGCAAGCGCGACGTGAAGGACGGCAAGCACGGCGACGCCACCCGCCAGCCGGAGCAGGTGCGCGCCTTCCGCGACACCTGGAAGCTGGGCATCCACTCCTACCTGGCCTACCTGCGAGACAGGCTCGTGGTGGCACGGGAACTGCTCACCGAGACAGGCAGTATCTTCGTGCAGATTGGGATCGAAAACGTGCATCTGGTAAGATGTTTACTTGACGAAGTTTTTGGTAGTGAGAACTTTGTGTCGCTTATCCCTTTTTAACAACTGGTAGTCAGACATCGATTGGCCCAGCCTCAGTCACTGATTTCTTACTGTGGTATGCAAAAACAAAAGAGGTTGTGAAGTTTCGCCCACTTATAATACATCAACCACGTCGCGCCTTAGCCCCGACTATCTCTTGGTTTGTCGAGACAAACAACCAAATAAGATCGTTAGCTCGGCACGAAGTAGCCAATCCTGCTTCACTACCTTCTGAATCCAAGCTTCTCTGGCTTGCTGATTTATTATCAAGAAGTGGTGGACCATCAACTCAGTTCAATGTTTTGTTCGACAATACAAATTTCTTCCCACACCGAGGTGGATGGCGAACTAATCAAGACGGTTTCAAGAAACTTATCGCTGCTGATCGTTTATTTATTAAAGGCAAAACACTGCTTTTCAAGCGTTTCTTCGAAGATTATCCCTATACACCGTTGAATGCTCTATGGCTTGATACGCAGATGGGCGGCTTTGCTGCTAAAGACAAAGTCTATGTTGTACAGACAAATAGAATTGTAATTGAACGCTGCCTCCTGATGACCACCGACCCCGGCGACCTGGTTCTCGACCCCACCTGCGGCAGCGGAACCACGGCCTATGTGGCGGAGCAATGGGGCCGGCGTTGGATCACCATAGACACCAGCCGCGTAGCTCTGGCCCTGGCCCGCACGCGCCTCATGGCCGCCAAGTACCCCTACTACCTGCTGGCGGGTTCTGCGGAAGGCCGGAAGAAGGAAGCGGCGCTGTCGGGGGCCAAGCTGGAGGCGAGCAGCGGCAAACAGCCGGAGGGCGACATCCGCAAGGGCTTCGTTTACAAGCGTGTACCACACATCACGCTGAAGTCAATCGCCAACAACCCGGACATCCGCGAGGGCATGACGCGCGAGGAGATCGACGAGGCCATCGCCCGTCACGCGAACACCGAGTACCTCTACGACCAGCCGTATCAACTGAGCAAAACCGTGCGCGTGTGCGGCCCGTTCACCGTCGAGAGCCTGTCGCCCCATCGCGTCCTCGCCCCGGCGGACGAGAACATGGACGGGTATGTCTCGCAACGGAGGCGCAGAAGAGCCAGAATTTCGAGGATATGATTCTGGGCGAGCTGTGCAAGGCGGGCGTACAGAACACCAAAAAGAAAGAACGGCTGAAGTTCGACTACCTTACCTCCCATGCGGGAAAGTGGATTCACGCCACAGGCGAGTACACCGATGCGTCCGGCAACCACCGCCGCGTGGCGGTGTCCATCGGCCCGGAGCAGGGGACGGTGGGTCCGAGGCAGGTCAACGAAGCCGCCAAGGAAGCGGTGCAGGGTCTCGGCCACGACCTGCTGCTGGTATGCGGCTTCGCTTTCGATCCGCACGTGGGCGAGGAGACGAAGCGCTTTGGCAACCTGGACGTGCTGCCGGTGCGCATGAACCCCGACCTGGCCATGAGCGACAAACTGCTCAAGAAGACCGGCGCGGGCAATCTGTTCATGGTCTTCGGCGAGCCGGACTTCGATGTGCACCACCTTCCCGATAACATGATGACCGTCGAGATCAAGGGTGTTGACATCTACGATCCGACGACGGGCGAGGTGCGCTCTTCATCCACCGACGACATCGCCTGCTGGTTCATCGACACCGCCTACAACGGCGAGAGCTTCTTCGTGCGGCACGCCTACTTTACAGGCGATAAGGAGCCGTATGACAAGCTGAAACGCGCCCTGCGCGCAGAGATCGACGAGGAAGCCTGGAGCAGCCTCTACCAGACGGTCAGTCGTCCCTTCCCCAAACCGGCAGACGGCAAGATTGCAGTGAAGGTCATCAACCACTACGGCGACGAGGTGCTGAAGGTGTGGGAGGTGTAAAATCGCCTGGAGTGCATTGTTTTCTTAGCCATGTCGGCTCGGTGTTCTTGTGATACTGTCGCAGTAGTGATTACAGTTCTAAGCCCAGCTCTGCGCTTCAGTTTTCTGCAATGGCAAACTGGCTCTCTTTTCTTTGATTTGACCTGCTTTCTCATTCTTCTTCGTCGTCTTTTCGGTGCGTTATTGATCACCTTTGGAACGATGTTTTTATCCATGTTGCTACCAACCATCATTAAGTCAATATGGCGAACCGCTTTGAACCGGCCATCAACGAAATCAACAACGCTTTTTCGTTGATAACCCGCCACATCTATGGAGCTATCGTTGATGAGATAAACGATACTCATGTATCAAACGTAATTGTACCCCTATTGCGTGACGTGAGTGTCCAGCGGAAGATTAATGAAATGGTATTACAAGCGAACAGAAAACGCTACAAGGCATACTTGTTGGAACAGGAAGCGTTAAAGATTATGAACGAACAGGTTATCTACGCTCAAGAATAAGCTTTCACGAAAAGCAAGTGAAGCACAGAAAATTCTTGACGCAGCCCAATTCATATGAGATTCACATATTGCCATAGTGAGTGAGCGATATATCATGTATTCACCGGCTTCAAAGGAGCCAAGGGGTTTGTTATGAGACGGGGAACTTTGCTGATTCTTTGGTTATTCGTATTCATCTCACTCAGTGCTCAGACCGAACTACAGACAATGCTGGTGTTCGAGTCACCAACTGATGGTATGTATCAGGGACATTTCACGGCCAGCATTTCGGGCAATGGCGACTTGAACGGCGACGGCTTCAGCGACATCGTGATTCCGGGCCACCCCCTTGGCGAACCGGAGGACGAACGACGCCTCTACATCTATCTCGGTAGCGCGCAGCCCGACAGCGTGGCCGACTACATCATCGATGTCCCGTCTGTCGACCCTGGCGACATGGATTCGTTCGGCAAAGCTATCGCCTATGACGGCGACCTGAACGGCGACGGATACAACGATCTTGTTGTGTCTGCGCCAACATACGATGGCCATTTTCCCGATGCGGGAATGGTGTTCATTTACTGGGGTGGTGAGACACTTTCAACGACGCCTGATGTCGTGCTGGACGGGCTGGACTACGGCGACGACTGCTGGGGGCTCAAGTTCGGCAGCGACCTCGACACCTCCGGTGACCTTAACGACGATGGCTACAACGACCTTGTCATCGGTTCACCAGGCCCGTCACTGTACTGGAACGGGCAGGTGGACATCTTCTTCGGCAGTGATGCTTTCGACACGGATGTGGATTGGCACAGACAAGGTGAATTGGATGACAATCTTGCAGATCATGTCACGACAGGTGATATCAATGGGGATGGCTATGATGACTTGTGCTTCAGTGAGCAGGCTGGAGCACAAGGTCACCAGAGATTTGTCATCTATCAAGGGGGGGATTCAATTGACTACATTGCCGATTACACGAGTGATGACATAGCCTGTTCTGGGTTTAGTGATTTGCTCATGAAAGGCGATGTTGATTCAGATGGATTTAATGATCTGATCGTTAATCGGAATAACCTCTACTTGATGAAAGGAGCTTCAAATTATTGCAATCCCTTGGAACATATGGTGATATCAGGAGGATATGGCGGCGTTGGCAGAGTTTTTTTATCACAAGAAGCCAATGATATATACGTTGGATGTTCATGCCCCCTTGATGCATCGCTTCTTCTTACTCAATACAGCGACTCACTTCTAGTTGTATATTGCTTCACTGGAAACTACTATCCACAAAGATTTGGAGAATTGACATACTTCATTGGCGATCATAACGGAGACGGACACAGTGATTATATCATCAGTACAGTGGAAACAGTAGATAGCCCATGGATTCTACGCATCTTTACCACAGAATACGTAGACATAGATAATGAGCCAATACCACCAGCGTCGCTCAATCTTTCTTGCTTCCCTAATCCCGCACGGAGTGGGGCGACGGTGCGGTTCAGTCTGGCGCAGGCGGGGCCGGTGGAGGCGGCCATATACAACATCCGTGGACAGCGCGTGGCCACGCTCGCCGCTGGGCACAGCTTCACCGCCGGCGAGCACACTTTGCGGTGGGACGCCGGGGACGCAGCCAGCGGGATCTATCTCGTGCGATTGACCACACCACACGAAACCACAATAACGAAACTGCTGAGGTTACAATGAAAACGTTAACGCTGCTCACGCTTCTCGCTCTGTGCGCACTGCTTTACGCTCAGACGGAGCTGCAAACCATGCTGGTGTTCGAGTCCCCGACAGATGGGACATACGATGGCCATTTCGGAGAGAACATCTCCGGCAATGGCGACCTGAACGGCGACGGCTTCAGCGACATCGTGATTCCGGGCCACCCCCTTGGCGAGCCGGAGGACGAGCGACGCCTCTACATCTACCTCGGCGGCGCGCAGCCCGACAGCGTAGCCGATTATATCATCGATGTCCCGCCAGTCGATCCCGGCGACATGGACTCGTTCGGCAGGTTCATCGCCTACGACGGCGACCTGAACGGCGACGGCTACAACGACCTCGTCGTTGCGGCGCCAACATACGATGGCCATTTTCCCGATGCGGGAATGGTGTTCATTTACTGGGGTGGTGAGACACTTTCAACGACGCCTGATGTCGTGCTGGACGGGCTGGACTACGGCGACGACTGCTGGGGGCTCAAGTTCGGCAGCGACCTCGACACCTCCGGTGACCTTAACGGCGACGGCTATGACGATCTGGTTATTGGCTCGCCTGGCCCATCGTATTATTGGAACGGACAGGTGGACATCTTCTTCGGCGGAGACCAGTTCGACACGGAAGTGGACTGGCATTTGCAAGGGGATTACTGTGAGTTGTTTGGTGATAACGTGGCAACAGGTGACATCAATGGCGATGGCTACGATGACCTTGCTGTCAGCCAGGAGATTGCAAACTCAGACTATATGCAATTCCAAATTTATACAGGAGGTGAAACAATCAGTACAACTGCATCGTATGTAAGCGATAACATTTACTCGACGAATATATGTCAGTTGTTCATGAACGGCGACCTGAACGGTGATGGTCTTTCTGATCTAATCATGATTAATAGTACAGCTTCTGGAACAATGAATGTTTTATTGGGCGACGTATATCTTGATTCCGTATTATTAACATACCAACTAGAGGGTGCATTGCGGGTAGTGGAATGCTTCTACTCCGTGTTTGACAACACATGTATGATAGGAGGGTCATCACCTTTAGATTCGATGATAGTCTTTTTTGAATACGTTGATGAAGACTCTTTGATTACGCAGTACTGCCGTTCATTCCAATCGAATGGATATTCATCGGCGGCATACAATGTTGGTGATTTTAATGGGGATGGGCATGGGGATATCTTACAAAGCTCATTCGAAGATAGTGATAACTGGCAAATATGCATCCTCACCACCGAGTATGTAGACATTGGCGATGAACCATCGCCACATCCATCGCTCGCCTTCGCCTGCTTCCCCAATCCCACGCGAGGTGGTGCTACCGTGCGGTTCAGTTTGGCGCAGGCGGGGCCGGTAGATGCGGCGGTGTACAACACCCGCGGCCAGCGCGTGGCCACGCTCGCCGCTGGGCACAGTTTCACCGCCGGCGAGCACACTTTGCGGTGGGACGCCGGGGACGCAGCCAGCGGGATCTACCTTGTACGTATGGCGCATGCATTGGGATCAACCACCAGTAAGCTCGTTTTATTGAAATAACAACTGATGATAAGGAGGGATGATGAAAGCGCAAAAGCGATTCTGGCTCATGGTGTTGATCGTAATGGCTGTTGCCGTGTGCGAGGGAGTGGACTATCAGGCGACGTACAGCGCAGGCGATCTGTCGTTTGACATGGATCGCACAAATGTGTATGATATGATCATGCTTGATGGCCTTGGATTGACCAACGATCCTGGCATGCCCCAGCTTCCGGTGGAGTATGTCACGCTTATCATCCCCGCGAACATGGAGATAGGCAACATCACGGTATCCTCTTCTTCGCAGGCGATAACAGGATCCTACTGGGTGTATCCGGGACAGGGTATCACAAGCCCATCAGATGATCCCGGTCCGTTCGTCGAGCCGGACAGCGTGGTTTACACCACCAACGCGCAGTACCCCGACCCCATAGTGGAAGTCGCGGGGTACGGTTTCTTCGACGGCAACGCGCATCTGGCGACACTCGCCATCCAGCCCCTTCAATACAATCCCGTCACTATGTCTCTTGAACTCACGACGTCGATTTCTATCGACCTGACCTTCACACCTGCGAACACTAATCCGGTGTATCCAGCAGTTCGCAGGGCGGAGACACAGGCGAGGGTAACCGACGCACTCACCAACATGGTCGCCAACCCTCAGGACATATCTTCGCGATACACCACGCCGATGCCCGATCAATCGGCGGAAGATATGGTCATCGTCTGCCCCGTCGAACTGGAGTCTGCACTCGAGGATTTCGTGCTCTGGAAACGCAGCAAGGGACTCAACGTGGTTGTGGAGACGCTCGAGGATATCTACACGCAGTATCCCAACGGCGATCAGGTGATCCCTGGCGGCCTGGGCATCGACGATGACGCGGGCTCGACACGGCAATACCTGTACTCGATGTATCTGACAAACGGCGTTTACTACGCCCTGCTGGTGGGGGATGATTCGATATGTCCGATAAGACAGGGATTTTATAATGATGAGTTGTTCTGGGACGAAGACTTCATCATAGCTGACCTATATTATGCTGATTACAACGGAGACTGGAACGCTGATAATGATGAAAGGTATGGGGAGAAACATGAAGAAAACTCTGGTGACGCCCCCGACATGTATGCCGACATCATGATTGGCCGTCTCCTCGTAGAAGGAGGGGCGACAGGGCAGGAGCAAATCGCCAACTGGACCGAGAAGCTGCTGACCTACGAGACGAATCCTGGGTATGGCGATGACGATTATCTGACGCGTGCGGTATTTACATCCTCCGATCAGTTTGTTTTTCAAGAAGGAACCGCAGCGATCATTGAGCAAGCCATTTACAATCTCAGCCGGTTGGGTTTCGACAACATCCACTTAATTGAAGATCCGCCCGAAGGGGTCCTTGGTCTGCCGACAGGAAATCAAGTTATTGCAGCCATCAATGAAGGGACGGGAATCATCGGTCTCAACAATCATGGTCATGTTGAGGTGGCGTGGGTGGCAACAGAAAGCTCCGGAACTTCACCTGTGCAGGCTATCGCTTCATTCAATAATTACGATCTCCTTGATGTCTATATTGTCAACGAGAGCTCGAATGGCTTCGACAACCTGAAAGCCAATGGCAAATATCCCATCCTTCATTCGTCGTGTTGTCATGTTGCCGGTTTCGATCTTGAAGTTGATACAATGTGCATGGCTCGCGCTTTCACAACAGCGATGCCAGACAGAGGCGGGCCGGCATTTCTTGGCAATACGCGAGAGGGGTATTTCAATCCATCAACCAATCGCGAGAGATTGTTCTGTGAGCATCTTGCCGTCTTCAACAACAAGAACATCGGGTTACTGCACGCTTCTTCACAAGCGGTGACAAATCCATGCCATAGAGTAACCTACGCCCTTAACCTCTTTGGCGACCCTGAGATGGAAGTCTGGACTGCTGCGCCACTGGATCTCGACGTCGCTTTCGACTTCACGAATCGTTCGATCACTGTCACTTCAGACGGATCACCTATGGAAGGCGCTGTGGTCGTGTTCACCTCTGCCGGTGGAGCGACAACTACCCAAACGACCACAGATGCAACAGGCGTCGCTTCCTGCGCTTATGATTATCAGACAGTCTGTGTGACCCAATATGGCTATAAACCTAACATGCACAGAATCGGATTGCCGAATGAGACCATCTCGTCCGACACGGAGCTGAAGTGGGACATGATCATCCCCACTGGTCGAACAGTAACCATCGACAATAGTACGCTTACGCTAAGCAGCTTTGGTGGCAGAAACGCCACAATCACGGTTGAGGACGGTGCGACATTGACGATTGGAAACGGCGTAACCATCGAGGGCGAGGCTGCAACGTTCATTCCCACTGCTGGATCTGACATCCAGGTCGAGATCCCCGGTAACAGCATCGAAGTATATGGTGATCTCATGTTTACCGGCGCGCCAATGTTTTTCTCTTCTGTAGGTTGGGACGGCATCCATTTGATCACTGCAAACTGTGTGTGCACTGGAGGCGTTTTCATCAAGACACCTCTCGTGCTCGATGAACACTCGTCTTTTGCAGGCGATGATCTCAGCTTCACGGACTCACCCATCAATGTCGACACCAGCGACCTCGAGCTAGACGAGTGCGAGCTCTTGAACTCACCAATCAGCGGATTCTACTACGATCCGGGGCCCTTCCAACAGCAGCGTCATATCAATATCACTGACTCTGATCTGAGTGATTCGATGGAAGATCCGGCAGTATTACTCACGAACTATCCTGATTTCGAGTTCGCAGGGAACACGATATCCGACAACAGCATCGGGCTGTACATCGAAGAATCAGGATTATCGGGTCCGAGGTTGATAGAGGACAACATCATCGAGGATAACAGCCTTGCTGGCGTCGTGCTATATCACAGCTATGTCGAGTTGAGTGGGCATAACGTCATACGCAATAACAATCGCGGCATGATTGTGTATCACGATACAAACTGGGAAATGATCGGCGACAACGCATATCCCATGCAGACAGTGTATGGAAACACTCACGAAGAAATCCTGTTCGCGTATAACAGCGCCCCGACTGGAGCGACATTCTACTTCAATCAAATTAGTGATACGGATGTTAACCACGAGTACGCTCTGATGAAGTGCTATACTACGCCTTCCAGCGTTATCGATGTCGCAGATAATAGCTGGGGCACGCTCTTCTCACCTTCGTTGGACCTGTTCCCAGAGGGATTATACGCATATCAGCCAATATGGGTACCCGGAAACCCGAGATCGACATCGTTCGATGACGAGGAGCTCTACGACATGGCTCAGCAGTATGAGAATGATGAAAGCTACTTGCTTGCCAAGTCAACCTACGAGGATCTGATAGAGGAGTATCCGTCGAGCAAGTTTGCAAAGCTATCAGCCAGCGCCCTGCTTGCTCTCGAGAAGCAACTCGGAAGCAACTACGAAGATTTACAAGCCTACTACGCATCGATCTGCACCGACAGCCTGGATGCGGAACTCACCCGTGTCTGCGATTATCTCGATAACTACTGCAACCTGGAAATCGGGGAGTACGAGACTGCGATAGAATGGTTCGAGGCTGTTATTGATGACGCACCTACACTTGAGGACTCCGTGTACGCCGTCATCGATGCCGGTTTCACATACCTTCTCATGATGGAAAACGAAGAGGGAGGAGATAGAGGAGCTTATACTGGGCGCATGGCCTGGCTAAGACCGGAATCACAAAGCGCTCATGAAAAACGAAAAGCTGAACTCCTTGCTTTACTTTGGGGAGACTCTGAGGGTGAAGGACAAGATATCCCTGCAGTTGTTTCCATGACGCAGAACTACCCCAATCCGTTCAATCCGACCACAATGATCAAGTTCTCAATTCCTGACGAAGCGAGAGTAAAGCTGACAATCTACAACATCAGAGGACAGCGTGTGGTTTCCTTGTTGGAAGACACACTGCCTTCAGGATTCCACGAGGTTGTGTGGAACGGTAAGGATGCTACGGGTCGAACCGTCTCATCCGGTGTGTATTTCTATCGTCTCGAAACTGGGGATAGAACACTCACGAAAAAAATGCTTCTACTGAAATAACCCGTTTTGTAGTGCACCCCTTGTCAAGACCATTCTGTTGGCTGAATAAGGTGGATTCATTC
>JAIOQZ010000040.1 GCA_021108395.1 Candidatus Cloacimonadota bacterium
GATATTCACATGAGGCTTCGTTCGCTGAAATTTCGCCTTAGCCATCTCTTCCTCCTTAGTCACAAAGAACTACAATCTGTTTCAGATTTTGCTTCGGCTCAGTGCATGTCGTCTAATCACAAACATATATAAACAGAACGACACATTCCTAAGCCTGTGAGTTGTCGAAATTCGTCATTCACCAAAATCTGTCAAACCTTTTTTCCTTTTCGCATCATTTTTTCTATTGCGCTGATATTTCGGAAGTTAGGGTTGAGTGTCACGCGCTCAAGGTTGCGCCGTTGGTCAGTCAGGGTTCGTAATCACGGATACTGCGCATCCTATGTACATAAAATATTTTATGACACAAGGATGCGCCAGCATCCGCAGCAAGTTTTTGATCCAAACTTTTTACAAAAAGTTTGGTGTGTAGTATGGCTTAGTTTTCTGTATCCCACATGAGCTTTATCTGGCTCAGCGGGCGCAACTCCTCGCGGGTGAAGCGATTGTCGGTGAACACGAACCAGTGGGAGGCCAGTGTGGCCTCGGCGCGGTCGGCCAAGTCAATCTTCTGTCCTGCGAAGTCGGCCAGTATGCCGCCGCTGGCGAACACCTCGCAGCCGTACACGCCCAGCGGCGGCATATGCAGCATGGCGCAGCCGTCGTTTCGGGTGAAGCGCACAGGCCCGGCGGCGTTGCTGCCTATCATCCGCTTTCCTGTGCGCAGCAACGAGCGGTTGCCACGGCCATCGCTCACCTCGCCCCTGCATTCACCGTCACAAGGGTTGATGAAGGCGCTGAAACCGAAACTGAGCTTGGGCAGGAAGCGCCCCGTGCTCTGCCGTACGCGCACGACCGCCTGCAAAACGGGCGCGCCGGGCAGCAACAGGAAGTACTGGCTCCAGGACAGCCCCTTCCACGTCTCGTTTTCCTTCACGTCCACGTCGATGCGCAGACCCTGCCAGACATTGCCGGCAGCATCAGTCACCCGCACATGCTTTGCGGAGGTCTTCTCTTCGAGCAGCCGCTGCAAACTGAGCCCGTTCGGCTGGATGCAGAGTCCGCCAGCCCAGGGTTTCCACCAGGCGCGTGCCGTGTGTTCGGGGAACGACGTATCGAGCCACTCGCGCCCGTCGTTGCGCAACGAGAACAACCCGTGCAGGAATCCTGGGGCCGCCTCGAGGCGAATCGTGCCATTGTCTGCCCAGAGGGTGTCGAGGCCTTCGCGATGGTCGTTGCCGGTTGTCACCTCGCCCCGCGTGGCAAACACCGCCGCCGTGCGCTCGGCCTGCCACACGGTGTCTTCGAGGCGCAGGCGCAGACGGTCACTCGGCAGCGGCCTGGCCGAACGCATCCGCAGTTCGACCGGCTCGCCAGGCTCGCCTGTCTCGGCTTTCACGCTCGCCAGGCTGCCATCCTCAGTTTCGAGAGTCCAGGATCCTTGCACCTCTTCTTTATTGAACAGGCGCGCGTGCGCGTGAAGCTCATCGTTTACGAACGGACTGACAAGCTCGAGCTCACAGGCGGCGCGTACCGTCTCTTCGGGCATCCGGCGTCCCATGGCATAGGCACGGCAGCCTTGCCAGTCGCGGAAGGCGTTCAATCCGAAGGTGACGGTGCGGCTGCGCCAGCTTTCGCCGGGCTGTAGTTCGCCTGGTTCGTAGTCGAAGAAACAGTTCCACGAGGCCTGTTTCAGCGGCTCCTCCTTTGACCAGATGACGGCGCGAGAGGTGTCATCGTCCTCGAGCCACATCCAGGGTTCGGTGAGGCGCGTGTAGTCCCACAAACCTTCGCCTTCGCTCACATCGACCGTTTTCTCGATGATGCCCTCGGGCATGGGCAGCACCTTGGTATTCGAGCGCAACCACAGGCTGTCCATCACGTTGAGGGTGACAGGCTTGTCGCTCTCGTTGCACAGCTCGACATGACGCTCGGCCAATCCGCCCGGCAACAGGCGCATGTGCATGCGCAACGGGACTTGGGGCCAGCGCGGCGAGCGCAGCGTGATGGTCATACACACGGCCTGGTCGTCGCGGAACAGCTTAACGTCCTTCGACTCTTCCTGGCTGAACTCCTCCTCGAATGGCATACCGATTTCCGGTGGCATAAGATAGATGCACATGTTGGCCTTCGGCAAGCGGGCGTCTGCTATCCACAGGTTGTTCACATTGTTCAAGCGGCCCAAGTGCAGGCTCCATGGCCCCTGCACCATGAAGTGGGTGTGGGGCGTCGTTCCCGTAAACGAGCCCTGCCAACCCTGCATCACTACATGCAGCGGCAGCGGAAAACGCACCTCCTCGCCGGTGTCGTCATAGCACACGATCACTTCGGGGCGAGCGCTGTAGTGGCACGGACGGGCAAGGTGGAACCGCGTGGGCAGGCTGCGCTTCTCTTCGCTGTCGAGGCGTTCATCGATGCTCCTGGCCTCGAAGCGCACTTCGTCGGTGTCGGGCAGATCGAAGCGCACGGACAGCGCCTCTTTGCTGTTGTTGCTCAGGTCAAGCCAGCCGTCGATTGTCTGGTCGCTGTGATGCAGGTCGTGCGGTGATTGCAAATGCACCCCTACGGGGAAGCGCGGCGCTATGCCCAGGCGGAATGTCGTCTCCTGCCCGTTCACAACGACCTTCGCCGTGATGCTGGGATGTTTAAGGCTGTCGGGGATGTGGCGCTCGATGGGCTCGATGTGGAATCGCCCCGTGAACACCTGCTCGCCACTCACCGCACCCTCGTCCCGCCAGTCGAAGCGGATGGGACCGTCGTCCATGCCCTCGAAGCGAACATTGACCGGCTCGCCGTCTTTGCTGCACACGGTGAACCTGGCCGCATAGCTGCGACCGAAAGCGAGCTTGCGGTTGTCCGCTTCGAGGCGCACGCTCCACTGGTCGGTCTCGATGCGGCACAGTCCGCGCCCACGCCGCGTGTAGTCCATCTCCAGGCGTCGTCCGTCCTTTTCCCAAGAGTAGGTGTATATCTCGAAGCCATCAACCTTGCGGCCATCCGGCTTCACGTCGATGGGACGTGCGTTGTCGGCATACCAGTCGATGGTATCGAAGAACGGCTTCACCAGCGGGTTGCTCAACACTTCTGGCATGTAGTTGACCAGGTGAGTGCCTCGGTCTTTATCCAGCCAGAAAAAGCCGGTTTTCTTGTAGAGCGGTACAGCCTTTGTGTTGCCTGCCCAGGTGTGCAGATAGAGCACGCCATAGCCATGCTCGCAGGTAGACTGCACAGCGCGCAGCACCAATTGCTTGCCCAGCTTGCGGCCGTGCATTTCGGGGCGCACGTTCAGCATGCCCACATACAGCGCATCCGGCTCACGGGAATCGTGCATGAGGTTGCAGTAACCCAGCGTCTTCTCACCCTCGACGATTAGAAAGACGTGCATCGCGCTCGAATTCTTCTCTTCCTCGAGCACCGATTCAGCGGTCTTGTTGAACATTTCGCCGTTCCAGCCTTCGGAGCTTTCGTTCCACATGTCGGCAACGGCGGCAGCCCATTCGGGTGCATATTCAATCAGCTTGATTTCTTTCATTAGAATCTCCAGGTTTGTTCATGTTGCACATCATTTGTCTGCGAAATAAAAGAACCCGCGGATATGGTTCCGCGGGCTGTGTGTGCCGGAGCACAAAAATGCGGAGCCAGTATCCATGATGCTGACCCCGCGAATATATCTTAGTAAATATTCAATGAATAGTCACTACTGTTATCGCATAATCAGCTCTACTTCGTGTTATCACCGCTACGGAGTCGGAAATCGAACATCATTGCCTCCTTCGATATTTAGTGCGTCAATCAATACAAAATATGTTTTTGCTGGCAAGATATTTTTCCCAAAGCAAGGTAATCGTTCGATTTCGTTGACAGCCCATGCAGCGAGAACATACATTTGCCTTGATAAAGGAGGCCAAATGCGCATTACCTTCAGAAGCAAACACTGGCCGGGCAGAAACGCCCTTCTCGCCGGTTTGGAGTGGCTGCATGGGCAGTGAATACCGCCCCACCGCCAGTTGGTATGACGTTCTCTATGAGAGCAAGGACTACGCCGCCGAGAGCAGCCTCCTGCTCGACCTGCTGCGCGAACGCGGCGTGACGTGCGGCAGCCTGCTCGATGTCGCCTGCGGCACAGGGCGGCATCTCGAACACCTGGGGCAACACTTTTCCAGCGCCGCCGGACTCGACATCTGCCCAGAACTGCTCGAATTCGCCCGCCGGCGCAACCCTGGCCTCACGTTCTACCAGGCCGACATGACCGACTTCGCCCTGGGGAGCAGCTTCGATGTCATCACCTGCCTGTTCAGCGCCATCGGCCACATGGTGAGCCTCGATATGTACGCCGACGCGCTACGCTGCTTCCACAAGCGCCTCGAGCCAAGCGGCTGGCTGCTCATCGAGCCGTGGATCGAGCCAGACTCCTGGCGCGCAGGCACGGTGCATATGCAGACGGTGGACCGCCCTGAACTGAAAATTGCGCGGGTGAGCAACAGCGGCCCGCCTGTTTCGCGGGGCGGCGCCCTGCTGTCCGTGTTCGACCTGCATCATCTCATCGCAACACCCCAGGAAACGCGGCACATCGTCGAGCACTTCGAGATGGCGCTGTACACCCGGCAGGAACAGCTCGACCTGTTCGAGCGCGAGGGCTTTGAGTCCGAGTGGATCGAGCCGGGATTGACGGGGCGCGGTCTGCTGCTGGGTAAGAAGCAATAGCGATATGCCAGTAACGCGGGTGGAGGTGAAAACCGTGCTGCGGCGCCACAAGCTGCCCGACTCCTACTTTGTCAGCCGGTTCGCCGCCGCGCCCTATCGCGCCTGCGCCCATGCCTGCAAATACTGCGACGGGCGCGCCGAGAAATACTGGGTCGAGGGCGACTTCGAACGGGACATCGTTGTGCGGGCAAACTTCGCAGAAGTGTTCGAGCGGGAGGTGCGCAAGCTGCGCGAGCGCGGCATCGTCATGTTCGGCTCCGGCGTCACCGACTCCTACCAGCCGGTCGAGGCCGACGAAGGCCTCATGCGCCGCGCCGCCCAAATCCTGCTGGAAGCCGAGCTGCCCGCCATGGTGATGACCAAATCGGCGCTGGCGCTGCGCGATCTCGACCTGTGGAGCGAACTGAACAGCCGAGCGGGGTTCACGCTGCTGATGACCATCGTCACGTTAGACGAGGATGTGCGCCGTGCCTTCGAGCCGAACGCGTCACCCATACAGGCGCGGCTCGATACGCTACGCGCCTTCAAGCAGGCCGGTTGCGGCGTTGGCGTGATGGCCATGCCGCTGCTGCCCTGGCTGGGCTACGATCCCGACCATCTCGAACCGCTGTTCGGCGCCTTCGCCGACATCGGCGTGGACGTTGTGCTACCCGGCGGACTCACCCTGCGGCCTGGACGACAGAAAGACACCTTCCTCGCCACCCTGAACCAATTCGCCCCTGAGCTGCTGCCGCGCTACAAAGAACTCTACCGTGAGAACCGCCCCAGCGGAACGCCGCTCGCGTCTGTCAGCGCCGAACGGCGCAAGGAATGTCAGGCCATTCTCGACCGTCTGGGACTGAACACCCGCCTGCCGCACCGTCTCTACCGCGACCGCCTGTCGCTCGCCGACGAGCTATACGTCCTCACCGGCCACATGCATCAGCTTTTCGGCCATCATGACACGAAGACGCTGACCGCCGCCCGCAACCGCTACCGCGACTGGCTGCTCGAACATCGCGGCTACATCGCCAGGCGGCGCAACTTGCACTATAGCCTGCTGGACACGCAACTGCGCGATGAGTTCGCCAGTGGCCGCTTTCGCGCCGTCCTGCGCAATGACCGCCTGTTTGACTTCCTCTCACAGCGCGTTCTGCATGATAAAACCTACGACTATCTCAACCGACAATGGGGGAACAATGTCTGACAAAACCATGCGTGTGCAATCCTTTGAATCCGCAACCGACAGCCTGGGACTGACAAAGCGCCAGGTGAAACGCTATAGCTTGGACCTGCTGCCGCGCATCATCGCCCGGCTGGAAGAAAACGCGCCCGAGTGCGAAACCTGCCGTCAACTGGCGCAGGACAGCGACTATATGCTGAGTCTGCTCCCACAAATCCCGAACAGCAGAGCGGAGCGTCGAACCTTCAAACGCCGGTTGAAAAAGATGGAGAACCATCTGCTGAAAGCGCACCGAATCGTGCGTGAGGGGTATTATCTTGCCATCTGTGCCGGTATTGGCGCCAGCTTCGGCGCAGCGCTCATTGCGGCTACCGACAACCCCGGCTTCGTCGGAGTCGGCGTTGCCCTCGGCGTCGGCATAGGAGCCACGCTGGATAAGAAAGCCCGCGACGAGAGCCGCGTCCTGTAGGCATCGCCCTATAAAAAGCGCCGCAGGTTATCCCAGCGGCGCTCACTATTACTTGATTACTTGGGTTACTTCATACCGGAGCTGATGGCCAGTCCCAGGTTGAAGATGGGCAGATAGACCACCACGATAATGGTTCCCACCACGCCCGCCATGAGAATGATGAGGATGGGCTCGATGAGCGACGTAAGGCGCTCGATCACGGCATCCACCAGCTTCTCGTAGAACTCGGCGGCCTTGCCGAGCAGTCTGTCCATATCGCCTGTTTCCTCACCCGTAGCCATGAGCTGCAGCAACGTGGGCGGGAAGACCTTGGTGCGCCGGAACGCTCCGGCGACGCTGTAGCCTTCCTTCACCATCACGCGCGACCTGCGCACAGCCGACTCGATCACGGCATTCTGAACCACGTTCTCCACCAGTTCCATCGTTTCCATGATGGGTACGCCGGCGGCCATCAGGATACTGAATGTGCGGGCGAACTTGCTGATGATCGAGTTGAGCACCAGGCCTCCCAGTATCGGCATCTTGATGAGGAACGTATCGAGAATGAAGCGCCCTCTGTCTGTGAGGTAGATGAGAAAGAAGAGCGCCAAGGTCACAAACACAATCGCGAACGACAGGATGACGTTGTTGCGAATGAAGTCTGAGATGGTGATGGCGATAAGCGTGGGCGCCGGCAAGTCGGCGTGGAACCGCGAATAGACCTCGCCGAACATGGGGATGATGTAGTAGAACAATCCCCACACCACCAGAGTCAGGAATATCAGGATGAAGATAGGATAGGCCATGGCCGAGCCGACCTTGCGGCGCGTATCCTCGATCTTTTCGAGATAATCCGACAGCTCGTCGAGCACGGTGTGCAAGGTACCCGACACCTCACCGGCCTTCACCAGTGAGACGTACAGTGAGTTGAACACACCAGGGTGCTGCTCCATCGCCTCAGAAAGGCTGAAGCCCTTTTTGATGTCGTCGGACAGCTTACGGAGCACACGGCGGAACTTCTTGTTCTTCTCCTCTTTTTCAAGATCATGCAGCGACTTCTCGATGGTGAGGCCGGCCGAGAACATCGTGGACATCTGGCGTGTGAAAAACACCAGTACCTTGAGCCCTACGCCTGTGCGCCACTTGTAGAAGGTGAGCATGAGCTTGTCGAAGAGGGTCAGTTTACCCGAGAAGGCGCCTTCTGAAGCGCTCTTCACGGATATAATCGTACCGCCTTCTTTGGCCAGCTTTTCGATCGCTTCGTCCAGGGTGCTGGCCTTTATCAGGCCTTCAAGCCTGGCGCCTTTGCCATCCTTGATCAGATATTGAAAGGTTGCCATACGATATTCCTTTATTCTTCTGCGAAGGTGAGCTTAATCACCTCACGGATGGAGGTGACTCCAGCCAACATTTTTTCCATGGCGCTCTGGTGAAGAGTCTGCATGCCGTTTTCAATCGCCTGATTACGGATAACATCCTGGTTGGCGCCATCGAAGATGAGCTTGCGAATGTTCGCCTTCACCTCGAGCAACTCAAAGATGCCGGTACGGCCCTGATAGCCGGTGTTGTCGCAATGCACACAACCCTTGCCGATTTTCAAGTCAAGCTCGTCCACAATTTCAGGGTCGATGCCTGCCTCGATGATATCGAGCTCGGTCGGTTTGTAATTGCTCTTACAATGCGGACATATCTTGCGAACAAGACGCTGTGCCATCACCAGGTTCAGCGACGAACCGACCAGAAAGCCCGGAATACCGATGTCGATAATACGGGTGATGGTGGCGGCCGCGTCGTTGGCGTGGAGCGTGGTGAACACAAGGTGGCCGGTGAGCGAGAACTTGATGGCGATGTCGGCGGTTTCCTCGTCACGAATTTCACCGAGAAGCACGATGTCTGGGTCCTGACGCATGACAGAGCGAAGAGCCGCGGCAAACGTAAGCCCGATGCGCTCTTTCACTTCGATCTGCGTGACACTCTCCAGACGATACTCGACCGGGTCTTCCACCGTAACGATGTTGCTCTCGATGTCCTCGATCTCTTTGAGCGCCGAGTGAAGTGTCGTTGACTTGCCCGAACCAGTGGGACCGGACACGATGATGATACCGTAGGGACGGAATATCCACTTGCGGAACACTTTGTAATGGGCCTCCTCGAAACCGAGCGTGCCGAGCGTAAACCCGAATTCGCCCTTGTCGAGCAGACGCATCACGACCTTCTCGCCCAGCACTGTCGGCACAATGGACACACGCACGTCAACGCTCTTGACAGAGGTCTTGAGCGCAATATGGCCATCCTGAGGCAGACGGCGCTCGGCGATGTTGAGCTTGGACATCACCTTGGTGAGTGAGACAAGCCCTGAGTGCATACCTATGGGCGGTGACATCACCTCGCGCAAGGCGCCGTCGATGCGGAACCGTACACGAGTGTTCTTCGAGAGTGGCTCGATGTGAATGTCGGTGGTGTTAGACTTGATAGCCTCTTTGATGATGAGGTTCAGCAGTTTTACCACCGGGGCGTTTGCAGTCGAGCCATCCTTCTCGAGGTTGATCTCTTCTTCTTCATCGTCAACCGCCACGAAGTCGAACGCGCCCACAGCGTCATCCACCTCGGAAGAGGTGCGAATCGATTTGTAGTGCCGTTCGAGTGAGTCTCGAAGCAACATCTCGCCGATGATCACTGCCCGCGGCGGTTTGGGCAACATCTTCGTCAGGCCGTCATGGATGATGATATTCTCAGGATCCGTCATCGCCACAATGATGGAATCAGGGTCTTCGCGCAAGGCGATGACCCGATTCTCTACGGCGAACGGCTCTGGAATCAGCTTGACTACCGATGCTTTGATATCAACCACATCTTCTTCAGTGGCAATATCCAGATCCAGTTGCAGGTGGAGGCCATCGAGCAGCTGCTTCTCGGTGATGTAGCCCAGCTTGATGAGGGTCTCGCCGATTTTCATGGCGAAATTGCCCTGCTTCAGCAACGCTTCCTTGATCTGGTCATCGTCACAATAGCCCTTGTGGACGAGAACCTCTCCGAGGCGCGCAAATTGCGGGTTAAACGACATTTACTCTCCTTGGATATACCTGCTAATGGTAGTTCAGCATTATTATCGTGCAGTTATCGGTTATCTCGGTACCATACAGAATGAAGGTCAGATCGACTGGCGTCTCGCCTGGTGGCGGTATAGCCCCCGGGCACTCGTACATCTGGAACAGAATGCGAGCTATAGCGAGGCCATCATAATTGGTCTTGATGAAATCTGGGCCCATATCTGTCTGGAATTCGGGATCGGGGTTGATGAATATGCCACGGGTGGCGTTGCACTGGATAATGGCGTCGTGCAGGTAGTTACCCTCCGAGTCCCTCACAATGCAGTGAACCTCGGCAATCTTGTCGCTGGTGTCTGGGGGGACCCAGTCCACATGCTGAGGAATCGGGTCGCAATCGAGCGTTGGCTGGTTCATAGGAAGCTTAAGCTCCGCTATGACGCTACATCCCATCGATGTGGCGCGAACGGTGATGATGTCGTTGGAATGGCTGCCGTCGTAGATGACGTAGCTGAACGCCACACCCGGCAGCGAGTCGCCGTCAACGCTGATGTTGCCGGTGTACCCCGAAGCGTTCACGGTTACAGAATCCAGTTCGGGATTCATCAGCTCGAAGAAAACGGCGGTTCCGTTAGTCACGGCGTTGCTGTTCGAGTCGGTCACATAAGCCGATATTCCAACCTGCCAGAGGCCGGAGCCATAGGCAGTGCCGGTATCGTATTCGCCAATACCAAGCTCAATGTCCTCCGGCAGACCAGCCTTGATAACGATGTTGCCCTTGGTGGAGCTGATGCGTTCGCCGGCTTCATTGTATGTATAGGCCTCGACGGTGATGGGGCCGGACACTGTGCCACTGTTGATGGAAGCCGTGGCCAGACCGTTGAAGACAGGGACGCCCACCGAGTCGCCGGGAGCATAAACCACGCCGTCAATGTGGGCCTCATCGGGAGGGGTAAGGGCGAAGGTGAACCACACCGTCATATCATCGGTAATCATGTTACCGCTCATGTCCAGCAGGTACACCTGCAAGGGGGCGGACTCTACGCCACCGGTACCTTGCTGGTCGATCTCTATCGCGTCGGGGGGGAACTGGATTCTGCTCACTTCATCTGACGCGATGACAATGGCCGCATTGGCGCTGGCCGAGTCGCAGGCAGCGGTGACAGTGGCAAGGCCTGCCTCGACACCGGACGAGAAGGAGACAGTCGCCGTTCCGCTGGTGTCTGTGGCGGCGCTTGCGGGGATGTCACCCAGGTCGGCAGTGAAGGTCACGGTGGCCTGTTCGCGTATCGTGTTGTTAAAACGGTCTTTAACTGTTGCGGTCACAGTCGTTTCTTCACCAACGTTAATCGGCTCTGTCGGCACTGTCATGTTGATGGAAATGCCTGTGCCGGGGATAATATCCACAAGGCGTTCCGCGTCGTGAGCGCCAAGAGTGGCCTTGATGGTTGCCTCGCCCTTCTGGGTGCCGCTGTTATAGTACACCTTGGCGATACCGTTCGAGGTCGTCGCCATTTGGCGCGTACCAAGATCGCCGCCTTCAAGCAAGGTGAAGTAGCCGCGGTCACAGTCGAAAACTACCTGTGTACCATCGTCAACGGGCAAGCCGTGCTCGGTGATGACTGTAGCGGTTATCTGCATGGCGGTGTCCACAATCAGAATATTGCTGCCCACTGTCATGTTAATTTCCCCGATTTCGGGCGCTTGCTTGATGGTGACTTGAGCTGTCTCGCTGTCGCCACCCACGAAGGCGAATATCTCGGAGACGCCCTCCTGGTTGCTGTCCCAGAACAATGCTTCGGCGACGCCCGAACTGTCGGTGTCTTTGTAGGCTTCAATCGTGCCGAGGCTCGATTTGAACGAGACACGCTGGCCGGGCACGGGGAACCCGTTGTTGTCTTTCACATAGACCCAAACGGTGGAGAAGGTAATGTTGTTATCGGCATAGATGGTATCTGGATTGACTTCCATCCGTGCTATACTGTGCGTGACCGGATCTCCGGCACGGTCGTCACAGGCGACAATCAGGAGCGCTGCCATGACGGAAAAGATCAGGAGCGCCGCAGGTAGGAATTTTTTCCAATTCATGATTCCTCCGGGTTACTCCGTCTCATGGAGAAGACGGGTTTCAAGGCGTTCGTCGATTTCAAAACTGGCTTGTTCTTCGCCAAGATTCACCACGCGAGGCGTAATCTCGATGATTAAGTCAGTGGTTCTCATTGTTTCTACGTTGTGCGTAAAGAAACCACCGATGAAGGGAAGGTCACCCAGGAAAGGAACCTTGCTTGTCGTTGTGATGAGCTGATTGGAAAGCAGGCCACCCACGATAATTTTGCTGCCGTTGGGCACGGTAACGGTGGTTTCCACCTCGCGAGTCTTGGTGCGCGGCACGCTGCCGTTCACCAATTCCACCACCGAACTCACCTCGGGCGCGATGCGGGTGGTGATGAGGCCGGCGGCATTGATCTTGGGCACCACGGTCAGCTTGATGCCAACCTCTTCGCGCTCTACCGCGAAATCGTTATCCATGTCCCGTACAACGAAGGGGATAATCTCACCGATCAAGATGCTGGCTTCTTCGCCGTTCAGGGCGGTGAGACGCGTGTCTGTCAGCAGTTGAGCCGCGTTGTTCTGCAACAGCCAGTCGATAGTGACATCGAAGGCATAGAGCTGGCGGCTGAAGTGGCCGAAGTTTTCCCAGTCGTCCATCTTCTGGAAATACTGGCCGTCGGGAAGCACGCCCAAAGTTTGCGTATCACCGTGCGTCAGGTTGCTGGTGGCGTCGGTGTAAGCGTAGGGAAGGCCGAAGCCGTCGGCGGTCATCGGATCTTCGGCGAGAATCGTTGTGAGGCTGTTGAGCCGCGACCAGTCGATACCGAGTTTCTTCGAATCATCGATTGAAATCTCGATGAGACGAGCGCGAATCTCGATCTGCTTCTGCGGAATGTCGATCTCTTCGATGCGCTTGGCAATCTCGGAATAGGTTTCTGGGTTGGCGCGCAACAATATGGAGTTCTGGGCAGGCAGAGCCACGGCGTCGCCGGGCATGATGTCCAGAGCATCCACAACAACTTCAACGTCGAGATAGTTGAGCCTGATTACATAACTGCGCTCACCAACCTCTTCCTCGATCAAGTCCCTGGCGCCCACCAGGAAGGTGTTATCGCCAATGAGACGATATGACAGGCCTACAGACTTGACCACGAGTGAAAGAGCCTGCTCGATAGGGACATCACTGAGATGGATGGTAACCCTTTGCTCTACAGCCTTGTCTTCGTCGGAAATCTGCGGTATGGCGAGAACTATGTTCGTCTCACTGAGATCGGCCATAGTGGTCAGTACATTGGAAAGAGCGCCGTCTTCCACGTTCAAAGTGATTTTTCTGTTCAGCAAGTCCATGTCCTGAGCTTGCAGAGCGACAAGCGCGAACAAACAGGTGAACAGTAAAATCCACGTTGCTTTTGAATTCAACATTCCTTACTCCTTGATTCGTGTATGTTTACCAATTTAAATCAGTGCTGGTTTCGTCTGTCTGTAATATCGCGGGCTTCTCGGGAATCGGGGAAATCTCGAGCACACCCTGATAGCCATTGTTCTGGAACACGATTTTGCCCTTCTGAATCGAAGAGATCGTGCCGAACTCGAAAGCGTCGCCCACATGGTAGTTCGTGCGAATGCCTTTGTGCTCAATGGTGGCAAGCTGTTGGCCGCTGTGGGTAATGTATGTACCCGCCAGGCGCACCTGCGATTCCACTTCACGACGCCACTGCATCTCGTAGTCCACAATCGTCTTCACGATCAGGTTCTGTTCGAGAGGGTCTTTGGTGACGGTGAACACAAAGTTCTTGCGATCCTGAATCGAGGTCTCAATCTGCTTGATCTCATTCTTGAGGTCGTCGCTGATGCCCACATGGGTATCGGGCTCTGCGGGGTACTGCTGGCATTCCTGATACCACATGAAGTCCTTTACGCCAAACACGATGATCATTACGAAGACGATAGCGATTGCGAAATCCTTGATGTATCTGCCTTCCATTATGCCTCCTCCTTCCTCACCTTGAAAGTGGAAAGGTCAAGCGTCACGCGGTAGCGCGTGGCTATTTCCTCCACCTCGCCGGCGGCTTCGGCTTCGGCCTGGGCCAATAGCTTCTTGTCTTCACGAATGGGCAAAACGTCGAACGTGTTGATACGAATGATCATATCTGAACGTTCGAGCTTGGTAACGAATTGGCCAAGCTGCACATAGGTGCACTCGAACACTATCGTGAACTGATGCTCCATCACCTTGCCAGGCGAGTAAGACTCCTTGGGCGAGAGGCTGACGACTGGAATCTTGAGCGTGTCGGCGAAATTGCCCAACTGGTTGACGAACGCATTGATGTCTTCAGCCGGGAACTTTTCGGTCTCGGAGTCGGTGATGCTGTTACGAATCACCCTGGAAACCCCGGACAGCTCCCGATTGAGCACCTGAGCGCTGTTCAGCCTGTCGATCGCCTTGCCAATCCGTCTGTCGAATTTCTTGATATCCTTGATTTGACCCTTGATCATCAAATTGCCCGTATAGAAGAAAACGAAACTGAGCAGGATGATGCCTAAGAGAACGATCAGGTATTTTTCCTTATACTGCATGATCAGTCCTCCTCTCGTGCCACACAGGCTATTTCGAACTTCACGATGTCGGTGTCCTTCTCTTTGTCCTTCCTCGATTTCTCGAAGTAGATCTCGGGGAAATCGATCGCGATCTGCTCGTTGTTCTGTAGATCGTTGATGAATCCCTCGATGATGAGGTCAAGCTCCTGCTGCTCACGATCGAGCGGTGTAATACCGAAGAGCTTGAGAACGCCGTTCTTGTAGGTAAATTTCTCGATGGCGATTTTATCGTCGGTCTGTTCGGAAAAAGCAACCAGCTTTTTCGCCCAGAAGATACGGTTACGCGAAATCTCGGCGATCTTCTGGAGATCCTCTGCCGAAAGGTAGTCGCCGCTTGTCTGGTACTTCTCGATCTGGCTATTGATGTCGGCCAGAACATCTCTGCGGAAATCGACCTTCTTCTGCATAGTGTATCTGAGGTAAAACACACCGCCGTAGAGTATGAGGAATAAAACAACGAAGCTGATGACCGTATTGCGGAATGTTCGCGCCTCAGCCTCGGCCTGCTGTTTCAATTCACCGTACTTGTTTAGATTGATTTTGAAGAAAAATTTCATATGTACTCCTATTCCGGTCTCATCGCCAGGCCGATGGCCAGGGCGAGCTGGGGATCCTGCGTATCCCGGAATTTATCTGGCATTTCGAGATTGACGAACGGATTGAACACCTCGGTAGGAATGTTAATCGCCTTTTCGAGGTATTCGGGCAGACCCGATATCTTGGCCGAGCCACCCACAAGAAGAACCTTGCGGAAATCGCTGTTGCCTGCTTCTTTTACGTAGAAACGCAACGAGCGGCGAACCTCGACGGCGATTTGTTCGACTGTCGATTTTTCGGCGATGTCGAGCACTGCGCCGGTGGATTCGGTTTCCTGTGCCTCGTCGCCGAGACCATGCTCGATCTTGAAGCGCTCGGCATCCTCGAAGCTAATGTCACGCTGGCGCATGATATCCCTGGTCATATGGAAGCCGCCCCATGGAATATCGCGGGCAAAGAACTTCGCATTGGCGCCATAGATGATCATGTTGGTCTTGTGAGCGCCGATGTTGAGGATGATGTGCGTACCCTCTTCCGACAGCGTATTGAGTGCATAGCAATTGGCTATGGCCAACGATTCCACGTCAACCAAGCCGGGCGCCACTCCCGCCTGCTGTAGAATATCGGTATGCTCACTCAGCATGCTCTTGGTCGAAGCGGCCAACAAGATGTTCATGTTGTTGGTCTTCTCCTCGACATTGAGCACCTGGAAGTCGAGAAGCATCTCGCCGCCGCTGATGGGCAGGTGCTTCTTCGCTTCAAAGAACAACGCGCTTTCCAGTTCCTCTTCGGGCAAAAAGATCGTCTTGATCTGCTTGAGCGAAGTGTTGTCGCCCCCAATGGAGCTCACCAGCCGCTTGATGCTGCGCGGTTTCATCCGAAGCGACTTGAATATGTCGATCAGGCTGGTGGGGAAGCGATCTTTGCGAAGATCCGAGATGGAGTATTCCACTCCATCGGGAATCGTTGGCTTAATCGCGTAATTCAGGAGCTTGAATCCATCGTGCATACGCTTCAGGTGCACAAGCTTGATGCTGTGCGAGCCGATGTCGAGACCGACAGACTCCTTGAAACGCTTAACCTTGTGTTTCTTAGCCATAATCCCTCTTTGTCTATGTGATGTTCTGTGTCATTATATATGGCCGATTAATTCGACCCTCTCTCTGTTTTCGCATCAGAATGAACTCGGCGGACGCTGGAACCGAATCGCCACTCCCTCATAAAGCCCCTGGCTGCCGACAATGCTCACCTCGGGGAAGTTGGGTGGCGGATGATTGATGAAGCGCCGATCGTAATGATAGTCTTTATCGTAACCCACGCCGTTTTTGCCGTTGGGTGTTCCCGGTGCATTGAGGCCCCAGGCCGGCGGCGGACCATAGCGGTAGCCGTCGAGGTCCCACCAGCCGGTATCGAGCGGGTCGCCGCCGCTGCGATGCACAAAGCCGCGCCGCATCTGCGCCACAGAGCCGAACAGGTGAATCAAGCCGCGCTCTTTGACAGGCAGCGCCTCTGGCCATAGCGGGTTGTACCACGGGTAGTCTGGGCCTTGCGGGTCGTTCATGGCGGCATAGTTGTAACCGCCGCCGCCCTTGGCCGGCCAGGGCCAATATGGCGGGTCAGCCGGCGGATAGTAACCCAGATGCAGGTCGATGTTGTCGAAATACTCGCCCTGGTACCAGGTGTTCGGCGTTGACTGATGGGGATACTGATACTCGAAACTGAAAACGCCGTCCTGGTGGGGATCGCCCTGGCCATTGCCCAGCGCGGCCAGAGCGCCGTAGATGTAGATGCCTTCGTTATAGTCATCGCAGTTGGGGCGATGGCGCACACTGTCGACCGGGTTTTTGTATCCATACTGTATCAAAATCGACTTGGCGGCCACCAACCCGAGGTAATCGCGCTGGTTTTCGCTTTCGCTGCCTGAGCCATCGGGTGGGACGCCAGGTGTTGTGTGGTGGTAGGTAATGTCTCCCGCCAACTTCATGGTGCCTTCGGTGGCCCAAGTCATCGCGCCTCTGCACACACCTTTAATCCACAGCTCGTCTGACTCGACAAGAAAGGTGGCGCCATTGCCGATGCTGCTACCGGCGCTAACCCATGTAGTGTCCCGCAGAGCGAGATAATTGTAGCCCAGCGAATCGCCGATGGGGCCGTATGGCGGGTACAGGTTGTAAACAAACAAAGTATCTGGCTCTAATATATCGAAAGTAGCGAGTTGCGCCGTATATGAAGCGCCCTCGATGGTGACAAAGGAGATGGGATGTATCGACCACATGTGCGTTCCGTTTTGGCGGATCAGGTTCATCGAAGGGCTGAAGTCGATCTCAGGAGCGTGCTCTGTGTAGCCGTCGAGAAATACCTGATCTGGATTGGGAGCGCCATCGGAGCAAATCTCGCCCGCCGTGCTCACATGCCCGTGAAACGTCGGCCACCCGCCCACGTTTTGTAGCCAGATGTCGGTGTTGCTGTGTACGCGGCCCCAGAGCTCGTCGTAACCATAAAAATAGACAGGGTCGTTGTTGACTGACTCGTCGGTGTTGGTGAGGTACATATAACCGGCGAAGGTTTGCCGCTGCACTGTCTTGCGCCCGAACGTCTCGACCGGTGATTTATGCCGCGAGCCACCGAAGCTCGTACTCGATGAGCGGGTGCGGAATGCCCGCACCAGGGTGGTAATCCCGCGCCGTGTATAAACCTGCAGGCCGCCTTGCAGTTGCGCCCGCCCGATTTTTGTTTTTATCGCGAAGGTGGTGCGAGAAAGCCCGTTGTGAATCTCGACGTAGCGCACCGGCAGCGTCAGGTTATCGATGCTGCTGGGCAGAAAAGAGTTGGCCACGTTCCCGCGGCGGATGTCGGAGCGCAACAGACTGAGCTCCTGCACCTGGTCGAGCTGATAGAGGGCGGCGTTGGCGTCGCGCCCCGCCACCATCGACATACTGAGCCCGGAGATGAGCGCAACGATGCTCACAAGTATCGCAATAGCTATCTCGCCTTTTTCATTGGCCACATGCGGACGTTTCATGCTCTCCTCCTTGCTTTATTGTCAGTAACTGCTCGGCGGGGTCTGGAACACCAGCGCTACACCATCAGACACTCTCTCTCCATCCAACAGGTTCACTTCGGGGAAGCTTGGCGGCGGGTGACTGGTGAAGCGCCGATCGTAACGATAATTCTTGTTGTAACCTATACCGTTTCTGGAGCAGGGTGTACCCGGCGCGTTCACTCCCCATGCGGGCGCGGGGCCATAGCGATGGTCGTCGATGTCCCACCAGCCGGTATCGAGCGGATCGCCGCCGCTACGGTGCATAAAGCCACGCCGCATCTGCGCCACAGAACCGTACAGATGAACACATCCACGCTCTTTGACAGGCAGCGCCTCCGGCCATAGCGGATTGTACCACGGATAGTCGGGGCCAACGGGGTCGCTTAACGCAACGTAGCTGTAGCCCCCGCCTTCGCGGGCCGGCCACGGCCAATAGTTTGGGCTGCTCGATGGATAGAAACCCAGATGAAGGTCGATGTTGTCGTACCATTCACCTTCGTAAAGCGTATTGGGTGTGCTCTCGTGCGGATACTGGTACTCAAAAGAAAATACGCCGTCGTTGTGCGGCTCGCCATCTCCAAACGCGGCCAGCGCGGCGTAGATGTAGATACCATCTGCATAGTTATCGCAGTTGGGACGATGACGCAGGCCGTCAACAGGATCTTTGAACCCATACTGGATAAGGATGTTGCTGTTCGACACCAGCCCCAGGTAATCCACATGGTTCACAGGGTGGCCGTATGAGCCGTCGGGTGGGGTGCCAATTTGTGTGTGGGAATATGTGATGTCTCCCGCCAGCCTCATGACGCCCTCACTGGCCCAGGTTTGCTCGCCGCCACACACGCCCCGTATCCACAGCTCGTCTGACAGGACATAGAACGTGCTGCCATTGCCTATACCGCCGCAAGATGCAAGCCACACTGTGTCTTGCACAGTGATGACGTTGTAACCCAGCGAATCGCCGATGGAGCCGTATGGCGGGTACATATCATAGACGATCAGTGTGTCGGGCGGGTTTTCCACAAAAGTAGCGAGTTGCGCCGTATAGGCATTGCCTTCGAGGGTTACGAAGGCGATATCGTAGCAGTCCCACAGGTGTATTCCATCTTGATGAACCAGGTCCATCGCCGAGCCGAAATCGATCTCGCCGGTGCGCTCGGTGTAGCCATCGAGGAATACCTCGTCAGGATTGGGGCAGAAGCCCTGATATTGGAAGATGCCGGCCGTGCTCACATGCCCGTGAAACGTGGGCCAGCCACCGAAGTTTTTCAGCCAGATGTCGGTATTGCTGTGCACGCGGCCCCAGATTTCATCGTAGCCATAGAAAAAGACAGGATCGCCGTTGACGGATTGCTCGGTGTTGGTGAGGTACGCATAGCTGGCGAATGTCTGCCTCTGGATGACCTTTTGCCCAAATGTCTCGATGGGAGACTTCTTTCTGGTACCATAGAAGCTCGCGGCCCCGGTGCGGGTGCGGAACGCCCGAACCATGCTGGTTATCTTGCGCCTGTTGTAGGGCAGTATAACTCCGGCCAGGGTGTCGCCAATCTTTGTCTTGATCACATATGTGGTGTGCGAGAAACCGTTGTTCATCTCGATAATGCGCATGGGCAGGGTTACATTGTCGTTACTGATGGTGGCCATGTATTTGTGAGCCGCGCCCCCGCGACGGATGCCGGAGCGCAACAGGCTTAGCTCTTGAACCTGGTCGAACTGATGGAGAGCGGTGGTGGCGTCTCTGCCCGCAACCATCGACATGCTGAGCCCAGAGATGAGCGCTACGATGCTAACAAGCATCGCAATAGCGATCTCACCTTTCTGATTGGCCACATGCGGACGTTTCACCCTCTCCTCCCCGTGTTATTGTCAGAAGCCCCGCGGCGGCCGTTGGAACCGTAGCGTAAGCCCCTGGAACAAGCCTTCTGAGCCTATAATGTTCACCTCTGGAAAATCTGGCGGCGGGTTATCCATAAAGCGATAGTCGTAATGATAATCCTTGTCGTAGCCAACGCCGGAGCCATCCGAGCCCGGCGCGTTCATGCCAAAGGCAGGGGGCGGACCATAGCGGTAGGCGTCAGGCTGCCACCAGCCGGTATCCAGTGGGTCACCACCGCTGCGGTGAACGAATCCGCGCCGTGTCTGCGCCACCGAGCCATAGATGTGAATCATACCGCGCTCTTTGAAAGGAGTCCATTCTGGCCAGAGCGGGTTGTACCACGGGTAATCGGGACCCGCGTTATCGCCAAGCGGGCCATAGTGGTAACCACCGCCACCCCTGGCCGGCCAGGGCCAATAGGGCAGATCTCCCGGCGGATACTTGCACATATGCAAATCGATATAATCAAAATACTCGTTGCCGACAGTCACATTGGGCGTACCGCGATGGGGGTACTGATATTCAAAGCTGAAGATGCCGTCCTGGTGAGCGTCACCCTCGCCATCGCCCAAAGCGGCCATGCCTGCGTAAATATAAATGCCTTCTGCGTTACCGTCGCAGTTGTAATGGTGGCGCAATGTGTCACGCGGGTCAACCAGGCCATACTGGATGAGAATCTGGCGCTCAGACACGAGCCCGAGATAGTCCTGGGTGTTTACGCCACCACCGCCATAGCCGTCTGGCGGGTCTCCCTTCTCGGTGTGGGTATAAAGTATATCATCCACCAACATCATATTGCCGGCAGAGCCCCAGGTCGATTCACCGCCGGATGTACCGGAGATCCACAGCTCGCCTGCTTCGACCATCTTGGAGCCGCCCTCGATGGATCCGCCACCGCCATTAGTCCAGGCGGTATCCTTGAAGGCGATGTAGTTGTAGTTGATCGAGTCGCCCACCGGGCCGAATGGCGGATAGATGTTATAGATGAAAAGCGTATCCGGCGGATCTTCTGTGATTGTCGCAAGCATAACCTCGAAGTCACGGTCAATCAAGTCGACAAAGGCGATGTCGAATTCGTTCCATATGACTCCGCCATTTCGGCGGATAAGCAGCGCGTTGGGATTGAATTCGATTTCGCCGACATCGGGGTATTCAGAGTAGCCGTCGAGGAACACGTCGTCAGGATTGGGACTACCGTTCCAGTATTGGATGTGGCCGGCGGTGCTGACATGATCGTGAAAGAGAGGCCAGCCGCCGAAGTTTTTCAGCCAGATGTCGGTGTTGCTGTGCACCCGGCCCCAGATTTCATCGTAGCCATAGAAAAAGACGGGGTCATTGTTGACCGATTCGTCAATGTTGCTCAGATACATGTATCCAGCGAAAGTTTGTTTCTGCACCGTCTTCATGCCGAAGGTCTCGATGGGAGATTTGTTGCGCGTTCCGTTGTAGTATGTGTTACCTATGGGACTCCGGAACGCCTTGATCTTGGATTGAATGGCGCGACGTGTAGCGTGCTGTAGGCCCGAGGGGACGTGGTCGCGGCCCACGCGGGTTTTCATGGCATAGGTGGTTCGGGCGCCGCCGCTGGAAATCTGCACATAACGGATGGGCAATATAATATTGCTCAAGCTTGTTGACATGTTGGCTGTGCACACGAACCCGCGGCGCAGTTCGGAGCGCAACAGGCTGAGTTCCTGCACCTGGTCAAGCTGGTAAAGCGCCGCGTTGGCGTCGCGGCCGGCAACCATAGACAGGCTCAGACCAGACATCAAGGCCATGATACTAACCAGTATCGCTATGGCTACATCCCCTCTCTGACTCTTTAGGAGTTTGCCCAACATTCTGTCCTCCTTTGCATCGGCGGATTCATCTCGACAACGTGAACCCAGAAGATACCTTCATAATACGCTGAACACTGTGTATGCGAAACCTAACTGTGCGCTTATGTGATGTCGTTAGCGACACGTGTAGTGAACTTCACCTTGCGAACTTTGTCTTCCCCAATTGTGATTTGAGCCTCCAGCACAATCTTCACGACATGGCTGGACCCGGCTCGCGAAAAAGTTAAACGCGTAACGCGTATATCGTCTTTGTGCTCGATGGGGAAAAGCACAATCGGACGCGGGGGAGTATCGACATACCGATAGTATGTCTTTATATTGCCTTCCCAGGCATCCCACCAGAAATCGACGTAGTCGAATGTATGAAGGGCTTCGCCCGTAGATTGAAAACACCTGATCCTGGAAAAGGTGTTACCTCCGCTACCGCTCTGATTTGTAAACGAGATAGAATCTGCCGAGGCGATGCCCATGAAATCGGCACCGTAATCTCCCTCGACATTGATTCCGTGTTTCATCTTGTAAACAGTGTTGAAGGCGTCGATCTGAAGATCAGAATACAAGTTGAGCTCTTCCCACTTCGCGAAGAAGATAACAACGCCCACGCCGGCCATGAATGCCAGGAACCCGGCCACAGCGATAACGACAATCAGTTCTATCATGGTTGTGCCGCGACTGTCTTTCAGCAGATTCATCTGAAATAATCCTCTCGCACCATGATGGAGCGGAATTTCCTGTCAACAGGATTGAGCCATCTGATCTTCACTTCGATGATCAGGAAGTCAATCGGCTCACCGGTTGACATATCGGTTTCTTCTCTCACGTTCATCGTCATCTTGCCCTTGAGGCTTTCCAGCTCGGGGTATTCCTCGATGATGATTTCCTTATCGATGAAATAATCCGGACGGCCACGTACTTTGAGGAAACGCATCTGCCAGTCAACCTCGCCTGCGGCGAGGAGGGTGGCGACTCGTGCATGATAGTTCTGAACCAACTGAGCCTCGGCATACAGGATACCGATGTAGAGACCCAGAAACGAAACCAACAGCACGGTCGCCTCCACGATCACCGCAATGATGGTATAACCACCCTGCGATGCAAGAAATCCTCTCCTCACGGTTGTCATAGCCTAAAACCCGACACCGCTGACAAACATCTTGGGATTGTCTGCCACGCGCTCGGCCACTGCACGGTCGAGCAATCCGTTCATCACATGGTTGTACAACGACTGATCGATCGTTTGCATACCTTCTTTTGTACCTGACTGGATGGTCGATGGTATCTGGTATGTTTTTTCTTCACGAATCAGGTTGCGAACCGCGCCGTTGGCAATCATCACCTCGATGGCGGGAAGACGCCCTTTGCCGTCCTTGCGGGGAAGCAGCTTCTGGGCGCACACAGCCTCGAGTGACTCGGACAACATCGAACGAACCTGCGCCTGCTGTTCTTTGGGGAACATGTCGATGACACGGTCAATCGACTTTGTGGCGCTGCTGGTGTGCAGGGTAGCCAGTACCAGGTGACCTGTCTCGGCGGCTGTGAGAGCCAGCGAAACGGTCTCGAGGTCACGCATCTCACCCACGAGAATCACGTCGGGGTCCTCGCGAAGAGCCGAACGCAGCGCGTTGGTGAACGACCAGGTGTCGTGGCCCAGTTCGCGCTGGTTGATGAGCGAGTTCTTGCTGTTGTGCACGAACTCGATCGGGTCTTCGATGGTGATGATGTGGCAGTACCTGTGGTCATTGATGGCGTCAATCATGGCAGCGAGCGTCGTTGACTTACCGCTGCCGGTGGGACCGGTCACAAGGATCAGCCCCTTCTCCTTCATCGAGAGCTTGCGCATCACATCGGGGACGTGCAGTTCTTCGAAGCTCTTGATTTCGTTGGGGATCACGCGAAACGCGGCCGCCAACCCATTGATCTGATGAAAGGCGTTGACACGAAACCGGACTTCGTTGGAGAGCTTGGTCGAAAAGTCGATCTCAAGCTTCTCCTTGAACATCACACGCTGGGATTCGTTCATCACGCCAAAGATCAGTTCTTCGACTTCCTTATCCGAAAGCTTCGGAAGGTTGAGCCGTTTCATCTGGCCGTGCACGCGCACCATAGGATGCGCGTTCGAGCTGATGTGAAGGTCGGATGCTCCAGCTTCTGCGGTGAACCGCAGTAAATCCTGGATAGTCAAAGTGCCCCCTGGAAGTTTAGTCTTCTTCTTCGTCAGTGTACTGATCGACGCCCCAGCCGCTGAAGGCTGCGTCATCAACATCGTAGCTAACCTGATGACCTTCGCCGGCAGGATGCTCGGCTGTGGAAGTGGCGACGAACTTTTTTGGTGGCTCGCCAATCACTTCAAATTCCCAGTTTTTGACGGTGGACTCGCCGAGTCTGCAGTCTTCGAGCGCGTTCTCGACGGAGTAGTCTTCGGTCGTGCCGAACTGCTGCTTATGGATGTTGAATGCATTGCGGATGGAGCGGATGGCCGACTGGGGCTCGGTGGCACGGGCTTTTTCCACGTAACGCATGTAGATGGGTACGGCAATCGCGGCCAGAATGGCGACAATGATTACCACCACAAGAATCTCAATGAGGGTGAAACCCTTATTGTTGTTAACGAACTTGGACATGCTTTCCTCCTTGGCTTCCAAGATTCTTATTGCGACAACAGTCATGCAAATACTATTCCAACATAACCGATTTGTTCGGTTTCCAATATACCATTCGCTGTAACCTGTTCATTTTGTAAAGCATTTTCCACTCGCTCATAAAATTTTATGGTTTTACTTGACGGTTATGCCCCAGTTTTTATGTAACTATTTCACACTGTCGGCGATGATATATGGGGAGATGCATGACCATGATAATTTGCAGCTCGTATACAGCAGCCGATTGAGAACTACAAGGCTGACCTCAAACAACACCAGAACTGAAATGAACATAGAGGAGATGGAAGTATGAAAAACGCATTTCTTGTTGTCGCCATGCTCGCGGCAATCATCATGGCCTCGGGAGCGCTCGTCGCGCAGGAACAGAGCGAGGAAACCGTTGTGCTGGCCACATACAGCGATGGCCAGATCACGCTGGATGAACTCCAGAAAAAAATCGCCAAGATTCCTGCAATGTATCAGGATCGCTACCGCACCACTTCCGGCCAGGCGGATATTCTCAACGCCATGTGCCTCGAGCAGCTTTTCTATATGGAAGCCGCCCAGCTTGGCCTTGCCGATGACCAGGACGTCATCGCCGGCATAGCGAGCGGGCAACGTCCCGTGCTGGTTGCGGCTTACCGCAATCTGGCTTTCAAAGAAGATCTCGTCATCACCGATGAAGAAAAAAGACGCTTCTACGACCAGGAAGTTGATCGTCTCTACACATCCAAACCGGTGTACACGATTCAGTACATGAGCGTTGAATCCGACTCGGTGGGGAAGCTGGTTCGTCAACTGTTTGACGATGGTGGTGACTTCATTGACATCCAGAACCAGCATTCCGCCAGTGAGTACGCCCGCAATCGCGGCGGGCGCGTCACCTTCCAGCTCAAGCACGATTGCTACATCCCCGGCGTCGGCAAGGACACCCTGCTCACCGACTCTATCATCGCCGCGGAACACGACCTGATGGTGGGCCCGGTAACTACCGCCAAAGGTATCCACTTCTACAAAGTACTCGAGTTTACAGACAGCAAGATGCAGGCATACGACGAGGTCGAAGCAGACATTGAGAACCGGCTGCGTCCGTTGAAGGAAAGCCAGCGATATTACGATACGATCGAAGGGCTCTTCCAGCGTTACGGCGTCGAGTTTGATGATGACCTGCTGGCTGGTGTGAACCTCGATGACATCACTGCCAACGATGCGATCATCGAGCAGCCGGTCGCTTGGGGCGACGCACCCGAGCTTGTGTACACAGTCGGCGATTTCCTGAGGGCCTACAAGAATCTGCAGCCGCAGGAAGCCGCCCAGTACAGTATGCCGGGGGCGCGTCGCAATCTGGTTCACCGCGAGGTTGAGGACACGGTTTTCTGGCTGGACGCTCAGTCGCAAAACTACGCCGAACTCCCCGATGTGGCCGAAGAACTCGAGCAGACACGTCGCGCAGCGCTCATCCGCGCCGCCTACAACAAGATCGTCGTCGAGGCGGTTGACACGAGCGACGAAGCTGTGCAGGCGGTGTATGATGAAAACATCGAGATGTTCACCACAAAGCCGACTCGCACCATCCAGGTATTCGTTTTCGCCAGTGAGAAGAAGGCTGAGAAGTATCGCAAGAAAGTAGCCAAATACGCTGACAGAAAGCAGGAAGAGAAAATCATCAAGGTGATCGACAAGTACTGCGAATTTCAGCAGAACAATGGTGTGCTGAGGAACCTGGGCGAGGATGCCGTGTTGCCCGCTTTTGGCCGCAACAGCGAGATGACCGCGGGTATCTGGACCACCGCCATAGGAGAGGTGAGCGAGGTATTCGTCACCAAATACAATCAGGAAGAGCGCTGGATGTTTGTGCGAGTCATCGACGAGGTTCCAGCCGAAGCGATGCCGATCGAGGACGTGCGTTCGTCCATCCTCAGACGCATTCAGCAAACCGAGACCCGTGCGAAATTTGAAGAGGTGAGCAATCAGCTCGAAGAAAAATACGCCCTGCAAAAATACCCCGACCTCCTCACCACCGGTTTTACTGCCGAGGAGCTTTTCAGTCTGGCCGAGGAAGCGCAGAAAAAGAAAAAGTTCCAGGATGCTGTCATGTACTACGATCAGGTCATCGAAGCCTATCAAAATGGCAGTGATGACTACAAAGCCATGTTCATGAAGGCTTTCCTCATGGCGGAAGAGATGAACCAGAAACCGATGGCTATCCAGGTGTTTCAGCAGGTCATCGACAACTTCCCCGAAGGCGAGCTGCACGAGTCGGCCGACTTCATGATCAAGAGCCTCACCGGCGAGATCGACATCCTGAGCGAAATCGATGAGACCGAGCAGGAAACGACAGAGTAAACCGTATTCGCAAATAGAACAACGCCCCGACGCAATGTCGGGGCGTTTCCATTTTGTTGGTCTTGTTTATTCTGCGTATCGATAGGCTATGACCTCATCGATCGAAATCAAACCGTCGGTGTCTGTGTCCATTTCCTTATGCATGTCGTCGAACGCCTTGGCTAACTCGTCCATTGTGATGATACCATCAGAGTTTGTATCTATCAGCGTGTGACGGTTTTCGATGAAGACAACATGCTCAGTCATACTGATTTCTCCGTCGGCGTTGACGTCGATGTGCGGGAAAGCGAATTTGGCCCCCTCAACACCTTCGACGCCCTCGGTGTCGATGTCTTCCCATCCTTCGCCAACGATGAACAATTTCATCTCTTCGAACGAGATCTGGTTGTCATCATCTGCGTCTCTGGCATCGAAGGCCTTGACGGTCATGGCCTTGAGTTCAACCTCGTCGAGCATACCGTCGGTATTAGCGTCGAAGCTCTCATACCAGCCTGTGCTGCGAATCTTATGCTCTTCGAGTGTTACGATGTTGTCATCGCTGGCATCTTGCTTGTCATGCAGGTTGATGTAAACGACAGTTTCGAGCGGTTCTTCGCTCGGTTCCTCGGAAGGCGCTTCTTCTTTCGGAGCACAGGCAACGAACGCCAACACTGCCACAACGACAATAACGAGTAAATACTTGTACATACAACTTCCTCCGTTCCTTTTGTGTTAATGGAACACTGCACGACAGGTTCGATCAGTCAAGAGTTCTTTTCAATTTGGCCGCTGCAACATTCACTGTGGAATTTGCTTGACATCCGCAGCCATGAGTTTAGCCATATGTAACAGTCAGACAATCATCCAGGGGAGGTATTTTAATATGTTTTTATCAGGTGACAAACTCAAAGCCGTTTTCGCCAGGGCCAAGAAGGAACGTTTTGGCATCATCGCCTCCAACGTCGTGTTCGACAGCGTGATACGCGCCACAGTGCAGGGCTACGATGCTCAACGCTCGGACGGCCTGCTGCAAATGAGCGGCGGAGCCTGCAAGTTCGCCGCCGGCGGCACCGCCGACATCGAAGCCGGCGCCAGCCTCATCTCGGCCATGGTCAAAACCATCGCCGCGCAGTACAAACAGTCAGGCATCGGCCTCCACATCGACCACGCCACGCCCAACTACTTCGAGTTCATTCGCTTCTGCGTCGAAAACAACCTGGTCAGCTCGGTCATGATCGACGCCTCGAAGGAAGACTTCGAGGAGAACGTTCGCATCACCCGCGAGGTGGTGAACCTGGCACACCGGCACGGCGTGCTCGTCGAGGGCGAGATTGGCTACATCAAGGGCACGGAGGACGAGATCGTCTCAGATACGGAGCTGTACACCCAGCCCGAGGAAGCGCTGGCATTCGTGCAGCAAACCGGCGTCGATCTCTTCGCCGCCAGCGTGGGCACGAACCACGGCGTCACCAAAGGCAGCAAGGTACACCTCAGACTCGATCTCATCAAGCAGATCGACGACCTGCTCATCGCCAATGACGTCGAGACCGGCATCGTGCTGCACGGGGCGTCCGGCCTCACCGTGAAGCAGCAGCGGGACGCCATCGTCAATGGCGTTGTCAAGATCAACAAGGACACGCGCTACCAGATTGACATCGCCGCAGCGGTGCAGGCCTACTGGGCCGACAACGCCGACGCCATAGTCTGTCCCGCAGGCACAGACCCTGAAGACTACATGCCCGACAAGAAGCGGTTTGATCCGCGCAAGTGGATGGTGAAGGGCGAGCAGCGCATCCAGGCCGCCGTCGAGTCGCTAGTGCAAACCACCGGAAGCGCCGGACGCTCGATTCTGTTGTAACAGCCGACAAAATACTGTACATGACTACACGTTAACAGGAGGATACATGATCAAAGTGGCAATTAACGGTTTTGGACGCATTGGTCGCCTCGTTTTCCGCCGCATGCAGAATGTGGAAGGGCTCGAGGTTGTGGCCGTCAATGACATCACGGACGTGAAAACGCTGATTCACCTGCTGAAGTACGACTCGGTTCACGGTCGCTTTGCGGGCAAGGTGCAAGCCATCGAGGGCGGCATGGTGGTCAACGGCAAAGAGGTGAAGATTTTCGCCGAGCGCGACCCGGCGGGGCTCCCCTGGAAAGCGATGGGCGTCGAGATAGTGGTCGAGAGCACCGGTTTCTTCCGCACCCGCGAGGCTGCCGGCAAGCACATCGAGGCCGGAGCGAAAAAGGTGGTCATTTCTGCGCCTGCAAAGGGTCCTGTGGACGCCACGATAGTGCTGGGCGTGAACGAGGACGTGCTGAGGCCCGAACACACCATCGTCTCCAACGCCTCGTGCACCACCAACTGCCTCGCGCCCGTCATGAAGGTGCTCGAGGATACGTTTGGCGTCCAGAGCGCGTTCATGACAACCATCCACTCCTACACCAACGACCAGAAGGTGCTCGACGCGCCCCATGCCGACCTGCGCCGCGCCCGCACTGCCGCCGTGAACATCATCCCCACCACCACCGGCGCCGCCTCGGCAACCGGCATGGTCATCCCTGTGCTCAAGGGCAAGATTGACGGCATGGCCGTGCGCGTTCCCACAGCCAACGGCTCGCTGGTGGACGTGGTGGCCATATTGGACAGAGAAGTAACCGCGGCGGGCGTGAACGCCGCCATCAAGACAGCCGCCGAGGGGCCGTTGAAAGGCATCCTGTTCTACACCGAAGACCCCATCGTCTCCACCGACATCATCGGCGACGACCACTCGTCCATCTTTGACGCCGGGGCCACCATGGCCGCCGGCAAGATGGTGAAGGTGCTCAGTTGGTACGACAACGAGTGGGGCTACTCCTGTCGCGTCGTTGATCTGCTCAAGCTCATGGCGGAGATGTAAACGACCCGCGAAGTATGATGAACGCCCCGATGCAAAGTCGGGGCGTTTTTTTACACCCCCCTGTCAAGGGGGGAAGACCCGTTTCGGGTCAGGGGGGTATGAAAAACAGAAGGTGCACTGGCAGAAAAGATAATACCCCCCTGCCGCTTTGCGGCTGCCCCCATTGACAGGGGGGTGTAAAAGATTAGGAAACGAAGTTTCCGCAAGAGTTTTTGATCAAACTTTTTGCAAAAAGTTTGCGGGGTTCAGGGGCGGCGCCCCTGTCTTACTTCAGTAGCAGCAGCTTGCAGGTTGTATCGCCAACTCTTCCCCTCCCACCTGTCTTCCATCACGCTTGCGCCACGAAATCATTGACAGATTTACTTCCGATAGTCACTGTGTCTGTGCTGAAGTATTGTAGGGAAGAATGCTACTATAGCAACACATAACTCAAAGGGAGGTCTTGTATGTCTCGTTTATTTATCCTTATGTGTGTCATGGTATTCGCCGTGTCCGCGCTTGTCGCCGGCGGCCATCCCGTGACCACCAGTCAAACCAATGAGCCTGGTAACGGCTCGCGTGATGAAGTAATCTATTGGATTGAAGATTTCGAAGACGGCCAGGGTGACTGGACGTTCGTCGATGAAACCGCGCCCACGGACTGGGCCGAGTGGTGGCATCTTTCCACAGATGGCGCCTATGACGGCAACAGCTGGTGGATGGGTGACGAAGCCATCGGCGGCTACACCAACCACCGCTACATCGTGCTCGACACACCGGAAATAACCATTCCCGCCGCCCCCGCCAGCCTCACCTTCATGATGGACTACCTCATGGAAGACATCGGCGGCACAGGCGACTATAACGGCTGGGACGGCTTCAACGTCCGCGTCTCCACCGATGGCGGCGTAACCTGGCCGGTAATTATGGGTGAACCGGAATATACTGCCAGCAGCTTCTACAGCTTTGGCTTCGAGTTCCTCGAAGGCCCCGGCATCCCCGCTTATGGCAACACAAGCGGTGGCTGGGTAGCCGCGGACTTCTCTCTGGATGACTATGCCGGACAGGACATCATGATCCGCTTTGCGTTCGCCTCCGACCCTGCGGCCTGCACCAATGACGGAAGTGGCGACCCCAGTTGGTTCGGTGTCCGCGTTGACGATATCGACGTTGCCGGCGTGTTCCAGAGCGACGGCGACGGCGCTGCCGGTGACACCGAAATGGTTCCCGGCGTTGCCGGTTTCGTCTCTGGCGATTTCTGGGAAATCTCCGACGCTCAGTCCCACAGCGACGACCACTCCGCACATTGCCCGGTCGAGCCCAACCTGCTTGACGCCATCGTTTCGCCGCTGGTTGCTTTGCCGGCCCTCGACGAGCTTTACTTCGCCTACTGGCTGTACTGCGACATGCTCGACAGTGACGGTGACGGCGACAACTCACTCGAAGACTACTTCCTCGTTTATGTCAAGGCCGAGGACGACAACGACTGGAGCCGCCTGCATTATCTGTTCAATGGCGGCACCTCCGGTGGCGTATTCTCAGAATGGACTTACATCGACAATGAATACGCAACCCTCAACCTGGCCTACCAGACCCCGGCCGGTACCTGTGACATCTCGGAATTCGCCGGCGAGAGCGTACAGTTCAAGATCGTCATCAATACCGATGATAACGACGACGGCGGCATTGGCGAAGGCACCTACATAGACGATGTCATCGTCTATAGCCCCGTCTTCCTGCCGGCTCCCGGCGACTTCGCAGCAGATGTGAACGATGAATACGAGGTCGAGCTCAGCTGGACCAGCCCGATGGCCGGCGGCGGCGAAGGCTGGATCAACTGGGACGACGGAGTCAACAACGACGGCATCGGCACCGGCGCAGCCGCCAGCATCGACGCGGCCGCCCGCTTCGACGCCAACGACCTGCTGCCCTATATCGGCTCGAGCATAGCCACCATCAAGTTCTTCCCCAACGAAGTATCTTGTACCTACTCAATCAAGATATGGGATGGCGGAACCACCGAGCTGTACTCGCAGGACGTGGCCAACCCCACCATCGGGGAATGGAACGAAATCACCCTCGACACTCCGCTGGAAGTCGAGCTGGGCGTCGAGCTGTGGATTGGCTATAACGCCGACACCACCACTGGCTATCCCATTGGCTGCGATGATGGCCCATGCGTAGAAGGCAAGGGCGCCTGGATCCGCCAGGGAGCCGGCGGCTGGAGCGAACTTCCAGACCTCAACCCCGACCTTGACTACAACTGGAACATCCAGGCATTTGTCGAGGCGCCCGACGGCATGCGTCCGCTCGACCGCGACCTCACCGGCTACAACATCTATCGTGCCACCGAAAGCGGTGGTTACGATCTGCCGCTGGTAGAGATCACCGACCCGGAGCAGGTCGAGTATGTTGACACCGAGCCGATACCCTTCGCGGTCAACTACTATGTCGTCACCGCTGTTTACGACGCGGGCGAGTCAACCCTGTCCGATGAACTGACGGTCTTCGTGCTGGCTCCCTCGGCCATGACATTCAGCTATGACGACGGCAGTTGCGAAGACGGCTTCCAGCCTGCTTCCAACGTGTTCGCCGCTAACCTGTTCGAGGGTTCTGTTCACCCCGACGTCGGCTATGTGAACCTGATGTACGCAATGGTGTACTTCGAGGATGTAGCCGACTGGGATGCAATCATCAAGGTGTGGGACAACGACGGCCCCGACGGCTTACCCGGCACCGAGCTTGCCACGTTCCTCTTCGACAACGACTTGATAACGCCAGGCGAATGGACGTACATCGCGATTGACGATCAACCGCAGATTGACGACGCCCATTTCTACATCGGCCTCCAGGGCGTGCCCAACTCGCCGACACTCGGTGTGGACGAGAATACCTCGGGCCACAGCTACATCGGCGAGTCAGGCGAATGGACTCTGACCGACGCCACCTACATGATTCGTGCGGTTGTCGATCGCGGCACCGGCATCGGCGAAGAGATTCTTCCTGCCAACCGCCTCGCCGCCCGCAACTATCCCAACCCGTTCAACCCCACCACCACCGTGTGGTTCAATCTGCCGGAGTCCGGCCAGGCCGACGTCATGGTCTATAACATCAAGGGCCAGCTGGTGAAGACACTTGCCAGCGGCGCTATGGAAGCCGGTCCGCACAGTGTTATCTGGTCTGGCGACAACACAGACGACCAGCCCTGCGCCAGCGGTATCTACTTCTTCCGCGTCAATACCGCCAGTGGCAGCCTGACCCAGAAGATGATGTTGCTGAAATAAAGCGGCACACCTGTCGTTAGATATCCGGGGACGCATGTCGTCCCCGGTTTTCGTAGCAGGCAGGGCAATGGCGAACAGCGACCGTGAACTAAACGAAATGTAAACGGTTGACGCCAAAACACTCGCCTGATAGCATGGACTCAATAATTTGACTGGAGATTTATTTATGCGCATAGCATGCACACTGTTTATCCTGCTGGCTACTCTTGCAGCGACCGCTTCCACCTTTTCTCTGAGCGATTTCAGTTCGCTGGCGGCACGCGGCGACCGCGAAACAGTCGTCCTGTTCGAGGACGGCTTCGAGTCTGGACTGGGCGAGTGGGAAACATTCGATGGCACGGCGCCGGGCAACTGGAACGAGGCCTGGGCGCTGTCGGTCACCGGCGCTTGGGAAGGCAGCTCCTGGTGGATGCACGACCCGAACACAGGCGGCTACACCGACCATCGCTACATCGTGCTCGACACGCCGGACATCACGCTGCCGACCGGCAGCCCCGAGCTGAGCTTCCGCATCGCCTGGGCGATGGAAGACATTGGCGGCACCGGCCCCTATAACGGCTGGGACGGCGTCAACGTGCGCCTCAGCGACGACGATGGCGACACCTGGCAGGTCATCAGTGGCAGCCCGGCCTACGACGTCAGCAGTCTCTACAGCTTCGGCGAGGTATTTGGCGAAGGTTCCGGCGTTCCCGGCTGGTCTGGCCAGCACGATGGCTGGGTGAGCGCGACGATGCCGCTCGGCGCGTGGTCAGGCCAGAGTGTGCGTATCCGGTTCGCTTTCGCCTCGGACGACGCCACCAACAGCGCCGACGACCCCGACTGGTTCGGGGTGCGCCTCGACGACATCGCCATTGACGATGTGTTCCTGTCCAACGGCGACGGCGCGGCTGGAGACGACCAGATGACATCGGGATACAGCGGCGTCACCAGTGGCGATTTCTGGTTGCTGGACACGAGCGCCTCCCACAGCGGCAACGCCTCGATGCACTGCCCTGTACAGCCCAGCCTGTGCGACGAGCTCATCACGCCATTCATTTTCCTCGATTTCAACACACAACCCAGTTTGCGCTACTGGGTACGCCCCGACCTCCCGGACGCCGACGGTAACGCCAACGACCGCCCAGACGATTACTTCGAGGTGCTGGTGAAGGGGCAGACCGAGCCCGCCTGGACACGTCTGCACTGGCTCACCGGCCAATCCGCCGCCAACTGGCGCGAAGTGACGCCCGTGTCCGGCGGCTACACCGGCGACTGCGACCTATCCCTCTGGGCCGGGCAAAACGTGCAGGTGAAGTTTGTGCTGATAACCGATGACAACAACGATGGCGGTGAGGGCGCGGGTGTGTGGCTCGACGATGTCGCCCTTGTTTACGAGACCAGCCTCGCCCCTCCCACACTGCTGGCCGCAGGAATTGTAGGCGGTTCAGTTTATCTACGCTGGGTACGACCGAACTCCGGTGGCGGCGAGGGTTGGATTCACTGGGACGACGGCACGAATTACGACGCTATCGGCGTGGGCGGCTCTGCCCAAATCGATGTGGCGGCACGCTTTGCCCCCGTTGACCTCGACCCCTTCGCCGGCGGGACGCTCACCCACATCCGCTTCTTCCCTATGGAAGCTGACTGCGATTACACCTTGCGCCTCTGGACTGGCGATACCCCTGCGCTGGTACGCGAGCAGGCTGTGCCCGCTCCGCTCATCGGCGAATGGAACGAGGCGCTGCTGGACAGCGAACTGCCGCTCACCACCGATATGACGTTGTGGATTGGCTATCTGGCCGACACCCAGACCGGCTATCCCGCCGGTTGCGACAACGGCCCGATGGTGCCCGGCTGTGGCGGCTGGATACGCGTTGACGGGGGCGACTGGGAGCAGCTTACCGACGACAACCCCACACTCGACTACAACTGGAACATCCAGGCATATATCACGGCGGATGCTGGCCTCAGCCTGCCACCGTGGTCACATGGCGCCCCCGAGCGAGAAGACACGCTCAGTGGTTATATCATCTCGCGGGGCACCTCGCCCGATGCAATCAATCAGCAGGTACACGTTTCAAATGATCCAGCACAAAGTTCCTGGTCTGACCCCGACCCGTTGATTAATGACGAGAGCTTCTTTGTTGTCCGTGCCTGGTACAACGACGACCAGCAACAGATTTCCGCGCCCACCAATGTCAATTCTGCCTTCTTGCCGTCGGCTACTATGACCCAGCTTCTGCACGACGACGGCGTTGCCGAAAGCGAGATTCTCCTCTCTGCCGGCGAAGCGCTGGCCGTGATGTTCACTCCGCAGACTCCTGTGGTTATCCGACAGCTCGAAGTGTTCCTGACGGCTACCGGCGTCCACCTGCTCCCCGTCCGATTATGGTCGGACGATGGCGGACTGCCCGGCAACGTGCTCATCGACTTCGCAGTGCTGCCAGGCCTGCTGCACACCGGCTGGAACATCATCGACCTGCCGCATGGCGTACAGGTGGACGGGCCGTTTCACGCCGGCGTCATGGGCACCCAGGGCAACGAAGCCGTAGGCGTGGATACAAGCCAGAGTGGCGCCGGCGCGTGGTTTGTCGTGGACTGGGCGTCCTATGTTCAGGGCAACTTCATGGTGCGCGCCTGGGCCGACACCCACCTGCCAGCAGGCGATGAGGACATCCCCACTCCCAAGTTAGGTCTGACCAGCTACCCCAACCCCTTCAACCCTGAGACGACAATCAGTTTCGCTCTGCCGCAGGACGGGCAGGCCGTGCTCAAGGTTTACAACCTGCGTGGTCAGCTGGTAAGGACTCTTGTGAATAGCGAGCTGGCTGCCGGTGAGCATGAAATTGTGTGGTCTGGTAATGACGACAATGGCAAGGCAGTTGCTTCGGGCATCTATCTGCTTCGCTTGCAAGCTGGCGGAAAGACTGAGGTGCGCAAAGTACTAATGATGAAGTAGGCGGCACGTTGTGATGATGTAAGAAAATATCGCTTGCCATCAAAGCCGACATCGGGTAGCTTTCGTACACGCCTCCCCCCTGGGCGAATCCAAATTACAGGGGAGTTGTATGACACATCAAGAGTACCTCCTGCACCTTGCCCAGCGCAATGTCGCCATCTACACCAACGATCCGAACGTGAAGGCCATCGCATTGGGTGGCTCGTTGCCCTTGGGCCGCGGCACTGCTTATTCCGATATCGACATGCTGCTGATGTATGACGACAAACTCGACTATGACAGGTTACAAGAGGCTTGCGCCCACAACGGCGGTGAGCGGCGACAACTGCTGAACGAGTCCGAAGAAGCCTGCCTTGAAATCTATTATGTGGGCGGTGTCGAGTGCCAGTTTTCGCACGCCCCTGTCTCGTTCTACTCCCAGCAGATTGAACTGTTGCTTGTGGAGCACAGCCTGGAACAAATGCCGCATCTGGTCGCCGACGGCATGCTGGGCGCTCTCCCCTTGCACGGCGAAGCCTTTCTTGCCCAGCTATTGGAACCACTGCGTACTTTCCCCGACGAACTGGCGGTTAAGATGGTTGAGGCAAACGTTCGCCCTCTACCCGCTGCCGAGTTGCGCCATCGCATCATGCGCGAGCGCGACCTGCTACGCTTCTATGCCGTAATGCCCAAAACCCTTGAACACATGCTGAAAACGCTGCTGGGTCTCAACCGCCAGTACATTCAGGGTGAATGGAAACGGCTCGACCTGCTGACGGACCGACTCACACTGGCTCCGGTGGATTTATTGAATCGCATGAACACCGCCATGCAAAGCGAGCAGTACGCCGCCCTCGATATCCTCGACGCTTTGTGGCGCGAGACCGTTGAGCTTGTACGTCGGCATATGTCCGAAGTTGACCTGACAGAGGCAGACAAACGCCTGAACTACACAGTGAAGCCGATAGAGCTGCCGGAGCAGAAGAAGCGGCCGACCTGCGGGGGGACGATAAAGAATTGCGATGAGTGGCACTTTGTGAAGGTGTTTATTGCTCCAATATCTCGCGCAGGCGCACGGCCAGGGCTTCGACTGCTTCATCAACGCAGAAGTCGTCGCTGGCGGAGGTTATCGCGTCCACACTGGCGTGGCGGAAGATGGCGTCGGAATCGCCGGCGGTGATGAACAGCACCACTTTCTCGGCGGGCAGTTTGTCGTAAGCCTCCCGAACGCGGTCGTTCATCCTGCCGCCCACCCACAGCGCGTCCATGATGAGGTATGCGTCGGCGGGGGGCAGCTCGGTTTCCTCCTCGATGTTGCGCACGTCGAGGGTGTATTTGCGGCCGAGCTTCTCGTACAGGGCTGGCAGCACCTGCTCTTTGAACGGCGTGTGGCGGTTGGCCAGCACGCCCACCACCACTGTGCCCTGCGGGTTGCTGGCGGCCAGGGTGCGCTCTTCCACGTCCTGGCCGCAGGCCAAGAGGAGGAGGAGGATTAGAGGGACGAGAAAAAGTTTCATATTTTCCTCCATGAAGAAACTGAGCTATTAGGTCTATAGATAATGCTATCGGCACAGGTACCGTCCATCAACATCTTAACATTAGTGGCGAAATACTTGATCACTGGTACCCAATAAAAACGAAACGCTACTGACTTTGACATAGGCTGACATATGTACCCGAAGCGGCAGCACCCATTATGTTCTTTAGTAAGTAGAATATACATGTTTATCTACTTTCAATATCAGTGGTGAGTATGTGTGATTTTGACATAGGCTGACATAAGATTATTCCCAGAAGGGAACATAGCATGCGGATTTTCTAATACCACTGTGATGTTTGATTAGCTCTTCTTCTATAGTATCTCGGATAATATTGCTTGCAGTAGTATATTTTGCACCTTCAATTCCAAGCCGTTCCCTCAGAGAGCTATTTGTCATACGCTTCCCAGTGACAAACAGTAAACATGCATGATAGTAACAAGCTTTGATTCTTTCCATCTTGTCCATATCAGACAGACTTCGCGGACCATAAAGGATTACGAGTGTACTGCTCTCTGTTATGCGGAAGGCTGGAGCTGGTAACTGGAAAAGTTCGACATATTTGAATACTTTCTTGTATCCACTTCCACGTTCCTCGCATATGTTCATTTTGCGCAACATCGAAGCTAATTTTTCGTTTCTCGATTGAGGTCGATCGTCAATGAACCTAAGTGAATTAATCAACGGTTTGCCTGGATTTGCTATCTCCAATCTGTTCTCAAATATTTCAACCATCGGGCCAGTTCCTGAAACATTAAAATCTTGGTGGATCAGTGCATTGGCGACGAGTTCGCGAATCGCAAGAGGGGGGAATTGTGATATTTCCTCCCTGAATGCACCGCGAATTTGTTCGTTTCTTGGGATTCGATTATCGATGTATGTTAGAACATTTTTAAATCCAATCGCGTAGCCCTTTCTTCCAGTTTGTTCCCGAATTGTCTCTACCTTATCATCTCCCTTATATTGAATGACACGCAGACCTTTCCTTGTCAAAGATTCAAATTCATTCAGGTCTTGGGCAATAAGAATCGCTCCCAAGTTCAGAATGTGGTATTTATCACCACTTGACTTACTGATTAGCTTGTCTGAAGTAAGTCGCTCTAATATCAAGCTTTTATTGTCAGGTAATGGAGCACTAAGTAGCTTGAAGTAACCAGGATAATCTAACAAATGGATCACATCATCTGAAGAGACATCATGTTCTGCAATGCGTTTTTCAAAAGGTGTTTTGTCAAACAGTCTCCATAGTTCGCGTTCCTTCTCACGATGTTTACGAAGTTTCTGCTTACAAGAACCAACTCTTATATATGCTTCTTCATCGAATTCAACTGGCGCATATGTTGCTGCGGGGATTTTGAATAAAACAATATGCTTGCTCTCAATCTCTGTTTCGTGAATTGTAAAGTGTATGTTTGGGTCGAGTTGCCTCGCAAGCCAGTTTTCCAGTTCTTCATTTTTTACCTTCTCATTGCGTGGACGAAATTTTGAGCCGATAATTGTATGTGTTACGTTCTCAATACCCCAAACAATATACGCCTTAGACTTCCCAACTAATGTCGCTGAATTAGACAATGCTGATATGTATTCTCCTATTTCCTTTGGTTCAGTATAATTACTTTTGAACTCAACAGTCTCGTTCTCATGCGACAAAGAACACAAATCACGAATTAATGCATGCAATTGATCGGTAGTCATCTTTTTCTCCAAGTGCCCCAAAGTCAGGCAGGCCAGGCAACCCCAGCCTGCCATATTATCTCCCTACTTCACTTCATCAATGGCGAACTGTAGGGCGCTGTCGAGCATCTCCTGCGGCGGCTCGGCAATGAAACCGTTGTCGCGCAGGCAGTCGGCCATTCTGCGGGAGGTGTCGATGTCCTTCTGCGCACGGGCCAGAGCCTCGTCGCGAGTCATCATGACGCGCGCCACGCCGTCCTCGATGGCCTGCATGGCCACGTCGGCCGCCTCGCAGGCAAAGACGCCGGCGTCGTCCATGGTGGGCAGGATGTGATCGGGGCTCATCTCGCGCTCTTCGGCGTAACGCGCCAGCGAACGCGCCGCGGCGATGGCCATGTTGTCGGTCACCTTCTTCGAGCGCACCATGAGCGCGCCCTTTAGAATGCCGGGGAAACCGAGGCTGTTGTTGACCTGGTTAGGGAAGTCGCCGCGACCGGTGGCGACGATGTATGCTCCCGCCTCTTTCGCAGCGTAGGGGTATATCTCCGGCACGGGGTTGGCGCAGGCGAACACGATGGATTTGGGCGCCATCGTCTTTATCCACTCCGGCTTGACCATACCGGGACCCGGCTTCGAGAGTGAGATGAGCACGTCGGCGCCCTTGATGGCGTCGACGATGTTGTCCACCTTGCCCGGGTTGGTGCTCTGGCACAGCTCCCACTTGCGATAGAAGCGCTTGTCGGCCTTGATGTCCTCGCGGTCGATGTGCAGTCCGCCCTTCGAGTCGCACAGGATCATCTTCTTCGGGTCGCCGCCCGCCTTGATGATGATGCGGGCGATGGTGGTGTTGCTGGCGCCGGCGCCGAGGAAGGCGATTTTCGTATTGCCAATCTCGCGTCCGGTGAGCTTGAGAGCGTTGATGAGACCGGCGAGGGTGACGCAGGCCGTGCCCTGGGCGTCGTCGTGCCACACGGGGATGTCGCATTCCTCGCGCAGGACGTCGAGTACGCGGTAGCAGTTGGGCTGACTGATGTCCTCGAGGTTCACCGCGCCCCAACTGTGCTGGCCGCGCTTGACGAATTCGATGATCGCTTCGGGGTCGTTGTTGCCGTCCTTGTCCTTACTGTCGATGCAGAGCGCAATGCCGTCAACGCCGCCGAGGTACTTCATGAGGAAGGCCTTGCCCTCCATCACGCCCAGTCCGCCGGGGGGTGTGCAGTCGCCGTCGCCCAGCACGCGGGTCGAGTCGCTGACGACCGCTACGAGGTTGCCGCGATTCGAGAGCGTGTAGGAAGTCTCGTTGTCCTCGCGGATGTTGGTGCTCACCTTGGAAACACCGGGGGTGTACCAGACGTTGAACCAGTTGAAGCCGAGCACGCAGGCCTTGGGCGCAGTCTGAATCTTGCCGCCGTAGAAGGTGTGCGCGAGGTCTGCCAGCCGCTTGAGGAACAGCGTTTTTGCCTTGGCAATCTGTTCTTGGGAAAAGTCGTCTGGGAACACATCGTTAAGATTGTCGAGTTCGAGGTTGATCTTCTTCATGTCCACTCCTTTTTATTGAGAATCAGTGATCACATTTTCAAGGTCGGAGATTACGAATTCGGGCAAGTTCAAGTTTATCAGCCGAGGCTTGTCAACGATTTCTTTTCGGCTGGAGAGAAAGGCAAATGAAAGTGAGATAGTAAAGAGCGCGACGGCTATAGTTTAAGCTATGTCGAGCGCCATTTGCCATAGTTCATCCTCGGCAAGCATAACTGACTGTAAAGAAAATACTTGACATAAACCCATAAGCGAATTTCATGGTAAAAATGAGAAGGAACGGCCATGCTCATAAAACGTCGCTGGCACATCAGTTGGTCGGGTACCGACTCGCAAAAAACTCACAGCCTGAGTCTTTCGGTGCGCAGCGTTTTCGCGCTTCTGGCGCTGGCGGCGCTTTTTCTGCTCGCGCTGGGCGGTTCGTTTGTGTGGCTGCTGGTGCACAGCGTCAGCGATGACGCTATGGCTGAACTGGAACAGGAGAACGTGCTTCTGCGGCAAAGCGTCGGCAGCCTCTCGGCGCAGATAGATTCGGTGCAGGTGCGGCTGAAACTGATGGAGGACTGGGAAGAGCGCGTCCGCAAGGACGACAATCTCCGCCAGCTCGAAGAAGGCCTGTTTGACGACGCAGGCGGCGCCTCCGACTACGACCCGGACTTCCTGCCTCCGATAGACGCCACCGATGAATCCGAAGGCGGCAAGTGAGCATGGGAGTGAAACCCGTTGCCTGCTGCGCTTTCATTGTCTGCGGTGATGGCCGCATTGATATTGCTCGCCTTCTGGCCGACCGTTGCAGCGACGACCTTCTCATCGCTGCCGACAGCGGGGCAAACTGCCTGTTGGCCGCCGGTTTCATGCCGGACATCGTTGTTGGCGACATGGATTCGGTGCAAGATGACGTGCTGGAACGTTTGCAGGGGCAGTCGCAGTTGCTGGCGCACCCTGCCGACAAAGACTTTACCGACGCCGAACTGGCGTTGCGACTGGCCGTAGAGCGCGGCGCCACCGAAGTGGCGCTGCTGAACGACCTGGGTGGCCTGTTTGACCATGCGCTGGGCGTTGTCGCGCTGCTGTTCGTGGCTCGCAGCTTGGGCGTAAAAGCACATATACGCAATGACAACCAGCGGGTGTGGCTTGTTGACGGCCACTGGCGGCTTTCAGTTGGCATAGGCGCGATTGTATCGTTGCTGCCGTGGTCTGATGAAGCGCTTGTGCTCGCCACAGAGGGTTTGCGCTGGCCGTTGCATAACGAGAACCTGCTGCGTTCCGCAACACGGGGCATCAGCAACGAGGCAACGCATCCCACCATCGAGGTGGCTGTGGCTTCGGGCGACTTGCTGGCCGTTGTAACCCTGGGGGAGAAAGCATGAAATTTGAGGAATCTCTGCGCCGCCTCGAGGTGGTGGTGGATCAACTGGAGCAAGGCGGCGAGGATCTCGATGAGATTCTGCGCCTGTTTGAAGAGGGCACGCGCCTTGTCGATGTGTGCTCTGCCCGCCTGACCGAAGTCGAAGCGCGTTTCGAGGAGCTACAGACTCAGCTCGAACGCCAGCCGGAAAACGACGAAACTCAAACTGAAACAGGTGATAAAGTCGAAAGCCCCAAGGAGTAGCTCGTGAACAAGATGCTTCTGAAGAAAGACCTGCGGGAAAAACGAGAGCTGATTAACATCACGCTCGACCGCTTCCTCCCGCGCAAGGACGAATATCCCAAGGAAATCCACAAGGCGGTGCGGCATACGTTGTTCGCCGGTGGAAAGCGGCTGCGTCCATATCTCACCATCAGCACGTTCATGCTGTTTTCCGATGACATCGATCTCATCAGGCCGGTTGGCGCGGCGGTGGAACTGCTGCACACCTACACCCTGGTACACGACGATTTGCCAGAGATTGACAACGACGAATACCGCCGCGGCCGCAAGACCTGCCACATTGTCTATGGCCCCGATCTCGCCCTGCTGGCAGGCGACGCCCTGCTCACCTACGCCTTCGAGATGCTGGGTACCTGCGACCTCTCCGTTGACCTCAAGCTGAAGCTCATCAAGGAACTGGCCGCGGAAGCCGGCGACCATGGCCTCATCGCCGGGCAGATGATGGACATCGAGTGCGAGGGCAAAGACGTCACCAGCAATCAGCTCCGGTTCATTCACGAGAACAAAACAGGCCGTCTCATTCGCCTTGCCGTTCGCTTTGGCTGCTATGTGGGCAAGGCCAACGAAACAGACACCCTGCGCATGGAGCAGTTCGGCGACAAACTCGGCCTCGCTTTCCAAATCATCGATGACATCCTCGACATCGAGGGTGACACCAAGAAGCTGGGCAAAAGCGTGGGTAAAGACCGCGAAGTGAGCAAGGCCACCTATCCAGCGGTTTATGGAATCGAAGAGTCGCGGGAGATGGCTCGCAAGCTCATCGACGAGGCCAAGGATCTGCTGGCGCCTTTTGGCGAAGAAGCCGAGGTGCTACGCATGTTGGCCGACTTCGTTTTCACCCGTGATTTCTGATTATGCCTGCCATTGACGTTAAGTTGCAGCGCCTGCGGCCCCAGGCCATTCTGCCCCGCCGCATGAGCGAGCACGCCGCCGGCTGGGATCTCGCCGCCGCCCTCGAGGCGCCGCTCGATATACCGCCAGGGCAGGTGAAGCTGATACCCTCCGGCATCGCCATCAGCCTGCCGCCCGGCTATGAGGCGCAGGTGCGCCCGCGTAGCGGCCTCGCTCTCAAGCATCGTGTGGGGGTGCTCAACAGCCCCGGCACCATCGACGCCGACTATCGTGGCGAGGTGGGCGTTATCCTCTACAATTTCGGCGATGAACCGTTCACGGTCGAGCCGAGCATGCGCATCGCGCAGATGGTGGTGAGCCGACACGAAAATATACGTCTGATTGAGGTGGACAGCCTGGATGAAACCGCTCGTAGCGACGGCGGATTCGGGCACACACAGCACTGAATCAAGGAGACTCTTGTATGCCTCAGTTAACCGACCAGGTTATGGTCGAATCGATCGACAAACTGAAGAAAGAGAAACAGGCGCTCATCCTGGCGCACAACTATCAGATATTGCCTGTGCAGCATGTGGCCGACTTCATCGGTGACTCGCTGCAACTGGCCCAGCAGGCAGAGAAAGCCCACGCCGCCATCATCCTGTTCTGCGGCGTCAGGTTCATGGCCGAGACCGCCAAGCTGCTCAATCCAGACAGCCGTGTTCTGTTGAGCCACGCCGATGCCGGCTGCCCCATGGCCGACATGATTACAGCCGAGAAACTGCGCCAGTTCAAAGCCGAGCACCCCGGCGCCGTCGTGGTGTGCTATGTGAACAGCACCGTAGAAGTGAAAGCCGAAAGCGACATCTGCTGCACCTCGTCCAACGTCATCAAAATCATCAAGTCGATCCCAAAGGGTAAACCGATTCTCTTTGTGCCCGACCAGAACCTGGGGCAGTATGCCGCCTGGAAGACGAGGCGTAAGATAATCACCTGGAACGGCTACTGCAACGTTCACCACCACAAGATTACCCTGCGTAATATCGAAGAAGCCCGCCGCCGCTGGCCAGGCTACACGCTCATCGTCCACCCCGAGACGCCCCCTGAAGTGTTCCGCCAGGCAGACGTCATCGCCTCGACCAAGGGCATGGCCGACTATGCCAAAAACCACGACAATCTCATCATCGGCACCGAGACCGGACTGGTAAAACAATTGCAGCAGCTTTATCCGCACAAAAACATCAAGGCGCTGAGCCAGAAGGCTGTGTGCATCAATATGAAACGCACCTCGATGCGCGATGTTCTGCTCACGCTGCTCGAAGAACGAAACGAGATTATCATCGAACCGGAAACAGCCCGCCGCGCCCTCGTCAGTGTGCAGCGCATGCTCGACCTCTCATAAGCCTATGAAACCAAACCTGAAACTCCCCGGCACAGAGCAGCGGCTGGAACAGGCCGGTCATGCCGCCTGCTCCGACACCGCGCTGCTGGTCGAGGTGGCGCTGTCTGCCTCGCCAAAGTTTCCCTGCGACGTACTCGAGCTGGGATGCGGCGCCGGTCTGGCCGCGCTGCAACTACAGCTTGCCCGGCCGCAATGGCGGGTGAGCGGCCTCGAACTACAGCCCCATCTGGCAGACATCGCCCGTCGCAACGCCGGCGCTCTGGGACTGCCGTTGCGGGTGCACACCGCCGACCTGCGCTCGTGGGTTTCTTCCCGACAGTTTCACATTATTGCCGCCAATCCGCCTCACATACCCGTCTCGCAGGGCCGCTTGCCCCTCGACCACGCCCGCGCCCTCGCTCGGCACGAACTGGCCTGTACCATGGACGACGTCGTTGCGGCGCTGTCTCGTTTGCTGTCGCCGAGCGGCCAGGCCTGGCTGCTCTATCCGCAGTCACGCTGTGACGAACTCCACGGCGTCTGCCGGCAGCGCAGGCTCGACATTTTCACCGTGAAGCATCAACCGAAAGGCCACACCGCCGTGTTCGGCCTCAGGCAGAGCCACGCAAATGCTCGAACTGCTTGATTTTCGTCTCTACTCTGGCGATACCGACTTGTTGCGCGCCGAGTATTTCTCGCTTCCCGCCGCAGCGAAGTATCTTCTCGTGGGCGCCAACGGGACGGGCAAAACGCTTCTGCTACAGTCGATATGCGGGGAATACCGTGCTTGGGACGGCGACATCACCATCAAAGGCGAACCCGCCGGCGACCGTAAAACCATCCTGCTGGATATGCCGCTGCATCTGTTGCCGGCAGAGACAGTGTGGCAAAACCTGCTCATCCCGCTGCCGCGTCCCTCGGAGCGTCTCAAGGGACGGCTGGTGGAACTCAGCGCCATTGCCAGCATCGCCGATTTGCTCAAGCGCAAGGCCGAATACCTTTCCTACTCGGCGGGCAAATTCGTCGAATTGATTCGCGCGGTCGTGCAATTGCCCCACATTATCCTTATCGATGACATCGACCATTACTTTGACGACGAGAACCTGGCCAAAGCTATGGCCATCTGCGCTCACGCGGCAGGCGCCGGCAGCATTGTGCTGGCCACCGCGTCGCGTCCGCTGCCCGGTTTCGATGTTGTTCATCACATCTCGGGTGGACGGCTGGAGGCGCTCGATGCACAATAGAATCGGCTTGCAGGTACTGGTGTTGGCGCTGGTGTTTCTCATGTGGAACACATTGCGTCTCAAGCAAGAAACGCTCATCCGTCAGGTGCAGCAGCGTCTGGGCGGCATTCCGGTGCTCATTGTCTCGGATGACGAAGACGAACTGAGCGCTGTCGCAAACACGGTGCGCCGTCTGAGCATGGTGAAGGAGCTGCGGCTGGAACTGCCAGTCGAGGTGAAGAACCGATTGCTGGATCGGCTCGAAGAATCTGCCGGGCAGCCACTGAGCAGCGGCTCACGCGAGCTGCTCTCCGGTACCATGATGCCTGGCCTGGTAAACATCACCGTGCATCCCGCGCTGTTCGACGCGGCTGGCAGGGACAGCCTCTGGAGCAGCCTCCACGCTATCCGGCAGGACCTGGTTATCCGCTACAACGATGAATTCTGGTCACAGCGATGGGAAGAGATACATCATCTGCGGCGCATCCGCCTTCTATACGAGGCTTTCTTCGCCGCACTGGCGCTGCTGGCGGCAGTGGGGCTGCGTCATGTCTTCGAGGCCAAACAGGATGAATACTGGCGCATTGTCCGCCGCTCCGGGGGCGATGTGAAACGCCGACGCCGACTTTATTGGAAAAATTCTCTTGTCATCCTGCTGCTTCCCTCTACCATTAGCCTTATAGTGCTCGTGGGCTATCCCTACTACACACTCGGCGAGATTACATGGCCCTGGCAAACGCTGGCCATGCAGGCAGGTTGCCTGACGCTGGCGATATTCACGAGCTGGTTTTCACAACAGGAAAAAATGAGCTGAATATGATGAAATATGTACCAAACGCGCTGACGATCTTTCGCATTGTGCTGGTGCCCGTGTTCGTGTGGCTGGTGTTTTTCTTCGAGCCGCACCACACTGGCCTGCCTTTGGGGTTGGCCGTGTTTGTCATCGCTTCGATTACCGACTGGCTGGACGGCAGCCTGGCGCGCCGATTCGGGATTATCTCCGACTTCGGCAAGCTCATGGACCCTCTGGCCGACAAACTGCTGGTGACCGCCGTGCTGGCGGCGCTCATGCTGCCGCCGCTCAGCGCCATCAGCGTATGGGTGGTGGCCATCATCGTAGCGCGGGAGGTGGTTGTCACCATCCTGCGCAAGGTGTATGCGAGCCGTGGCATCGTCGTGGCGGCCAATATCTGGGGCAAGCTGAAGACCGTGCTGCAAATGGCAGGCGGCGTGGCGGCGCTGGCCTGGTTCGCGGCGCTCCCCTGGTGGGAGGCCTTACAGGGCAGCGATTCCGGCGTTCGTCTCGCCATCCGCATATACTTCTGGATCGTGGCGGCAGTCACCGTGCTTTCGGGGATGAACTTTCTGCGAGCGACCAACAAGGAAACCTGATGCGCAACATGAACACCGTTGCCCTGACGCTTATACTCGTGTTTGCACTCACCGGATGCGGGCAGGCCAGGAAGCTGCCGCTGTCGTGGGGGCACCCGCAGATCATCTATGTGTTCGCCTCCGATGAGGTGTGGGCCGAGGCGGAAATCGACCTGCATCGTATGCTGGCGCGGGACATCTATACTACGCAGAACGAGCAGTGGTTCAAGCTCAAACGCGCAGATATGGAGCACTTCGAGGATTACTTCCGTTTCGACAACCTGCTGTTCCTGGGGTCACTCGACAGCGAGAACGCCGTCACCGAGTTCATGCAGGAATCGCTGGGGGCGGATGTAGAGGAACAGGTGAAGCGGCTTGGCGAGGGTGTCTATAGCAAGAACGACCAATGGGCCAAAGGCCAGATTGCCGTGTTCTTTCTCTCGGAGACGCAGCAGAACCTTACCGAGTTCAACCATCGCCAGTCCGCAAAGCTGTTCGACACCTTCCGACAGCAGTTCTATGACCGCCTTCGTACACACGTCTATCTCTATAACACTTACGATGCCGACGTATTCTTCGCCGACTGGCCCTGGACGCTCGACCTGCCCGACAACTATGTGATCTACAAGCAAAACCTGGCCGACAACTTCGCCTGCTACTTTCTTCAGGTGGGAGACGCGCCCGAACGCTATCTCGCCGTCTGGTTCGAGCAGACGGCAAGGCCTGCCGACATGAAAGCCTGGATGAAGCAGGCGCGAAACTATATCGGAGCGGAATACTTCGCCGGCGAGAAGATATTGCCCACGCAAAGCCCGCGGCTGCGCAAGAACCGGTTTGCCGAGCAGGACGCCTGGCAGATGAACGGCCACTGGATAAACGACGAGACCATCACCGGCGGGGCCTTTCAGAGCTGGGGATTCTATGACGATGACACTGGCCGCGCATACCTGGTTGACACCTCAGTTTTCTATCCCGAGGGAAAAAAGCTCCCCCCGCTTGTGGAGCTGGAACTAATTGCACGAACTTTCCGACTGAAACAGGAGGCTGACGCCTATGAAACGACACCTGACGATTCTGCTGCTGCTGGCGGCGATACTGCCGCTGTCGGCCTTTGAGCTGAGACAACTGGTTGACGCCCCCACAGCAGGCGTACTCCAGCGTGGCGAGGCGGTTGTCTATTCCAAAGTATATCGCAACAACGGTCTGCTCACCGGCGCCGAAGTGGGGTTGTTTCCTCGTTTCATGTTCGGCGTGAGCTATGGCGGCGAGAACGTGGTGGGCAACGCCGAGCCTATCTGGCATGACCGTGTCGAGTTCAGGGCGCGCTTCCGCATCATCGACGAAGGGCCCAAATATCCTGCCGTGGTGGTGGGCTTCGACTCACAGGGACACGGCATCTGGCACGGCGACACAGACCGCTATGACATCAAATCGAAGGGCTTCTATGTGGCCGGCAGCCGCAATTTTCTGTTCATGGGCAATCTTGGCCTGCACGCCGGCATCAACTTCAGCCTCGAAACTGCCGACGAGGACAAGGACATCAACCTCTGGCTCGGCATCGACAAGTCGATAGGCAGCCAGGTTACGTTCATGTGCGAATACGACCTTGCGCTCAATGACAACGACGACCGCGTGGACGTCGAGAATGACCAGCTCTACGGCGCCGGCAAAGGCTATCTCAACGCCGGTGTCAGCATCCGCTTCACCGATGCCATCGATCTGCGGGTTCTGGCCTATGACCTGCTCGAAAACAGCCCGGGCACCGTCGGCCTCGACCGCGCCGTCATGATTTCCTACCAGTTCAGTTTTTAGGAGACTCGCATGAACCGCTTCCACTTCGACAAGATCAACTGGATTCTGCTCATCGCCGGCATCGTGCTCATGGTTGTGGCGTTCATCGTCATGGGGACAGGCGACAAGACACTCAGCCCGTTGCTGCTGGCGCTGGTTTACCTGGTCATTTTCCCATGGGCCATCCTGCGCGGATTTAAGCCACATGATGAAAACACTACTGAAGGGGAGTGACACTATGAGACACGCCAAACGCTTGTTGCTGTTGCTGGGACTGCCCCTACTGGCCGCCCTGCTGACAACGCTCGTGGACACCGCCGCCCTGCGCCTGGCCCAGCGTCCGCTGCTGGTCGAGCAGCAGGTCCGGCTCGAAGCGCTCGAACAGAGCCTCGCCGACCGCGACCTTACCGTCATTGACGAGGGCTACATCGCTACGCTGCGCAGCGAAAGCATGTTTGCCCAGCATGAAATCGAAACCTGGCGCATGGAGCACGGCCTGTGGCTGCGGCTCGACCGCATTCAGCTATTGCCGTCCATCGTGTTCTGGATCGTCTATTTCATCATGCTGGCCAGGTTGAGAAGGAAGGGCGCCACCGCGTGAGCCTGTCGCCGTATCTTTCGGACGAGTTTCTCGCCCGCGCCGACAAATTCCGCCTGCGCGCCAGGCTCATCGTCGAGGGATTCATGGTTGGCCTGCATAAGTCGCCATACCACGGCTTCTCCGTCGAGTTCTCCGACCACCGCCAGTACAACCCCGGCGACTCGATTCGTCACCTCGACTGGAAATTGTTCGCCAAGACCGAGCGGTACTACATCAAGCGATTCGAGGAAGAGACCAACCTTAAGTGCCACATCGTGGTTGACCACAGCGCCTCGATGGGCTACGACTCGCACGGCGTGAGCAAGCTCGAATACGCCAAAGCTCTCGCTTCGGCTCTCGCGTGGCTCATGGTCGGCCAGCAGGATGCAATCGGCCTGCTCACCTTCACCGACCACGTCACTTCCTACATGCCGCCCCGCGCCCTGCGAACCTACCTCAACGAGGTATTCAAAGAGCTTTTTGCCTTGCGCCCCGCCGACCGTACCCGTACGGCCAGCGTATTGCACTCGCTGGCGGAGCGCATACGCAAGCGCGGACTGGTCATTCTCGTCAGCGATCTGCTGGACGAGCCGGACGAGATTATCTCGGGGTTGTCGCATTTCCGTCATGCGGGGCACGAGGTCATCGTGTTTCACCTGCGCGACCCACAGGAGCTCGCCTTCGACTTCCCCCGCGACACCGAGTTCGAGGATGCCGAGACAGGCGAGCGTCTCACCGTCTCGCCCTGGCAGATTCGCGCCGATTACAAGGCCGCCTTCGCCGAGGCCGAGACCACTTTGCGAGACCGTTGCCGCGAGCGTCTCATCGACTATAACGCCATCAACACGCAGACGCCTTTCGAGGATTGCCTGCTGCACTACCTGGTCAAACGTGGCCGGCTGGGATAAACAGCTTGACTTTTGCGCCAAACAGGACATATTGCCGATAGAACCCTACAGGGAGGACTCATGCCCAGACGTACATACTTTGTGCTGGCCCTGGTGGCCATAGTGATGCTTGCTGGTTGCGCCAAGCGCTATGTGAAGCTGACGCAGAGCGAGGTGAAAGATACCGAGATAGCCCATGCAACGCAGATTGCCAACGACCTCATCCTCAAGATGCAGGCCTCGCAGTTCTATCCGCTGGGCGACGAAGCCACCGCGAGAATGCGCCATAGCTTCACTCCGGGCGAGCAGGTTATCGCCTGGAAGCAGATTCTCGATCTCTACGGCGATTTTCAGGGCATGGAATACGTGCATACATGGGCCTCCCGCGACGGCTTGAACATGCGCATCTACCGTTTCCGGGGTGATTTCAGCAAGGGCGCACGGCCAGAGGTGCGCGTGGTAATGGACAACGACGGCCTGCTCGCCGGTTTGTGGATCAAGGACTGGAAGGAAGGGGTGGAGTAGGGTTAACTTGTTTGAAAAATGTGTGTGCGATGATATTCTAAGAAGCTCCGATCCGGTATGAACCTTGTAGGAAGATGAATCTGTTGTCCACTGTATTTTAGAAATGTCTCTTGGATAAACGAATTTAAACCGCTCTTTTCTACCCAACCCGAAACAACAACTCGATAATCCTGATCGATAGTCAGCAACCCGATATCAAATGCCTTGTCATGTAGGGCGTTCATACACAGACCATTACATGGATTCAAGCGATTCTGTTTGTCCACGGACCAAGGAACTATGTGACTTGCGACAAGTAGTTCAGTAATACTGCATCCAGTTATGCAGCAGCAATTATCGAAAGATGCCAAAATAACCTGACGAAAGAAATCTTGATTAACTCGTGATTTCGTTTGAACATACTTGTCTTTTCCACGTTTGTTATCAAACACCATGTCCAGTTTTGTTTTGTTCCTATTTTGGAGTATTACTCTTCTTATCTTCTCACTTTCTTGAAACATCTCGTTCCAGTTCTGAAAAAACTCGTTCCACACTGCAATATCAAGCTTGCTTACATGAGAAGCTCCTTTTCTATCAAGTGTTGGATCAATACTAGCAAAGTTAGCCATCTTATAACTAACAGAGCTTGGAGTCCTTCCAAGCATCGCCGCCAAAGCGATAATGTCTTTATTGCGATTGTTTATCCTACCAAAGGTTGTTAGGCAATACAACTCAACCGTTAGAATCAGCTCCTCTCTTGTCCATGCTCTACGGATGGTTTGACTCATAAGCAATCCAAATGTTTAAGATGTTCCATTACATTCCAATCATTCCGACTGGCCTCTATAAAACTCTTTATAAACTGTTCGGCATCAATTTCAACTGTGGGAGTATCTTCAGTTAATTCTACCCACCTGAATTCGTGCCAAGTATGATCATAAATGGTCCACGGATTGTCATGCAAATCCTTCAAACCGACTTCTGAAGGAATGAAATACACATTGTCTTCCAGCCATGGATTTAACTGAGCCTTTTCAATGATTCCTGCAATGATAACTTCGTTAAACTTTTTGTAGTTGCAACTATCTCGATAAAGATAGCTTAGTCTAGTATTCATATAAATAACCAGTTTGGATAATGCAGATTAATGAAACGTGACATGATTCCCCAGAACTGCAAATCAATCACCCCACCCCCTCCGCGCACCCCTTCGCCATCGTCCTGATGCGGCCGATGTACGCGGCGCGCTCGGTGACGGATATCACGCCGCGGGCGTCGAGCAGGTTGAAGGCAT